>JAVSME010000002.1:0-491247 GCA_039666315.1 Bellilinea sp. | reverse complement strand
ATAACATCCCCTTGCGGGGACACCAGTTTGACCGGTGCTTGTGCCCCCAAGGGGACTCGAATAACATCCCCTTGCGGGGACACCAGTTTGACCGGTGCTTGTGCCCCCAAGGGGACTCGAATAACATCCCCTTGCGGGGACACCAGTTTGACCGGTGCTTGTGCCCCCAAGGGGACTCGAACCCCTGTTTGAGCCTTGAGAGGGCTCCGTCCTGGGCCGCTAGACGATGGGGGCAGGACGAACGGCTACATTCTATCACGCCTGATACCCCCTGTCAATTAATTGCGCGTACCTTGCAGCCCTGCCCGCCAGTAAATCACGCATCATTTCCGCTTGCAATTCATCTATTTTGCCTATAATTAACTTAACCCGGCGAAGGTTTTCGGACGATGGGGAAAGATTCCCGGGTCTGGCTGACCCCGCAACCCAATACCCGTCGAAAAAGAAGGGCGAATTGCGCGATCGGTTCTCCATCCTGGCGTTTGTGTCAATCCTGGCTCGGTCCATCTTGCGCTGCTGGCAAAGACAAAGCGGCTCGCGCAGGATTACCCTGATCAGCCTGATCCTGGCGATGGTATTAACCCTTTCCGTCAGCCTGTCCAGCCTGTTGTTGGATATCAACCCCTACCGTCCGGCTGCCCGCCAGGTTCAAGCGCTGCTCGCCACCCAGCCAGATTTCGATTTGCGCCTTCAGCAGTTGAACGCCGACAAACACGAATTGCTGGCAGCCATTCAACCCACCGCCGCGCTGGACTACATCCATTGGTACGACGATTTCACCGCCCGCAGCGCGGATCATGTCTCATCCGCAGCCAGCCGGCTTGCCCAGCATCTCGATTTGCTGGCTCATACGGTGTTGCGCTACCAATACGCCCTGGAAACTTTGCGCAGCGCGGATGAACTGGCTATTTTGATTGGCGATTTTCAAAACGAGGATATTCATCGCCAAATGATCGCTCTGCAGCAAATCCATGCCATCTCACCGTTTCTCCTGAATGAGATCCATGAAATTCGCCGCGCCAATCAGCTCCTGGCTGTCCAGGTCAACGCGCTGGCTCAGGATGCCGGTCTTCGGGCGGCGCTTGCGGAGCTCCAATCCGCGCCTTCAGGAACGGATGGGCAGACGCTGCTCAAGGCTGCCGGTCAGTGGGCGCCTGCCCTGCGGACGTTCCATTCGACCGAAATCCAACTGGCGAACACCGTTTCAATCCTCAACCAAATGGCGCAAATCATCCAACCGGTTCACCGCCAGGATCAAATCTGGGGATTTTCAATCTGGATTCCGGTTGCGGTGTGGGCGCAACGGCACGCCTCCGCCCTGATCCTGCTCGCGGTAATCCTGGTATTGAGCAGCGTGATCTTTCTGTTCTGGCAGCCGGCAATATCGCCAATCAATCGCCACGCGTGGGGCGCGCGTCTGCGCAGCCTTAGCCGCCACCTGGCGGATGCGGCTAAACCGCGCGAAAAAAATATCCCCGCGACCTTTGCGCAGCAATCCGGTTGGCTGGTTACGGGACTGGCGCGCCGCGCGCCCGCCGCGCATCTCAACCTGTCCCGGCGTGGACCAATCCCCCATCCCCGCCTGTTGATCCCCGTTACTGCCGGAAGCCCGGTTGAAAAACCACTCCCCGACGAAGGAATCGTACGTATTGGCAACGATCCTGCTTTTACGGTTAAAATCCCCTTCTCCGGTTCGGAGTACATCGAATTCTGGATTCAAAAAGCCCGCCGCGGGTATTTCATCGAGGTCATGTTCAGCGACGTTCAGGTGCTGCACAACCAGCATCCCCTTTCCACCACCCGCGCCCTGAATCATGGTGATCAAATCCAGATCCAGGATACGATCCTGATCTTTTTGGAACACTGATCACAATTACTCGGCTTCGAGCCGGGGAGTATCCCTTTTCTCGCGCTGCGCCCGGGCGGGCAGGCGGTAAACTAGATGGCTTGCGCTGACGTTATTTTAATCACTAACAATACTTGCCCAAATTGACTACAATAGGATTGCCCGTTCAAATACTCACAATTCAGGAGGATTGAATGAACCACGGCTTAAGCCCATTTTTTTCGCCGCAGGGTGTTGCCATTATTGGCGCATCCGCCAGCCCAAGCAAGTTAAGTTTTGGTATTTTACGCAACCTGACCCAGTACGGTTATAAAGGGCAAATCGCGCCGGTCAATCCGCGCGCCAATGAAATCCTCGGTCTCCAATGCTACCCGGACATTGCCTCCGTCCCCGACCCGCTCGACCTGGCGGTGATCGTCCTGCCCGCCCCAGCCATTGCCGAGGCGCTGCACGCCTGCGGTCAGCGCGGCATTCGCGCCGTTACGGTCATTTCTGGCGGTTTCAAAGAGGTGGGAGCGGAAGGCGCAGAACTGGAAAAACACCTCCTCGCCATCGCCGCTGAATATCAAATGCGCCTGGTGGGGCCCAACTGCGTCGGCACGCTTGATTTGTACTCCGGGCTGAACACCACCTTCATTCAGGGCATGCCCGATCGGGGAGGAATCGGTTTTGTCTCCCAATCCGGCGCGGTGGCGGGCGGTGTGGTGGATTATGTCCGCAACAAGCAGATTGGCTTTTCCAATTTTTCTAGCCTGGGCAACGAAGCGGATGTAACCGAAACCGACATGATCGAATATCTCCACGAGGATGCCAACACCCGCGTCCTGGCAGTCTATGTCGAAATGATTAAAGATGGGCAACGCTTCATCCAGTCTGCGCAACGGGTAACCCCGCTCAAACCGATCGTCCTGCTCAAAGCCGGACGCACCAGCGCCGGAGCGCGGGCAGTCTCCTCTCACACCGGGTCGCTGGCAGGGTCGCACACTGCTTACAAGGCGGCTTTTCTTCAGTCTGGAGTGATTGAGGTTGATTCAGTCTCCGACCTGATTGACATCTCTACCGCGCTGGACCGCCAGCCTTTGCCTGCTGGCAGCCGGGTGGCGATTGTGACCAATTCCGGCGGACCAGCGGCGCTACTCTCGGACAGCCTGGCCGCCAGCGGCTTGCAGGTCGCGGATCTGGAAGAATCCACCCGCGCAGCGCTGCGCCAGCGTTTAAATCCCGCTGCGCAGGTTTCTAACCCAATTGATATGCTCGGCGGAGCCGAACCGCCCGAATACGAATTTGCCCTTCAACACGCACTGGCAGACCCCAACGTGGATGCGGTTGTGGCTATTCTCGTCCCGCAGGCACTGGTCAACCCGCTGGAAGTGGCGGAAAAAATTTGCCAGGCGTCGGCAAACACCCCCAAGCCGGTATTGGCGTGTCTCATGGGGGAATGGAGCGTCGAAAAAGCCCGCCAGCTGCTTCACACCCGGGGCGTGCCCATGTACACCTTTCCTGAGATCCCCGGAAAAGTGTTGGGCGCCATGTGGCGCTACGCTCGCTGGCGTGGACAGAAACGGGAAAAACTTACCGCCCCCAATGGAATCGATCGTCATGCCGCAGCCCGGATTCTGGCGCAGGTTGGCAGCCAGTCCGCTCTGGGCGAAGCGCTCACCCGCCCGCTGCTCAACGCGTATGGCGTGCCGGTCGTCGCCGGAGAGGCAGCGCTCGATGCCGCCCAGGCAGTTGAAATTGCGGAACGGATCGGCTACCCGGTGGTGATGAAAATCATCTCGCCGGATATTTTACACAAGTCGGATGTGGGCGGCATAAAAGTCAACCTGAACAGCCCCGCCGCAGTGACCGCTGCTTTCGAAAACATGACCGAAAGCATCGCTGCCCGCCTGCCGCACGCCGTTCTGGAAGGTGTGCTGATCGAGGCAATGGCTGTCCGCGGGCAGGAGGTCATCGTTGGCATGCGGCGCGACCCCAACTTCGGCGCGCTGATCATGTTTGGGCTGGGCGGTATCTACGTCGAACTGTTCGAGGATGTTGCCTTCCGGGTTGCTCCACTTACCCGCCAGGATGCCGTAGAAATGATCCAACAAACGCGCGCCGGAAAACTGCTTGGCGGCTTTCGCGGCGAACCCGCCTGTGATCTGGACGCCGTAGTGGATGTGATTCTTCGCCTGAGCCAGCTCGCCCTCGACTTCGATCAAATCGAAGAGATCGAAATCAACCCGTTGCGCGTTTTCCCGCGCGGCGCGCTCGCCCTTGACGGGCGGGTCATCCTCAAAACCTGAACAGGACATCTCTCCCGCCACCTCTATCGGCTTTGAGTTGATGGTTAAAGTTCACTCCAAAACGGTTGCCGGCTGGGTATAATCAATGCACCGCACGACGAAGTCGAACAGAGGTACCACATTTCCGTATGGAAATATTTAATCTTGGACTCGGCGAAGTAGTATTCATTCTCATCCTGGCATTGATCTTGCTTGGCCCGGAAGGCATGGCGGATGCCGGCAAAAAAATTGGCAGGATGATGCGCAGCGTGATCAAATCGCCATTCTGGCGCATGTTCATCAATACGACCCGCGATATCCGCGAAATGCCCAGCCGCCTGGCGCGCGAGGCTGGGCTGGAGGAATTCAACCAAAACACGAAGAAATTTAGGGAAGAATATCTGCAAGATCTAGAGGATCAAGCAGAGCAGGATTCCAGATCAGTTGACCCGCGCCACCGCCCGGTACCGTTTGATACCGATACAGGCGCTTTATCAAAATCTCAAACATCGCCCCCTGCGCAAGAAAATTCGCCCGGCGGGGAACCCGGCAGCGGCTCTAACGCCAACTGATCCAGCCGACGCCGCGCCGGTCAGGGCTTGGGATTCGCATCGCCCTGGTTGTCGGGATTTTCACCCTCGCCTTCTCCTTTCAACCCTTTGCGAAAGGAGCGAATCCCGCTGCCTAGTTCGCTGGCAATTTTGGAAATACGTCCCACGCCAAACAACAGCAGAATAATCACCAGGATAACAAGTAATTCCCAACCACTGAACGTATGCATATACCACTCTCCGCAACGTGATTCTAACACACTTTGCCGGTGAATTTTACACTCATTCCCGTACAGCCAGTTTCGCCAGCAGTATACTCAGCAAGTAAAGCACAAACAGGGGCAGCATCAACAATCCCATATTAACCGGATCGGGAGTCGGGGTGACAAAGGCAGCCAGAATGGCGATGATCACAATAGCAAAGCGCCACTGGCGGGCAAGGCTGGCAGCCGTCACCAACCGGAAACGCGCCAGCAGATAGACCACCAGCGGGGTCTGGAAACTTACCCCGATCCAGAACAGCAGGTTGGTGACAAATGAATAATAATTTGCCAGCCGCGGAGTGGTGGGAATGCCGATGAAACTGATCAGAAAAGGCAGCGCCGCTGGCAGCATGACAAAGTATGCAAATAGCACCCCGCTGACGAACAACAGGGCGGCAAACGGGATGGCAATCATCAGCCCGCGAATCTCGTTTTCTTCCAATCCGTCCTTGATAAATCCGAGCGCCTCGCCGAGCAGGTACGGGAAAGCCAGGATGAAACCGCCCAGCAGAGAAACCCGCATAAAAACAGAAATATTCTCAGTAACCTCAATCGAGATTAACTTATCCACTCCGCCAATCGGGTACGCCAGCACCTCGATAAGCGTTTCTCCCGCCAGCATTGCCGCGACAACCGCGATGATCAGCGCCGCAAGACTGCGCAACAGGCGTGTGCGCAATTCAAGCAAATGTTCCGGAATAGTCAGGTCAGCTTTGTTGACCTTCTTCTGTTTTGCAGCTGCGGGGCGATCTTTGTGTCGTACTTTAAACATAGCGGATTAATCTTACATCAATTCAGAACAATCCGGGGATTATTCATCTAAAATCGGGCAGGCAAAGAACAAGGCGCAACTCTTACTCCCATAATGTTTGCAAGAAACGAACCTTCTCGATCTCGTGATGCGCCCCACCGCCTTCATGGTGATTGTAGGCATAAATCCGGATTTCCTTTTCTGCCTTCAACCAGTTGTACGCAGCGAAGACGGTGGAAGGCGGGCAAATCTCGTCCATCAGCCCAACCGAAAACAGGCAGCGTGCGCGAATGCGCGCCGCAAAGTTAACCCCGTCAAAATAAGCCAGCGTGCGAAAAACCTGTTCGCTGCGCTGGCGGTGAATCTGGCAAAATTGGGCAATTTCCTGGTACGGGTTGGAAGCGGTTATTTCAACCGCCCGGCGGTAATGGCACAGGTAAGGCACGTCTGGCATGCACACCTGCACGCCGTCCGCCAGCGCAGCCGCCGCAATGCTGATTCCCCCGCCCTGGCTGCCGCCGGTGACCGCGACCCGCTTGGAATCGACCAGCGGGAAGACGCAGGCTGCCTCTACCGCCCGCGCGGCGTCAACAAAAACTCGCCGGTAGTAATAGGTCTCCGGCGAGAGCACGCCCAGAGTCATGAAACCCGGCGCGTGCGGGCTGGCGCCATCCGGCTGCAGATCGGGGGTATCACCCTGCCGCCAGACACTCCCCTGACCGCGAGTATCCATGACCAGGTGGGCAAACCCGGCGCTTGCCCACAGCAGCCATTCACTCGGCAATCCCCTGCCGCCGCCATAGCCAATGTACTCGACAACCACTGGCAGTGGCGGACTCGCCCCAGCCGGCAGGCTCAGCCAGCCTTTGATTGGTTGTCCGGCATAGCCATTGAAGGTAACGTCGTAAGATTTTAACGTGCGCAAACCGTAATCAACCGGTTCGAAAACCGCGTCGAGCGGGTATGCCCGCGCCTGGCGCAAGGTCTCTTGCCAGAACGCATCGAAATCGGATGGTTCATCGCGCGGTGGTCGGTATTCGCGCAGTTGTTCCAACGGCAGATCAAAATAAGCCATGTCTCGCCTCCAGGGAAAAATTAGCCGTGATCAAAGATTCACCTGCTCGGATCACGCGGAACCTGCCGTGAATCCTGATAGCCATAACTCCGGGCAAGTATTGCAGAGATCAGTCTGACGCTCCAGAATTATAGCCTGATAAAGCATTTCAACCTGACATCGCGATGGCAATAAATCAGGTGATTTGCGCTATAATAAATTTATTACTAGTTTTGTAAAGAATTGACGGGATAAGAAAATCCGTTCTGAAGCGCTGCGTAACTTTTAAAAACCATATTCATCATCGTCAATGCAACCGGAAGGTCAACGATTGCAGCGCTAAAAAATGTTACGGCTGTTGTCAACCTGTTTGTTGATCCTAAAGAAAAGAGGCGATCAAAATGAACGAGAACGTAAGCCAACCGCATGGTATTCGCCCCACAGCAAGACAGGCATTGCCATTCATTGTGGGCGTCGGATTCGTGTTGCTGATTATCGCTCTTGATCGTATCTGGCTGCCGGTCAGTTATTCGGGTGATGACTTGCAGTACGCCATGGTGATCGAACAGGCAACCAGCAATCAAGTCTTCTACCACCCCAGCGGCACAGTCCAATTGCGAGCCGATGGTCAAATCGAAACTCCTGCCAGTCCGCTATCCCGCCTGCAAATCAATATCCGCTATATTCTTGAATATCCCACCTCAATCCTTGCAGTGAAAATCTGGCAGGCCGCCGGCTGGCAGGGCAACGTCATCCTGCCAGTGCTCTGGCTACGCATCATCGAGGGCGCGATTGGTTTGCTGTTCTTCAGCCTGGCAATCCGCAGGTTGAGCGGCAGCCAATCAATCGCCCTAATTTCTTCTTTGGGCCTGGCAACCACCCTGACCTACTGGACCTACAGCACCCACCTGGACCAAAGCATTAGCATGATAATGTTCCTCTGCCTGGCGCTCTATCTGCTCACCCACATCCCGGAATCGCGCGCCGGCTTCATCCTGCTGCCGGTTATTTTTGCCCTGGCTTCGCTGTATAATTTCACCGCCGCCATCATCACCCTGGTCACCGGGCTGGCGCTGCTCGCGTTTTACAAAGGACCCTTCAAAAACAAGGCAGGCAAATCGCTCTCTTTTTATCTGCTCTACGGCACAGTAGTGCTGGCAGTTTTTCTTATCGCGCTGGCTTTCATTGGACAGAACCGAACCATTGACCTGAACTTCTTTAAGTCGGCATCCTTCTTCGGTCACCCCGAATACCAGTTTGATTTTCCCCGCGACATCCTGCGCGGTATCCTCGGCTTTGACAAATCCCAGGTTACCCTGCCCGGCTACAGCGGGTCGCTGCAAGCATTGTGGGAACAGAGCGGTTCGACCGGCAAATTGGGCATCCTTGCTTATTATGGGTTGATTATGCTGTTCATGCTGGTTCCAGTGGTATTGTTTGTTCGTCATTTTCGATCTCTGAGCGAAGCGCGCCGCCGCTTTGGCATCACCCTGGCAATCTGGTTCACCGCCTTCAGCCTGTTCAATTTCTGGTGGGATCCCGGCTACATCAAATACTGGTTGATTCCGCTCACCTGCTGGTGGGCGCTCGCCGGAATCATGTTGGCACATGCCCGCGAGCAGCTGCCGCGCTGGCAGCCGTTTCTCAGAACGGGGCTGGTTTCATTGGTGATTTTTAGTTTCCTGGTCAATTTTTTGTCGGTTTTCCTGCCGGAAAGCAGCCCGCAATCCAATCCTCTCTTTAACATTGCCGCTGACTTGCAGCAAAAAACCCAGCCCAACGACGTATTCATTTCGCCTGGACTACCGGTTGACTTTTACATCACATATTTTGCCAGGCGCGATCTGGTCGCTACCGGTCTGTTGGCATACGCCAGCGGCGGCGACCGCCAGCGCATTCAACAGGTAGTAGATGAGCATATCGCAATGGGCAGAGATGCTGGCGGCGACCTGTATGCAATCAGCCCGGCGGGCAGCCAACCAGATGAGAGCCCCGCCCTGCGCCCCTACCTGAAAGACTGGAGCTATCACCTGGCTTGGTCTTATGCCGGGATGGATATCTACCAACTTGAGAAGCCATGAACTTGACGCCCTCGGCTTCCTGGTAACGCTATTGGGAAAGCCTGTAAAGGCATTAAGGACGCTCCTGTCAGCGCGGGCGCCGGAAATTACTTTTCATCTCTTGCCATTCCTGCCATGCGGGTATAAACTGTACTTAAGGTGAGTTCGGAACATTATTCAAAACTCACCCACCGCCCTGCGCGGATCAGGTATGGATTAATACAGGCAGCGCCGTTCAAGTCAATCCATAACCACACCACAACCGGGCAGGCGAAAAAAGCCACAACCCGCATTGATGTATTTAAGCAACCCCCACAACCCTAAACAAGGAGAATATTATGCCTTCTTTCTCTCGAATGCCTCGCTACGATATTCGCAATGACGGCGCAGGTCCGTACGCCCTTTTCTACTGCGACTCTTGCGGGCGCGAATTCCGCAGCCAGCCCGACGTGGTTAATACCCTCAGTCAGGACCTGGGCAAAAAAGCGGTTGGCGGTTTCCTGCGCAAGGTGCCCCTGGTGGGTAATGCCGTCGCCGACAGCGTAACCGGTGAAGATCCACGCTATTCCTATAAATTGACGCCTGCTCAGGTGGAAAAAGCCTGGGCACAGGCGCAGGTACACTTCCGCGAATGTCCCACCTGCGGGCGGATCGTATGCCTGTCCGATTTCGACACCCAATCCGGCTTCTGCCAGGAGGACTCACCGCGCACCAACGAAATCGCCGAAGCGCGCGGAGAACAAGCCGGTGCTGCCCTAAAAGGATTGGCGAACGCCTTCGGGCTTGGCGATGTAGCCAAAAAGGTAAGCCAGGCAGCGGAAAACGCCCAGCGCGCCAGCGCTCAACTCGCCCGCTGTCCACAGGATGGCACCCTGGCGGAACCAGGCACAAAATTCTGCCCGGAATGCGGCAGCCCCATGATCCAACCGCAAGCCGCGCTGTGCTCCAATTGCGGCGCGGATACCAAAGGGGCAAAGTTCTGCCCGCAATGCGGCACCAAGATCGAGCCCAAACCGGCTGCCTGCCCCAACTGCGGCGCGGAAACCAAAGGGGCAAAATTTTGCCCGCAGTGCGGCACCAAACTGGGCTGATCTGCCGCGCGCCTTCAACCACCCTGCCCGGTCTGTATTTGAACAGACCGGATATTTGGTTAACACCGTTGCTGGCGTATCTGGGGCAATCCAAGCCTGACAAGCCTTTGAACAGATCAGCGAATTATGATACGATTCGTCCACTTTAATCACCCCGCTTCTCAGGAGGATTACACCATGGATGAATTTATGCAAGCCGCGTACGATGAAGCCATGCAAGGCTACCGCGAAGGCGGCATCCCAATCGGTTCGGTGCTGGTGTTGGATGGGAAAATCATCGGGCGCGGGCACAACCAGCGTGTGCAGCGCGGCAGCCCAATCCTGCACGCCGAGATGGACGCGCTGGAAAAAGCTGGCCGCCTTGCGCCGGAAGAATACCGCCGCGCAGTGATCTACACCACCCTTTCGCCATGCGATATGTGCAGCGGAGCAATTTTGCTTTATAAAATCCCGCGCGTGGTGATCGGTGAAAATCAAACCTTTTTAGGCGCCGAGCAGTTGCTCCAATCCAACGGGGTGGAATTGGTGCTGTTAAACGACCGGCAATGCATCCGGATGATGGAGGATTTCATCACCGAAAAACCAGATTTATGGTACGAGGACATTGGTCACTGCATTCATTGCTGAAAAATGCAACTTTTTTTCCTCTGTTTGCGTATACGTATAGCGTAATGCGTAATATAATTACAAAGAGAGGAAAACACAATGACTGTTCAAAACTCTACTCCCGTTATCGTCCAGCCCCAGGAAAAGGGTCCCGGCTGCCTGATCCGCATCCTCTACTTTTTACTGATCGGGTTATGGCTGGGCGGCATTGTTACCGTAGCCGCCTGGGTGCTGAATATCACCATCATCGGTCTGCCGCTCGGCTTGTGGCTGCTCAACCGCCTGCCGCAGATCATGACCCTTAAGCCGGAAAAACGCCAGGCGCGGGTTACCGTTGTGGATGGGCGAGTCGTTTACCGTGAATCTTCCCTGCCGCAGCTGCCCTTTCTGCTGCGAGCCTTCTATTTTATCCTGGTCGGCTGGTGGTTAAGCGCAATCTGGCTGGCGCTCGCCTGGCTGCTGACCGGAATCAGCCTTGGGTTGGGCTTGCCGCTCGCCTTCTGGATGTTCGACCAGACTCCGGCGATCACAACTCTGGCGCGCTATTGATCCATTTTCACCACAACGACAACCGCCTCTCCAAAGTGCTGGAGAGGCGGTTGATCTAAGGCTGGTTCCCTGAATTAAATCCAGCCGCGTAATTCCATTGCTTTGACAACCCGCGCAATCGCCACCATGTACGCCGCATCGCGCATGAACACTTTTTCCTTCTCCGCCATATCCAGCACCGATTGGAACGCGGCGGTCATCTTCTGGTCCAGTTTGGTTAACACTTCATCTTTGGGCCAGTAGAAATTCATGTCATTTTGCACGCCTTCGAAGTAAGATACCGTCACGCCGCCCGCATTGCAAAGAAAATCGGGGATCATGAAAATGCCGCGCTGTTTGATCACTTCATCGGCTTCCGGCGTGGTCGGACCATTGGCGCCTTCGGCGATGATCTTGACCCGCGGTGAAATCTTTTGCACCGTTGCGGCATTGATCTGCCCTTCCAGCGCCGATGGAATGAGCACATCCACTTCTTTACTGATCCAGGCTTCTCCGTCTTCGATGACATAGCCAGCCGCTTTAGCTTTTTCCTTGTTGACTGTGCCATATTGGTCGGTAATGCTCATCAAAAAGCGCGGGGAAATCCCATCTGCCTTGCTGACCGTGTATGAAGCGCGGTCTTCTCGATCCCAATAGGAGACGCAGATCACTTTGCCGCCCAATTGCTCGGTAAAGCCAATCGCGGCATACTGGGCAACGTTGCCAAAACCCTGAATTCCCGCCAGGCAGCGGGTGGAATCCAATTTGAGGTGTTTCATGGCTTCGCGCACGGTGTAGATCACCCCGTAGCCGGTGGCTTCGGTGCGCCCCAGCGAGCCGCCGCCGCCGACTGGTTTGCCGGTGATCACGCCGGGACTGTACTCACCCACCAGGCGCGAGTATTCATCCATCATCCAGCCCATCATTTGCGAGGAGGTACCAACATCCGGGGCAGGCACATCCTGACGGGGACCGATGTTTTTCCACATCTGCTGCACATAACCGCGCACCAGGCGTTCTTTTTCAGCCGTCGAGAGGGTTGCCGAATCAACCACCACGCCCCCTTTACCGCCGCCCAGGGGAATATCCACCACCGCGCATTTCCAGGTCATCCAGGTTGCCAGCGCCCGCACTGTGTCAACCGTCTCGGCAGGGTGAAATCGAATGCCACCCTTGTTCGGTCCGCGCGCGTCGTTGTGCTGAACGCGGAAGCCCAAAAAGACCCTGATCGTGCCGTCGTCCATCCGCACCGGGATGCGAAACTGGTATTCGCGCAGCGGCCAGCGCAATATCTCGCGCACTTGCGGGTCGAGTTTGAGCAGTTCTGCCACGTGATCGAACTGGCGCTGCGCCATTTCAAACGCATTGGTGGTTTCTGCCATAGAAGTTTTCTCCTGTCTGGTTGATTAGTAAATGAGGATTTGGATTCGCCGAACGAGCAGCGGAGAAATAAAAAATAAACGGGCACAACGGTTCTGTGCCCGCTACTCAACAATGCCGCTATAGTTACCTTTTCGCATGGCGATGACGCATCTCCGTCCGCTCGGTATCTGCTATTAGGGTAGCAAACCTTACACCTTCCGTCAAGATGATAAAAATCGCCTCTCGGTGGTGATACCTCGCGCTGGGCGGCGCGATTCGTCACATTGCCCCAGGCGGGCGGTTCAACCCTGCCCAGATCCAGCCAGCTGGCGCTCCAGTTCGGCGCGCGCCGCGGGCGGGCTGGCTCTGCCGCCGGTTTGGCGCATTACCTGCCCAAGCAGCCAGTTGAACAGGCTGGTTTTCCCCTGCCGGTACGCCTGCGCTTCGACCGGATTTTCCGCCAGCACCCGCGCAACGATCTCCGCAATCAAGCCGCCGTCCGAAACCTGGCATAAATTGCGCTCGGCGACAATCTGCGCCGCCGGATTGCCGCTGGCGAGCATTTCCGCCAGCACCAGTTTGGCGGTATTGGGGTTGATCGTCCCATCCGCCAGCAGGCGCAGCAGGTCCGCCAGCGACTGGGGGGATACCAGCAGGTCTGCAATGGTCTGCCCGCTCTGGTTCATGAAGGCGAACATCTCGCCGGTAATCCACGCCGCTATCGCGCGAGGCGGCGCCACACCACCCGCGGCAGCCGCCGCCTGCTCGAAATAAGCCGCCAAAGCGGCATCCGCCGCCAGCAGCGCGGCTTCGACTTGCGGCAGGTTGTACTGGCGGCACAGGCGATTTTTCAATGCGCGCGGCAGTTCCGGTAAACTGGCGCGCGCCCGCTGGATCCAGGCTTCATCAATCACCAGCGGCGGCAGGTCGGGTTCGGGGAAGTAGCGGTAGTCATGCGCTTCTTCTTTGCTGCGCTGCGCCAGGGTGACCTCGTTGACTTCGTCCCAGCCGAGGGTTTGCTGCCGCACCGCTTCGCCGCGCTCCAGCAGCGCCGCCTGGCGTTGGACTTCATAGGCAATCGCGCGCTCCATGGCGCGGAAGCTGTTCAGGTTCTTGATCTCCACCCGCGTGCCTAACACCGGGCTGCCCGCCGGGCGCAATGAGACGTTTGCCTCAAAACGAATAACGCCTTTTTCCATGTCTCCGCTGTTGGCGCCCACCCGGCGCAGCACTGCCCGCAGCCCTTCGGCATAGGCGCGCGCCTGCTCCAGGGTGCGCAGGTCGGGCTCGGAGACGATCTCCAGCAGCGCCACACCCGCGCGGTTGAGATCAACCAGCGAGCATGGTTCGCCGTTTTCCGGTTGCAAGTGGATTAATTTTCCGGTATCCTCTTCCAGGTGCACCCGCCGCACGCGCACGCTGTATTCGCCTTCAGGCGTATCAATGATCAGCCTGCCATGCTGCGCCAGCGGGTATTCGTACTGCGAAATCTGGTACCCTTTGGGCAGATCGGGGTAAAAGTAGTTCTTACGCGCGAACAGGCTGGTTTGCGCCACTTCGCAATCCAACGCCAGCGCCACCCGCAAGGCATGCTCAACCGCGGCGCGGTTGACCACCGGCAGCGCCCCCGGCATGCCCGCGCATACCGGGCAGACCGCGCTGTTCGGCTCGGCGCGGGTCGAATCCACCACCGGGCAGGCGCAAAACATTTTGGAGCGGGTTTGCAGCTCGGCGTGGACTTCCAGACCGATTACCGGTTCGTACTTCATGCAATGCTCTCGTGGGCAGGGTTGCCCTCGATTGTACCATAGCCGCAGCGGGCAAAAAATCCAACACTTTCCCAATTCAGGCTTAACAATTTCTGAACAATCGTTTGTTATCTTTAGCCCAGATGGATGCGGTCGCGCATCCACTCGATCAAAACAAAGGAGTTAGAATGAAAAACAAACCATTGATTATCGGTCTTTCAATCAGCGCATTTGCGTTGATCCTGGCGCTGGGATTCGCGGCAGTGCAGGTCGCGCAGACCGTCAGCGCCAGCGCGCCAGCCCAGCTTGGCGGCTCATCCGGCATGATCGGCACGCCCAACGGCGATGAAGCCCTGGCGCAGGCGCTGGGGATTACGGTGGATGAACTCAACGCCGCCCAGCAGGAAGCCTACCAGGCTGCCGTTCAGCAGGGCGTTGACCAGGGCTTGATCACCCAGGCACAGGCGGATGATATGCTCAGCCGCACCACCGGCAGCCGCTTCGGCGGGCGCTGGATGGGCTGGCTGTTCCAGAACGGCGTGGATTTTGAGAGCCTGCTGGCGGACGCGCTGGGCATTTCGGTCGAGGATTTGCAAGCAGCGCAGGTCGAAGCAGTTGAAATTCGTCTCGAACAGGCTGTCGCCGATGGGCGCATTACCGAGGAACAAGCCGAACTGATGCGTGGCCGCCACGCCTTGTTCAGCAACGAGACCTTCCAGAGCAGTATGCAGACAGCGTTCGAGAACGCCGTCCAGGAAGCCGTATCCAACGGCGTAATCACCCAGTCGCAGGCTGATCAGATACTGGAACAGCAAGAAGGCTTTGGCTTGCGCGGCGGGATGCTGGGCTTTGGCGGCTGCCGGGGTGGACGCGGTGGGTTTGGCAAGGGTGGTTTCGACCCCGGAAACTAACCAGCGATCATGCTGTTGAGAAAGCGTCGTCCAGCCCGGTTGTGAACTGAAAACGCTTTCTCCTCCTCCAAATTTCCCCCGCTTACGGGTGAGGATGCGCCGAAAGTTTTGCCTGCATCCTCACCCCTTGTTATGACCGGGGTATAATCATTCCATAACGACGAGGTTTTTTATGGCAAAGAAATTGCTGGTGGTGGATGACAAACTGGAACTGCGCCAGTTGCTGCGTTCCTATCTTGCGGAAGAAGGCTTCGAAGTCTTCACCGCCGGCAATGGTCAGGAAGCCCTGTACGCCGCCCGCGGACAGAAACCCGACCTGATCATCCTCGACCTGATGATGCCGGAAATGGGCGGCTATGACTTCCTGCGCGCCTACCGGCGCGAAGCGGAAACACCGGTCATCGTGCTGACTGCCCGGCTGGAAGAGAACGACAAAGTGGTTGGGCTGGAACTGGGCGCCGACGATTACATCACCAAGCCGTTCAGTATGCGCGAACTGACCGCCCGCATCCGCGCGGTATTGCGCCGGATGGAAAAACCCGCCGCCGTCAACGATATCCTGCGGCGCGGCGGAATCGAACTGGAACGTTCCAGCCGCCTGGCGCGGGTAGCAGGCAAGCCGGTTGACTTGACCCCCTCGGAATTCGAAATGCTGGCTGCCTTTATGGATACCCCTGGGCGGGTTTTTTCGCGCCTGGAGCTGCTTGAACGCATTCAGGGTGACGCTTACGAGGGCTACGAACGCACCATTGACGTGCACATTCGCAATTTACGGCTTAAGATTGAAGCCGATCCTGCCAATCCACGTTATATCGAGACGGTTTATGGCGCCGGCTACCGCTTCAGCGCGCGCGATTGAATCTCCCGTGGAGCAGCCATGCGATCCCTGACCACGAAATTGACCCTGGGATTTCTCGTTATCGGCGTTACGGGCGCTTTGCTGGTGGCGTTCTTCATCCACCAACGCACCCGATCGGCGTTCGACCAATTCCTCCTCACCCGGGAAGAACAGGCGTTGGTTTCCGCGCTGTTAGGATACTACCAGGTCAACGGATCCTGGGACGGAATCGGCGCAGCGCTGCTCAGCCGCCCGCGTTTGATGATGCAAGGCATGGGCGGCATGATGCGTCCTTTCGAAAATACCTGGACGCGCTTCACCCTGGTTGACCGCGACCGAACCATCCTGTTCAGTCTGTCTGCCGGTGAACCATCCGGTGACCAGCTGCCCGCCAGTGAACTGAAACAAGGCTCGGTCGAGCTCAAAGTGGACGGCGAGACGGTGGGCTGGGTATTTCTGACTGCAAAACGCCAATTGCTTACCGCCGGAACCCCCGAGGATGCCTTTTTGCGCGGCACGAACCGCGCCGCGCTGATTAGCGCTGGGATCGCGATCTTGCTGGCGCTGGGGTTGGGCGGGCTGTTCGCCTTCGGTCTGACCCGCTCGCTGCGCGAGATGACACACGCTACCGATGAAATTGCCCAGGGCAATTACGGCAAACAGGTAACCGTTCGATCGCAGGACGAACTCGGAACACTGGCAAATTCCTTTAATAAAATGAGCAACGACCTGGCAGAAGCGGTGCGCGCCCGCCGCCAGATGACCGCCGATATTGCCCACGAACTGCGCTCACCGCTGACTGTGCTTTCCGGGTATGCCGAGGCACTCAGCGAAGGCAAATTGCAGGGTAGCACGGAAATCTACCAGGTGCTGCACCAGGAAACCCGCCACCTCAGCCGCATGGTTGACGATTTACGCCTGCTCTCGCTGGCAGACGCGGGCGAACTGACCCTGCTGGTGCACGCGGTGGATGTCCGCACGCTGCTCGACCAGGTGGTCACCCGTCACAGCGTCGCGGCTGGTGAAAAGAAAGTTGACCTGCGCGCCGAAACCCAGCCGGAACTGCCGTGCTTCTCCTTCGACCCGGAACGCATGGCGCAGGTGCTTGACAATCTGCTAATCAACGCCTTCCGCTACACCCCGCGCGGTGGGCGCATCCTACTTGGCGCGCGCGCCGGCTCGCGCGGCGAACTGCTGCTGACCGTGCAGGACAGCGGCAGCGGGATTGCCCCCGAACACCTGGCGCATATCTTCGACCGCTTCTACCGCGCCGACCCGTCGCGCCAGTCGGGGCAGGAATCCGGGCTGGGGTTATCCATAGCCCGCTCGATCGTCGAAGCACACGGGGGAAAACTGTCGGTCGAGAGCCGCCCAGGCGAAGGCGCGACCTTCACCATTTCCTTGCCGCCCACCTAAGCAATAGAGCATGATACAATAGCGCCATGCTCAAACGTTGGCAATTCTGGGTCGGCATCGCAGTCAGCGCGGTTTTCCTTTACTTTGCGCTGCGCGGGTTGCGGCTCGCTGAAGTGTGGGAGGATATGCAATCTGCCAACCTGATCTGGCTGCTGCCGGGCGTGGCGGTTTATTTTATCGGCGTATGGGTGCGCACCTGGCGCTGGCATTACCTGCTGCGCCCGCTGAAGAAGATTCCCACCCGCACCATGTTCCCGATTGTTGCCATCGGTTATATGGGCAACAACATTTTTCCAGCCCGCGCCGGGGAAGTGTTGCGCGCGGCAATCCTCAAAGATCGCGAAGGGGTGGCGATTTCCGCTTCGCTGGCAACGGTGGTTGTCGAGCGTATCTTCGATGCGGTGGTGATATTGGGCTTTGTCTTTTTCAACCTGGGCAATCTCAGCCGCCTGACGGACGATGCGGGCTTCGTCGCTACCCTTCAGCAACTGGCGCTGTGGAGCGCCGCGGTCTTCATTGGCGCGCTGGTCGTGTTCCTGCTGGCGGCTATGTTCCCGCGCGTCACCGAACGGCTGGCAATGAGCCTCATCAAGCGGGTGATCCCCGCCCGCTTCCGCGACAAGATCAGCGGGCTGGCGCTGCGCTTCCTGTCCGGGTTGGAATCCTTGCGGTCACCACAAGACGTGCTGATGGTATTCTTCATCACCATCATCATCTGGCTGGTGGAAACCAGCATGTACTGGTTCATTATGCACGGTTTCGGTTTCGAGGTCAGTTTCTTCGTTCTGATTTTAATGAACGGCGTCGCCAACATTGCTACCACCCTGCCATCCGCGCCGGGTTATGTCGGCACTTTCCACGCGCCGGGTATCGCCGTGCTGGTGGCATTTGGCGTGCCGCAGGTAACTGCGGCTGCCTACACCCTGGTGCTGCATGCCACGTTGTGGCTGCCGATTACTGTGCTGGGTGTGTATTATTATTTCAAGCAACCGTTACGCTGGGGGAAAAACCTGGAAAATTTGCGTGGAGCGCAGGAGAATATTTCGGCTTAGGAAAGGGAAGATCATGCGAATTGCGGTCATCGGAGCAGGCATCGGCGGAATGAGCGCCGCGCACGATTTCGTCAACGCCGGACACCAGGTGATGGTGTACGAATCTGCCCCATACGTTGGCGGCTTGGCGGCGGGGTTCAAGGATGACGGCTGGGACTGGTCGGTGGAGCATTTTTACCATCACTGGTTTCAATCCGACCGCGACATGCTCGGGCTGATCCGCGAACTGGGTTTACAGGATAAGGTCATGTTCCCGCGCCCCAAGACGGTGGTCTATCACCAGGGAAAATTCCACCCGCTGGATTCGCCCCTGGCGGCGCTGACCTTTCCGGGGTTTACCCTGCCGGACATGGCGCGCTTTGGGCTGGTGACGGCGTATTTGCGCTACCTGGCAGACTGGAAACCGCTGGAAAAGGTCACCGCCCACGAGTGGATGCGCAAAGCCTACGGCGAGCGGCTGTACCGCGTGCTGTTCGAGCCGCTGCTGCAGGGAAAATTCGGGCAGCACTACCAGCAAGTCAACATGGCTTGGTTCTGGGCGCGCTTCAAGGTGCGCACCACCCGGCTGGGGACTTTCCAGGGCGGCTTTCAGGCTTTTTCGGACGCCTTCGCCGACAACCTGCGCGCGCGCGGGGTGGAAATCCAACTCGCCACGCCGGTCGAGCGGATCGAAAACACTCCCGATGGGCGGGTTGCAATTCACCTGAAAGACAACCGCGCCGAAATCTTCGACCAGTGTCTGGTGACCGTCTCACCGGGCTTGCTGGCAAAACTGGCGCCCGGACTGCCGCGCGATTACCTGCAAGGCTTGTTGAATTTGCGCAGCATGGGCGCGGTGGTAATGGTGCTGGCGCTGCGCCGTTCGCTCTCGGAAGAGGGATATTACTGGTTCAACATTCCTAAGAGCGCCGGGTATCCCTTCCTGGCGCTGGTGGAGCACACCAACTTCGTCCCGCGCGAGCACTTTGGCGGCGAGCACATTGTTTACATCGGCGATTACCTCGACCCGGATCACGAACACTTCCGGCTCAGTCCGGATGAGCTGCTGCAACGCTTCCTGCCGGTGCTGCCGCGCTTCAATGCCGCCTTCCAACCCGACTGGGTGCGTAAGACCTGGCTGTTCCGCACCGGCTACGCCCAGCCGGTGCCGCTGGTCAACCATTCGCAAAACATCCCCGCCATCCGCACCCCGCTGGCGGGAGTACACTTTGCCAGCATGAGCCAGGTATACCCGTGGGACCGCGGCACCAATTTCGCGGTTCAAATCGCGCGCCAGGCTGCGCGCATCATGCTTGCCGAGGGCGCAAAATCGCTTTGAATGTTAAAAAATTATTCTCCCAAAGCCTACCGATTCCAGCATCTCGCCCCGCGATTCGACCGCCGGGAATCCTCTGGAATTTTTTTGAATTAACCGCCACAGGTAGAACAATTAATCAACAAACACCGATCTTGCGCCATATATGGGGGATCGTGCTCGCCCGATACACCGTTTGTGGAGTTGCGGTGACCGCGCCAGGCAGAAAAAATAAGGCTTCTGGAGAATTCTCTTTAACATGAGAATTCTTAAAGATCAGCGCTTTTTTAGGGTGGCGTATGGTAACCGACTTGTTCATTCCCCAAGCATCTGTTAGAATGGACAAAGTCAAAAATATGGGGAAATCCCGATTGAGCGCGGGTTACCTCTCTACCACCCGCCCAATCCTGCGCAAGAGTCAGGCACAATAACTCCTTCGTCCCACTGGCAAATCAGTGGGTTTGTTTCGCACGGATTATTGCCCGACTTGAGCGCAATCCCCCCTATTTTACAGGAGGACGGCGCATGAATTCTCAACAAGCCTGGCAGGCAACGCTTGGCCAATTACAGATGGAAATGCCCAAGGCATCCTTTGACACCTGGGTGCGCAGCGCGGAATTGATCCGTTTGGAAAACAACACCGCCCGCATCGGCGTACAAAACGCCTACGCGCGCGACTGGCTGGAAAACCGCCTTACCAGCACCCTTTCCCGTCTTTTGACCGGCTACCTGGAAAATCCGGTGCAGGTTGAGTTTGTGGTCTGCCACCAGGATGCCGAGCACGAGAACGCCGCAAGGACCGAAGCCGCGCCGCGCACCGCCGGGCAGCAAAACCGCTGCCTGATCGAACGCTACCGCTTCGATAATTTTATAGTTGGTTCCAGCAACCGCATGGCGCATGCCGCCTGCCTGGCAGTGGCGGAAAAACCCGCCCGCGCCTACAACCCGCTCTTTCTGTACGGGGGTGTCGGGCTGGGCAAAACCCACCTGCTGCACGCCATCGGCAACGCTGCCGCCGAAAAAGGCATGCAGGTGCTGTACGTTTCTTCTGAAGATTTTACCAACGAACTGATCAATGCCATCCGCACCCAGAATACCCTGGCATTCCGCGAGCGTTACCGCTCGATTGACCTGCTGCTGATTGATGACATCCAGTTCATCGCCGGCAAGGAATCCACCCAGGAAGAATTCTTCCACACCTTCAACACCCTGCACAACCAGGAAAAGCAAATCGTGCTTTCCTCCGACCGCCCGCCCAAGGCGATGATCACGCTGGAAGAACGGTTGCGCTCGCGCTTTGAATGGGGATTGAGCGTGGACATTCAGCCGCCCGACCTGGAAACGCGCATTGCCATCCTGCGCTCCAAAGCCATGCGCGCCGGGCGCGAACTACCGCTGGAAATCCTGACCAGCATTGCCCGCCAGATCCAGTCCAACATCCGCGAACTGGAAGGCGCGCTGACCCGCCTGCTGGCATACGCCGACCTGAGCAACCGGCCGGTCAGCGACGAACTGGTCAACATTGCCCTGGCAGACCTGCTGCCGCAGCGCACCAGCGTCGAGCCGATGCAGGTGCTAACCATCGTCGGGCGGGCGTTCGGCATCAGCCGCGAAAAACTGCTCGGGCGCGACCGTTCGCGCGAGGTGGTGCTGCCACGCCAGGTGGCCATGTACCTGATGCGCGAGATCGGCAACATCTCGCTGCCTCAAATCGGCGCAGTGCTGGGCGGGCGCGACCATACCACGGTCATGTACGCCTGCGAAAAAGTGGCTGACCTGATCGAACGCGACGACCGCCTGCGCCGCCAGGTGTTCAACCTGCGCGAGCAGCTGGTGGGAAGAGGGTAGCAGATACCAAAAGCAGCACTGTTCCGAATCCGGATGGAAGGGTACAATAAATTGATCAGGGCATCTTCAAGGTAAATTGCATAATGTACAGGATTTATTTACGTATTTTGCCGCTGCTTATTATATTCGTTGCCATTCTGGCTTGTTCTGCTTCAGCCCCCTTCACAATTGAGGATTCCTCAACCCCTGCTCACGAAGGGTATACACAAGCCGTTGAGAAAAACATAACCGAATCAACTCCAACATCCGTCTATTTGCCAGTTGTCGAAAAAAGTAACCCGGTTTTTTTCGGATATATCGGAAAAGTATATTGGACAAAAGAGAATGTCGAAAAACACATGCCCGAAGTGGATAATCTGGCAGGGAAAAAACACACTGCAGTAGGTTGGTTCATTGACATTCAAGATCCGGCCTTTTATGAAGATTGGGAAACAGAAAGCGCTTTGAACCGCAATAATTTATATCGCCAACTCGAGCGTTTATGGGAAAAAGGCTATCTCTCGTTTATAAAAATTGGTTCAACGGATACCGCCCAGAGTATTATTGAAGGCAAATATGACAACCGCCTTACTCAAATGGCTAAGATTTATTTGCGTTGGGTGCAAAAAGGAGGGGGGCGCAAAGCCATGCTTGCCCCTCTACAGGAGATGAACGGCGACTGGGTGGATTATTACTCCGAAGGTTTGAGCATAGGGCAAAAACAAGACCTATACAAACAGGCATACCGAAAAATTCAACTCGTTTTTGAACAAAACGGCGTAAACCGTTCAATGGTTTGGTGGGTTTTTGCCGCGAATGGTTTAAGTTCACCTGATGTTCCAGAAAACAACTTTGAATATTATTATCCGGGGGATGAATACATCGATTTAGTTGGCATTGCCTCTTATAATTACGGCTTTTGTCAAGCGACACTTAATCCGCTATGCCTAGATGGGGATTGTGGCAGGTGGGAAACCTACGACCAGTTGTTTGAACCATATATCCGGCGTTTAGAGGCAATGGCGCCTGGAAAACCGATCTTAATCACCGAAACAGGCACATCCGCAATTTTTCGAAAAGAAGATCGTCCCGACAAGTATAATTATGCCGAAAAATCGAAATGGCTCATCGAAAACTACGCATATCTTGCTTCTCAACCGAGCGTTTTGGGTATTTTTTACTTCGATTTAGATGAATTTGATGGGACCGCCTGCGATTTAAAAATTCCTCGAGGAATAAATTTTACAGGTTACCGGAGCGCGATCTCTCATTCGGCTTTTCAATACCTTCCCGTTTCAGAATTGGACAAGCATATCCCTTAGAACTAACCACGTTCGGAGCAATCTCTCTGAAACCCCACTACAATATGTGAAAAATCAATGCGGTCAGAATACCGCTTGGAAACAACACCTGATTTTATGATTCATGGTATGTCGAAACAGCCGAGCGCTTCTATCTGCGCATTATCCTAACAAAATTGTATGGAACACGGCTGTTCTAAAGCCCTTATAATTCCAAAGAGGCAGTTCTTACTCTTTTTAAAAGCGAGGCGCTTTGAAATTTTTGAAGAAAAATAACCTGCATCATTTTTTTCTGGTATTGGTATTTGGGTTCGGCTTGCTTGTGGATTTGAACCCCTCAATTTCATACGCGCAACAAGTTAATACCAGTCGAACGGTGTATTTACCCCTGGTTGCCCGCGCACCGGACTCCTTTTCCACCAATCAAAAGTTTCTCGGTATTTACATGCAACAATACTGGACCGACGAAACGGTTTTGCAGTACATGACCCAAGCAGATAATTTAGCAGGAAAAAAGCATACGGTTAGTGGGTGGTTTATCGCTATCGAAGATGGCCATTTCAACAACCCTCCTTCCCGAATTCAAGATAATAATCTATATCGACAGCTTGAAGCCCTCTGGCAAAGAGGGTATATCTCGTTTGTCAACATTAATTCCTCTGCTTCGGCATTTAGTATTGCTGTGGGACAATTTGATCGCAATATTGAAAAAATGGCAGAAGTGTACGCTGCATGGGCATCCTTGGGTGGAGGTCGGCGGGCATTTCTTGCTCCATTGCCCGAAATGAATGGTGTTAATGAGGATGGAAAGGCATGGGCAACATACGGAGGTGATCCTGGGAATTTTAAGATTGCTTATCAGCGAATTCAAACTATATTTTCGCAAAAAGGTGTCCGGGCCGAGCAAGTTTGGTGGGTATTTGCGCCTAACGGATGGAGCAAAAAAGGACACGAATTTGAAACGTATTACCCGGTAAACTCAGCCGTTAATGCCGTTGGCTTTAGTTCCTATAACTACGGCCATTGTTTTGTTGCAGCACCTTGGCAGCGCTGGGAAAATTTTGACACGTTATTCACGCCATATCTCGACCGGATTCGCGTTATGGCGCCAAACAAGCCAATCATCCTTGCTCAAACGGGCACAACGGCTGAATTTTCTCGGACGGGTGAAAACAATATATCCCAAAAAAACACCTGGTTGAAAGTAAATTATCAGCATCTTGCGCAGCAACCGCAGGTAGTGGGAATCATATACTACGATTTCGATCTGTCCGCTTGGGAATGTAATTGGCGCATATTACCGGGCACCACATATAGCGGCTATCGGGATGGCGCCGGCGATCCGGCATTTCGATATCTGACCCATCAAGATTTGAGGACGATGATTCCCTAGTCATCTTTACGCGCTTCGACATTCCTCGTTTATAATTTCTAAGCCTTCTACACACATATATGAGACAGGAATGTCCATGGGACTGTTCAGCGATTTTAATGCCTCGGTCAAAAAAATTATACAGTTTGCAATCCAAACAGCTTGGCGTATCGTCCCCAACCCATTTAAAAAATTGATCCGTAGGGTATTGCAGCTTGGTGGACGAAAAACCATCCATCAAAACCGGCAAATTTTTCACCAAATTTTTCAAACGGAAACTCAGAAGAATCCCAGAAGTGTGATATTCTTTCCACCCAGCCTGGATTGGGATGTGCAGTTATTTCAACGCCCGCAGCAGCTGGCACTTGCCCTGGCGCGCCGGGGAGCGTTGGTTTTTTATCTGCAACCGAAAATTCACAAAGATCAACCACCGTTTCAATACCTCCATGAAAGGATGATCCTATGCAATGCGTCTGTCAAGGTATTCGAAGAAGTCGAAAACCCATGGATCTATCTGCTGACCTGGAACAGCGGTTATGCACAGCCTTTTGATAAACCGCGTATTATCTACGACTTTGTTGATGATATCGACGTTTTTTATGGTGATCGCGAGGAAATAACCCGCGGACATGATCGTTTACTGGAGGATGCGGAAATTGTCGTTGCGACTGCCGGTAAACTTGTGGAACAAGTTGCATTCAGACGTCCCGATTTGCTGTATCTACCCAATGGCGTAGATTTTGACCACTTCTCTAACCACGATTCAACGCTGCTCCCCCTCCCGGCGGATCTCGAACGGATTGTTGCCGCTGGCAAGCCAATCATTGGATATTACGGAGCATTAGCACGCTGGTTCGATTATGCTTTATTCAGTGAGGTCTGTCGTTTATGTCCTGACTATCAATTTATCCTCATCGGACCAGATTATGACGGTACTTTGCGAAGCACCGATATTCAAAAACTCGATAACGTTCACTGGTTGGGCGTAAAACCGTATCGAGAACTACCGCATTATCTTCACTACTTCGATGCAGCAACAATTCCATTTTTGGTGAACGATATAACTCATGCCACCTCTCCGCTCAAATTATTCGAATACATGGCTGGAGAGAAGCCGGTCGTCATCACACCCATGCGGGAGAGTATGCAATATGAAGGTGTATTAATCGCAAAAAGCGCTGAAGAATTTGCCCAACAATTGAAAACTGCGCTTGCCCTGGCAAGCAATTCGGACTATCGGGCGCTGCTGCGAAAAATTGCCCAGGAGAACACATGGGATGCCCGAGCCGAGGTTATTTTGAAAGAAATCGAAAAAAGAAGATAACCTTTCGATTCAGCCTCGTTTTAAAAACACACTTTTTATTGCCGATTTCGCCCTTGCAAAAAATCCTGTAGATTGATCCCCTCCCAATCGTCTGTATAAGGGCATTAGCAACTGCCGCACCCACAAATAAAACCAATGCGATGGCGGCTTGGGACTGATTAATTCTTCATAGCGCCGGTAAAGATCGCTATATTGATTGCTCACCTCCTCCACCACTTTATACAGCCGCATGCCTTCCTGGCGCGCCTGCAAAAATTCAATCACCAGCCGCGATTGTTCCAGCGCTTTCCCCGCGAGCGGGACGGGCTCAAAAGACCCGACAGAATGTTGGCTTATGCTTTGCAAGGCATCCACCATGTTGGCGCCCATATCCTCCAGCGTAAACCCATTCAAAATGCGCTGGCGCGCCCGCATTCCCAGTTCCTTGCGCCGGGCTGGGTTTTCGATCAGTTCACCCAGGATGCGCACATATTCTGCCCGCTGATATTGTTCTGCGCGCGGCTCGATCAAAAAACCGCACTCTGCCGTTACCAATTCCGCCTGCCCGCCCACCTTTGCCCCTACCACAACCAGGCCGCTTGACATTGCCTCGTAAATTGCCTGGGCAATCCCTTCGTTTTGAGACGGTAAGAAGAAAATATCCGCCGCAGCCATGATCGCCGGCATCTGGCCGGTCGGTACGCTGCCAAGAAATATGACTCGCCCGCTCAGACCGGCAGTTTCAACGTTCTTCTCTAACTCCGCGCGCAAGGAACCATCGCCAGCAATCAGCGCCCGAAAAGTCTTGCCGGCTTTCCCCAATTCGTCCAACACTTCAACCATCCGAAGGGGCTGTTTTTGCTGTTCCAGCCGCGCCGCATAGAGAATGACGGTTTCATCGAGTCCAATGCCGAGATCGCTGCGTACCCGTTTAAACGCCTCCGCATCGGGTTTCCAAATTTCGGCATCTGCGCCAATATAACAAACTTTCAACTTTTGCGGTTCACAGCCCTGCTCAACCATCCAATTGGATACCTGACGAGAGGATGCAATGGTTAAGGCGATGCTCTCCTGACAAAGAAGCGAAAGACGGGGAAAGCCGCCCTGCATCCATTCGGGCGTGACAAAATGCAAATAATCCACCATGGGCAGCCCAGGATACAAATCGCGTAAAACCGCCGCCAGCCGGTAGCCCTCGTGACTGCCCTGCAGCAACACGGCATCAAACTGGCGGGAGTAAATAAGGTATCCCAAAAAGCGCGCGTAATCCTTGAAAGGCAGAAAATGCGGCAGGATGAAAAGGTCTTCGCTGCGCTGTTCGAAATCGGTCAGCCAAACGTGCTCAGCCGGAGCGGTAGCGATAATGGTGATCTGCCAACCGCGCCGCCGCAATTGATCCATCAAATTCAGAGCGAACCGCTCAGCGCCGCCCATCACCAGCCACGGTACGATCAATAACAAGCGCCACTGCGCTTTGGCAAGGCGGTTGACCGTTGGTACGTCCAGTGAAGGCAGGGTCAGGTCCAGCTCAAAATTGCGCATGGGCGGGTTAGGAAAGTGACCGGAATATAAATGAGGAAACCTCTGTTGAAAATTCGCGCGAAACTCAGCGATGCGTTCCTCATGCAAATTTCCCCAGCGGTCGGAGTGATCCGGGCGCAGCCGGTACCAGGCGAGAAATTCCGGTACGGTTGTCCCCCAAATTCCCTGCGCAGCGCAGCGCATCCAGAAATCCCAATCTTCCAACCCGCCGCGAATGGATTCATCGAAGCCGCCCACGGCTTGATGAACGGATTTGCGCACCATACACATCATCGAGACACGGTTGCGCTCGGCGTTTGCCGCCCCATCATGAAAACCGCCGCTCCACAGGTAATTCATGCCGCCAAAGGCGACATGGTAAGAGGCGACAAAGCCAAACTGGGATTGGCTTTGCAGCAGCCACCACCACTTTTCCAGCGCAGTCGGTTCGAGCAGATCATCGCTGTCCAAAAGGGCGACATACCCGCACCGCGCTGCATTGAAGCCGGTGTTGCGCGCAGCGCTGAGACCCCGGTTTTGCGGGTGATCCATCACCCGAATGCGCGGGTCGCGCTGGCGATATTCCGCCAGGATTTGCAATGCCTGCCCATCCTGGCTGCCGTCATTGATGATCAGCCATTCCCATTGCTGCAAGGTTTGGCTGAAAATGGATTGTGCTGTCTCGTGGAACACCTCTCCCGTGTCGAAAAAAGGAGTGACGATACTCACCACAGGGCTGCCATCATTCTCTCTTAATCGCAAACCCGTTCCTTTTCGGCGTGGATTGGCAGGGGTATTGGAAAAATCGGGCGCGGCAGGATTGATCATCGCAGGCATTTTTACTGAGACGGTTGACTGGAAACAGCAGCTGTTTCCGGCTGAGCAGCACTCAACTGGGGTTTATTCAGTGCAGGCGCCAACAGCAGCGGCAAACTGATCAACGAAACCAAATAAACGGCATAATGATAACGAAAATTCGGTTCGGCGAAAAGGAGTGAAAAAGTTATGGACTGAATCACGATCGGCAGGGAAATCAAGCCAAAGCGCACGTCGCGATTGCGCAAAATCAGCAGCGCGGCGATGAACAAATTAAGATACAAGAAAAACGCCGGCCGCCATGTAAACCAGTTCAAGCTGGGGTCATGGGAAGTCCTGATTACCCATTGAGCAATTGCATCCCGCAAAGCAGGGATTTTTGAATCATGCTGGATTCCATACGGATTCGCATCAACCAAAACCTGCACGTGCGAGGCATTGCGCACTTCTCCATACGGATCCCACACAATCCATTCCATGGATCGGGCGCAGCGATAAAAATACAGCAGCACATTGGGTGCCCGCTGAAACATGTTCTGCGCCAGTTGAGGGAAGGAGATCGAACGATCCAGGTCGCGGTCTCTCCATTGCGGGTCGATCCGCTCGCGGATGGAACAGCTCCATTCAGCAGAGAAGGGGGACAGCGAGGCAAGCAACACATCCGCCGAGCTGCCGGGCCTGGCATAGGCAGCCATAGAATACAAGGAAAGCGAGGATTCTGCCAGGGTAGTCGAGGGCTGAACGCCCGCTGCTCGATACAATGGCCCGCGCACGCCGGCGTAAAGCACTGCGCACAGCGCGGCTGCCAGCAGCCAGGTTTTCCATTGCCGGAAATAGGCAAGTAAAACAGCCGCCAGGCTGCCCAGCGCCAGCGGCAAGCCGTCATGACGCAGCAGCATGACCAGCGCCGCAGTGATTCCCAGGGCAGCCCCAGCCTGCCAGGTGGAAAACCAGCCGCCGCGCGAAAAGACAATGCGGGCAAGCATCAAGGTCAATCCAAGCACGGCGATCCCAAAGGGTATGTCCTTCCACAAGGTGTTGACCATGGTGCCATTGACCGGCGTCAACGCGAACAAGGCTGCGCCTGCCCAAACGACCGCGCGGGGAACGCCGGCTGCCTGCATGAACGCCAGCCAGGCTGCCGCAGTGAGGGACAACGCCACAATCTGCGCCAGCGCAACCGCCGTTGGGGTGAGCGACAGGCGCGTGACCAGCCAGATTAAAAGGGTATGGAAGGCGGGATGGTGATCAATGTATTGACCGGTTAACATTTGCTGCCATTGATCCAGCGAGTCGGCACTCATCATGCCAGGGAAAAACGCCAGCAGGTAAACCAACCATACACAGGCGATTGGCAAGCCGTATTTTAAGGTTAATGGCATTCCTTTGGGGGAGGTCGTTGTTGGCTTGCCGGGGAAAACCAAACGGTTGGCGGCAAGCACGCTCAGTGTCAATGCGGTCAGCCCAATGCCTGCCGCTGCCAGCAGCCGGTAAGCGGACTGAATAACGATTGGCGGGAGAAATGGCGTATACTCCGCCGGCGGGGTAACCAACGGGATATTCAGCGTTAACCAAAGTCCGGCAAATAAGGAGGCGCCTATGGCAAACAGCCGCCAGCGAACAGAAAATTCACAAAGGTTTATCATGATTACCGGGATTATGTGTTTGCTTAATAGCCAATAGCTTATCACCATTAAGACTATGACGGTTAATATAGCCAGGAAATTCGAGAAAATATTTTTATCCGGCAGCCAAAGGAAAACGAGGATAAAAAGGATAATCGTTATAAGAATGCCGAAAATTCGATTATTCAGATTAGGGGGTAATATCATCATGTCTCTGGTAGTGCGGGAGTGATTAAGGGTTAGCAACTTTCAATTGATTCGGTGATTTTTTATCCCTCCAGATATCGCTTTTTAAGCTTCCTGAAGTTCTTGCGCGATTTGAACAGCCAACCCAAGGGAGGGGTGGAAAGTTTTTTTAACAATAACTTAAGATCCAGTTCAGCCAGCTTCAGGGAAGATAGTTCTTGATTGTGATGATCTTTCAAATGCTGATCGGCGAGCTCCAGTTGTTGAGGAAGTCCGCCGATTAAAAAGTGCCCTATCCTGGCTTGTTTTTGCGTGGAAGAATTCATATACAAGTAATTAAACTCGGCTGAGTCCAGACGAGGGGATTCCACCAATTCAAATCTACCTTTAGAATTGATCCATGCCTCCGGTATGGTGATGCCCTTGCCCCCTTCTTCCTCCAACCTCCAAAGGTAACCCACTTCGGTAAATACGCCCATGCGATTATCATACAAATCGAAAAAATGTTTGTCGCGGGGAGTCCGGTAGAGAATGCGAGCTGGCGCAAAGTAATTCTCATTATTTGCCATTCCACCGGCAGCGTCTGTGATTAATAATTCACTGGCAGCATCTATTGGAAGCGCTCGTATTTTTCCATCCACTTCCCGCCAGCAAGCCACAAAACCAATGACAGATTCTTGAGACAGAACTCCAACCGCTTCGTGGAGGAACCTCTCATCAATCGTGTCGTGTTCGGTGATCACCAGGATCGCATCGTCACTGCTCCATTCTTCGACCGGAACGGGCAAGCCAGCAGCATCATGCACCCACCACAACCTCCCCAAAAATGGAAAGGGAGGATTTTCATCGTCCGGCTGGCTCAACAATTGCCATATCGTGCAATTCTCGAAAGAGAATTGAGTCAAATGCAGTAACCGCTCGGTTAAGATGAGCACCTTCAGCCTCAGCTGAACGGGTGGCTGCTTAGGCGCATCGCATGGCTGCGCCTTTGTATCATAGCAATTTCCCAACGGTTGGGGCAGGACAGCATAAGGTTTGGTTATTCTGGCGGCTAACCTTTCGTTTTCCCACAGTTGAACCATTTTTTCGGCCAGATCTTCCACCGTCCCATCGAAAACCAGCGCATTTTCTTCATGATGAAAAAATTGCGTGAAGACCGGAATGTTTCTGATAATTATGGGAATACCAACGGCATACAATTCATGCGCGGCGTACCCAAAACTTTCAATGTAACTGGGCATCACCGCGAAACGCACTTCTGGAAGCAGTTTTGACAGATGATCGTGAGGAATCTGCCCGGCGAATATAAAACGGTGCTGATAACCCGCAGGGATTCTGGCTCGCATATATTGGGTAAATGAGTCGAATCCGCCCGGCGCTTCATGTAAATCCCCGCCAATGAAGAGAAATTGCGCGTTTTCTGTTGTGTTTCTGGATAAAAAAAGTAATGCAGCCGATAGAAATGTATCCGCCCCTTTGAGATAACCAAGATATCCAAAAAAAAGGATGGACGTTTTCGTCAATGGCTTATCTTCAAACGAGGGCAGTTTCCTTAATGGGGGCGGTGAGATGCACACTTCGGTATTTGAAGATAACTTGTAGTAATTCGAGGTCATTTCATCGAGCACCACTTCGGATGGGAACAAAACCTTTTCAGCCAATTCCAAAGCGCGGGATTCCATCCCGTAGCAAAATAGAATATCCACCGCCAGTTTTACCGGCAGGATCTTATGAATAGGCATTAAACACATGTGAAATCGGATCGCAAGGCGAGTGTTTTCCGGATTTTGATGCAGCAGCCGGCGGGTTAATGGGATATAGGCAATCCCTGTGTAATCAAAAAATTCAATGATATCGGGAGATTCGATTGGCATTAATTTCCTTAGCGCGTAATCGAAGCGATACGATTCCCATAAATAATAACTCGCAAAAGAATCGCGCTGGATAGGGGCATCCGCGCACAATTCATCCACCCGATAGGAGCGGATATTTTGATAATTTGGGAAAAACAACCTGTCATGCCATTCGAAACGAACATACTCTTCAACCGGAATGTCCAGCAGCAGGATAATTTCATGGTTCGAATTTTTTTCACCCAGCAACAGGTGAATCGCATTGGCAATCAATGCCCCGGCGCCGCCTTTTGTTGTTGGTGCAATTTCATAGGAGACAAAACAAATTTTCATCGAAATCCCTTTTGATTAACTCAGATAAAGACCTGGCAAAGAGATCATTGCTCCAAAAATTCGTTTAATCTCTGACGCGCCTGTTGGTTATACTCAGAAGCATATTTTTTATAGGTTTCGATAATGAGATTTCTTTCATCAATCGCCCGAATTGCATACTTTGCCACAATCTCTGCGCGATCCGGATAGGGCACAACCAACCGGCTGCGCAGATAATCCTCGTCCTCAAAGTAGTGAGAAACAGGACCGAGTAAACAAGGCGCACCGACTGAAAGACTTTCCAACGGCAGCATCGGGGCGCATTCATGGAAGGTTACATACATATTCAGGTGCATTTTACTCATTCGGTCCATGAGTTCGCGCTTCGGCAGCGGTTTGCCCGCGAATTCTGCGCGGATATTCATTAACTGAATGTATTCTTTCATGCCATCGTCGCTGTCCGAACCATGAACAATGCTTCCGGGGATCAGCAAAGAACTCGCCAGCATGGTAAAAGGCGGTTTTTGCCAATTCCCCGACCAAAGCAGCCACACCCCAAGGTGAGGACCACCTTCTAACGGCAAGGAGGCTCTTTCCGGCACTTGCTGCACCCAGTTCATCAAGAAACCCGTCTTCACGCCGATGCCGGCCGCTACAACTTCCGCCATGCCGGTTTTGACAAAGCCCAGTTTATCCACTTTACCAGATTTTGCCAGGTTGAGCATGGTTGAATAACTCATTCGATCGTAGTCCACCTGGTATTGATTGTAATGCCCATGATAGATAATCAAAATTTTTATCTTTGGGAAATTTTCACGAAGCGCTATCACCAGGTAACGGTAACTTAGCGGAAAACCGCTGATAACGATTGTTGAACACCGTGTCTCAGCCAGCAACTTTGCATAATGAAAAGCGCTCTGCGGCTCTAGATCATCCGGAATTTCCAGTAAATCTTCAAACATTTGCTCAGCGCTGGCATGAATGCCGTGCCATTCAGGATGCAGCACGCAAATCACCTCAACCTTTTTATTCTTTATTCTCTCAATCCACTGTATTTCTTCGTCACTAAACTCCTCTTCACGAGAAAACGATTTTCCTCGTTGGAAAATTGCTGTTTGCGCAGTGATCTCCGTGTTTTCCACTTCGAAGGATGCAGGTTGAGGCAGATCCATTTCAATTACCGTATTCTCGCGAATCAATAGTTTTCTTAATTTCAGATACAAAGGCTGCGCCCGCAACCACTTGATCACCCGCCAGTGCTTTGATCGTTCAAACTCCTCAAGAGTATTCTCAAGAGTGTGCTTTTCATCAGGATTAAATCTTGTTTCATCTGATTGAATCAAATACAGTTTCCTTGTTACGTCCAACGTATTGACTTCATAGGCTGTTGACCGATGGGTAGCAAACACCACGTCCAAATTAAACTTCGAAATTTCACCTATGAATCTGACTTCCGCCAACAAATTTTCAAACCAATCCGGCTGCGAACAAGAATTTGGGTTCGTACTAAAAACTATAACATCGTAACCCTTTTGAATCAATCTATTTGCAAGTTGGAGAATTGCCCTCGTACCGTCTGAAATGCCAACATCCGTAACAACAAACCCAATGGTTGGCTTGAAATCAGGCAATGATTTATGTTCTTCCAGCGCTTTACGAATAAATGCCTTTTCATTACTTTTATACGCTCCTTCCAGGTTTGAAGAATGTATACGTCTCGTGGCCAGCAGATAAGGAACATGCTTGAGTTTATACTTTCGATAAGCCAGCCGCAGCCAGAGCTCGTAATCCTCGCAATACTTAAAGTCTGCTTTTAGACCCCCAACCTTCCGCAAGGCGCTCGTTTTTGCCATGACCGTTGAATTGGCTAAATAATTGGCTTTTAACAAATCCTGATAGGAACAATCCGGACTGGTGACAATTTGTCCGTCTTCTATATTTTTATAGTGTTCTAAAACATTGCTGTGTTTTAGAATCTTCCAATCTCCGTATACAATATCAACCTTATACTTGCGGGCATAGGATAAGGATAGTTCCAAACGGCGCAGGTCGGCCAGATCATCACTATCTTGAAAGGCTATAAACTCTCCCCTTGCTTCCTTTATGCCGCGATTTCTTCCTCTAACCGGACTGCCGCTATTGTCAAAATAACGAAATATTCTCACTTTTGGATTAGTGGAATACTCATTTACGATCTGCATTGTCTCTTGTGGAGAGCCGTCGGTTACTAAAATCACTTCGTAATTATCATACGTTTGATTAAGGATAGATTCTATGCTTTGTTTTAATTCCACTACCCTGTCATATACCGGTATGATCACGCTTATTTTTGGCGAGTTTCCTTTTGGAAGTTTTATGGATAAAGCCTCAATGTGTCTCACAATACTTTTTATCATTCTATCTCGCCAACTGCCGTCCCGCCGCGCACCGGCACGGTGGTCAAAAGATAAAGTGGTTCGGGCGAGAGAAAAAAACGGACTTGTATCACATATTAGAATATTTCCCATTAATCACCAATTCAAGTAAATCATTACTTCTTTCCCAACTCCACCTTTGTGAAGTTTCAAGACCTCCTTCCTTTAACTTATTTAATAATTCTCGGTCTTGGATTAGTTTAATTAATGCATTTCTAGCCCCTGCGATATCCCCCTGTTCAACTACTAATGCATTGTATCCATCAATTATATATTCATCATATCCTGTCACTTTTCCAGTAATTACTGTTCCTCCGCAACTCATCATTTCTAAAGGAGGCATGAAGAATCCCTCAACTCTTGACATTTTAACTAAAACGTCGCAGTTTGAATAAATTTTTCGCATATTATGATGCATTACATTTTCGAAAAATCTATCATATCTCCAATCCGCCTTTGGTTTCCCACTATTACTTACAATCCACACTTCACAATCCATATCATGAACAACGGTGTAAGCATCTTCAACCCCCTTGAAGGGAATATCAATCGGACCTTCTATCAAAACCCTGATTTTATCTTTCTTCGGCTCGATTGGCTTATCCGGATAAAAAATCATTCGATCAACACCATTGGGAACATAATAAGATTTTTTCTTGAATTCTTTTTGCAACCAATCCTGTAACCATCTCGCAATTACAACATGTTCAAAATTCATTGAATATGTTTTTTTAGCAAGTTCGGACTCTGTTGAGCCAGCGGGATTAAATCTTGTTTCATCTGATTGAATAAAATACAGTTTCCTTGTTACGTCCAACGTATTGACTTCGTAGGCTGTTGACCAATGGGTAGCAAACACCACGTCCAAATTAAACTTCGAAATTTCACCTATGAATCTGACTTCCGCCAACAGATTTTCAAACCAATCCGGCTGCGAACAAGAATTTGGGTTCGTACTAAAAACTATAACATCATAACCCTTTTGAATCAATCTATTTGCATGTTGGAAAACAACCATAATGCCGCCTGAAATGCCAACACCAGGAACAACAAACCCAATGGTTGGCTTGAAATCAGGCAATGATTTATGTTCTTCCAGCGCTTTACGAATAAATGCCTTTTCATTACTTTTATACGCTCCTTCTAAGTTAGAGGAATGTAATCGTATCGTTGTTAGGGGATAAGGAATATTCTTGAGTTTATACTTTCGATAAGCCAGCCGCAGCCAGAGCTCGTAATCCTCGCAATACTTAAAGTCTGCTTTTAGACCCCCAACCTTCCGCAAGGCGCTCGTTTTTGCCATGACCGTTGAATTGGCTAAATAATTGGCTTTTAACAAATCCTGATAGGAACAATCCGGACTGGTGACAATTTGTCCGTCTTCTATATTTTTATAGTGTTCTAAAACATTGCTGTGTTTTAGAATCTTCCAATCTCCGTATACAATATCAACCTTATACTTGCGGGCATAGGATAAGGATAGTTCCAAACGGCGCAGGTCGGCCAGATCATCACTATCTTGAAAGGCTATAAACTCTCCCCTTGCTTCCTTTATGCCGCGATTTCTTCCTCTAACCGGACTGCCGCTATTGTCAAAATAACGAAATATTCTCACTTTTGGATTAGTGGAATACTCATTTACGATCTGCATTGTCTCTTGTGGAGAGCCGTCGGTTACTAAAATCACTTCGTAATTATCATACGTTTGATTAAGGATAGATTCTATGCTTTGTTTTAATTCCACTACCCTGTCATATACCGGTATGATCACGCTTATTTTTGGCGAGTATCCTTTTGGAAGTAATTTAATCGAAAAATCTTTAATTTTTCTCAAAAAAAACTTTATTATTCCCTCCCGCCGGCTGCCCTTGGGCGCCAGCCACAGCCGCACGCGCCACATCCACTGGATGATCTTCCAGGCGGTGCTGCTGTAAATTTCCAGCAGGGTGCTGTTCAGGTTCTGCAAAATCTGCTCGCGCTCCTGTTGATAGGCGCGCAGGGATGCCTTTTCCTGCTCGGATTGAGCCCGGGCGGCATCCAGTTCCTGCTGCAGGGCGGCTTTTTGCAAGGTAAGCGCCGTGTTCGCCTGTTCGCGCCCGGCTAATTCCGCCTCCAGCCCGGCGGACTGCCCGCGGCTGGCTTCCAACTCCGCCTGCAGCGCTTCGAGAGCCTGTTCGCGTTCTGCCAGTCGCGCTTCCAGCCCGGCGGCTTGCCCGCGGCTGGCATTCACCTCCGCCCGCAGCGCTTCCATCTCCTGCTCCCGCTCAGCCAACTGCGCTTCCAGCGCGGCAGCTTGCCCGCGGCTGGCATTCACCTCCGCCCGCAAGCCCCTCATCTCCTGCTCCCGCTCAGCCAACTGCGCTTGCAGCCCGGCGGCTTGCCCGCGGCTGGCTTCCAACTCCGCCCGCAGCGCTTCCAGCGCCTGCCCGCGCTCAGCCAACTGATTTTGAATAATTTGTTCTTTACTTTGTATCAAACTTTTTTCTCTATCTAAAGACAGTTTACTACCAAGAGTAAAGAAAAAGGTTCTTACTTTCGCAGGCTTTAATGTACCGACTTCAAAGAAACCCAATACTTGTTCAGGCAGTTTTACACCAATTCCAACGATTCCTAATCCATGCCCATGTAAAAACTCAAAATGCGGGTATTTTTGTGTTAACTCTTCGTAAAACCGCCATACTCCGAAACCTCTTTCTCGAACATTCGTGTCATGGAATAAGACAATTGATCTTTCGCTTAATTTGGGAAACCACGTCTCGAAATCATATTTAACTGCTTCATACGTGTGAAGTCCATCAATATGAAGAAAATCTATTGACGTATCATTAAAATAAAGGGCTGCTTCATCGAAGCGACTCTTAATTAGCCTGGAAAACTCCCCGTATAAAGGATCATGATACTGAACGAGATCTTTGTAAACGGCGACATCATAAAAACCCCCATGCTCATCTCCTTCCCAAGTATCAATAGCAAAACACTTCGTATCTATACCTAAATTTTTTACAGTCTGACAAAAACTACAATACGAAACGCCTGTATAAGTCCCTAATTCAACAAGTGTTCTGGGGCGCAAAATATCAATCAAAAACATGCCAAATGGAACATGTTCTATCCAGGCTGAGTCTGATACTCTATCGGGCTTCAGAAAACAAATTGGGAAATCCAAAAAATTAATTTCTGCGCGCACTTTTTTGTTTTTGCTTTTCTCTCGATGACTCGCTTCCATTTGTATAACCGACCCCTTATCCTCATGAAGACGTGCTATGTACTTTTGAATCTGGTTTTCTTTTTTTGATATTTCCCTCGACAAACTTCTTAGGTACGTACCTGCATTAAACTGTTCTTTATTATCAATGGCTGAATTGACAGTATCAACAATCCGTTCAACAGCGCTTTTATTATCCCATCCTATAGCAGCTTCATCATAGAGGGCATTTTTTCGTTCAGGCGATAATTTTTTGGGTTCCTCCAGGGTTCTATAAATTGCTTCGCCCAGCCTTTCGATTGGAACCAGGAGACAGGCTTTTGAAATATCAGCATTGATGTTCTTTATAAACAGTCTATCCATATGATACTTGGGTTTCCAAACATCAACGACAATAACTGGTATATCAAGCATATACGCTAAAAATTCAAAAGTGCTTTCTGTCACACTAACAACTAAATCCGCCCGAGTCAATACAGAAGCGCATACATCAAGATGATTCGGTTCATGAGCAATAGAAGATACTGGATTATCATAATATTCGCTATTTTTACTGTCCACAACTTTGGTAATTATATTAAAGCGGTTATCTTCAGCACACAAGCGGCGCAATTGGCTTGCAACCATAAGATTTTCGTCCAGATCCTCATACCAGTGCATTGGGGCAAAAACTATGTTTTTTCCATTATGGGGTAGCTTTTCTAAATTATTAAATCTATCAAATATTTCAGAACCGGTAACAATTATTCTTTCTTGTTCAACGCCAGCATTTGTGAGTCTCTGTTTATCTTTCGGTCCCCACACCATTATCCGATCTGAAAAAAGAGGTTTGTTGTAGGGGACAGCATATTCACGAGTTGCTCTAAGTCCATGTTGCATCACAAGAGAGGGTTTTCCCAATAAAGCGGACTTTGTAAGAAGTTCTCTATACTCCGGTAGAACATCATTCCAAACTACAACGGCATCAGCGAATTCTATTTTTTCCACTATCTCGAAATAACTTTTAGTTTTTGTCAGAACATTATTATAGTTTTCCAGGAATAGCTTTCTCATTGCAAATATTCCTTGCTTATTTTGCTACGTATCTGTTTTTTTCATAAAACTCTCGAATGCACTTACCACGCTCGCCGCCTCGCCCAGTTCCATCACCTGCCCGCGGCTCAGCCAGGCGGCGCGGCTGCACATCTTCTTCACCATCGCCATGCTGTGCGAAACCAGCAAAATCGTCGCCCCGGCTTCGCGGAATTCGCGGATGCGCGCCGCGCTCTTTTCCTGAAAGGCGATATCGCCCACCGAAAGCACCTCGTCCACAATCAACACCTCCGGCATTGCGGCGGTTGCCACGGCAAAGCCCAGCCGCGCCATCATCCCGGAGGAATAGGTGCGCAGCGGCGCGTCAATAAACTCGCGCAATTCGGCAAAATCCACAATCCATTCCATGCGCTCTTCGATCTGCCAGCGGGTGTAACCCAGCAGCGTCCCATTGAGAAAAACGTTTTCCCGTCCGGTCAGTTCAGCGTGAAAGCCGGCGCCCATAGCCAGCAGCGGCGCCACCCGCCCGCGCACAATCACCCGCCCGCGGGTCGGGCGCATCACCCGCGCCACCAGGCGCAGCAGGGTGGTTTTGCCGGCGCCGTTGGCGCCGATCAGCCCAAACACTTCGCCGCGCCGCACCTGCAGACTGACCCCGTCCAACGCCAGCAGGTCCTCGAACTGCGCCCTGCCCTGCACGCGGCGGATGGCAAACTCCTTGAAGGTGCGAAAACGCTCGCGCGGCACGCGGTAGCGCACGGTCACGTCCTGCAGGTCCACCACCGGCAAGCCGTCCAGGGCGGCAAGGCTTTTCAACGTTTCAGGTGCGGTAGGCAAACTCATCCGATTTCCCCGTAAAGACCAGCCAGCCAACCAGCAGCGTGCCAGCCGAAATAGCCAGGCACACCAGCCAGTTCTGCGCCGGCGGGATGATTCCATAAAAGACCAGATCGCGGAACAAGCCGATCAGGTGAACCGTGGGGTTGAATTGCAGCGCCGCCTCTACGTTTTGCGGCAGAATATCCAGCGGGTAGATGATCGGCGTGACGTAAAACCACGCCGTCAAGATAATCTGGTACATTTCGACTACGTCGGCAAAATAGATGCCGATGGTCGAAATCAGCAAACCAACGCCCAGGCTGAACATCGCCAGCAGGATCATCGCCAGCGGCGAGAGCAGCAGCGTGGCGTGCAGCGGGATGCCGATTGCCAGCGTAACGGCAAGCAGCGGCACCATCGAGAGAAGCAGGTTAACCAGCCCGGTGCCAATGGCAGAAATGGCAAAAGTGGAACGAGGGATATAAATGCGCTGGAGCAAATCTCCCCCCCACACCAGCGCATTAATCGCGCTGGAACTGGTCTGCGAGAAGAAGGTCCAGGCAATCAGCGCGCTGAGAACGTAGGCCGGGTACCCCTCGATCGTCACGCGGAAGACCTCCGAAAAGACAATCGAGAGGATGATCATCATCCCCAGCGGGTTGAGCATCGTCCAGGCAATGCCCAGCACCGAGCGCTTGTAGCGGGCGGTTACATCGCGCCGCACCAAAAAACGGATCAAGTCGCGGTAGCGCCAGGCTTCTTTAAATTCCACCAGCGCCGGCGGCAGCCGCTGGGCGCTGTCATACACTTCCACGGTCGAGTTTGCGGGAATGGACTGTTCCATAAGCGTCAGCCGAAAATTATACCACAGGTCTTTTTGGGTCAACGCGATTGCGCTGAGCCAGCAGCCGGCAATAGACTTGCCAGGTAAGGTGGTTGATGACCCCATCCGAAAACCGTTCCACCACCCGCTGGCGCCCGTTGGCAGCCATTTGCCGGCGGCGCAGGGGATCATCAATCAAGCGCTGCAGGGCATGCGCCAGCGCGGGGGCATCTTCAACCGGCACAATCCACCCGTTATAGCCATCTTCCACCACGTCGCGGCAGCCGGGCGCGTCCGTAGTCACCACCGCGCGTGCGCTGGCGCCGGCTTCCAGCAAGGCAGTCGGGATACCCTCGCCCCACGAAGGCAGCGCAACCAGGTTGGATGCGGCATACACCGCCGGCATATCCGCCTGCCAGCCAAGCCACTCAACCAGCCCTTCATCCACCCAGCCGCGCACCTCGTCCGGGCTGACCGAGCCGAGGTTGCCCTCATCCACGTCCCCCGCCAACAGGATACGGGCTGCGCAGCGCCGCTTAAGCAGGCGCGCGGCTTCGACCAGCGTATGCAGCCCTTTTTCGCGCAGCAAGCGCGCCGGAAACAGGATAACCGGCACGCCATCCGGTTCGGGCTGGGGAGAAAAACGTTCCACGTCCACGCCGGCGCCCTCGATCAAGTGCACTCGTGAATGGCTCGCCAGCCCTTCGCGGATAAATTGCTGGCGGTTGGCGTCATTTTCGAAAATGACGGCGGTATTGGAGCGGTTCAACAACCAGCGGTAAGCCAGGCGCACCGGCGCGCGCGCCAGGCGCGTGCTCCACCGGTCGTTAAGGAACAGATACCCCAAGCCGGTAATGGCATTGACGACCGCCGGCACGCCGCTCAGGGCAGCCGCCAACGATCCATACAGCACCGGTTTAATGGTCAGGTGATGCGCCAGATCGGGCTTTTCCTGCCGGTACAACTGCCAAAGCCGCAGCAACGCGCGGGTTTCGCCCAAAGGGTTCATCGAACGGCGGCCAACCTGCCATTCCAGCCAGCGAAAACCGGCTGTCTCGATATGGCGGGCAAATTGCCCGCCCGGCGAAACCATGACCACCTGCCAGCCTTTTTGACGCAGGAAAGCAGCCAGCGAAAGGCGAAAATTGTACAAATACCAGTCCGTATTTGCTGTCAGGATGATTTTTAGGTTGGGATTTGCCGGTTCAGGATGAATGATCAACCACCACCTTTTGGTACAAGCGGATCAACCGCCCCCTCATGATATGCCACCCGTATTCCGATTCGTAGGCTGTGCGCCCGTTTTCGCCCATCTTGCGGCGCAAAGCCGGATTCTGTTCCAGTTGGAGCAGCGCCACTTGCAGCGCATTTCTATCTCCATACGGAACCACAATACCGTTATTATACCGCCGGACGATCGCATCTATATTCGTATGTTCTGCAACGATAATCGGGCGAGCCAGCATCATTGCCTCGAAAATCTTGTTCGGGCTGGAAAAACGGTGGTTCGGGATTGCCGGGTCATACGTGGCGATCAGCGCATCTGCGGCAGCTGAAATCCGCAAAGCCGATTCGTAAGGGATCCGTCCGTGCCAGCGGACGTTAGCCATACCGGCAATCCGCTCGCGAATCTGCTCCTCATCACCGCCAAAGCCTGCCAGGTCCAGACGCCAGCGCGGGTGAGATTGCAGCACGTCCAGCAGTTCGAAAATACCGCGTTCTTTTTGCAGCAATCCAATGTACGCTATGCGCAGTCCAGCCGGGTTATCCGTTCCTTCGTTGTTGACAGTTTCAGCGGACAGCGGCTGGCAGTCTTCCGGCGCGTTGTAAATCACCTCCAGCATTCGCGGATTGGAAGCAGCAATCTGCTGTTTGCGATTCTCGTCCACCAGAATCACCGCGTCAACCTTGCCAATCGCCCACAAGTCCACCCTGCGAATGAGCGACTTGATCCATGCCGGGGTGCGGCGTAAATGCTCGGCGTAGAAATCAAAGATATCGTAGATCAACGCCGTTTTCCAGCTCTTTGCCAACAGCAAGGCAGGCAAGATGGTATCAAAGTCGCAGGCATGAATTGCATCGTAGCGGCGCCCCTGGCGGAGCAGCCAGAAAAACAGTCCCAATTGCCAGCGCAGCAATTGCGGCAAATTACCCAGCCCGCTGCCAAAGCGAGCCCGAATTGGCAAGCGGCGAACCACACCGAAATCCGTTTGAGCAGTGAGCGGCAATTCACCGCTGCGATCCCAGCCTAAAACATCAACGCGCCAGCCCTGTTGATGCAAGGCGCGGGCAATCTTTTCCACGCGCGGATCAGGCGCAACCGGATTCGACCGCAGGATGAGAATATTCATCGCGTTATTCTCTAGGCTTGCTGCCTTGCCAGGTCAAGCGTCTCCACCGCATGGCGCAAATGAGGGATCACAATGCTGCCGCCCACCACCAGAGCAACATTGAACGCTTCGTACAGTTCTTCATCCTTCCAGCCAGCCTGAACGCATTGCAGAATATGATAATCAATGCAGTCATTGCAGCGCAGCACCATCGAAGCCGCCAATCCGAGCAGTTCTTTGGTCTTTGCATCCAGCGCACCATCCGTATACGCCATCGTATCCAGGTTGAAAAAGCGCTTGATGCCGAGATGATCCAGGCTTAGGATGCGCTCGTTCATCCTCTGGCGATAGGCTTGGAAATCGTCCAAACGATTACTCATGATTTTCTCCCCGGGCAAGTTCTTTCATCCCGTCCATTCAGATTAGATTTGTGCGGGGTCAACCACGTATTGCCACCAGTTCCAGGCGACCCCGTCGGTTCTGCCCACCCAGTGCGGAAACAGACTCAACCACCATGTATGATGCAAGCGGATATCGCCTTTCCCCCACTCCTCGCTATTAAGCATCACCGGCGGATCCGATAAATCCGGGAATTTGTTCCAATTCCGGCTGCGGCTTGGAACATAGGTCAGGTTTCCCCAATCATAATCGCTTTGAGAATTTGGGGCAAAATGCACCGTACCACATTCCGCCAGACCAGGGTACCGTTGATCATAACGGGTATAACGCTGCCACAAGTTTGCGCTGCCAGTGGTATTGCGGAAAGCGCGCGCCAGGATAAATTCCGCGCGGTGACCGAACGCCTCCAGCATTTCCCCCACTCCCCGTTGATAGTTAAAGCCCATGACGATAAACGAACGTTGAACGCCGGGTATATTCAGCGGAGGTGCATTGACAAAGAAAGCGCCCGCGCCAGCCATTACGGATTCATAAAAACCAGCGTAGGGCATTCCAAACAACCAGACCTCATCCGCCATGCCGGTATTGATTTTGTTGACGATGTTGAAATCACTCAGGATGGTTGCGTAGTCCGCCAGGTCGGGTTGGTGAAAGCCTGTCTGGCTTTGCCAGGCTTGCAGGTACTCATTAACATCATAAACAAACCCATCTGTTTTTTGCGGAAAGGCATCCACAAGGATATTTTCGATAATTTGATAATTCAGGTAACCATGAGAGCAGGTTTGCAAGTCCTGGATATACTCCGCAGTCAGGCTATTGACATCGAACCAGTTCAACCATTGGCTCAACCGTTGATTAGCCAGGCCCGGCACAATCGGGTCAAAGACAATCAACAACACCTTGCGGGTGACCGGCGGCGGCAACTGACCCTGCGGTTGTGGCGGCGGGACGGGAATTTTGGTGAAAAACAGATTTGCAATCCACGACCAAATGCGGCTCAGAATATCCATTCCCTTGAGTATACTCGAAGGGCGGAATTTCGGGATATGTTGCTGTGCTTAAAATCAAAAAGCCTCTTGGCAATGACCTACTCTCCCAGGAAGTCGCCCTCCAAGTACCATCGGCGCTGACAGCCTTAACTACCGGGTTCGAGATGTAGCCGGGTGTACCACTGTCGCTCCAATCACCAAGAGACTTTTTTTACGAAGTTAAGTTTCACCAGAATAGTATGCAGGTTAGCAATTTCAGAAATGAGTGCTGAGTTCTCCGCACCACGCGCAAAGCCCTCGGTCATTAGTACGGCTTAGCTCAACGCATTGCTGCGCTTCCACACGCCGCCTATCAAGCAGGTAGTCTACCTGCGACCTTACTCCCTTAGCGGGAAAACAGGGATCTAATCTTGAGGCGAGCTTCCCGCTTAGATGCTTTCAGCGGTTATCCCTGCCAGACATGGCTACCCAGCGATGCCGTTGGCACGACAACTGGCACACCAGAGGTCTGTCCACCCCGGTCCTCTCGTACTAGGGGCAGCTCCTCTCAAATCCCTTACGCCCACAGCGGATAGAGACCGACCTGTCTCACGACGGTCTGAACCCAGCTCGCGTACCGCTTTAACGGGCGAACAGCCCGACCCTTGGGACCTTGTACAGCCCCAGGATGCGATGAGCCGACATCGAGGTGCCGAGCGAAGTCGTCGATATGAACTCTTGGACTTCACCAGCCTGTTATCCCCGGGGTAGCTTTTATCCGGTAAGCCACGGCCCTTCCACTCAGTACCGTGGGATCACTAAGCCCGTCTTTCGACTCTGCTCGACGCGTTGGTCTTGCAGTCAAGCTCCCTTATGCCTTTACACTCTTTGGGTGGTTTCCATTCACCCTGAGGGAACCTTTGGGCGCCTCCGTTACCTTTTAGGAGGCGACCGCCCCAGTCAAACTGCCCACCTGGCACGGTCCCCCACCCGGATCACGGTGTGGGGTTAGGGTCTAAACATCATCAGGGTGGTATTTCACCGGCGTCTCCACCGAGGCTGGCGCCCCAGTTTCATAGACTCCCACCTATCCTACACAGACAATGCCCAAACTCAATGCCAGGATGCAGTAAAGCTCCACGGGGTCTTTTTGTCCTGCTGCGGGTAGGCCGCATCTTCACAGCCATTTCAATTTCGCCGGGTCCCTCGTTGAGACAGTGTCCTAGTTGTTACGCCGTTCGTGCGGGTCGGAACTTACCCGACAAGGAATTTCGCTCGGTTGATCTCATCCTGTTTCCAGGAGAGCCGGACTTTATCTTTCTCGCTTGGTGTTCATTTGGAGCGCTATGGCGCGAATTCGTTCGATGCCTTCCATTTGGAGATGCTCCCCACGTTCCATCCGCAGGATGATCTTACGAAACTTCATAAAATCCACCTGTTTTTTGGACTTGAGCGGATGTTTCTCGAAGAACGGAATGATCCGTTCGCGCAGGTGCGTCAAGTTGCGCACCCGGTAAGCCATCCGATCAGCGTGATTGCGGCGGACCACCCCACACCCAAAAAATTCTTTCAGCGCGTAAAGCAATTGAATATCGCGTTCGTGCTGTACCACCGTGAATTCAGGCAAGACCTGAAAACCGGCAGCCATTTCCGGGTGAGGATTGATCCCCACATAAAAGCATCCCTCGCCATCGACGAACCCAACCACCCATTGCGCTTCCAGTCTCGATTGCGAGACCGAACGTAAAGTCTCTGAGGATTCTTCCATTTCGATTGCCTTTCTGGAAGTCTTTCCTGCGGATTGTCCCCATGTCCGGCGGATTTTTACTGCCCGAAGCAAGTTCGGACGAGTACCGCGCGGCTGTAGGAGGAGTTTCCCGCATATAGTTCGGTTTTACTAAGGCTCGCTTCAAGAACCTTAGGACCGTTATAGTTACGGCCGCCGTTCACCGGGGCTTCGGTTCAAAGCTTCGCTTGCGCTAACCTCTCCCCTTAACCTTCCGGCACTGGGCAGGCGTCAGCCCCTATACATCGCCTTTCGGCTTTGCAGAGACCTGTGGTTTTGGTAACCAGTCACTAGGACCCTTTCACTGCGACCCCTCAACGCTCATTGTTCATTCACGTCGAAAGGCACCCCTTCTCCCGAAGTTACGGGGCTAATTTGCCTAGTTCCTTAACGAGGGTTCTCCCGTTCGCCTTGGTATATTCTACCCGTCTACCAGTGTCGGTTTGCGGTACGGGCGCTTAAGACTCAACGTTTAGAAGCTTTTCTCGGCAGCAAGGCTCAACTCACTTATGCCTTGGAGACTCGCCACGGTGTCTCAGCTCAGTCTGCGGATTTTCCTACAGACCTCAACGCCTGACACACCATGCACCTGCACGACCAATCACAGGCTGGCCTACCTCGCTGCGTCCCTCCATCACTCCTCTTAAGCGGTTCCGGAATGTTGACCGGATGCCCATCACCTACGCCTTTCGGCCTCGGCTAAGGACCCGACTAACCCGACGCGGATTGACCTGGCGTCGGAAACCTTAGACATACGGCGAACACGGTTCTCACGTGTTTTACGCTACTCATGCCTGCATTCTCACTTCTGTCCGCTTCAGCCGTCCTTCCGGTCGACCTTCACTGCAGACAGAACGCTCCCCTACCGCTCCAGCAATTGCTGAAGCCCATGGCTTCGGTATCAAGCTTAGCCCCGTTAAGTTTTCCGCGCAGGATCACTAGACCAGTGAGCTATTACGCACTCTTTAAAGGGTGGCTGCTTCTAAGCCAACCTCCTGGTTGTTCAAGTAACCCCACATCGTTTCCCACTTAGCTTGAATTTGGGGACCTTAGCCGATGATCTGGGCTGTTTCCCTTTCGACCACGAATCTCATCACCCGTAGTCCGACTACTATGCTCTGAAGCACCGGCATTCGGAGTTTGATTGGGGTTGGTAAGCTCTAAGCCCCCTAGCCCATTCAGTGCTCTACCTCCGGTGCTAAACGCATAGCGCTAGCCCTAAAGCTATTTCGGGGAGAACCAGCTATCTCCGAGTTCGTTTGGCATATCACCCCTACCCACAGCTCATCCCCTAACTTTGCAACGTTAGTAGGTTCGGGCCTCCACGAGCGGTTAGACTCGTTTCACCCTGGCCATGGGTAGCTCACTCGGTTTCGGGTCTAATCCTTGCGACTGGGGCGCCCTATTCAGACTCGCTTTCGCTACGGCTCCGGGTGTCACTCCCTTAACCTCGCCACAAAGATTAACTCGCAGGCTCATTCTCCAAGAGGCACGCCGTCAGGCATAGCGGCGCGCACCCGGCTTTCACCGGGGCACCGGCCCGCCATTAGCCCTTCGACTGCTTGTAAGCTTATGGTTTCAGGTTCTATTTCACTCCCCTCGCCGGGGTACTTTTCACCTTTCCCTCACGGTACTTGTTCACTATCGGTCGCCAAGTGTATTTAGCCTTGGAGAGTGGACTCCCCAGCTTCCTGCCGGATTAGCGTGCCCGGCAGTACTCAGGTACCAGGCGGGAGACAAACCGTTTTCGCGTACCGGACTGTTACCTTCTTTGGTTGGCTATCCCACACCATTCTGCTAACAGTTTGTTTTGTAACTCCCATCTGCCTGGCCCTACAACCCCATTCCAGCAAGCTGGAATGGTTTGGGCTTTTCCCTTTTCGCTCGCCACTACTCAGGGAATGGTCTCTTTTCCTCTGGGTACTTAGATGTTTCAGTTCCCCAGGTTCCCTTCTCTACACCTATGTGTTCAGTGCAGGATACCGCTGGTTCGCAGCGGCGGGTTTCCCCATTCGGACATCCCCGGATATAACGCCTGTTCACGGCTTCCCGAGGCTTATCGCAGTGACCCACGTCCTTCATCGGCACTTGGCGCCAAGGCATTCACCATAAGCTCTTAGTAGCTTCCGCACGTGATGCGGAGAATTCAGAACTCATTCGTTCCGAAATTGTTATTTGACTACTTTAATTTAGCCTACATACTATTCGGTTATTAAGGTTCGGTTTGCGCTGTTGACCAGCGCGGAGCGACCCTCACATCTTTCTGTCAGGAGCGCTCAGCACCCTTCAACGTCTCTTTTGTTAAGACACACGTCAACCCGGCTTACCGCCGGGTTGTCATCTTCCCTTGCGGCTTCGCCTGTATTTTGTGTCAAGCGATCATCGTACTCGTTCTACTTACTCTCACGCACTCTCCGTTTCAATCTTCTGGTGCTTAGTGGAGATGAGGGGATTCGAACCCCTGACCTCCGCCGTGCAAAGGCGGCGCTCTCCCAACTAAGCTACATCCCCGTGCAGGGTACACCTCGGTTGGTGCAGGTGGGCCTTTCAGGGCTCGAACCTGAGACCTCGCCCTTATCAGAGGCGCGCTCTAACCAACTGAGCTAAAGGCCCTCTCGATTGTTAATTCGCAACCTCAACAACTGAGGAGTGACAGGAAGGAGCTGATCGAGTGCTCCGACCTCGCCTACCGTGGCGAGGATTTTTACCTTGTCAGGTGTAGAACTTCCCTTCGCAAAGGGTTGTTCGTTTACCTAGAAAGGAGGTGATCCAGGCGCACCTTCCGGTACACCTACCTTGTTACGACTTCGTCCCAGTCACCAGTCCCACCCTCGACAGCGCCCTCCCTTGCGGGTTAGGCTACCGGCTTCAGGTGTTACCAGCTCCCATGACGTGACGGGCGGTGTGTACAAGCCCCGGGAACGTATTCACCGCAGTATGGCTGACCTGCGGTTACTAGCAACTCCATCTTCATGCAGGCGAGTTGCAGCCTACAATCTGAACTGAGACCAGCTTTGGGGATTGGCTCCACCTCGCGGTTTCGCAACCTATTGTACTGGCCATTGTAGCGTGTGTGTAGCCCAGGATATAAAGGCCATGCTGACTTGACGTCATCCCCACCTTCCTCCGGTTTAAGACCGGCAGTCCCGTGTGACACGTATAACACACAGCGAGGGTTGCGCTCGTTAGCGGACTTAACCGAACATCTCACGACACGAGCTGACGACAGCCATGCAGCACCTGTGCAAGCTCCCCGAAGGGTCGGTCACCTTTCGGATCCCTACCACTTGCATGTCAAACCCTGGTAAGGTTCTTCGTGTATCATCGAATTAAACCACACGCTCCGCTGCTTGTGCGGGGCCCCGTCAATTCCTTTGAGTTTTAACCTTGCGGCCGTAGTCCCCAGGCGGTAGACTTATCGCGTTTGCTTCGGCACTGATGGATTTGAACCCACCAACGCCAAGTCTACATCGTTTACAGCTAGGACTACCGGGGTCTCTAATCCCGTTCGCTACCCTAGCTTTCGCGTCTGAGCGTCAGAAATGGTCCAGGAGGCCGCTTTCGCCACTGGTGTTCCTCCGGATATCTACGCATTTCACCACTACACCCGGAATTCCACCTCCCTCTACCACTCTCTAGTCCAGTAGTCTTGAACGACCTCTCCCAGTTAAGCCGGGAGCTTTCACATCCAACTTGCTGAACCGCCTGCACGCGCTTTACGCCCAGTAAATCCGGATAACGCTCGTCTCCTACGTGTTACCGCGGCTGCTGGCACGTAGTTAGCCGAGACTTATTCTGAAGGTACCGTCCTTCCTCTTCCCTTCAAAAAGCGCTTTACAACCCGAAGGCCGTCATCGCGCACGCGGCGTTGCTGGTTCAGGCTTTCGCCCATTAACCAATATTCCCTACTGCTGCCACCCGTAGGTGTATGGACCGTGTTTCAGTTCCATTGTGGGGGGCCACCCTCTCAGGTCCCCTACCCGTCATCGCCTTGGTAGGCTTTTACCCTACCAACTAGCTGATGGGACGCAGGCCCCTCCCAAAGCGACTTTCGTCTTTAATCATCCGGCATCTAATCCAGATGATCACATGCGGTATTAGCAACCCTTTCGAGCTGTTATCCCACACTTCGGGGCAGGTCACCAACGCGTTACTCACCCGTTCGCCACTAAGGATGTATTACTACAACCTCCGTTCGACTTGCATGTATTAAGCACGCCGCCAGCGTTCATCCTGAGCCAGGATCAAACTCTCCGCAAAAATATCACCTTTTCAGGTGTTCGTTACGGAAATTGAACAGAGCTCTCTTTCTTTGGCTATCCTTCCTATCACTCTTCAGTTGTTAAGGTTCCGCTTGCTTCCGAGGGCCAGTCCTTACTCCTCTGACGCTGGTCAGGTTTTGGGCGATAAAATCGCCGATGTTTTCCTCGTCGTTACTCTTTGGTCAACACCGGCGCATCTCTCGACGTCCTTGCCAGGTCAGTTCCCTCTTTCACCAACCCGTCTTCAATTGTTATCGATCTGCTTGATCAGCAAGACCTCTTCACAGTTTGGGACTTACATTGTACCCAAACCATTCCGGGTTGTCAAGGGTTTTTCCGTAAATTCTTCGGAAGTGGCGTATTTGGTTTTCAGCGGTCTGCTCTTTTGCTAGACCCGGCTGCCTTTTCAGGCAACGGGCTGGATTATACTCCGATCCTCTTATCTGTCAAGGGATTCGCAGACCAATTCCCATAAGTCATCTTTTTTACTGCGGGAACATTCCTTGCAACCGGAACCAATTGCCCGCAAAATGCGTCTTCTTCTTGCGCCTGGATATGCTTCCGTGCGTTTTACTCCACGCTTTTGGAATGTTATAATTTTCAACATGAAAGCAACCTCGACTCTGAGTTACCCATCCCAACGCAGTCTGAGCGATCAGATCCTGGCTGGACTTGTGTTTTCCATGCTCTGCTTTGCCGGCATGACCATTTTCCTGATTCTGGCTTTCCAGATTTGGTTCTCCGGGCGTATTTTTCCCGGCGTACGGGTTGCCGGTATTGATATGAGCGGGCTGACCTCTGTTGAAGCCGCTGAAAAAATTGCCGCCGGCATCACCTTCCCCCAACAAGGGCGTATTCTCCTTCAGGATGATCCACATGCCTGGATTGCCACCCCTCAAGAATTGGGGCTCTTTCTCGATCCGGGCGCTTCCGCCGCTGCCGCCTACCAGGTGGGCAGGCAAGGCGGGCTATTCCAGCGCCTCGACGAGCAGTTCACCACCTTCTTCGCGGGCAAGTCCCAGGCGCCGGTGCTCTTATTCGACCAACGCCTGACCCACGCCTACCTTACTCGCATTGCCGCTCAGATCAACCGCCCGGTGATCGAAGCCAATCTCGGCTTGGAGGGCGGAGAAGTCATCGTCCGTTCCGGCGTGATCGGGCGCACTTTGGATATTGACGCCTCGCTGGCGCTGGTTGCCGCCCAGGCTCAATCCTTTCAGGAAGGCGTGGTGCCGTTGGTGGTCAAGGAAACCCCGCCGGTCATCCTGGATGCCAGCCAGCAAGCCGAGTTCGCCCGGCGCATCCTCAGCCAGCCGCTTACCCTGACCATGCCGGAAGGGCTGGCTGCCCCCGGCAGCCCGTGGACGTTTGACCGCGCCATCCTTGCCTCGATGCTGACCATCGAACGGGTGCGCGGCAGCAACGGCGAGCAATTCGAGGTCGCCCTGAACAGTGAGATGCTGCTCACCTTCCTCTCCAACCTGGCGCCCAATCTGCTTGCCTACCCGCAAAACGCCCGCTTCATCTTCAATGACGAAACACGCCAGCTCGACCTGCTCGAACCGGCGGTGATTGGCAGAACGCTCAACGTTGAAGCCACCCTGCACGCCATTCACGAAGGACTAAAGCAGGATCAACACACCATTCCGCTGGTATTCGATTTCACCAACCCGCCGGTCACTGACGACTCCACAGCCGAGAGTCTGGGCATCACCGAGTTAGTCATCCAGCAGTCCACCTTCTTCTACGGTTCCAGCCGCGAACGGGTACAGAATATCCAAACCGCCGCCCGGCGTTTTCATGGTTTATTGGTACCCCCTGGCGCAACCTTTTCGATGGCAGATGCACTGGGCAACATCAGCCTGGATAACGGTTACGCCGAAGCGCTCATCATTCTCGGCGGGCGCACAATCAAGGGCATTGGTGGCGGCATTTGCCAGGTCAGCACCACCTTGTTCCGCGCCGCATTTTTTGGCGGTTTCCCCATCGTCGAACGCCATCCCCACGCCTACCGGGTCAGTTTCTACGAGAAAACCCAAGGCAACCGCATTGACGCTTCGCTCGCCGGATTGGACGCGGCGGTTTTCGTCCCAATCGTTGATTTCAAGTTCAGCAACGACACTCCTTACTGGCTGCTGATGGAAACCTACGTCAACCCCAGCGCCAGCAGCATCACCTGGAAGTTCTATTCCACCTCCGACGGGCGCAGCGTCGAATGGAGCACCACCGGACCAGTCAACATCATTGAACCGCCCGAACCGCTTTACAAAGAAAACCCGGACCTGGCGCAGGGCGAAATCAAACAGGTGGATTGGGCAGCCCAAGGCGCCGAGGTAACCGTCAGCCGCACGGTGCATCGCGACGGGCAGGTTTACTTCAGCGACCGGATATTTACCCGCTATCAACCCTGGCAGGCAATTTTTGAGTACGGTCCGGGCACCGAGATCCCCACCCCGCAGCCTGAAAGCGAGGAATAATTAAAGAAATAACTCCGGCATTATCCCCATTGCCAGAGTTATTTCTTCTGCGCGATCCCCTGAAGTCGTCGGCAGCAGAACGAAATGATCAAAAAAATCACCCCATAAAACCAAAAGCAATGCGGGGCTTTAAAATACAGGTATAATATACTTAGAAAACACTCAAAAGAGTATGTAGTTGCGCTCCAAAATCACTACAATTTAGTATAGAGGACCTGTATGCCCCCCGGCGATGCCCGCTTCAGTGAACTGTTGCAACGCGCCATTCATCGAATCGCTTTTTTGGAAAACAAGACCCGCCAAGCCATATTTGATGAAATCGGCTATGCCATTGGGCGCCAGGGCGGCAGCGCGGTGCAATACTGGGTGTATCATCAACGCATTCCCGCCCACCTGGAAGACGTGGAAAACCTGGCGCGCGTTATTGCCCGGCGGAATGGTTGGGAAAGCGAAACCGCATTGCGCGCCTTTCTTGACCGGGGCAGACACCCCGCCATCGAGACTCTCGTCCGCCAAATTTTCCCCGCAGAACCGGGCGAAGCCGGCGCCCCGCAGGAAAACGCTACCCCGCAGGCTGCCTTCGTTGTCGGTCCGCCAATCCTTAAACCACGCCAGTTTTTTGGGCGCTCGCGCGAACTGCGCCGCATATTCACCGCGCTCAACGCCGCCTTGATGCAGAACACCGCCATCACCGGGCTCTCCCGCAGCGGAAAGACTTCTCTGCTTCATTACCTGCATAAAATCAGCCGCACACCGCCAGCCGAATTGCGCCCCGCGCAGTACCAGGCCTGGCTGAATGAACCGCAGCGTTATCGCTGGGTGTACGTTGACTTTCAGGATCCGCGCGTGTGCCACCGCGAAGGTTTCCTGCGCTATATGCTCAACCAGTTGAATTTTCCTGCTCCGCCCAGCGTTGACCTGATCCAGTTCGTGGATATCGTCTGCCGCTATCTGGTCAATCCGACCGTCGTCCTGCTGGACGAGATTCAGATTGCGCTCAGCAACCCGGAATTCACCCAGCAGTTGTGGTGGAGCCTGCGCTCGCTGTCCTCCAACCTGACCGACGGAAAACTGGCGTTCGTCATCGCTGCCCAAAACAAACTGCCGGTCATTCAGGACAGCAGCAAACCCTCGCCCTTCCTCAACATCTTCGGGCACCTGATTCACCTCACCCCGTTGAGCGACGCCGAAGCGCTGGAATTAATTGCCTCCAGCCCGCTGCCCTTCCCGCCGCAGGACGTGGAATGGATATTGATCCAATCGGGGCGCTGGCCAGCCCTGCTGCAGATCCTGTGCAGCACCCGCCTGGTGGCGCTGGAAGAAAACCAGACCGGCGATGGCTGGAAAAACGATGCCCTGGCGAACATACAACCCTACCAGTATTTGCTTGAAACCGCATGAGCGCTGATCCTGCCCGCCCCCACCTCATTTCACCGCTGCGCCTGCTCTTCTGGCTGCTGGTGCATCCGTCCGCCTGGCAGCGCTGGCTGGCGCAGATTGATCCCAGCCTGCCCGCCAACTTTACCCTGATCGAATTGACCCCCGCTCAGCGCCGCAACCCGTTGCTGATTCGTTTCATGATCCACACCTGGCTGGTGCAATCTCTGCTGGCGGTCATCACGGTTTACTTAATCCAGTTGGTATTTGTGCGAGACTTTTCGAATCTGCCGCTCAACCTGGCAATCGGCTTCGGCTACGCGCTAAGCGCCAGCCTGAGCGCCGCGCTGATCAGCGGGGTTGCCGCCGGGTTGGTGTTCGGCTTTTTCCTCGGCGTCGGGATGGGCAATCTATCACTACAAGGAGACATCTATTTCCTGTACTCTTCTCTGGCAGCCGGGCTGGCGGGCGCGACCCTGATCAATCTCAATCCGTCCCAGCGGCGCTCATCCATTCTGCGCTGCCTGTTTGGGCTGCTGACCGGACTGCTGGTTGCCGCCGGGGTGATCAGCGCCTTTTGGGTAATTGCCTCGGGTGAACTGCAAAACACCCCGTCACCATTTATGATTGGTAATGCCCTCAACGCTCAATCGCTGATTCTCCAGGCTGTGTTGGGGCTGCCCATTGTAATCGGCTCGGTCTGGATTGGATTCCGCCTGAGCAGCCGCCAAAGCGGCGCGCGCCTGCTGGCGCCGGCTGCCCTGCTGACCCTCTGGATGGCGGTCGGCTATATCGGCATGATGTCTCAGTCGAGCGCCTCACCCGTGATGTTTTTTTCGGCTGGAATGCTCGGCGGAGCGTTCATCCCCTTTTTGTTTGGCATGACCAGCACATTGACCAGCCGCATCGGCGGCGCGAACGCCGGCGCGATTGCCGCCGCGCTGGTCTCCGGCGCGGGGTGGACCGCGCTGGGTCCACATGTCCTTTTGAATTATGAACATAATCCGCAATTTATCGTGGTTTCTTTCCTGATCCTGGTGCTGTGCCTGTCGCTTTCCATCTGGCGACCGGTAGTTTGGTTCCCGTTCGTTGCCATCTGGAATAACCTGCTGCTCAATCTCGACCACAACCGCCGCTCCGGGCTGCGCTGGCTGCGCTACCACGCTGCGTTTTGGGATGAAAAGCAGCGTTTTGTCTGGCCCGACCTGGACGAATACCTGCTGCTGCTGGCGGAACGCGAACCCAGCCAGGTGGAGGAGGTGTTCGCCCGGCTGGCGGTCACCCCGCAGCGCCGCGCCGTGCAGCGCGTGCAGATCGAACGCACCGCCCGCCAGCTGGAAGCCTGCGCGGATGTGCGCGCGATTGCCGCTGCCCGCCAGTACATCGCCACCGGGCTGCTGGAAGGACCGGTTTCCACCCTGTTGGCGGCGCTGAACAACATCAGCCAGGACGCCGGCCACGCCCTCAAGCAATCCACCCCCTACCAGACCCGCATCGGGCTGGGCGCCGTGCGCGACAGGTTATCGCTGCTGCAAAGTGAACTGGTGATCAGCGCCGCCCCCGCCGCGCAGCGATTCACCCCCATTATCCACCGCTGGAACCACATCCTTTCCAATTACCTCGAATCGCTCAGCGCCGCCGCGCAGTACCCGCAAGAAATCCCCAACCCGTACATCTGTGGCATGCCGCTCAGCGAACGGCAATCCCTGTTCGTCGGGCGCAGCGAGATCATCGAACGCCTGGGGCGACTGCTTGCTGACCCGCGCTGCCCGCCATTGCTGTTGTACGGGCAGCGCCGGATGGGTAAAACCTCGCTGCTGCTCAACCTGAGCCATTTTCTCTCCTCGAGCATCGTACCCTGTTTTGCCGACTGCCAGGGACTGGTGGGCTACCGTGACAGTAACGAACTGCTGCCCGAAATCATCGCGTTGGTGCGCCAATCCGCATTACGCTACCGCAACCTGGAACTGCCGCCGTTCGGGCGCAGCGATACCAATGGGAGCATCTACGCTCAACTCAACCAATGGGTCAATGCCGCCGAAAAAATACTGCAATCCCGCCGCCAGACCCTGCTGCTGGCGCTGGATGAATTCGAAAGTCTGGAAGGGGTAATGAGCGCGCAGCTGGATACCGCCCGCGTCTATCTGGCTTTTGCCCGCCACACGGTTCAGCACCACGCGCACTTCAAATTGCTGCTGACTGGCACCCACCTGCCGGATGAGATGCCACTCTGGCATGACTTTCTGATCAACGCGCGCGTGCTGAAAATCGAGCACCTCACCGAGCAGGAGACCCTCCCGCTGATCGAAAAACCGGTCAAGGATTTTCCGCTCACCTACCTTCCGGGGGTTAGTGCGCAGATCTACGCGCTCACGCGCGGGCATCCCTACCTGGTGCAGTCGCTGTGCTTCGAACTGGTGCTGCTCAAGAACGAGCAGCCGCTGGAAATGCGCTTTCACGTCCGCCCGCAGGATGTCCACATCGCCGCCGAACGAGCGCTGGCAAGCAATGTGTTCTTCTTCAGCGACCTGTATCACACTCAGATCCATCCCATCGCCGCCGAAATGGCGGTCGGACTGGCGCGCCGCGGAGAACACGCGGTCATTCCGGCGCAGGAATGGCAGCATTCCTTCCCGCTGACCTTCGAACGCGGGCTGGCAGACCTGCTGCGGCGCGACCTGGTCGAGCCGCACGGCGACGGTTACCGCTTTCAGATCGAATTTGTGCGCCGCTGGTTCGCCGCCCAGCCCTTCCCGCATCAAAACCAGTCGTCCACCTCGTAGCGTTCCCACTCCTGCTCGCTCCAGCCATATCTGCCGCGCAAGGGAACGAAACTGACCGGGATGATGCTTTCGAAATCCAGTTTTCCGCCTTGCTTGCTCCACACTTGCAGCACCTGATCCGTGCGGCTGCCGACCGGGATGACCAGCCGGCCGCCTTCGGCAAGTTGTTCCAGCAGCGGCGGGGGCGGCGCGGCAGCCGCGGCGGTGACAATTATGGCGTCATACGGCGCGGCGTCTTGCCAGCCCAGGCTGCCGTCTCCGCCGTGCAGATGAACATTGCCGTAGCCAAGTTCGGCCAGCGTTTGCGCCGCCCGTTGCAGCAGCCCGGCATGCCGCTCCACCGAGTGCACCTCCGCCGCCAGTTCCGCCAGAATGGCAGCCTGGTAGCCGGAACCGCTGCCCACCTCCAGCACCCGTTCGCCCCCTTGCAGCGCCAGCAGCGAGGTCATCAGCGCGACGATGTACGGCTGTGAAATGGTTTGCCCCATGCCGATCGGCAGGGGACCGTCCTCATAGGCACGCGGGCGGAGCGCATCCGGCACGAAGCGGTGGCGCGGCACGTTGCCCAGCGCCGCCAGCAGGCGCGGGTTGCGCAGTCCGCGCCGCTCGATCTGCTCGCGCACCATCGCCTCGCGCTCGTCAGCATAGAAATCTTCTGCGATCACACTTGTATTAAAGCATGTTTCCGCTGAATTACAATCCAAATCACGCCGGGATCGCCTGACCGCTGGATTCTCGTGCTGCCCTCTTGAGCGGAACGCCGCCGGGCGGCTGTGTCATTGGGCGCAGAACGGCGTGGAAATCGCGGTGCGCGGATAGGGTCAAAGTCATGGCGGCGGCATGACCGGCGGCACTTGTATAGACGAATTTTCTTCTTTATAATTTATACATAACAAATAAATGCGTTTTGCTAAAAAGGAGAAATCAAAATGAAGAAACGCTGTTTGATGGCAATTGAGAATTTTGCGTCAAATCCAGCAAATCACAAAGCGGTCAGATCAGTTTTTCAAAATGCTGGAAAAAAGGCTCTGCATTTTATGCTATCACTGGTTTTATTTGTTCTAATAATAATTCCTCAATCTAATGTTTGGGCTAGCAACACACTAAAAGGCACCTCCACGGAGCAAGTTGTAGCCCTTCTCAGGCAAACAGACACTGGAAAAATGGTCGAATTACCCGTTATTGTTCGATACGGAAGGGTTGCGGACCGCGAAATTGTCGATTACGAAGTAACGATCGCCTCTTCGTACCTGAAGAGTGTTTCTAAGTGGGATAGTACATATGCCGTGAAAGCAACCCTCAGAATGGCTTTCAGAGAGAAATTCATTAATGGTATTAAGTATGTCGCGGTTGATAATTATTCCGCCATGTGGGAAAAATCTGATAATACTGTGAGTATTCGGAATTCATACATCAGACCAGGCGTTGCCGGTTTGAGTGAGCATGGAACACCTTATTCTACAAGCTACCAATACTGGGTTGGCATTCCCACTCTGAATACTTATTACTATACATACCCTTCATGGCGAGGGGTTTTCATAAACATGCAAGACGAGGTCGGAAACCATTCGGCCCACCTATATAGCCAATTAATTCGAGGCAATAGTTCTTGGACATTACAATTTTGTATTGGTTTAGGACAAGGGACGTTAGTGTGTCTTTAAAATTTCGTCGTCTTTGAGAAAATATCGTCAGGATAACTAATGAAAACCCCCACCTTTTGGCTGCTGCTCCTGTTTCCACTTGCCAGTTACGGGCTGGACCAGCTCGTGCGGATGGCGCGCCTGTCGCTGGCAGCCGACTTCATCCTGTTCCCCAACCTCGCCCTGATGGCGTTCAGCAGCCTGGTTTTCGTCGCGATTGCCGCTGCCGTCAGCCGGTATACCTGGCGGCGCGAAATCGGGCTGCCAGGGCTGATTTTGCTGCTGCTTGCCGGGTTGTACGCCTGGCTCTATCCATTGCTGCCGCCGCAAGCAGCCTTCGCCAGCGTTTCTTACCTCTTCAATTCCTATACCAGTTTAAGCGGCGTGCTGCTGATCTTGCTCGCCGCCGGTAAATTGTTGCCGGCGCTGCGCGCCGGCAGCGATCCGGCGTAGCCGGCGGCAGCTGGGGTAGTTGTTGATGTTCCAAAGAATCATCGCGTGGATTAACCGATTGATCCCGTTGTGGATGCTGCTGGCGGCACTGGGACTGGACCGCGTGGAAATGCTGCTGCGGCGCGACCTGTGGTTGGAGAATGGCTTATTATACTGGTGGCTGCAAGGGGCAACCCGCCTGGCGTTCGCGCTGTTGGTTGGGCTGGGACTGTACGATCTGTTCCATCCGCGCCGCGCCACCCGCCTGCGAGGCGTTTCCTGGCTTGTTTGGGGATTGTTGGGCATGGGGTTATCCCTCCCGCTGGCAAGAACCGCCGCATTGACCGAGCTGCTGGCGGGATTACCGCTGCCGTTCACCTTCCACCTGTTTTACCTTGCCAGCGGCTTCCTGCTGACCGGCGGGCTGATCCGTCTGCTGGTCAAGCCCGGCGGTGCGGACTCCAGCAGGCAAAACCAGCCAGAATCCGCGAAGTAACCGGTTACGGTTTTCGCTGGTAGACCCGCCCGAAATCGTCCTGGTAGCGCAGTTGCCAGCGTTCCAGGAAGGCGGGCGAATCCAGGAATGGCGGGCATTCTTCCGGCTGGTAACTCCAAAAATCGGCGCAAAACGTGACGTAATACTGCGGGTCGCGCTGGGCAACCCTGTCTTCCAGCCCGAGCGGATAGTGCAGTTTGGTCGGGCGGTTGGTGAAGTTTTCGCCGTACACGTAATACATCAAGCCGTGATCAATCTGCACCACCGAGTCGCGGATGTTGCGGCGCACGTAATCGTAAGCCGAAAAAAACCCGTCCACCCCCACCGCTTCGCGGAATTGGTCGCGCAGCACGATATCGTTGCCGGGGTAGATGCGCAGCAGGTCGCGGTTGGGCAGGAAGACCGCCGCGCCCAGCGCTGCGATCAGCGCCGCTGCGGCATAGCACAGCCCGCGCGGGCGGCTGACCAATGCCAACAGTTTTTGCAGCAGCGGCTCGCCCACCGCCAGGAACAGGACGAACAGGTAAGCCAGCAGGGCAATGCCAAAGCGCCAGCCGATCTGGGTGGGCTGCTGGTTGCTGCCGTAGAAAGCGGTTTGCGGCGTGAGCGCGAACGAGACAAGCAGCACCAGCAGGGTGAATGCCTGACTGAGGGTGGGCAGATTCAGCCAACCTGCCAGGAAATGCCCGCCTGGCGGTTCGTTTTTTCTTCCCCGCCCGCGCAGCCAGCCCCAGCCCGCCAGCAGCACCATCAGCCCGACGCTGCCCAGCACAAACAGGAACAGCCTGGGCAGGTAGTTGTAGAAATAGGGATTGGTCAGGTTGTTGAAAATGCTCCAATCATTGTATTCCCACACCCCCGGCGGAAAGATGGTGCCGATCACGGCAAAATTGCGCCCGATCCACGCTGCCGCCGGCACGGTTGCCAGCGCCGAGAGCAAAATCTCCACCCCCATGCGGCGGGTAAACCGGCGCTGGATCAGCGCGCGCGCCCAGCCGTACAGCAGCGGCAGCCACAGCGGCAGCACCGCGTACACCCCCACCGGCTTGATCGCCAGGATCAGCGCGGTGCAAAACGCCAGCCCGGGCAGATGGGCGCTCCAGCGCCCGCCGCGCGCGCCGGCCGGCGCGTGCAGCACCGCCGCCAGCACCACCGCCGCGGTCAACAGGTCGTTTTTGCCGATCATGAATGCCTGGTCGCTGACGATCCACCACGGATTGTTGGCGATCACCAGCGTGCCGCTCAAAAACATGAACAGGGTCAGCCAGGCGATCAGCCCGCCCGGCAGCCGGGTGTAGCGCCAGCCCAGCCCCCAGACCGACAGGAACGCCAGCAGCGCAATCAGCGCATGGACGCTGCCGAACAGGGTTTCGTCCCCGGTCACCAGCAGCCCAAACGCCAGCAGCGATTCGTAGCCGTTGGGGTACTCGCCGAACGGAATCGACAGATCCCAATAGCTGCCGGTTTTATACAGTTCGATCGCCTTGGGAAAATGGTACGCCCCGGCGTCCCAGTGCAGCACGTCGCTGATCGGTGAAAAGGGCCAGCGGATGAGCGGCAGCAGGATGACCAAAAAGAATACCAGCAGGGCAACCAGCCAGCCGGCGCGGTCGAGCAGGCGCGCTGCTTCGGGCGGCTGGCTTGCGCGCGCGCCCAGCAGCCCGCCGTCCCAGCGCAGGTATACCACCAGCGCGGCGGCGGTGAACAGTACGCCGAGCGCCAGCGCGGGCACAGCGCGGAAGACGCCCAAAAATGCCGTCACCTGGGCGCCATAGACCAGCCCAAACAACACACACACCAGTATTCCTGTTGCCAGCAAGACCAATCGGGAAATAGAGTTCATCGCTATGCGGATTGTCCCATCGCCTTTACGGAGAAATTTCTGCCAGTATAACGGCGAACGCCGGAATCGGCAACCTTGCTGATTCCGGCGGCTTGCGCGAACAGGTTGTAGGCGAGCGGGGCTAAAGCCGCTGCTCCGTTCATGGAAAAAAGCGCGGGGCGGCAGAAGAGCGCCGCCGATGGCACGACTGACCTGCGGTTTGCGCCGAGTCAGGCTGGCATTGACCTTGCACCTATACCGTTAAGATGATTTACAGTGCACAACCCAGAATGACCGCTCCGCATGGACATGAGGGGGTATTCGGTGAGTAGGGTTTTAACATCTCCCAAAAACCGCTCGCTTGTCAGTGCGCCGGCGCGCTTTGGCGCCCGGCTGGCTTCTCTCAGCGGAAATTAAACGGATTAGGACTGGAACCCGGCTTATGAAACGACCCATTTACCCGCGCCGCAAGACCAATGCTCCCGCAATGAACTATTTCGAGCAGGCTTTGCATCATGCCCAGTACGCCCTGCGCCAACTGGTGCACGCCGTGCCCTCCGCCATTTGTGTGCTCGACGGCAGCGACTTCACCTACCTGGAAGTAAACCAGTCTTTTTGTGATCTCATCGGCATCCCGCGCAGCCTGGTGATTGACCAGCGGGATGGCAACCTGCCGGCTGGACTGGGGGAAAACAACTTGAAGAAAATCGCCGCCCGGATGAAAGAAGAAATCGCATTGCGCAATCTGGAATTATTCATCTTCACCCGGGATGGCAAACTGGTGCGCAGTTACGCCAGCGTTGAGCGCATCACTTACAACGGGCGGGCGGCGTTGATGATCACCTTGACGCGCTACCACAAGGAGGACACCCGCTCGCGCCCCTCCCAGCAGGAGAGCAAGCTGGCGGCTGCCGGGGAAGTCGGCCGCACACTGGCGGAAATCTACGACCTGGATGAGATCTACCGCCGCCTGAGCGCGGCAATTTACCAGATGCTGCCGGATGTGTGCACGGTGTACATCTCCCTGCATGATAGCGAGCGCAACGTGCTGAATTGCGTCTACGGAGAACACGAAGGAGACCGGTTGAATATCAACCAGCTGCCGCAGCTAACCCAGCAGGAGCAGCCCGCCTCGCACCAGTTCGACGTGATTCGCCGCGGCAAGCCGCTGGTGATTGATGATCTGCTGGCGGAAGCACCGCCGGGAACCGCGCGGCTGTCCTTCGTGCGCGGGGCGCGGGCGGTGCGGTCGGGGGTGTACGTGCCGATGGTGGCACGCGGCAGGGTGATTGGACTGGTGCAGGCGCACAGTTACCGCCCGGCGCGCTTCCGGGTGATGACCGATACCGCCCTGCTCAGTCTGATCGCCAACACAGCCGCCATTGCCATCCAGAACGCGCAGCTGGCGCAGTCGCTGGAAAAATCGAACATGGATCTGACCCAGACCTACGAGGCAACCATAGACGGCTGGACGCGGGCGCTGGAACTGCGCGATTACACCACCGAGCGCCATACCAGCCGGGTGGTTGACCTGACACTGGAACTGGCGAAAAAAATGGGCGTCGAACGGCACAATCTGGTGCAGGTGCGGCGCGGCGCGCAGCTGCACGACATTGGCAAAATTGGCATACCGGACGCGATTCTGCTCAAGCCCGCTCCGCTGGACGAGACCGAGTGGCGCATCATGCGCCGCCACCCGCTGTACGCCTATGAATTGCTGCGCCCGATCCCGCATTTTAACGAACTGATTGACATCCCCTACTGCCACCATGAAAAATGGGATGGCAGCGGTTACCCGCGCCGGCTGCGCGGCGAGGAAATCCCGATGGGGGCGCGCATTTTCGCGGTGGTGGATGTGTGGGATGCGCTCAGTTCCAACCGCCCGTACCGGGCAGCCTGGCAGCCTCACCAGGTGGTGGATTACATCCGCTACCAGTCAAACAAGCATTTCCAACCGGAGGTGGCGCACGCCTTCCTCGACCTGGTGGGCGGCGCCAGCGGCGGAGCGAGCGCGCCGCGCGGCGCGGGCTTCAGCCCATCGCGTTACTACTCCACCCGCCTGTAGCGCAGGGGACGCGCCCCTGGCGGCAGCCAGCGGGCGTTGGACAGGCAGGGACGCGCTGCCCGCGCCCGGAGACGCAGGGCGCGGGCAACCGTTGCTGCGGTGGAGGAATGCGCGCCACTCAGCGCGGCTAGCGAAGGCTGGCTGGCGGGAAGTTATCCGGCGCGCCGGTCGATCACGGGCAGAAGCCGGGTTGGGGGGTAAAGGTCGGCAGGGGCGGCAGACTGGGAACGATCTCGTCCGGCGCGGAGAGGAATTGCCGCGCGGCGGCATCGAAGAAATACTGGACACCCTGCGCATCGCTGAGGGTCAGGCGGCTGCCGCTGGCGGATTCGATGCGCAGCGGGGCGGCGGCTGGTAAATCAATACTGTGCAAGGGCGCATTCTCGGTAAAGATCAGCAGCCTGCCGCTGCCGCCAAAAAACGATTGCCCGGCGAATACGCGCACCCAACTGCCATTAACCCAACCCTGCCAGCCGTTTTCGGCGAGCAGGTCCAGGTCTTCGTAATCGCGCTCCACCAGGACGATGAGCCCCTCCTCGCGCGGCGCGGGGGTTTCGACCTGTTGGGACAGATTGGCGCAAACATCCTCGATCTGGGGTGGCAGCGCTTGCACGTCCGCCGCTTGCTGGCGGGTTTGCTGGATGGGTTCGAGGCGGTTGAGTTTTTCACGGAGCAAGGCTTGCTCGGCGGGGTTGGCGGACTGATCCAGGCGGCGCTGCAGGTCGGCGATGCTGGCGGAGACCCAATCGCTGCCCGCAGGCGGGTCAAACTGTCCGCCGGCGGTGTACACTCCCGCGCCGATCAGCAATGCCAGCCCGAGCAGGGCAGCCAGTCCGCGCCGTTTGGATTTGAGAACAGGAAACATGGCGATCTCCTTAAGATTAGCGGATTTGCCAGCGGATGTCGGTCACCCAGCGCAGCACGCTCTGAGCGGTGTTGGCGTTGCGGTTGAGTTCGTTCATCATCTGCGTCCAGCCCTCTTCGGGGGTGTTGTCCAAAATTGGGCATAAAGAGTCGCTGGTGCGCTGCTGGCAGGCCTGGTACTGGGTCATCACGCCGGCGAAAACCATCGCGCCGCCCAGGTGAAGGTCTCCATACAGGCTGACCGCCTGCCATTGTTTAGCAAGGTAGCCGTCGTTGCGGTAGATTTGGGGCAGCGGCAGAGCCGGCGGCGCGCCCCAGGAGACGTAGTAAACATCGGCTTGCGTCCACGGCAGGTCGCGGTGGTAGCGCCAGGTCAGGCTGGGCACGATCGGGCAGCCCACGCAGGCGCCAAAGTTGAGATAGGTTTGCGCACCGCCGTCGTTGGCGTTGAAGCCGTCCACCCAGCCGCGCGTGACGTGGGGCGTGTTCCACCAGTAGGCGCAATACGTTCTATCATTGTTGCACTCTTGACCTGACCATTCGATGTCCATGGCGCCCATCGTCCACACCCGCCCGCGGTAGCCGCTCCGTGCCAGCCAGGCGTTGAGGCGCTGCGCCAGATCGGCAAAGCGCTGCCCGAAAGCGTAGGCGGTGCTGCGCAGAAAGCCCTGATCGCTGGAAAAACGGTTGACGTTGTTGTCAACGTTCATGTCATCGTAGTTGGTCACGCCGATTGCCAGGGTGAGCAGGGACACGCCATCGCTGCACGCCAGGTAACCCAGGATGTAATCTCTTGCCAGCTCTTCTAACTCGCCGAAGGTGAGGTTGAATCGTAAACCATTGCTGGGATTGGTGTAGGTGCGCACCCTGTATTCGCCGTTGACCAGCCACATCTTGCCGAAAGCCAGCACGATCAGGTTGTCCTGGCTGCCGGGCAGATTGTGGTCGCGCGTACCCTGCGCGCAGCCCAAGCCGGTAAGCGCGGAAGTCGTCGGGTTTTGAATGTAGATGCTGGTCGCGTAGGGCGGCGCGGGCGGCGGCTGCCAGGACGAAATCAACGGCAGGAAGAGGCTGGTGGTGGTTTGAATAGCGCTAGTGCCGGTTTCGGTCGGCGCGGGCGGCTGGGCTTCCTGACCGCTAACGCTGGCTGGCAGCGCCAACATCAAGGCAAGCATGGTCATGACCATGCATCCCCGTGCAAGCGGGGCATGGAGCGGTGAAATTTTCATTTAGCCAATAGTCCCAATAAAGCATTCAATCTGTAAAGCAGGCTGCGATGGTCACAGAATACCACGCCTTTGCGTGGCGAGTCAACCCTTGCGGTTGTTAAAATTGCAAGTTTTGTGCCGTTTGGCGGAATTAATCAAAAAGCAACGATCCCAATGACGCCGGAATGGCGAAAAACACGCTTAAGGAGGCAGTTTACGCCTCGCTCGGGCGGGCGAGCGGGCGGCGCGTCCGGCGGATGAGCGGCTGGTGGTCGGCGCCGCGGATGTCCTCGATGCAGTCGGGCGGGTAGCAATGGTTTTCCTGCGGATCGTGGTCGGCGTGCCACACCTGGGCAAAGAAGGGATTACGGCGGGCTTGCTCATCGCCGTTCCAGGCTGCCACGCAGTGCGGGCACCAGTGCCCGCCCTTGAGCACGCTGTAAGCGCGTGCGCTAAAGGTATGCCCAAAGGCGCAGCGCCAGTCGAGCGGCGCGTACAGACCGCCGTCCCAGCGTGAGGAAAGACACGCGCCGCCGCGAAAAGCAGCCGCGCGGCGCAGGTCTGCCAGGCTCAGGCGCGGGCGGTTCTCGTCGTAGCCGTGAGCGAGGGGCGGCGATTCGCGGGTGGGCGAAAGGTTGGGCAGCGGCGCGTGCCAGCCGGGGATGGCGTCATACATGGCGCGCGACTTGAAAAAAGCGGTGATGCGCGGTTGGTTGCCCTGCAGCAGCCAATGGCGCGGGCTGTTGGGATGGTTTTCGGCAACACGGCGCTGGGCGGCGTAGAGCAGTCGTTCCGCCAGGGCGCGCAAGGCGGGCGCGCGGCGCGTCAGCGCCGTGGCCGCACGCAGCAGGGGCGGCGTGCTGGCGCGGATGGCATCCAGGTAACTTTCCAGCGTATCGCGCTGGTGGTGGAGGTAATCATTCAGGATGTGACTGTCGGCAAAGTACTGCATGTGGAAGTTGCGCAAGGCGAACCAGTTGCGCTCGGCGCAGGCGCTCAGGCGCAGCCCGTACAGGTCAAAAATGAGGGTGAGAAACTGGTGAGCGCTCAGGCGCAGGGCGGGTCCGCCGCCCATGTTGTACACCCGCCGCCAGAAATCGGAATCAGGCGAGATATCCAGGCAATTTGCCAGCCCAAAGCCGGCGTCGCGGTCGGTGATGTTCTCCATGCAGGCGTCCAGCGGCATGTGGAAGAGGATCGGATCGTTGAGGGCGAGCAGGTCGCGGAAGCGGGTGGGCATGATGAAGGTCATGCGCAGCACCGCCCAGCGGCGCAGGCTGGATTCGAGCACCAAGCGCTCGCCGGCGATCTTGGTCAGCGCGTAGGAATCGAACACGGATGGCTTGAGCGGGTCGCCGACCCGCCCGAAGTGGATGCCGGGCGGGCGGTTGCCGGTTTGGGCGACGCTGCCGGTGTGAATGTAGGCAATGCGCTGCGCGCCGTCCGGCTCGGCGGCGATGGCATCCAGGATGTGCACGACCGCCTGGTGGTTGACCCGTTGGGCAAGTTCGGGGTGGTAATCCGCCTGCGGGGAGATGTAGGCCATGGCATTCAGCACCCAGTCGGCGCCGCGGATCGTCTCGGCGACATCAGCGTAGTTGGCGGCGTCGCCCCAGACGATCTTCAAGCCATTCCCCTGGACAACGCCGCTGCCGCGAATGGCGGGGACGCCCGCCTGGCGCTGGCAGGGCAGGAACGGGTTGCGCCGCTGCTCGGATGGCAGGACGAGGATGCTCAGATCGTAACGGTCGCGGCGCTGCCACAGGGTCTGAAAAGCCTGAAAACCCATGGTGCCGGATGCGCCGAAGAGTGCGACTTTGGTTTTAGGCATGATGCGGGAAACCTCGCTAATAAAATACCAACCAGTTATAGTTTACAAATACCATAAGCGGGCTGCGCGCGATTGTGACCAAAGTCACATTTGCGCGCCTATCCCTGACGGATTGTAAGATTTTAGAACTTTTTTATAAAGTGATACACTCACCAAATTCAAACCAAGATCTATTGACTTTCATATCACAATCGTTATAATTTATGTAATTGTTATCCAATTACCAAAAATATTATCTGTTTTGTCCAGATATTTTCTGGCTGCAATGATCCGAGAGTCTTTATATGGTCGCTTACCCGGTTGCAGGTCGGGGAGGCTTTCGGGGAGCAAGTAGCGAAACCGGCCCCAGCATGGGGCATTTTTAATCCCAGTTCAGCATCGCTGCCAACCTGGCAAGGGACACCCAGACTGAAGAAGATCGGGAGGGTATCTAAAATGGAGAGGAATTTGGAACGGAAAACTGTTCGCCGCATTTCGCTATCATTGTATTCTCTGGGGGTACTCTTCTTGATCACCGGCTTGCTGTTGAATGTTGTGGTGCTGCCGGTTCAGGCGGATTGGGACGGCTCTCGACTGCAATTTACTACCGTATGCTCAGGCAATTGCGAAGTGATTCAAGCCAGCGTGTGCAATATCGGCGCATCCGCCATGCTGGGCAGCACCACTTTCCAGGTGCTGTTCAGGCAGAGCGGTTCCGCCCGCACCGGCGTGGTGATCCATTCCGGAACCGTACCGCCGTTGGGCGTGCAGCAATGCACGACGTTGAGCTTCGATCCGTTGGCAGTCAGCAACCCGCCCGGCGGCACCTACCCGCTGGGCAACTACATCTTCCGCGCCCAGCAGCGCCCGGACTACCCCGGCGAGGACACGGTCATCTTCTCGGGCCAGTGCCGCCCGATCAAGGCTGAGGATGAGTGCCGTCTGCCGACGCCGACCCCGACTTTCACCGCCACTGCGACCGAAACAGCCACGCCGACAGCCACCTTCACCTTCACCCCAACTGCGACGGAAACGTTCACCCCGACTCCGGAAGATACCTTCACGCCGACCCCAACCGAAACGTTCACCCCAACCCCGGAAGATACTTTAACACCGACCCCGGTAACGCCCACCGCGACGCCTGTAACGCCCACGCCGGAGGACACAGTGGAGCCAACCCCGACCCCGGTAACGCCCACCCCGCAGGACACAGTGGAGCCAACCCCGACCCCGGTAACGCCCACGCCAGAGGACACGGTCGAGCCCAGCCCGACCCCGGTAACGCCCACGCCAGAGGACACGGTCGAGCCCAGCCCAACCCCGGTGGAAGAGGTAACTGAAACCCCGGTCGTGCGCACGCCGGTAGATACCCCGCCGCCCGGCGAAACGGTCACCCCCGAACCAACCGACCAGCCGACCCCCCCTCCCACGTTGCCGCCCCCGCCTCCGCCCGATAGCCCGGTGCTGATCCCGGTAACCGGCGGCGACACGACCACCAATACCCAGGATTTGCTCAAGGGACTATTCATCAATCTGGGTCTGGTATTGCTGGGCGCCGGCATGGTGGTGCAGGGCGCAGGACGCTGGATGCGCTGAACCGGTATTGATTGATCAATTTCACAAATCCCGCTGGAAAATCGCCAGCGGGATTTTTTCTCTACCAGGTAAGCTGCGGAGGTTTCCAGCGCCGCGGACTGCCAGGTAAAGCAATCCACCGCAGAGCGGGGGACCGCTTGGTCGGGCTGACGACTTCTCGCGATGACGTCCACGCGCGCCGCTGCGAGCGACACAGATTTCGACATACCCTGATCGGCGCGCAGGCGTACCATGAGCCCGCGCATAGTTTAGCAAGGCGTGCTTTCAGCCCGTGCACCGAGCTTGCCGAGGTGTACGGGCTGACTAAAATCCTGCCTCAGGTCGTGAAAGCCGGCTGGGCTGCGCCAGTCCACAGGACTTGCATGAGTTGAACCGGCGGCTTTAACCCCCGTGCGCATGGTTCGGCAAGCTCACCATGCGCACGGGCTGAGCAGGCGGCTTTAAAACCCGCGCATATTGCCAGGGACCGCCAGCCGCTCAGTCACCAACCCGCCGGGCGCGGTAGGTAATGAAAAATTTTCCGGCTTCAGCGGCGAGCGAGGGCACGATCAACAACGGCAGAACAAAGACCCATTCATCCCAGCCGAGCGGAACGGTGTGGAAGACCGGGTTAAGAAAAGGCACATACACCACCATCAGCAGCAGCGCCAGCGAGAACAACACCGCCAGGTTCATCCATTTATTGCCAAAGATGCCGATCTTGAGCAGCGGGTAACGTTCGGAGCGGGCAGTAAAGGCGCGCAGCAGTTCGGAAAACGACAATGTTAAAAATGCCATCGTTCCCGCGGCGGCGGCGTGGTACTTCAACCCCAGCCCAAAAGCGATCAGGGTGACAGCGGTGATGGCGGCGGTCTGAATCAGCACGCCGGTGCGCATAAAAGAATTGATGATCGGCTCCTTGGGCGGGCGGGGAGGCTGTTGCATGATGTCCGGGTCGCCTTTTTCGGTGCCCAACGCCAGCGCCGGCGCGCCGTCGGTAATCAGGTTAAGCCACAACAGTTGGATCGGGGTGAGGGGAGTGAGCACCCGCTCGACGCCCGGGAAGAGAAAGCGGCCGAAAACGGTCGGGATGAAAATGATGAATATTTCTGCCAGGTTGCAGGAAACCAAGTAATAAACAAATTTGCGGATGTTGGAATAGATGATGCGTCCCTGCTCGACCGCGGAGACGATACTGGCGTAGTTGTCATCGGTCAGCACCATGTCGGCGGTTTCCTTGGCTACATCGGTGCCGGTGATGCCCATCGAAACGCCGATGTCGGCGCGCTTGATGGCTGGCGCATCGTTGACGCCGTCGCCGGTCATGGCGACCACTTCGCCGTTGGCTTTGAGCGCATCCACAATGCGCATCTTGTGCTCGGGTGAGACACGGGCAAAGACATCCGTGCGGCGCACCTCGCGCTGCAAGGCGGCGTCGTCCATCTCACTGACCTGGCTGCCGGTGAGCACCTGTCGCCCCGGGCGCAGCAGACCGATCGACTCGGCGATGGCGCGGGCGGTGTTGGGGTAATCGCCGGTAATCATAATCGTGCGCACGCCGGCGCGGCTGGCTTTTTGCAGGGCAGGCCGCACTTCCTCGCGGGCGGGGTCAATCATGCCAATCAGACCGGCGAATACCAGCTCTTTTTCCAGCGCCGGGGCGGTGATTTCCTCCGGCAACGCCGAAACGATCCGGTACGCCACGCCCAGCACGCGCAGCGCATCGCGGGTCATGGCGTCGTTGGCTTCCAGAATCTGGCGGCGAGCCGTTTCGGTGAGCGGGGCAGGCTGGCTGGCAGCGGTCTGGAAGTGGCTGCACAGGTCGAGCACGATATCCGGCGCGCCTTTGACCTGCACAATATACTGGCGGCAATCGGCATGGCTGGCAAAGGGGGAAAGGTCCTCGCTGCGCGGCTGGTGGATCTGGTGAATGGTGACCATCCGCTTGCGCTCCGAATCGAAGGGGATTTCATGCAGGCGGGGGTAGGCGCGGTTAAGATCTTCGGGAAAGGCGCCGGCTTTGGCAGCCGCAACCAGGATAGCACCCTCGGTCGGGTCACCGATGATGCGAAAATCCGTGCTGCCGTTGGAACTGTCCAGTCGCTCCATAACCGCGTCATTGTTGAGCGCGCCCACCCACAGGGCGGCGCGGGCGGCGGGATGCTCCGTGAAATCAATTGCCTTGCCATCCAGCAGAAAGTCACCTTCGGCGTGGTAGCCCGAACCGGTGACCTCGTACAGGCTGCCGTCCACCCACAGGCGGGTGACGGTCATGGCGTTCTGGGTCAGGGTGCCGGTCTTGTCCGAGCAGATGACGGTGGCGGAGCCGAGCGTCTCGACCGAGGACAGGCGGCGGATGAGTGCATGGCGGTGAACCATCTCGCGCATGCCCAAAGCAAGCGAGATGGTCACAATGGCGGGCAAGCCCTCCGGAACAGCGGCAATCGCCAGGCTGACCGCGATCATGAACATCTCGATCACCGCGCCGCCCTGCAGGATGCCCGCCAGGAAAACCAGGGCGCAAATCAACAGGGCTGCCCAGCCGAGCGTTTTGCCGAGCTGGTCGAGGCGGCGCTGCAGCGGGGTTTCCTCTTGGTCAACCGATTGGAGCATACCGGCGATCATGCCCAACTGGGTGCGCATACCGGTATCAATAACCACGCCACGCCCGCGCCCATAAGAAACGACCGTCCCCATAAAGGCAGTGTTTTTCCGGTCGCCAATCGCTGATTCGCTGTTGAACAACAGGGCGGCGTTCTTTTCGACCGGCAGGGACTCGCCGGTCAGGGCGGCTTCCTCGACGCGCAGATTGACGGCTTCCAGCAGGCGCACATCGGCAGGCACAAAATTACCGGCTTCGAGGAAGAGAATATCTCCGCGGACAAGCTGGCTGGCGGGCACGACCACCCGCCGCCCATCACGCAACACCTGCGCATCGGGGGCGGCCAGTTTCTTCAACGCCGCCAGGGATTGCTCGGCGCGGCTTTCCTGCACCACGCCGAGAATGGCATTGAGGATGACAATTGCCAGGATGGCAAACGATTCGATGAAAGGTTCGTTTTCAATATAGGAAACCACCGCCGAGATCAAGGCAGCCGCGATGAGCAGAATGACGACGAAATTGTTTAATTGCGCAGCCACCATCTGTAAAAATGTGCGCCGCGGCGCTTCCGCCAATTGATTGGCGCCGTAGGCAGCCAGGCGGCGGGCGGCTTCCTCGCTGGTCAATCCGCTGTGCGGTACGGTATGCAGTTGTTCCACTACTTGTTCAGAAGCCAGACTGTGCCAGGCAGTGTTTGGGTCGGTGTCAGGCAGGCTGGCAGGTTCGGTGGAACTGGGCTTGACGGTCATAGGTTTTGTTTCTCCTGGGGAAAATTTGTTTTGCCCGCATTGAGGCAATACGGGCAAACGTAAAAAGGCTGTTGAGGGTGGCGGAGAGTTATGGAGTAATGCGGGTGCCTGACGGGATAAGCGCGCCCTTGGGAATCACCACAATTCCGTCACGCACTACCCAGCCATCATTATCCTCTTCATGGCCACGCGGGAAGGCTTGAATGATCACGTCTCTACCGATGCGGGCATTCTTGTCAATGATTGCGCCGGAAATCTGAGAGCCGCTCCCGATGCCAATGGGTACTAAACCGGACACAGTGTCCATAGCATCGCTGCAGCCGATGTTTTCATAATAATCGGCGCCCATTAAAATGCTGTCGGCAATAAACACCCCGTCGCGGATTTGGCTGCGCAAGCCAATGACGGAATTGCGTATCTCGGCGTTTTTGATGCAGCAGCCCTCGGCAATCATCACATTTTCCAGGCGGCTGTTTTCGATCAATGAACCGGGCAGGAAGCGCGGGTGGGAATAGATCGGGCGCTGCGGGTCGTAGAAGTTGAAGGGTGAATTGGGTCGGGCGAGGGCAAGGTTCGTGTCGTAAAATGAACGAATTGTCCCGATGTCCTCCCAATAATCATCGAAATCGTAGCCGTACACTTTAAGAGTTTGAATGGAATGAGGGATGACATCGCCGCCAAAATCGTCGAAGTCGAAGTGTTCTTCGAGCAGGCGGATGAGGATTTCTGTTTTGAACAGGTAGATGCCCATTGAGCCCAGAAACGGGCGAACCGGATCAACCCGGCTGACCAGGTTGGCTTTTACGGTTTCATCCTTAGGCTTTTCAGCAAAGTTGGTAATGCGATAGTCGCCTGCCCGCTTGAGGATGCCAAACCTATCCGCCTCCTCGGCTTTAACCGGTTGGACAGCCACAGTAATGTCGGCGCCGTGCTGCAGATGGAATTCGAACATGGGGGCGAAATCCATGCGGTAGAGATGGTCACCGGCAAGAATGAGGATGTAGGGGCTGCGGGCAGCGCGAATCTCGAATAACTGCTTGCGCACGGCATCGGCCGTGCCCTGGTACCAGGCTGTGCTGGAAACGGTTTGCTCGGCAGCCCAAATCTGCACCCAGCCAGTGTGGAAAGTGTCGAAGACGTAGGTGTTGGCGATATGACGGTGCAGGGAAACCGAGTTGAACTGGGTCAGAACGGCAATGCGGTAGATGCCGGAATTGATGCAGTTGGATATAGGGATGTCAATCAGGCGGTATTTACCCGCAATGGGCACGGCTGGTTTGGAGCGAACTGCGGTAAGGGGGTACAGGCGCGTCCCGCGCCCGCCGCCCAGAATGACTGCCAGAACATCCTTCATGCTGCCCATGACCGCCTCCCGGATTGGATTTTAGGTCCATTTAAAACAAATTATAACCCTGGTTGTTCAAAGAATACCCGACAAACCATTTGAAGTCAACGTTTTTGGTTATCCAAAGCGCTGTTCCTTCCATGCGTCCGCTTCATTGTGGTAACCGGCTTCCTCCCAAAAACCGGGGCGGTCGCGCGCCATGAATTCCAGCCCGCGCAGCCACTTGGCGCCTTTCCACAGGTAGGGAGTGACCAGATCGGGGCGGGAGGGGATCGCACCGACCACGCCGCGCAGCGGATACCCGTGATCTGGCGATAGGGGCTCGCCGTTGTAATGGGTGGCTAGCAGAAAGTTGTCCGCCAGCACAATCTCCAGCGGCAGGTTGACGGTGAACCCGTACTCGGCGTGCTGCATGACAAAGCGGGCAACTGGCAGCGGTTTGAAGATGCCCTGCTCGATCATCGTTTTGACCGCAACGCCTTCCCAAAGGGTATCCAGTTTGCTCCAGCGGGTAACGCAGTGCAAATCCATGTTGAGGCGGGTTTTAGGCAGGTGGTTGAAATCTTCCCAGGTCAGGGTGACTTCGCGCTCAACCTCGCCCCAGATGCGCAATGTCCAGGCGTTTAAGTCGGTTCTGGGGACAGGTCCGTAGTGCAGCACCGGGAATTTTGTGGTCAGGGATTGCCCTGGGGGAAGGCGCCCTTCATCGCGGGCGCGATTCTCTTCATCTTTACGGTTAAACAAGTTGAACATGACTACCCCTTGAATCGGATTGAACCAAAGTTTATAAAGCGCTTATTTCTATCCCGTCCCACCGCCCAATTTTGGAGTATTCGCCTTCCATGCCATAGAGGGACCTGGCGGGGGGATAAAAAATAACGCCAGTCTTAGGCTACATTATACCGGAGACTGCCCGGCGGGGGATTGTGCTATACTGATGGTTAAATTAGCGCTTGTTGCAGGCAAAAGGGATATCAAGCCGACCATTTGGAGAGGATGGACAGCACGCATGAACACGAAGGCTGCCGCAATGGATGATTTGACCCGTTCTTCGCTGGCGTTGCTGCTGGAAATCAGCCGCGAGTTATCCACCAGCCTGGAACTGCGCACGGTGCTGGCGCGGGTATTGCTGCTCTCGACGGTCAATGTTGGCGCCGAGCGCGGCAGTTTGATTGTGTTGAGCGAGTCGGGTCAGCCGGTGGAAGCCGCACTGGCAATCAACGGGCAGATCTATCACCCGACCGTGGAGCACATGCAGTCAATCCTGGATCACGGTTTAGCGGGTTGGGTGGCGCAGCGCCGCCAGCCAGCGTTGATCGCCAATACGGCAGAGGACGAGCGTTGGACGCGCCGACCGGATGATTCGGCTGAGCGGACGGGGAACAAATCTGCGGTATGCGTACCGCTGTTTTCGAGCGGGCAGCTGACCGGGGTGTTAACCCTGGTGCACGCCCAGACCGGTTTTTTTTCCTATGACCATCTCACGCTGCTGCAAGGCATTGCCGATATGGCAGGCATTGCGGTGCGCAACGCACACTTGTACCGTTCCATCCAGGAAGCCCAGCGGCGCTACCGGGAACTGTTCGAAGACAGCATTGATCCTATCCTGATCACCGACTGGCAGGGCAGCATTCAGGAAGCCAACCGCCAGGCACTGCAGATGACTGCTTACCCTGCCGACCAGTTGATTGCCTTGGGGGTGGAGTGGCTGCAAAACGAGCAAACTGCGCCGCTGGCAAGCCATTTTGACCGTTTGCGGGCGGGGGGCACCGTTTCATACGAGACCCAACTGATCCGGCGTGATGGCTCGCCCCTGCCGGTGGAAGTGCACATCCGGCGGGTGACGATTGGCGAAAACGAGATGTTGCAATGGATTTTGCGCGATATCCGCGAGCGCAAGCAATTGGATACCTTGCGCGACGACCTGGCAGCTATGATCTATCACGACCTGCGCTCGCCGCTGGCTAACATTATTTCCAGTCTGGATATTTTACAAACCATTCTGCCAGCCGATGCGGCGGAATCGATCCAACCGGTTTTTCAAATTGCGGTGCGGGCGGCCGACCGGCTGCAACGGCTGATCAGTTCGCTGCTGGATATCAACCGGCTCGAAGCCGGACAAGCCATCACCAGTAAAACGTCTTTTCAACCACAAACGCTGCTTAATGAAGCGGTGGACATGACCCACGCCCTGGCGGAAAGCAAACACCAATCGCTAAGCACGGTGGTTACGCATGACTTGCCGTCCATCTCCGCCGATGCGGATATGATCCGGCGGGTTTTGATCAACTTGATTGAAAACGCCATCAAATATACGCCCATGCAAGGGAAGATTGAAGTTGGATGCCGCCACGAGAATGGCACCCTGCGCTTTTGGGTTAAGGATAGTGGTTTGGGCATCCCTGCCGATGCGTTGGAATTAATCTTCGAGAAGTTCAACCGGCTGCAGGGTGACCGCTATCCAAAAGGGCTGGGGCTGGGGCTGGCGTTTTGCCGGTTAGCCGTACGCGCTCATGGTGGTAAAATTTGGGTGGAAAGCAAGCTGGGCGAAGGCAGCCTGTTCGTGTTCACCCTTCCAGTGGAATGAATCGCCAGTTTTTCTTCGCAAGCAAGGCAATTCCTGACTAACCCATAAAGGACACGCTACATGCAGCAGATTTTGGAGCAGGTTTACATCGAACAGGCATTTCCGGGAGTCATTCTGGGGGCAATTGCCACGCCGCACGGTTTATTGTTGATAGATGCGCCGTTTCGACCGGACGATATCCGCGCGTGGCGCGCGGCGCTGCTCAACCTGGGCGGCGGGGTGGAACGCCTGCTGGTGAACCTGGATGTGCACGCTGACCGCACGATTGGCTCGCGGGCGATGGAATGTACCGTGGTTGGACACGAAAAGATGGCAGAAGTGTTTCGCAACCGCCCAATGACCTTTAAAGCGCAAGGCGCGGATACCGGGGCGGACTGGGAATATCATAACGGGCTGGGCAGCGTGCGTTGGGCGCCGCCGGAAATTTCATTTACGCAGCGGACGCAAATTCATTGGGGAGATGATCCGATATTACTGGAATACCATCCCGGTCCGGCGGCGGGGGCAATTTGGGCAATATTGAATCGTAAACAAGCCTTGTTTATTGGTGATGCCGTCGTGGTCAACCAACCGCCATTTCTTGCCGGGGCGGATATTTCGCTATGGCAGGAATCGCTTGAGAATTTACTCTCGCCCACATATCAGAATCACCTGTTGATCAACGGGCGCGACGGATTGATCACCCAGAAGCACGTCCGCCAGCAGTTGGATTTTCTCAAAAATGTTCAGGAACGGATGGAGCAATTAGCCAGCCGCAAAGGCGAGCCGGAGGAGACATCCACCTGGATACCGGAACTGTTGGGGCGGATGGACTTTCCAGCAGAGCGAAAAATTCAATATGTTCAGCGGCTGAAATGGGGGCTGGTGCAGTATTACAACCGCCATTTTCGCGCCATCGGCGAGGAATTGGACGAATGAATAATCCCGTTTACCCCGTTCAATACAGGAAATTTTGATGACTTTTTCGATCTATGCCCCCCTTGTCGAGATTACTCGCGGCTCAATTGTCGAGTCATTCCACAGCGGTGCGCTCGCGGTGGTTGATGCCTCCGGGAACCTGCTTGCCAGTTTGGGCGACCCGCAGTGGGTGACCTTTATGCGCTCCTCAGCCAAACCGTTTCAGGTTTTGCCGCTGTTGGAACACGGTGGCGCGGAGGCGTTCCATCTGAGCGACCGGGAAATTGCGCTGATGTGCGCTTCGCACTCCGGAACGGATGAGCATTACGCAGCGGTGCGTGATTTGCAGTCACGGGTGGGTGTTTTGGAAAGCGACCTGCTTTGCGGCGTTCACCCTGTGTTCCACCAACCCACCCAGGAGGCGCTTCTGCTGCGCGGGGAAGCCCTGACGCCCAACCGGCACAATTGTTCGGGCAAGCATACCGGCTTTCTGAGTTACGCAGTCCTGGGCGGGTTTACAAAAGACGACTATTTAGATGTGCGCCACCCGGTGCAGGCGCGCGTGTTACAGACCTTTGCGGAGATGGTCAATGTGCCGCTTGAACAGATCGCGCTGGGCATTGACGGCTGTTCGGCGCCTGTTTTTGCTATTCCCCTCTATAATGCTGCCTGGGGATTGGCACGTTTGGCGCATCCGCGCGGATTGGGTGAGGCGCGCGCGGCAGCCTGCCAGCGGGTAATCCGCGCCATGATCGCCGAACCGTTCATGGTGGCGGGACCGGAGCGCTTCGATACGCTGGCAATGGAGGCGGGGCAGGGCAAATTCATTTGCAAGGCAGGCGCCGAAGGTTACCAGGCAATCACGGTCATGCCGGGCGCGCTGGGCGAAGGCAGCCCGGCGCTGGGAATTGCCCTCAAGATTGCCGACGGCGATAGCAGCGGACGGGCGCGCAGCGTGGCAGCCATTGAGGTGCTGCGCCGCCTGGGGCTGCTGAGCGAGGAGCAAATCGCCAACAGGCTGGCGCGCCTGGCGGCGCGGCCGGTGACCAACTGGCGTAATTTGGAGGTGGGGGTAGTGCGCCCGGTATTCGACCTCGACATCCACTGGTGAAGGCGGGATGCAAAACCCCGACCCGCAGGCGTATTTAAAAAAGCGCGCGCTGGATATTCACCAGCGGCTGCTGGAGGTGTACGGCAGGCCCGAATGGCGCCAGCCGTTACCGGCGCTGGATGAACTGGTTTCGACGATTCTGTCGCAGAATACCAACGACCGCAACCGCGATACAGCATTCTACGCGCTCAAGGCGTGCTTCGACGGCTGGGAAGCGGTGCGGGATGCCCCCCCTGAACAGGTCATCGCGGCTATCCGTCCGGCTGGTCTGGCAAACCAGAAGGGTCCGCGCATCCAGGCGGTGCTGCGGCAGATCACCGCCGAGCGCGGCAACCTGGATCTGGACTTTTTGCGCGAGTGGAAGGCGGAGGATGCCCACGCCTGGCTGATGCGTTTCAACGGGGTGGGGCTGAAAACCACCGCAATTGTGCTGCTGTTCTCGTTGGGTATGCCGGCGTTTCCGGTGGATACCCACATATACCGGGTGAGCCTCAGGCTGGGGCTGCGCCCGGAAAAGATGAGCGTTGAGCAGGCGCACACCCACCTGGCGGGGCTTTTTCCACCGCCGGATTACGGAGCGGCGCATCTCAATTTAATCCGTCTGGGGCGGGAGGTATGCGCGGCGCGTAAACCGGACTGTCCGCGTTGTCCGCTGCGCGCTATCTGCCCTTACCCGCTTGGGCGCCATGCCTGACCGTGATCACTTGGCGCCCAGCACGACTGCGGCGCGGAAGGCGCGGTAGGCTTCCGCCATGTCTGCGGCGGTGTACGCAAGGCGGCGCCCGTCCAGGCGGCGCGAGCCAGGCAGCAGGCAGGCATTATCCACCATTTGGGGGTAATGGAACTCAATTTCCACATCTACCGGAGGCTGGATGCGCAGCGGCGCGGGGGCATTGCCTGCCATCAGGCGGCGAACAGCGCGTTCAGCCGCGTCGCGGATCAGCCGGCGGGCGCTTTCCAACGGCAGGCATTCAGCCGACATGCGTCCGGTGGCTCGCTTAACGACAGCAGTTTCGATGCCTTCCACCCATTCGGCGGCTTCGGCGCACACCGACTGATCTCCGGAAATCATCAAAACCGGCACGTTGAAATGTCCGCACATTGCCGCGTTCAACCCAAACTCACCTGCCAGACGGTTGTTCAGCAGCAGGTTGTGGACGCGCACGCTTGACCAGGTATGGTCGAGGATTCCGTTCTGCGTGCCAGCCCGGGCGTGGTAACCGATGAACAGCGCGGCATCCACTCCCTGATCAATGCCATCCACCATGCCAAAGGGAGAGGAAGTACCGCAGTGCAAGCTGGGGCGCGGGTCAAGCTCCTCGATAAGGATATTGCTGCCATTCCAGTGGCCATCGCTGACGATGAATTCATTGGCGCCGGCGGCTGCCGCTCCCTGCACAGCAGCGTTGACATCCCCGGTAAGCATACGGCGGAAGCGCTGGTACTCGGCGTGGCTGGGATCCACCTGGTCGGTGTTAATGACGCCAGACGCGCCTTCCATATCAACGGCAATCAAGATTTTCATGTGATTTCTCCGTGTGGATGGATTAAACTCAGGCTCTTTCGAGCGATTTTCTGCTCGGCAGCCGGATTGGTTGCACAGCCTATTTTATTCTTCCAACACAACTTTGCCCAGATGGCGGAAACTGCCGGGGATAAAACCGCGTGCTTGAGCCAGGGCGATGCTGAGTACCTGCACAGGCAGGATTTCGAGGATCGAGCGGTCAAGCGCAGTCGCAGCGGGAATCTGCCAGGCAGGCAAGCCTGGCGCAGGCTGCGCATCAATCCAAAAGACCCGTCCGCCACGGCGGAGGATGTCCGCGCCCAGGTTGAGGTTGAGGATGCGCGTGCTGCCCTCTCCGGCGAAGATTGCGGCGCACAGGTGAGGATCAACCAGTTCGAACGGTCCGTGACGGAATTGGGCTGAACTGATACCAATGGCGGGGAATTTGGCTGCTTCCTTAAGCACTAATGCGCCATTGAAGACGGAAGCCAGCGATGCTCCGCGCCCAAGAAGGAACAAGGTTTGCAGCGAGGCAGCCAGAGGGGTGAAGATCTCCAGGTGTTCATCGAGACAGTCCAGGTACTCAGCGGCGGCATCCGCTGCGGCGGAGAGGGTGTTAAATGCGGGCTGCAGCGGCTGAGCGAGCAACTGGCTGGCTGCCAACGCCATTATCGCCAGAGTGTTCAGGTAAGTGCGGGTACTGACGGTGTGTTCCGCGCCGGCATTGATCGGAAGGAGCGCATCCGCACTGAAAGCCAACGGGCTGCCAGTATCGTTGGTCAGCGCAACCAGCGCGGCGGGGGGACGCTCGCGGCAGATATCCAGCAGGCGGACGATTTCCGCGCTGCGCCCGGATTGGGAGACGATCCACAACAAGGTTTGGCGGGTAATCTGCTGGGGGGTGAAATGCGCCAGTTCGGCGGTTTCGACCCATTGAACCGGGATAGGCAGAGCAGAAAGCCGGAGTGAGGCGGGATAGGCGCCGTTGAACGAAGCGCCCATACCGGTAATCAACAGGCGATCGTAACCGCCAGCGGCGAGCGAATCCGTTATCGGCTTTAATGCCTGCGGTGAATAGCCTTGCAGCGCGGCGCGCAGAGCCTGAGGTTGCGAGAGGATGTCGCTGATATAGGGGTTGGTTTTCATGATGATATCCTTAATGAGCGTGGAATATAGGTTTGGGGTTTATCCAATGAACTGCCGCCCGGTATAAAAAGTGAATTGTTTGCCGGTATAAACCGACCGGACATATTCGATGACATCCATCGTTTCGGTATAGGTGTGGCGAAGAGCAATCAACACCGCCTCGCCGGGCTGAATGCCGAGATGAGCCGCCAGGCGCTCATCCACGGCAGCCGCTTCCAACTCGGCGTCTGCCCAGGTGGGCTGCAAGTTGTATTCGCTGCGCAGCACATCGAACAGCGAACGCTTTTCGAGATCGTATTGATCCAGGCCGGGGCAGAGCGTTTCGGGCAGATAAGCATCCTCGTAGGCAGCCGGAACGCCGTTGACCAAACGGACGCGCTCGAGGCGATAGGCAGTGCTCCCGCCCGACAGGTTGAGCTCGGCACGGATTTTGGCGGCTGGCTGGACGCGGCTCAGGCACAGCAGGCGCGAAGATGGGGTCATCCTGCGGTTGCGGATGTCTTCGCTAAACGAGCGAAACCCGGACAGCTCGCGGATGCGGGTATGCGCAACAAAAGTGCCCCTGCCCTGATGGGAATAAACCAACCCTTGCTGGATGAGGTTGTTGATCGCCCGGCGAGCAGTGATGCGGCTGACGTGGAAATGCCGCGAAATTTCACTCTCGGAGGGCAGTTTTTCACCCGGGCGCAGTTCTTCGCGGCGAATCTGGCGCAACAATTCCTGCTCTACTTGCTGATAAAGGGGTTTGATCGTCCGGCGGATGGAGGCAGGCATAACAGTTTAACCTGGATCGTTTACCTATTATGCTTATTATAATAAGCAGTGAACGATTCATCAAGGTAACCCGTGAAAGATGTAACCGGGCGGTCAGTTGGTAATTGTTTCAACCTGCCGGGCAAGGTTGCAGCCTGTGCTGCCTGCTCGCGCTGATCGCCGCATTAGCGGTAAACGATTGGATCGGCAGGCACGGATTTGCCGGATCAGGGCATCGGATTGGAATTGTTCCAGTCGGCGCCCAGCACCACGACAATATCATAGGCAGCATTGGGATCGTAGCGATTGTACACGCGGGGATTCTGTATACCCATCTGCCGAGCAAGGTACTGCAACGTGTAGGGTTTTCCGTTGTACACGAAGAACGTAGTGGTATTGGAAAATTCGCTCGCCGTTGATTCATCCGTCACATTGATGCCCTGTTCGCGCATCCAGGCAGCGGTTTTGCCCGCCAAACCATCCGCCCCGCTGCCGTTTTGGACGGAAACCCGCGCGGCTTCGGCTTGCATCAGGGCTTTGGGGTCCTCAGCAACTGCAACCGGTCCGACCGGTCCGCCGCTGGTAAAGATTTCATCCCGCACCAGGCGGATGCGGTCGGGAATGGGGATGAGGATGTCCAGCCCGTCCGGGGATTTGGCGAATTCAACCTGGTCGGTGCCGATCACCGCCTGGCGGATGTTCTCGCCAGGGATAGACTGCGACAACCAGGCAAGACGGATGACCTGATCGAGGGTCATGTTGGTACGTACGCCGGAAGCCAGTTCGTTATAGAGAATCGGCGCGCGGGTGATCAGCGTGGGCAGCATATCAAAGCTGAGGATACGGTCGCGCACGGCGATGATGACCTGCTGGGTACGCCGGGCGCGGTCGAAATCGCCCCCCTCGGTTTTGCGATTGCGGGCATAAGCCAGAGCGATATCGCCGGGCAGGGTGACCACGCCCGGTTCGAGCGTGATTTTGCGGTTGCTGCCCATCAACACCACGGTGATTGGTTCTTCGACCCGAATTTTGACGCCCTTGATCTCATCAATGAATTTAACAAAAGCCTGGAAATCCACCTGGGCATAGTAATTGATTTCGACACCCAGGAATTGTTTGACGGTTTCCATTGCCAGGGCAGGTCCGCCGCCGGGCAGACGGTGGAGCTCGCCAAAGTAATAGGCTTGATTGATCTTGTAATAGTCGTAACCGGGGATATTGACCCACATATCACGCGGAATGGAGAGGATGCCAGCCGTGTTGGTGACCGGATCCAGCGTGAGCAGCAGCATGGTATCGGTGCGCGGTACGTCCCCAGCTTCCCAATCGCGGTAATCCAGACCCATCAACAAAACGTTGATCCGGTTTTTGCCATCCCATGGTTCGGGGGTTGGACCACCGGGAGGCTGAAGGATGGTGTTGCCGGGAATGGCTGGCAAAGAAGTTCCGGAGGGGTTGTTCGCGCCAACGGGCGCGCCATCCAGCGGCGTGCTTACCCAGGACTTAAAGATATCACGGGCGAAATTAAAGGCAACTACCGCGGTGATCAAGGACAGAACAATAAAAGCACCCAGTACGATCAGCGTGAGCCGGTCAACGGGGCTGCGTCTTAGAACCATTCGATTATGTCGGTGAGCCATCTTTTTCTTCTTGTAATGCACGGAGGTTTGGATCATGCCCCTACAGGTTGCAAGATCAATACCACCCGACCCAATTCAATCCATCGGCGGGGGCGGCACGGGCAGCGCATCGGTGTTGGTCGCAGCCCACTTGTCGCCTTCCTCGATCAGCATGACCGGGATATCCTCCACTATCGGGTATTTCCGTCCGCAATCCCGGCAGACCAACCAGGTTTCCCGGTACACATCGAGCAATGCTTCCTTTTCTCGCACGCATGCCGGGCAGCGCAGGATTTCGAGCAATTCCGGATTGACCATTACTCCTCCAATGAGGTTAAGTTCAAATTATTTTACCATACTCTCATTATGCTGCCTGATTCAAGCAAAAGGGATTTGGATCGGGCAGTTCCACAAAACAAAACCCTGTCCGTTGGCAAACTGGGCAGGGTCTTGTGGAATGAGCAAGCAAGGTCAGCGGATGTGAAAGCGGACGAAGACCCCCGGGCGCGGTTGGAGGGTGGCAATTGGCGTGGGTTTTACCGCAATGCCTTCCACTGGCTGCAGGTGATAGCGCTGCAACATCATGGTCATGATTAATTGTGCTTCCATCTGAGCAAAGTGATTGCCGATGCACTGGCGTGGTCCACCCCCAAAAGGAAAATAAGCATAGCGTTGGCGGGCAGCCGAACGTTCCTCGCTGAAGCGCTGCGGGTCGAAACGTTGCGGGTCGTCCCAAAAGGCGGGATGGCGCTGGGTAACATACGGGCTGAGGAAGATCATTGCCCCGGCAGGGATGCGCACCCCCTGGATGGCGTCCTCCTCAATTGCATGGCGGGCAAACATCCAGGCCGGCGGATAAAGGCGCAACGCTTCGCTGAAGACCAGCGCGCTGTACGGCAGGGCGGGCAGATCTTCGAGGAGCGGCTGGCGACCGCCGAGTGTTTCGATTTCCGATACCAGACCGGCTTCAACCTGGGGATGCGAACCGAGCAGGTAGTACGTCCAGGCGAGGGCGTTGGCGGTGGTTTCGTGGCCGGCGAGGAAGATGGTCATCAACTCATCGCGAATCTGGCGGTCGGGCATGCCTTCACCGCTATCCGGATCGCGCGCTAAAATCAGGCGCGAGAGCAGATCGTTGTGTGCATCGGGGTTGGCGCGGCGTTTTTGGATCAGGGTGTAAATAAATTCATCCAAAAAACGCAGTGCGCGCTGGTGGCGGAGGTTGGCAGGCGTTGGCAACTTTTCGATGATCGGATGGGGGGAAAACAGCGCTCGATTCAGGTGTTCCAGGGTCTGGTCAAAGGCTTTGCCCAGCGCCGCCGCCTGATCGCCAATATCATCGCTAAACATGGTGCGCACAATAATCATTTGGGTCAGGCGCATCATTTCCTCGGCAACGTTGACCGGCTGTTGACTGCGGGCAAAATCATCCCAGCGGGGGAAGGATTCGCGGGTGGCGGTCACCATAACATCCGCATACTCGGTAAGCTGCTGGCGGTTAAAAGAGGGCTGGATCAGGCGGCGCTGGCTGCGCCAGAATTCACCTTCACTGGTGACCAGCCCTTCGCCCATCAACGGTTTGGCTTGATGGTAGCCCTTGTTATAGTTGCGGTTGTTGTCTTGCAGGATGTGTTTGATGCCTTCGGGATGGCTGACCAGATAGGTCTGGCGGCTGGCGAGGTCAAGGCGGACAACCGGTCCGTAGCGAATGGCGGCATCCAGCAGGAATTGGAGGGGATTGCCGGCAAAACGGGGGAGAATTCCAAGCAGCGGCAGCCCAGAGGGGGCTGGGGCTGCGGTTAATACAGAAGAGGCGGATATTTGAGTCATAAATTATCCTGTTTTGTTCCGAATATAATCGAATTATACCGTCCGGGATAATTTTTCGAAACGGTCATGTAGAAGGCTGTAAAGCGGGACTTTCATTAACTTTCCTCAACACCAGTGCTGCGGTCAGCGTTCGGATTTGTTATAATCCCCCCGGTGAGCGAACCAATATCTCCTGCAATGAACGCAAAAACCGGATTCTGGCGGGTGTGGCTGCTGGCAGCGCGACCGCGCACCCTGCCAGCAGCGGCTGCGCCGGTGCTGGTGGGCAGCGCGGCTGCCTTTGCCGATGGAATTTTCCGCCCGCTGCCCGCGATTGCAGCGCTGCTTGGCGCGCTGCTATTGCAAATTGGGGCAAATATTGCCAATGATTATTTCGATTTTAAAAAGGGGGCAGACACCAGCGAGCGCGTTGGTCCGCTGCGGGTGACGCAGGCAGGTTTGCTCAGCCCGCGTCAGGTGATTGGTGGCATGGTGGTGGTGTTTGGGCTGGCTGCGCTGGTGGGAATATACCTGATCGCCGTAGCCGGGCTGCCGGTGCTGGTGATCGGGGTTGTTTCAATCCTGGCTGCGCTGGCATACACCGGCGGTCCGTACCCGCTGGCTTACCACGGGCTGGGGGAATTGTTCGTGCTGCTGTTCTTTGGGTTGGCGGCGGTGTGTGGGACGTATTACGTCCAGGCGCGGGCGCTCAACGCGGTGGCGGTGTGGTCGGCGCTGCCGGTGGGCTTGCTGGCGATGGCGATTCTGACAGTCAACAATCTGCGAGATGTAGCCACCGACCGGGTTTCGGGTAAACACACTCTGGCAGTGCGGCTGGGCGAACGCGGCGCAGTGTTGGAATATGGGCTGTGGCTGGGACTGGCTTACCTGATCTCTTTGGCGGGGGTGCTGAGCGCAGGACTACCCGCCGGGGCGCTGCTGGCGCTGGTCAGCCTGCCGCGCGCGGTTGATCTGTACCGGCAGGTGAGTGTGGCGCGCGGCAGGGCGCTGAACGCACTGCTGGCGAAAACCGGGCAGCTGGAACTGCTTTTCGCGGTTTTCTTTTCGCTTGGGCTGGTTCTCAGCCGCTGGGCTGGTTTTTAAACTGCCAGGGGCAGATCAGGCGCTGCAAGCCATCAACCACAAAATACAATCCCAATCCGAGCACGCTCATGGCAACCACCCCGGCGTACATTGCCGGATAATTGAACAGCGTGCTGCCATTCAGATAAATATAGTAACCCAAACCCAGCTGGGTTGCGAACAGTTCGGCAACATATAAAACCGCGACAGCAGTGCCAACAGACTGGCGCAGGGCGGTGAGCACGCCGGGGATGCTGGCGGGCAGGAAGACGTAGCGGAATAATGCCAGCCGTCCGGCGCCAAGGCTGCGCACGCTGCGAATCAACTCCGGGTGCAGCACTGCGGCTTGGTCGCGCACCAGGACGAGAATCTGGAAGAAGAGGATCAGGTAGATAACGGCAATTTTGGAGAGGTCGCCAATGCCGAGGAAGAGCAAAACAACCGGAACAAAGACCACTTTTGGGATCGGATAAAGGATATAGATGATCGGTGAGAAGAAGGCGTTGAGGCGCTTGAACTGACCCAGGGCGAGCCCAGCAGGCGCAGCGGTGAGAACGGCAAGCAGGGTGCTGGCAATCACGCGCCATAGGCTTGCCAGGAAGTGCCCGCCCAGGTTGCCGCTGCTGGTTTCGACCCACAAGGTGGCGAGCACGCGCGTGGGAGGAGGCAGGATTGGCTGGTTGAGCAGCAGAGCAGCCAGCTGCCAGAGAAACAACAAACCGAGGGTTGCCAGAAGCATGTCGCGGCGATTCATGCGCTCTCCAATTGTTCGCGCAGGTCCCGGCACAAGGCGCGGTAGGCATCCGAATCGCGGAAGCCGGGCTGCGCAAAGCGGGGGTTCTCGATCACCCGGGCTATCTGATTGGGTGGTTGAGCGAGCAGCAGGATTTTCTGACCGAGCAAGGCGGCTTCCTCTATGGTATGAGTGACCAGGACAAGAGCCAGATGGCGTTCCTGCCACAAGTCGAGGGTCAGATGCTGCAAACCCTCGCGGGTGGGGGCATCGAGCGAGGCGAAAGGTTCATCCATCAATAGAATGTCCGGGTCGAGAGCCAGCGTGCGCGCAATGGCGGTGCGCTGGCGCTGTCCGCCGGATAACTGGTTGGGGTAGTGGTGGGCAACAGACAGCAAGCCGAGCCGCTCAAGCCATGCGTCAACATCTGTGGTGCAGCGGTATTCCGGCGGCGCGTGGATGCCATCGCCCCCGTAGAAATTGCGCACCCGCAAGCCAAGGCGGGCGTTCTCGCGCACGGTAGACCAGGGCAGCAAACCATAGTCCTGGATGATTAAGCCGGTGCGCGGGCGCGGGCGGGTCAGCGGTTGCCCGTCCACGCGAACCTGCCCGTTGAGCGGGCGCAGCAACCCGGCGATGAGCGATAGCAGAGTGCTCTTGCCGCAGCCGGAAGGACCGATCACCGCCCAGGCTTCGCCTGGGGCTGCCCGCCAGGAATAGCGCTCAAAAATGGAGGCGCCTGGCGGGTAGCCAAAAGTGACCGCGTCCAGCTCGATCATGGTTCAAGGCAGCAGGCTGCTGTTAACGCAGTCTGCGTAGGCGAGTTCCTTGTCCAGATAGCCCTTTTCTCGCACCCAGGCAAGGGCGTCATCGAACTGAGCCTGGCTGGGAACGCCTTTGAGCGGATAAGTGGGCACCTTGAAACTTTCCGCCAGCGGGGCGGGCACCATCTTCTGGTCAACCATCAAGGCGCTGTACTTTTGCGGGTCGGCATTGATCAGTTCAACTGCTTCCTCAATGGCGGCAAGGAAGCCGCGCACTGCTTGAGGATTTTCGTCAATGACGGCTTTGCGGAAGGTGATGACACTGAAGGAATAGTCGGGGCGCAGGGTGTCATCCAACAGCGGAACGGCGCCTTGCTGGGCAGCCAGGCTGGAGAAGGGTTCCGGCAGCATGGCTGCTTTGAGCTCACCGGATGCGAGCAGCGCCATGCGGTCGGGAATTTTGGGGATCGCAACCGTTTCGATTTCGGCAGGGCTCAGCCCTTCGGCTTGCAGCAGGCGTTCGGTCAGGTATTCGATCACCGTAGCCTGCGAGACGCCGACCGGCACGCCTTTCAGGTCAGCGGGGGATTGGATGCCGCTGTCTTTGGCAGCCAGAATGCGGAAAAGGGCTTGCTCGGTGGTGGCAGCGCGGGCAAAGCGGACTGCCTGAACTTGAATTCTTTCCTGGTTGAGGAACATGACCGAAGCCAGCTCGTTGACCATCAGGTCTGCCTGGGCGGCAGATATCAACTGGTCACGCTCGGGAGCGGAGCCAACTGGTATCAATTCGACATTGACGTTGTTTTTAGCGAACAAACCTTCCTGCTGCGCCACCACCATTGGAAGCACATCCAGGATGGGCAGCACGGCGGCTTTGAGGGTGACCACCGGCGCGGGCTGGGCTGGGCTGCACGCTGCCAGCAAAACCGTGAAAAGCAGAGCAGCAAGTAAAAAACGCGATTTCATCATTTTTAAAAATTTCCTCGCAAGAAATAAGATAATTTGCCGTGCCACGAATCAGTGAGCGCTGCTGCGAACCACAATTATACACCAGGGGGGTAGTGAACTGGTCAAATGACTAAGGGGCATCCTCTCCGCCCGCAGGATGCGCATTGAACCATAAAAACATACACTATGCAAGGTAATCAGAGTTGTTCGGTTCGAGGAGTTTCCGCCATGTTGGATCTACGCAACCCATTACTTGACCCATCCAGGTTTGACAATCACAATATGCGCCGGCAGATGGAATTGCGCAAGCAGGCGTTGGGTATGTTCAGCGCGGCGCGCATTCAAGCCGCTGTTCACCGGATAAAGAAAGCCTTGAAGGGCTGCAAAACGCGCTTGTTGAACATTTCCTGCGTCCCAGCGCAGCACATTTACAGCCAGCATTACGGCGGCATTCATGCTGTGCAAATTGACCAGATCTGCGGCACCTTGGGGCGAACGGAGGACTTTGACGATATGTTCAATCCGCTGGATGACCGCGTGCGCGACCGCTGGGTGGCTGTCGCGGTGACGCGCCTGCAAGGTTTTGCGATGGATGCGGTGCAGTTAATTCAGATTGGCAGTTGTTACTTCGTCAAGGATGGACACCACCGTATTTCGGTGGCTCGCGCGCTGGGTCAGATAACCATTGACGCCGAGATTACCATTTGGGAAGTTGCTGAGATGTTGCCCTGGAATAAGCCAGTGGCGCGCCCGGCGGCGCGTTTGGCCACCGAGTGCGCTGTCAGCTAGATAGGGAAACAAGGAAATATCAGCCCGCGGGAAAAACCCGCGGGCTTGATTTAAGGAAAGGATCATCCAGTCCGGATTAGATCTTGAAGCGCGAGACGAGCGTGGTGAATTGATCCGCCATCTGTTGCAGTGAATTTGCCGCGCTGGTTACTTCTTGCACCTGGGAATTCATTTCCTCAATGGACGCGGAAACTTCCTCGACTGCCGCGCTGTTTTCTTCGCTTACCGAGGCGATTGTCTCGACCGCCAGGGTTACTTCGTTTGAACCGGCTGCCATTTGCTCTGCCGCGGTTACATTTTGAGCAATAATACGGGAGACTGAATCCATCGCGCTTACCAGCGTATCGGCAGATTGGTGGATTTGTTGAACCGCAAGCGCGGATTGGCGCGATTGTTCCACCACCAGTTGGGCAGATTTGAGGATGTTGTCAAGTGCTTCGCCAGCTTCATCCGCCTGTTGCACCCCAGTTTCCACCTGCTGAGCGCTGGTTTGCATGGCGGTAACGGCTTCACGGACTGTGGATTGAATAGTTTGGATCAGGTTGTTAATTTCACGCGTGGAGGAGGAGGCGCGCTCAGCCAGCTTGCGGACTTCGTCGGCAACAACGGCAAACCCTTTACCGTGTTCACCTGCTCGAGCGGCTTCAATAGCGGCATTCAATGCCAGTAAATTGGTTTGCGAAGCGATATCCTCGATCGTTTCAACGATCATGGTGATCTGATCAGAGTGGCTACCCATCAGTTCAACTTTTTCGGCAGAAAGAGCAACTTTGCCGCGAATAATATCCATTCCTTTCAGGGTGGCGTTGACTTTTTCTGCGCCATTCTGGGCAAGCCTGGCAGCCTTGCTGGCTTCTTCGCTGCCGGATTGGGCATTTTGCGATACCTGCTGGAGAGACGCACTCATGTTCGAGGTGATTTCGGCTGCCTTTTCTGTGGCATTCGCCTGGTCTTTCGAACCCAAAGCAACCTTTTGAATGGACGCTGACATTTGCTCAAAAGTAGCGGTGGTCAGCGAGATTGACTCGGCTTCCTGAGATATTCCTCTGGTAACTTGCTGCATGGTGTGGGCAATCTGATTCGTTGCCTGTCCAGCCTGATCGGCAGCCTGGGATAGTTGGCTGGACGCCGCCAGCAGTTGATGAGAGTTTTCTACAACCTGGCTTACCAGTTCACGAAGGTTCGTGATCATTTGTTGGAACGCAATGCCGAGCAGGTCTTTGTTGCTGCGCGGCGCGACTTGAACGTTCAGGTCTCCTGAAGCCATTTTTTGGGCTACATTGACCATCTCGTGCAGGAATTTCGACAGGCGCGCGGTTTCCTGGTTCAAAAGTCCAACCTCGTCCGAGCGTTTCGCGATGTTATGATCCAAACCGGTGTCTTCCTTCAACTCGCCCCGAGCCATAATCTGTAAACCTTCAGCAACTTGCCGAAGCGGCAGGGTCAAATTGCGCGAATACAGCAAGAAGACGAGGCTAAAAACCAGCGCGCTGAGTACGATAATGATAACCAGAGTCAGGGTGAGCGTTCCAACCCTGGAAAGGAGCAGGGATTGGGGCACAAAGGTCACCAGCGTCCATCCAGTGCTGGGCAGTCGCGCATAAGCCGCGTAGGATTTGCTCCCAGGTCTGAACGGGTCATCCAGCACCTCGTAACCATGCGGAGTAGCCTTGGATTTTTCTAAAACAGGTTGCAGCGCGCCGGAAAACAAGGTCTGGCTGTTCAATGCGAGAAGACCTTCAACGGAATCGGAGACCAACTTATAATCGTCAATTCCCAGGATATTCCCGTTTTGATCGAACAGAATGGCGTGGGCTTGTTTGTCATATTCTTCGCTGGCTGCGATTTCAGCCAAAACGCTGTTTAAGGCGTCTGTGGACACATCGGCGGTTGCGATACCCCAAAACTTTCCATCCTTGAAGAAGGGCACCGAGTAGGTCGTCATCAGCACTTCCCCCAAGCCGGTATCATAATAGGGCGGCGTCCAGAATGGAAGTGTGGACATCTTGGCGGGAGCGTACCATTCACTGTCCTGATACCCTTGATCCAATGTAATGACTGAGTCGGGCGTCCCGTTATTGAACCAGTGATACAACGCCAGTACTTCCTGGTCTGGATCATAGGTAAATGGCTCAAAACCGACCCATGTCCCGAAGATGTCCGGATTCCATTTGAGCAGCGCAGCCATGCGTTGATCCAATCGGTCGAGATCGGGGTGCGGGTCTGCCTCGACGCTTGCCGCCAGCTGGATTGGAACGCGAGCCACAGACGAAAGGAAACTATCCATTTCATTGGCTTTTGCCAGAGTAATGTTGACCAGACTGGTTTCTATTTCGCTTCTAATTGCGTTTGCGCTGATGGCGATACAGGTTGCGCCTACGATCACGATCACCACGAGAAATCCAATCAACAAAGCCATAAGTTGGTTGCCGATCGACTTTTTAATCCAGTTCACTTTGTTGCCTCCGGTTTACTGTTTTCGACATACCGAAAAAAAGATAACATTTTTATACGAAGGTTGAAATTGAAAACGAGTTAAAAAGGCATAAAAAAAGGATAAAGAATCCGCGAAAAAGTTAGCAGGCGGTTGTTATTGAGCGAGAAAATTGTTTATAATTACGGTAAATTTTTACCCCGTTGGGAGGTGGCTGTGAATACTCGTCCCTTGTTCTGGATGTTCATGCTGCTTGGACTGGCGGTGATGTTATTGGGCAAGGGCGGCGCGGCTCAGGCAGAAGACTTGCAGTTGGAATATGACTGCAACAACATTCAAACCATCCCACTGGAAGAATGCGAAGCGTTACTGGCAATTTACCATGCCACCGGCGGCGATGACTGGACGTTCTCGACCCACTGGGGCAGCGAGGATGATCCCAGCCTGTGGCACGGAGTGACGATCAGCGAGGGGCAGGTTACCCGATTGAATCTGCCGGACAATAATCTGACTGGCAGCCTGCCGGTTCAGGTTGGCAATCTAAGACACCTGACGGAATTAAACCTGCGCGAAAACCGGTTGAGCGGGTCGCTGCCAGTGGAGATTGGCAACCTGACCACGCTGACCAGCCTCGATCTGTCCTTCAACCAGTTCAGCGGCGGTCTGCCTGCCGGGTTGTTCAATTTGACTGCATTGGAATACCTCTACCTGGACAATAACCAATTCGCGGGCTTTGTTTTGGCGGGTATTGGTAATTTAAACCAATTGAAAGTCCTCTGGCTGCACAACAACCGCCTGATCGGTTTTCCGCCCGCCGCAATCACCAACCTGAGCAATCTGCTCGATCCGGGTCAGGTGGATCCGGGCGATTTGGACGGGCTGAACCTGGACGGCAACAATTTTTGCATTCCGGATGGCTTCCCTCATGCCGGGAATGCCGTTCACCAGTTTCTCCATCAAAAGGACCCCAATTTTGACGGCGCGCAAAACGACTGCCAGCCGGTATTTGAAATTTTTCTGCCGCTGATTAAACGTTAAGAATCAGGTGATTAAAAAATCACCCTGACCGGGAATGGAATTTTTTTACCCATTTACTACAATTTGAGCAATGATTATGCTAAAATTTTAACCGTCCCATCATATTGACGGAGGTGAATATGTCAACCCTTAAGACGACCCTGACCGGTTATGCGGGCTACCGCGGGCGGGAGGGGCATTGGAGTTTTCTGCTGCACCGCGCGACCGGCATGGGGGTGGTGTTGTTCCTGATCATCCACGTCATTGACATCTCGCTGGTCTATTTTCACCCGGCGGGTTTTATGGAGGTGCTGGCATTGTACCAGACCACCCTGTTTGGGATTGGTGAAATCGCCTTGATATTCTGCGTTTTCTATCACGGGCTTAACGGGTTGAGGGTGGCTTACTTCGACATGATCAAACCGCAGTTATGGTCCATTGAGACCCAACGCAAGTCCACGCGGATTACCTTGATCGCCTCGATTGTGCTGTGGCTGCCGGCCGCCGCCTGGATGGTGCGCAACATCCTGTATCACAACTACGGCATGTTCGGCGGTTAGGAGGATAACATGGCAGCAACAAGCGAGATGGTCCGCAAAGTTAAAATCAAAACCAATTACGAGACGGTTGCCTGGAAGTGGATGCGTTATTCAGCCTTTATGCTCATCCCGCTGGTGTGGGGGCACGCGGTATTGCAAGATGTGGTGGTGGGGGTGCACGCCATGGACCTGGGCTACGTGGCTGACCGCTGGGCGAGTTTGTTTTGGCGGGTGTACGATGCCCTGCTGCTCGGCTTTGCCATGGCACACGGGATGAACGGCGCCCGGCAGGTGTTGAGTGACTTCGTTCGCGGAGAAATGGGACGTAAGATTGTGAATTGGGTCACCTTTATCGTCTGGTTTGTGGTCACATTGATTGGCGCGATTGCCCTGGTCGGCGGGGTAAGCCAGGAATTTCCGCTGCAATAGCGCGGCACAGGAGAGGCATGCATGACCAAAACACATGTTTTCGACGTAATCATCGTTGGCGGCGGAGGGGCTGGTCTGATGGCGGCGCTGAATGCCTCGCGCGGGGTGAAGACGGCAGTGTTGAGCAAGCTGTACCCAACCCGCTCGCACACCGGCGCGGCGCAGGGCGGCATTGGCGCGGCGCTGGGCAATCTGGAAGAGGATCACTGGGAATGGCATGCCTTCGATACGGTTAAAGGCAGCGATTACCTCGGCGATCAGGACGCGATCGAGTTCATGTGCCGCGAGGCGGTGCAGGCGGTGTATGATTTGGAGCATTTTGGCTTGCCTTTTTCACGCATGGCGGATGGGCGCATCGCTCAGCGCCCGTTCGGCGGGCACACCAACAATGTCACCAAAAAGCCGGTGCGTCGTTCGTGCTACGCGGCAGACCGCACCGGTCACATGATCCTGCAAACCCTGTACCAGCAATGCATCAAGAATGGCATTACCTTCTTCGATGAATATCAGGCGCTGGATTTGATTTTGTCCAACGGCGTGGCAGCCGGCGTTGTGGCGGTGGAGCTGTCAACCGGCGAACTTCACGTCTTTCACAGCAAGGCGGTCGTCTTCGCCACCGGCGGGCACGGGCGCATGTGGGAAATCACCTCCAATGCCTATGCCTACACCGGCGACGGGGTGGCAATCACCCTGCGTAAGGGCATTCCGGCGGAGGATATGGAATTTTTCCAGTTTCACCCGACCGGCATTTATAAACTGGGCATTCTGATCACCGAGGCGGTGCGCGGCGAGGGCGGCATTCTGTTCAACGACAAAGGCGAGCGCTTCATGGAGCGCTACGCGCCGACCATCAAAGACCTGGCGTCGCGGGATGTGATCAGCCGGGCGGTTTACCTTGAGATAAAGGAAGGGCGGGGCATTCACGGCAAAGATTTCGTATATCTGGACGCGCGCCCGGAAACGATCAACAAGTACGCCGAGCTGGACGGGCGCACCCGCCCGGACGGCACGCCCTACCGGGTGACGGCGGAGGAAATTCTCTCGAAAATCCCCGATATTACCGATTTCTGCCGCACCTACCTGGGCGTTGATCCGTCCAAAGATCCGATGCCCATCCAGCCGACGGCGCATTACGCGATGGGCGGCATCCCGACCAATAAATTTGCCGAGGTGGTGGTGGACAGCCAGGGCACCGTGCTGCCCGGGCTGTACGCCGCCGGCGAATGCGCCTGCGTTTCGGTGCATGGCGCCAACCGACTGGGGACAAACTCGCTGGTTGACCTGGTGGTATTTGGCAAGTACGCCGGGATTAAGGCAGCCGAATACGCCGCTGGGGCGGCTTTGCCTGCGTTGCCAGCCGAGCCCGAGGCGGGGGTGCGCAAGCAGATCGGTGATCTGCTCAACGGCAGCGGCAAGGAAAAAGCCGCCCAGATCGGGCGCGAACTGCGCAAGGTGATGTCCGATGACGTGGGCGTGTTCCGCACCGAGCAAGGTTTGGAGCAGGCGGTTGAAACGGTGCGCGAATTGCGCGAGCGATTTAAGCAGGTGCGGGTGAGCGATGGCGGCAAGGCGTTCAACACCGAGTTGCTTAACACCTGGGAACTGGGCTGCCTGCTGGATGCCGCGCTGGTGACGGCGGTGTCGGCGCTGGAACGCAAGGAAAGCCGCGGCGCGCACGCTCGCGAGGACTACTCGCGCCGCGATGACGAGAACTGGCTCAAGCACACCCTGGCATGGCTGGATGAAGATGGCAGCGTGCGCCTGGACTACAAACCGGTGACAATTACCCAGTATGCGCCCAAAGAACGGGTTTATTGATAGGGAGGCAGGCATGGAAATCCGCGTAAAGGTTTTTCGTTTCAATCCCGAAGTCGGGCGCAAACCGCGCTACGATGTCTTCACCGTCGAGGCACAACCGACCGACCGCGTGCTGGACGTGCTGGAGTGGATCCGCGGCGATGTGGACGGTACGCTCTCCTTCCGCCGCTCGTGCGCGCACGGGGTGTGCGGATCGGACGCCATGCGCATCAACGGGCGCAATTACCTGGCATGCAAGGTGCTGCTGCGTGATCTGGGCACAAATGAAATTGTCATCGAGCCGCTGCTGGGGCTGCCGGTGGTCAAGGATTTGATCGTTGACATGGAGCCGTTCTTTGCCCATTTTCGCTCGGTGATGCCCTATCTGGTCAATGACGAATTGCCTGCCGACGGCAAGGAACGACTGCAGTCGCCGGAGAGTCTTGAGCGCTTCGAAGACACCACCAAGTGCATCCTCTGCGCGGCGTGCACCACTTCCTGCCCGTCGTTCTGGTCGAACGAGCAGTACATTGGACCGGCGGCGATTGTTAACGCGCACCGCTTCGTCTTCGACAGCCGCGACCAGGCAGCCGGTGAGCGGTTGGAAATTCTCAACGAACAGTTCGGGGTGTGGCGCTGCCGCACGGCGTTTAATTGCACCGAAGCCTGCCCGCGCGACATTAAGATCACCCAGGCGATTGCCGAGGTCAAGCGCGCCATTCAAACCGGGCGGATCGAATAGCCGCGCTCAACGGACGAGACTGCGCCATTCGCCAAACGGCGGGCGGCGTAGATTTTTAAATCCACTTTCTCAGTCCTGGAACAGGCTAGGAAAAAGACTTGACCCGAATTGTATAATTAAAGTGACAAAGGATCGATTGCCTGGGAAAGGAGGACGCGATGTTTGTAACTATTCTTTCGGGGCATGTCAGTCACGAAAACTGGACGACCCTGCAAAAATCCTTCGAGCAGAGCATTGTGCGCCACCCGCCCTTCGGACTGGTCGAATCGACCCTGGTGCAAAGCGAGCAAGAGCGCACCCTGTGGCACATTATCTCCCTATGGAAAAGCAAAACTGCTTTCAATGAATCCGAAAACCGCGATGAAGCCACCCTGTGCGTCAAATTGTTCTGCGATGCCGGAGGCGTGCCGAGCCGGCGCGGGTATGAGGTGGCAGCCCGTTATGTGCGGGTGTGACGATAAACGCTGGCAGGCGCGGGCGAATTCAGGATGATGGATTGGCTGGCGCAGCTGGCGGCTTTGGAAGCACAGGTGGAGTATAAGACCCCGCCATTAAACGGGCAGCGCGAGTTCCGTTATCAGGTTGGGCGTATTCCGGTATTGATCTCCGCGCCTCACGGGGCAGCCCATACGCGCAACGGGCGGTTGAAGGAGGAAGACGACTTTACCGCTGGGCTGGCGCGCCTGTGCGGAAAAATGAGCGGAGCGCACGTGTTGTTCGCCTGGCGAAAGTCGGACACCGACCCGAATTACTACCCGGATGTGCCTTACAAGCAAGCGCTGCGAGAAATTGTGCGCCGCTGCGGGATCACCTTTGTGCTGGATGTGCACGGCTGCGCGGCGTACCGTGATTTTGGCATTGCGCTGGGCACCCTGCACGGGGCAAGCCTGCCGGTTGAACGGCGGCGGCAGATTCTGATGATTCTGCGCCGGTTCGGCTTCCGTCCGGGCGGGGGCTGGCTTTCGCGGGTAGATTTGGACGTGACTTTCAGCGCTGGAAATGGCAGCCGCCAAGAAACGATCACCCGCTTTGTTTCCCAGCGGCTGGGAGTGGCGGCAGCGCAAATCGAATTGAACTCCCATTTGCGGGTTGCGCGGCGACTGCCCCAGGCGAGCGAGCGCGAGCCATTCGAAGGCGACCCGCGCCTAGTGGAACGCAGCATTCACCTGCTGGCTGCGCTGGCGCGTGAATTGGCGCATCCGCTCCCTCCGGTCAGAACGGACGAGCAGGTTAAGCGGCGTGGCTCAGGACAAGTGACCGGCTGAGGCGCAGATCGCGCGAGGAACTGCCGGCGCTGATCTCAAATTCGCCCGGCTCCACCAGCCAGCGATGCAGGTCGGGGTGGTAAAAGGCAAAGGCGCGCTCATCCAGGTGGAAAACCAGCGCGCGGCTTTCGCCGGGCTCGAGTTCGACCTTGGCAAAGGCTTTTAACTCGCGCGGCGGGCGGGGTAGTGATGCCTGGCAATCATGAACGTACAGTTGGACGGTCTCCTTGCCGCGCTGTCCACCGCTGTTGCGGATGGTCAGGCGCACCTCGACCGCTTCCCCAATCCGCGCGCGGGCGGGGGCGTCCAGAGCGATGTACTCGAAAGTGGTATAGGATAAGCCGTGCCCAAAGGGAAAGAGCGGCTCGACCTGGCGGTAATCGTAATGGCGGTAGCCGACGAACACGCCTTCACCATAGTGCACCTTGCGGCTGCCGGGAAAAGTATTGTAGGCGGGGGTGTCTTCCAGGCGGCGCGGAAAACTGACCGGAAGTCTGCCGCTCGGGTTGACCTGCCCAAGCAGCAGGCGCGTCAGGGCGTTGCCGCCTTCCTGTCCCGAATAACCGGCAAACAGCACGGTTTTGACCGCGTTGATCCAGGGCATCAGCACGGGCGAAGCGCAATGCAGCACGACGATGGTGTTGGCATTGACCGCGGCAATCCGCGCAATCAGTTCGTCCTGCGCGCCGGTCAGGCTCATTGCCGGGCGGTCGTACCCTTCGGATTCATACCCTTCGGGATAACCGGCGAAGATAACAACCGCGTCGCTGGTTTGCGCGGCGCGAATGGCGCGCTCGAGGCGCTCGTCCTCGCCCGGCAGCGGGGTGTACCCAAAGAAGACCGTCAGCGGGGTGTGATCCAACCCGGCGGGGCAAACGTACTCCACGCGCAGCGGGTAAGCCTGCCCGGCTTGCAGGTGCAATATGCCAGCCTGTGCGGGCGGGGCTTCGACCGGCGACTGATGGTCGTTGGCGTTGGCGACAATCTCACGTTCACCGACGAACACCCGGCACGAGCCTGTGTTTTGCAAGCGGAAGGTGTGCGTCCCGCTAAAGCGCGGGATGAGCATACCGCTCCAGCGCACCGAGAAGGGGCGCGGGGTGGCTTCCAGCGGGGCAAAGGAGACCGTCCAATAATCCAGGCGCGAGTCTACCCGCTGCAAAACAGGCGCGCCGCTGAAATCGGCGCTGGCAAAGTACTCGCCAAACAGCCCGCTGCCTTCACCGCTGGCGGGGGTGAGCAGGGCAGGGTCAAGCACTGGCGGCTGGTGATAGGCATCGCAGCCGGGTTCGAAGCGGATTTCGACCGAGGCGGGCAGCGCGGCGCGCAATCCGTCCAGCGGGCTGACCCGGTAAGGCGGCTGGAGATAGGAACTGCCCCCGCCGCCGATGGCGGCTGTGTCGGCAAACGGACCGATAACCGCCAGGCTGTTCAGCCGGGCGGGATCCAGCGGCAGCAGGGCGTTTTCGTTTTTAAGCAGGGTGATCGATTCCTCCGCCAGGCGGCGGGCAAGCGCCTGGTGTTCCGGCGTATTGATCGAACCGGCGGGGCGCGGCTGGTTGTCCAATTTGCCAACCCGCGCCAGCAGGCGCAGCACGCGGCGGGCAGCATCATCAATCCATTCCGGCTCGAGTTGCCAGGTGAGCACCGCCTCCACCAATAACTCGCCAAACCAGCGCGCGGGTCCGGGCATTTCCAGGTCGAGCCCGGCGCGCACCGGTTCGACGGTGGCGTGCACGGCGCGCCAATCCGAGATAACTGCGCCGTCGTATGCCCATTCCTTTTTTAGAATGCGGCGCAGCAGGGTTTCGTTCTGGCTGGCGTATACGCCGTTGATGCGGTTGTACGCGCACATCACCGTCCAGGGATGGGCTTGCTTGACAATCCGCTCGAACTGCGAAAGGTAGATCTCGCGCATGGCGCGCTCGTCCACCTCGGAAGAACCGCGAAATCGCTCGGTCTCCTGCTCGTTAAGAGCAAAATGCTTGAGTGAAGCAGCCACGCCTCGGCTCTGCGCGCCGCGCACCCAGGCGGCGCCAATCTCGGCTGACAAATGGGGGTCTTCGGAATAGGCTTCAAAGTTGCGTCCCGCCAGCGGGTGGCGGACGATATTGACGCACGGACCGAGCAGCACGTCACAGCCGAGCGCAAGGGTTTCCTCCGCCAGCGCCTGCCCAACCTGCTCAATCAAACCGCTGTCCCAACTGGCTGCCATCGAGAACCCGGTGGGAAACGAGGTAGCTGGTTGCACCTTGCGCCCGCCTTCCGGTGTGGCGCGCACGCCGTGCGGACCGTCAGTCATCACCAGCGAAGGAATGCCCAGGCGCGGGATGGGCACGGTTTGCCAGGTGTCTAATCCGGAGAGCAGGGCGCATTTCTCGACGAGGGTCATTTGGGCGAGCAACTGCTCGATTTTAGTTTCCACGGAAGGGGTAAGGGGGTTCATGGTCACGGCTCCTCTTTCGGTGCGTGGGGTCGGATAATTACAGGATAATTGTACTGGAAATCCGCCGCGGCGGAGAGAGCAACAAAATTGTATCGGAAACCGCCTCAGGGGCTGATATAATCGCAGGCGCGCTATGACCTTCTTAAAACGCCTTTTTATGCCAGCTCAGCCTGTTCCAGCACATTACCGGCGAAATTTCTTTCACCTTTATCTGGATATAGCCTGGTGGGGATTGCTCAACGGCAGTATTCTGGTCTTTTTGAGCGTATACGCCTCGCGGTTGGGCGCGACCACTTTTCAAGTAGGGTTGTTGACTGCCATCCCCGCGTTAATGAACCTGATGTTTACTTTGCCGGCTGGCAACCACTTGCGCCGCTGGCATATTGCCAAAGCAACCCGCTGGTCAGCACTGATTAACCGGCTGTTCTATTTGTTACTTATTCCACTGCCGGTCATCCTGCCGGCGGATACTCAGGTATGGGTGATTCTGGCAATTACCCTGCTGATGAACATTCCTGGCACCTGGACCTCGATTGCCTTCAACGCCTTTTTTGCGGAAGCCGTCCCCCCGGAATGGCGCGGGCAGGTTGCGGGTATCCGCAATGCGATATTTTCGCTGACGACGATGTTCACCGCGCTGATTGTGGGGGTGGTTCTCGACCGGTCGGCGTTTGAGACAGGCTACCAGATCGTCTTCGGGATCGGCGTTGCAGGAGCAATGATGAGCGTGGTGCACCTGTGGATGGTGCGGCTGCCGGAAAAGCCTGCTCCGACCACGCTGGTAAAAGAGGTGCAGAGTGAATTGCAGGCAGCCGAGAAAGCGCCGCTGTGGGCTTCGCGATTGCAAGCGCTACGGCTGGATGTGCTGCGCGGCTCGTTTGGGCGGCTGTTGATCCTGATTTTCATCTACCAGGTGGGGGTTTTCCTGATCGGACCGGTGGTACCTAAATACCAGGTGGATGTATTGGTGCTGAGCGATGTAACCATCAGCCAGGGCAGCGCTTTGTTTTGGATTACGCACTTTATTGGATCAGTGCAAAGCCAAAGGCTTTCCAGCCGCTGGGGTTTCCGGCGGATGACCGGTTGGGGATTGGTGATCGTCTCAGTTACCCTGGTAATGTTTACCTACAGTTACAACATCTGGGTGTACCTGCTGCACGCATTGATTGGCGGGTTGGGCTGGGCATGGATTGCCAGCGGGCTGGTCAACCTGGTGTTGGAACGCATCCCGGCGGATGATCGCCCGTCGCATTTAGCCTGGTTTAACCTGGTCAACAATGCAGCCGCGCTGATCTGCGGTCTGGTAGCGCCGTTGGTTGCCGCGGCGATTGGCATGGCGGCAACGCTGCTGGTTGCGGCGGGAATCCGGCTGGGGGTGGGTGTAGCGCTTACTTTAACCCGCCCGCATAAAGCAGCGCGCGGGCGCGCGGCGACAGAGTAAGGCTCAATCAGACTGGGCAGCATGGGGTGGGCGCGGGTTGCCGATGAACATGGCGCGGTTGCGCCCTTCGCGCTTGGCAGCATACAGGGCTTCGTCCAGTCCGGAAAGCAGGCGGTCGGCATCTTCGCCGTGCAGCGGGTATACCGCAATGCCGAGCGAGGCGGACAACTGGATGGACTGCTCGGTGAAAACGGTGCGCGATTTTTCGATCGCCGAACGGATTTCCTCGGCGCGTTGGATGCCGTCCGGCAGGCTGATGTTGGGCAGAATGACCAGAAATTCCTCGCCGCCGTACCGGAAACAGTAGTCCGACTGGCGGGTGTGATCGCGGATGACCTGCGCCATGTTCACCAGCACCTGGTCACCGGCTAAATGCCCGTATGTGTCGTTGACCTCTTTAAAGTGATCGAGATCAACTAAGAGGAAGCAAACCGGATACCCGCCGCGCCCGGCGCGGTTGAGTTCGGCGGTCATCACCTCTGCCAGGTGATGGCGGTTGTACAAACCGGTCAGCGCGTCGTGCAGCGCCTGGTGGCGAAGTTCGCTCTGCAGAGCGGTGATTTCTGCCAGGCGGAAATGAAGTTGGGCGTTGGCATCGCGCAGCTGCTCTTCAATTTGCTGGCGGAGTTGGATTTCTTCTTCGAGTTCGGTGGTGCGCTCGGCAACCCGCTTTTCGAGCCAGCGGTTGGCAGCGCGTATCCGGCGCAGGCGCATCTGCACTCCGGCGTAAATTAGCCCGCCCATGCTGAAGATCAAGCCAAGACGGAAGGCGGGGGTCTGCCACCAGGGCGGCAGGATTTCAATGGCAAGGCTGGCGGGCTGTCCCCACAGCCCGTCGTTGTTGGCAGAGCGAACCTGGAAGGTATATTTGCCCGGCGCAAGGTTGGTGTAGGTGGCTTCGCGGACGCGGCGCGGCGGCGACCAATCCTTGTCGAAGCCTTCCAGGCGGTACTGGAACAGGTTTTTGGCAGGCAGTTGGTAGTTGAGACTGGTAAAACGCAGGGTGATTACCGATTGGTCGTGAGGCAGGGTGATCGCGCGGGTGATTTCGATCGGCTGGGGCATTACCTGGCTGCCGGAGACTACCGGTTGGTTGAACAACTCAAAGCCAGTCAGGATGACATCCGGCAGGTAGGGGTTTTCGCTCAGGTCGGCGGGGTCGAAGTAGGTCAGCCCGGTGGGACCGCCGAGGTAGAGTATGCCAGTGCGCGGGCTGCGCGCCGCGGCGATGCCAAACTGGTTGCCGTGTAAGCCGTCATTAATGTCGAAATTGCGGAAGGTCTCGGCGGCGAGGTTAAAGCGGCTGAGCCCCGAGGCGGTGCCAATCCACAGGCTGCCCTTGCCATCTGGCGTGATGCTCATCACCATATCCGAAGGAAGCCCTTCACGCAGCCCGTAATTTTTCCATGCCCCGCTGGCAAGGTCGAGGCGGGACAAGCCGCCGGCAGTAGCCGCCCACAGGTGGCTGGCGCTCTCGTCCAGGAAAAGGGCGTGAACGGTATCGCTGGCAATGCTGGCGGGGTTGGTGGGGTCGTGGCGGTGGCGACTGAACTGAGCGCTGGATGGATCAAAGCGATTCACCCCGCCCCGGGCGGTGGCGATCCAGACCTCGCCGGCGCTGTCGGTGACCAGATCGTAAATAGTATCCTCGCTCAGGCTGGCGGGGTCGTCGGGGTTATGGACGTAGCGGGCAACCACTTTGCCGCTGCGCGGATCGAAGCGGTCAAGTCCGAAGCCGAGCGTGCCGACCCACAATTCGCCGCCGCCGGCTGGGGCAAGCGAGTATATGAAATTGGTGCGCAGGGAGAACGGGTCATCCGGATTTTCGATGTTGCGCTGGTAGGCGGTGAAGCTGCCTTTATCCAGGTCAAAGCGGTTCAGCCCGCCGCCCGACGTGCCAATCCACAAGGTGTCCTCGCCGTCGAGCAGCAGGTCATAGATTTTGTTGTTCGCCAGGCTGGCTGGATTATCGGGGTCGTTGCGAAAGACACGCATGCGGTCATTCTGCGGGTCGTAGAGGTGCAGCCCGCCGCCGAATGTGCCGATCCACAGCCTGCCATCGGGCGCAGCCAGCAGCGAGTACACATCGCTGGAGGACAGACTGGAGCGATCGCCGGGGATGTGGCGCATGATCCCGAAGCGTTGAAATACCGGCACCAGCTGGTTGACCCCGCCAAAACGACTGGTCACCCACAGGACGCCGGAGCGGTCTTCGGTGATCCAGTAGGCGTCGTTATGGCTAAGGCTGAAGGGATTGTTGGGATTGTGCTGGAAGCGGGTGAAATCGCCCGCTTCAGGATCGAACAGGTTGAGCCCGCCGTTTTCGGTCGAGATCCACAGGTTGCCGGCGCGGTCTTCGTACAGGTACCACAGGCAATCGTCGCTCAACGAGTGCTCGTTTTGCGGGTCGTGGCGGTAAGCCTGGAAGCGTCCGCTGGCGCGATCCATGCGGTTCAGCCCACCGCAGCGGGTGGCGACCCAGAAGTTGCCGTGCCGGTCCTCGAGCATTGCCCACACGCTGTTATGGCTCAGGCTGTTGGGATCGTCGGGATTGTTTTTAAACGTGGTAAAGTCATCCGTTTCGGGATCGTAGCGCTGCAACCCCTGGCGGGTGGCAACCCAGATGGTTGCGGCGCTATCCTGGTACAACCGGTTGACCACCGGCGCGGCGAGGGCGCGCGGATTGTCCGCATCGGGCAGGTAGTTGGTGAACGACTGGCTGGCAGGGTCGAAACGGCTGAGACCGCCGCGCGTGCCTACCCATATCATGCCTTGTTGGTCCTCGAGCAGCGACCACACCGAGTCGTTGGGCAGGCTGTTGGGATTTTCGGGATCGTGGCGGTAAGCGCGGAATTGTCCACTTGCCGGGTCGTACACATTCAAGCCGCCCGGATCTGCGGCGATGTACAGCAGACCATCGCGCGATTCGAGCAGGGCAAACAGGTTGTTATTGCTCAGGCTGTTGGGGTTATCCGACTGGTGGCGGAAGCTGACGAACTGGTAGCCGTCGTAGCGGCTCAAGCCGTTGGAGGTGGCAAACCAAAGGAAGCCGCGCCGGTCCTGTAAAACCGAGAGAACGGTCGAACTGAGCAGCCCGTCATCAACTCCCAGCCGGAGGAAACGCGTGTCCCTGCCATACGGCAGGGGCTGGGGGGCGCGCCCGGGCGCGCTGAATCCATGCAGAGCGGGAACGGCAAGGATCAGCAGCAGGGCAATCCAAAAAGGGAGAACGGCTTTCCAAATGCGCATGGCGGTTCCTTTTTTACAACATCAATGACAAATTATATCCGCAATCCGTTCAACAGGGAAAAGGGGTTTATTAAACCAAAAAGTAGAACAAATGTGTTATGATTGACTTGAAAAGATCTCACCCGGCAGAGGAGATTGGGATGGATGGCTAAGAATTTCGATTTCAGCGTTGAGGCGACGCTTTCAAGCGCGGAGGCGCGCCGTTTTATGCTGTGGCAGCAATGCTTGCTGCCTCCGCGCCGTCTGGAGGGAAAAGCCGGCGCATTCGAGTATGTGCGCCGCGCGGGCTGCATCCAGTACGACCCGGTCAATGTGGTTGGACCCAGCCCGCACCTGACGTTGCAGGCGCGGGTGCGCGATTATCGTTCCGCCTGGTTGGACGAACTGCTCTACCAGGATCGCGCTTTGTGGGATGGGTTCGACAAGGTGCAATCCATCTTCCCGGCGGAAGATTACCCGTATTTTTCGCGCCGCAGGGAAGCCAGCCGCGCCAATCACCGCCTGCCACAGCAGGATGTGCTGCGCATCCAACCGCAGGTGCTGGCGATGATCCGCGAACGCGGAGCGCTGTGCTCGCTGGACCTGCAAGCCGAAACGCAGGTGAACGGTTTGTGGGGGGTGGCAATGCGAGTGGAACGGGCAGCGCTGGAAAACCTGTACCAGATGGGTGAAATCGGCATCCACCACCGGGTAGGCACGCGGCGCTATTTCGACCTGGTCGAGCGGCTGCTGCCGGCAGACCTGTTGGCACGCGGTGACCCGTTTGCCAGCCGCGAGGATTACCATGACTGGCACGCGCTGCGGCGGATTGGCAGCATGGGGCTGGCGCATCCCGGCAGCGGCGAAGCCTGGCTGGGCATACTGGGAATGAAAAGCAGCGAACGGCTGGCCGCGCTGGGACGGCTGCGCAAGGCGGGTAAAATTATTGCCCTGGGGGTAGCCGAGGCAGCCGGCAGGGTCTTCTTCGCGCGGCGCGCGGACTGGCAGGCGTGGCAGGCGGCAGGTAGCTTTACCGCATCGCCGCCGGCAGCAGCGTTGCTGCCCCCGCTGGACAACCTGTTATGGCAGCGCGACCTGCTGCGCTGGTTGTTTGGCTTCGAGTACATCTGGGAAGTGTATAAAAAACCGGAGCAGCGCGCCTACGGGGCTTATACGCTGCCGGTGCTGTATAGAGAAGGGTTCATCGCGCGCTGTGACCCGCTGCTGGAGCGCAAGCGCAAAACGCTGCGCTTGCGCGGCTGGTGGTGGCAGGCAGGCGCGCAAATGGATGATGAAGCGCTCGCGGCGCTGGGAGAATGCCTGGCGGCGTTCAGCCGCAGCCTGGGGGCGGAGCAGATTGAACTGGCTGGCAATTGCGCAACAGACCCAATCCTGAACCAGGCGCTGCGCCGGGCTTAGACGGTTTCAGCTTCCATCACCCCGACCCGGTCGGGAGTCACTTGCTCGGCGGCTTTCTCCTGCTCGCAAATCATGGCGGCGAAGGCTTCGACCACGCGCGGGTCGAACTCTATGCCAGCCTGCTGTTCGAGATAACCCAACGCTTTGGCAGTACTCCATGCCGAGCGGTACGGACGATCATTGGTCAAGGCATCCCACACATCCACAATGGCAAAAATTCGCGCGCTGAAGGGGATGCGCTCGCCTTTCAAGCCCTGCGGGTAGCCGGAGCCGTTCCAGCGTTCGTGATGGCAGTAGATCACATCCATCGCACCGCGCAGAAAAGGAATGTCGGCGAGCAGATTAAAGGCAAATTGCGGGTGTTGGCGCATGATTTCCCATTCATGTTCGTTAAGCGGAGCAGGTTTATTGAGAATTGAATCGGGAACTGCCATTTTGCCGATGTCGTGCAGCAGCACGCCGTAGCACAGGTCGGTGAGTTGTTTTTCGTTCAAACCCAACCGCGTGGCAAGCCGCTCGGTAAGGTCAAGCATGCGCTCGGAATGTCCTCGTGTTTCTTTGTCGCGCATTTCCAGCGTTGCCGACCAGCCTTGTATGGTCGCCTGATAGGCGTCTTTTAATTCTTGATTGGCGCGCTGGATGTCATGAATCATTTGGCCATGGTCAATAGCAATCGCAATCTGGTTGGCAACGGTCTGAAAGTGATTTTGCCATTCGTGATCCGGTTTAAAAGCGCGGCGAGCGAATACTTCGACGATCCCGTAGCGCCGCCCTTCGATGGTCATGGGAGCAACCGCATAAAAATTAAACAGCGGGTAACCCGAAAAACGCTCCGCCAGCCATTCGGGAATCGTGCGATCACGGAGATGGTTCAGGATTTGGAGTTGGTCGGGGTTCAGGGACTCGCCGTCTGCGGATTTATTCTGAACCAGAATGGGCGGGATGTGCGCCAGGTTGAAGCCGTTGGTTGCATGAGGCACCAGGATGCCGGGAATACTTTCGGTGAAGACGTTGACCGCGTCTATCTCCAGCGAATGCTTGACGATCCCCAGAATCAAGTGAATTTTTTCTGCGCTGTCGTGGTTGCTGATGATAGCCGAGTCGATTTCACGCAGCATGTTCAGGCGGGAGAGCAGCAGGTTGGTTTCTTTCAAATTCTTGCGGATCTTCTCTTCATTTTTTCGGTGACCGGTAATATCCTGGCCGATACGCGCCATGCCGGTGATCGTGTTGTCTGGGGCACGAAGGAAGGTGTTATTCCAGGCGATGAGCCGTTTTTCTCCGTCCCGGGTGAGGATGAAGGATTCGTCAACGTGTTGCAGAGTTTCCCGCTGTATACTGCGGAGGTATTTTTCCCGGCGTTTGACCCGCTCATTGGGCGGGGCGAACTGGTCGAACCAGTCGCATTGCAAAATCTGCTGCCAGTCCCAACTGCTCAAGCGCACCAGATACTCGTTGCAGAAGGTAACTCTGCCGTCACGGTCAAGGATGACCGCGATCAGTTCCAGTTTTTGCAGCAATTCTCGAAATTGTCGTTCGGAGGCTGCCAGGCGCTGGTGATACTGCCCCAGATCGGAGATCATCCCGCTAAGAGCAAGGCTCAGGCGGGATAATTCGTCCTTGCCGCGCAGCGGAATGCTGATGGAAAAATCCCGGCTTTCGCGGAAGCGTTGGATGGTGTTGATGATAGCAAAAAGCGGGTCAGAGATGGACCGGTGGAAAACAAACCAGGAAAAACTGGCTACCAGCGCTCCAAAAATGACGATAAGCAGCAGGAAGGAATCGAAGCTGCGCACTCCACTGGCATACACAGCCGGGCTTTTCTCGACCGCGAGCAAAAGGTAAGGTTCCCCGTTGAGCGCATCGAGCAGCGCATATCCGCTGATTTTTCGTTGCGCAGCAACGGTCAGGCGGTCAATATTCTGGATGGCAACCGGGTCCGGCGAATTCAGCAGCAGCGAGAGCGTAGCTTGATAGCCGGATGGCAATTGGGGATCATCGAGCCGGTGAAGACGGATGGTCAACCGGGTGGCGCGTTCCCACTCCTCCAGCCGCAGATTGTTTATATACATGCCAATGACCAGAACGCCGGCAGGTTGTCCTTTGGCATCATTGCTCAACACCGCGCGCGCCGCCACCAGCATGGCGCCGTAATCGGTGGGTAATATGCCGCTGCGCGAAAAGCGTGGATCAATCTGCGCGCCGGCAAAAAGGTGCGCCTGAACCTGGTCGTGTATGTCTGCCGGCAAAGGTGCGGGGATTAGCGTGACTGGATTGATGGAGAAATGATAAAAAGGCTGCCGGGCGGCATCGTAAAAAAGCATCGCATCCACCCCCAAGCCGTCCAGCGTGGCAGCGGTCAGGTTGTCGGCTGGGTAGCCTGGGTTTTTGCCGAGCAAAAAGTTGTGCGTCTCGTTCCAGTAGCCCCAATCCGCAGCAATCGAGTCCAGGTAGCCCAGATCGCGCTGCAATGCCTCGCGGGCGCGGGTCAGGTCCTGGCGCATCAGATCCGCTTCCAGATGGCGGAAATGGTTCAGGAAAAGTGTGTTGGATATGAGCGATAGGGCAATAACCGAAAACACGGTTACGGTGATGGTAATGACAAGGATGCGCTGGCGGATGTTCAATCACAATTCCTGAGCGTGAGGACTTGAATGCCGTTGGGTGGATTTGGCGTTTCCGGAACACTCTCAACGGTGGATAAACGAAGATTCCATCGCAGGGAAAAAACGACTCTATTGAATTATCGGCTGCCGATGGTGAAATTACCATAGGCGCACCTTACAAACAATTTACAAACCGAAAACAAAGTAAGTTTGTTCAGTCTATGTGGAACAATCACTCCTTGATTGGCGTCTATAAACCAGAGAAAATCCCATTGGTTGTTAAAGGAGAATGTTGTATGAACGCTATGAAGAACACCTTATTATTTGTCCTGGCGGCGCTGCTGATGCTGAGCGCCTGCGCGCCCCAACCAGTGCTCACCCCGGATGAACCCCCGGTAGAACCCACGCCAGTAGAGGAACCAGTGAACCAGGAAACGTTCCTGATATCCGACCAACCCAGACAAACCAGCCCGGCAGCGAGCGAGAGCGCGCTGGCGGAACTGGTTAGCGGCAACACCGCCTTTGCCTTGAACCTGTACCAAATGCTTGCCCGCCAGCCCGGCAATCTGTTCTATTCGCCGTACAGCATTTCGCTGGCGCTGGCGATGACCTACGCCGGAGCGCGCGCGGAAACCGAACAACAAATGGCGCAAGCGCTGCACTTCAACCTGCCCCAGGCAGAACTGCACCCGGCTTTTAACCTGCTCGACCAACGCTTACGCCCGTTGGATGATCAACCAGCGCAAGATGAGGAACAACCGTTCCAGCTCAATATCGCCAATTCGTTGTGGGGTCAGCAGGATTTTGAGTTCCTCGATGAATTTCTGGATACATTGGCAGCCAACTACGGTGCAGGCATGTACCGGGTGAACTACAACCAGCCGGAGGACGCCCGGCTGAAGATCAACGCCTGGGTGGAAGACCAGACCCGCGACAAGATCAAAGACTTGATCCAACCCGGCTCGCTCAGCCCGCTTACCCGCCTGGTGCTGGCAAACGCAATCTATTTCAAAGCCGCCTGGCAAAGCCCGTTTGATAAGGAAGCGACCAGCGCAGGTGAGTTCACTTTGTTGGATGGTAGTGAAGTCAGCGCCGAGATGATGTCCCAATGGCAGGACATGTACTATCTGCGCGGTGAGGATTTTGCCGCGGTTGACCTGGCATACCGGGACAGCAACATGTCCATGCTGGTGATTGTGCCGGATGCGGGCAAATTTGCGGACGTTGAAGCCGGTCTAACTCCGGAGGGGCTGGAAACGATCCGCGGCGGGCTTGCTATGGCTTCGGTCAGGTTGAGCATGCCGAAATTCAGTTTTGAGTCCAGCTTTGGTTTGAGCGAAGCGCTGAAGGAATTGGGCATGCCGGCTGCCTTTGACGACGAACTGGCGGACTTTTCGGGCATGACCGGTAAACCAGACCTGGTTATCTCGGATGTGGTGCACAAAGCGTTCGTGGATGTCAATGAGGACGGCACCGAAGCAGCTGCAGCTACGGCAGTAATTATGAAGGTGATGGCAATGCCTTTGGAAGAAGCCGAACTGACCATTGACCGCCCGTTCCTGTTCCTGATCCAGGATCGCAGTAATGGAACGGTGCTATTTTTGGGGCGGGTGGTTGACCCGCGCTGAACCGAATTAGCAACAGCGGATACCGGACTGGGTTGGCAGACAGGCTGCCAGCCCAGTCCGGTTTTTAAGGCTCGCCTTTCCCCGCTGCCGAGACTGCCGTTGACGGCGCGGTTCAGCAGCGGCACCCTCAACCGGTTGTTGGATAAATCAGGAAATAAAAGCCCATCAAGACTTTACAAATCGTGCAGATAAAAAGGTAAACAGGGTAATTTTGCGATACAATTGTTCCCCGAAAGGGAACGAAACAATGCAAACGTTAATGGGAAAACATTGGCATCACATGCCCGCCGAGGAAGTGATCCAATTATTGGAAACAAATCTGGAACGGGGTTTGGACCTGTTCGAGATCCAACAACGACAAAAACGGTTTGGCCGCAACCAGCTTACCCCCGATCCAGGAAAGCCGCTCTGGCTGCGCTTTCTTTTGCAATTTCACAACCCGCTGATTTACATCCTGTTGGCGGCGGCGGTGATAACCGTAGTGTTGAAACAGGATTGGGTGGACGCAACCATCATCTTTGGGGTGGTGTTTATCAACGCGTTGGTCGGTACGATTCAAGAGGCGCGGGCGGAGAATGCGATCCGCGCACTGGCGCAAACGCTGGTGACCGAGGCAGCGGTAGTGCGTTCGGGTAAACCCCAGCGTATTCCGGCGGAGCAGCTGGTTCCGGGGGATGTGGTTGTTCTCAAAGGAGGTGACCGGGTACCGGCGGATATGCGCTTGATTCGGGTGCGCGACTTGCAAATTGCCGAGGCGGCGCTCACCGGGGAATCGACCGCCGTTTACAAGCAGGTGGAAAAACCGCTCGTGGTGGACGCGCTGCTGGCGGAACGGAACAACATGGCTTACACCTCCACCCTGGTGACATACGGAATGGGGACGGGCATTGTCGTTGCCACCGGCGACAACACCGAAATTGGCAGTATTTCCAAAATGATTGCCTCGGCGGAAGAGATGGTTACCCCGCTGACGCGCAAGATTGAGCATTTCAGCCGGCGGTTGCTGTTTGCCATCCTTGGGCTGGCGGCGGTCACCTTTGCGGTTGGGGTATTGCGCGGCAAGCCGCCAGTGGACACATTCACCGCAACAATCGCGCTGGCAGTGGCGGCAATCCCGGAAGGTTTACCGGCAGCATTGACGGTAACTTTGGCGATTGGAGTATCGCGCATGGCACGCCGCAGGGCAATCATCCGCAAATTGCCGGCGGTCGAGACGCTTGGTTCGGTGACGGTGATATGTTCGGACAAAACCGGCACGCTGACCCAGAACCAGATGACTGTTTTGGATTTGTGGGCAGGCGGGCAGGACTACAAACTCAAAGGCTCCGGCTACAATCCGCAGGGAGATTTATTGGATTGGCAAGGCAGCCGGTTGGCTGATGCGCCGCCAGTGGTCAAGGAATTGTTGCGGGCTGGAGCGCTGTGCAATGACGGCGGATTGATTCACAAGGACGGGCAATGGCTGGCGGAAGGCGACCCCACCGAGGTGGCGCTGCTGGTTTCGGCGCGCAAGATCGGATTGGATGAGACAAAATTGCGCCAGACCACCCCAAGATTGGACGAGATTCCGTTTGAATCCGAGCACCAGTACATGGTGACGGCGCATAACGGCGCGGATGGGCAGCCTCACCGGATCTATCTGAAAGGCGCGCTGGAAGTTGTGCTGGAACGCTGCGCAAATGCTGCCGGTACGGATTTGCAGCCGGTTGCGCTCGATCGGGAGCAGGTGCTGACTCATGCTGAGCAGCTGGCGGGGCGCGGGCTGCGCGTGCTTGGGTTTGCCTACGCAGACCTGACGGACGGAATGAAGCGCATCACGCACGCCGATGTGGCTGGCGGTCTGACGTTCCTTGGCTTACAGGCAATGATTGACCCTCCGCGCGCGGAAGCGATTGACGCGGTTCAGGCTTCGCTGCAGGCGGGTATTCGCGTCAAGATGATTACCGGTGATCATGCGCGCACGGCACAGGCAATCGCCGGGCAATTGGGTTTGCTCAATGGCATACAAAGCGGGGAGTCCGCCCCGGTGCTGACAGGCAGGGATCTGGCGGAATTGACCGACAGCGAGTTGATCGAGGCGGCGCAGCGGGTGCATGTCTTTGCGCGGGTATCACCGGAACAAAAATTACGCCTGGTTCAGGCTTTACAAGCGCGCGGCGAGATTGTGGCGATGACCGGTGACGGCGTCAACGACGGACCGGCGCTCAAACAGGCAGACATCGGAATTGCGATGGGCATCACCGGCACCGAGGTAGCAAAAGAGGCAGCCGACATGGTGCTGACCGATGATAACTTTGCTACCATCGAAGCGGCGGTGGAGGAAGGGCGCGGGGTCTTTGATAACCTGACCAAGATCATTGCCTGGACGCTGCCGACTAATGTTGGATTGGGCTTGATTATCCTCACGGCGGTCTTGCTGGGGGTGTTATTGCCGATCCTGCCGGGGCAGGTACTGTGGATCAACATGACTACTGTGGTCGTCTTGGGAATGGTGTTGGCGCTGGAAGGCAAGGAAGCCGACATTATGCAGCGCAAGCCGCGCGCCAAAGGCGCGCCAATTCTGACCGTTGGTCTGATCTGGCGGGTGCTGCTGGTAGGTTTTTTGATCCTGGTCGGCGCGTTTGGACTTTTCGAATGGCAGTTGCATCAGGGCAGCAGCATCGAGGTGGCGCGTTCGGTTTCTATCAACACGGTAGTGGCAATCCAAACCTTTTACCTGTTTAACACGCGTAGTTTCAGCCAATCCATTTTCAAAATTGGATTGTTGTCCAACCGCTGGGCAATCGGCGGCGTGTTGGTGATGGCGCTGCTTCAATTCCTGTTTACTTACACGCCAATCATGAACCGGATCTTCCAGACCACGCCCATCCCGGCGCAATCGTGGGGCATGATTCTTGGCGTAGCATTGAGCGTATTCCTGTTGATCGAACTGGAAAAATGGGTCGTGCTCAAGGTCAAGAATGGCCGCGCAGGATAATTACGCGCAACGGTTTGGCAGACGGACGACTATTTGGGTTGGTTGGCTGCTTCCGGCTGCCACTGGAGCAACTCGACGCCAGCGCGGTGGAGAAAATCAAGCGCGATAGGATCAACCCGGTAGGCATTGTGGTACGCCAGACGGGAGATGCGCGCATTGATCAGCATCTTGGTGCAGTGCAGGCAGGGAAAATGGGTGACATAACAGGCGGCGTCGCGGGTGGCGAGCCCGAACACCGCCGCCTGAATGATGGCGTTGACTTCGGCGTGGACAGTGCGCACGCAGTGCCCATCAACCATCAGGTGACCAACATCATCGCAATGTTCCAGACCGGCGGGCGAACCGTTGTAACCGGTTGAGATGATGTGCTTCTCGCGCACCAGCACCGCGCCGACCTGGGCGCGGTCGCAGGTGCTGCGCAGGGCAACATCTTCGGCAATTTTCATGAAGTAAGAATCCCAGGATGGACGCGGCATAGCAAAATTGTAGAGAAGAAGCGTTCGAATGTCAAACCGGGCTGAGGGTTAATTGATCCTTGATATAATTACAGGCATGGAAAATCGCGCTAATGGCTCTGCTTCGTTATCCGTCTTGCTTGCGCTGGGAATACTTTTGTTCATTGTCCTTTTGTACACCTTCCTGCACGAAGGCGGGCATGCGCTGGTGGCGTGGCTTTCGGGTGGCAAGGTGTTCACTTTCGATATCAATTTTTTCAATCTGGGAGCGCACATCACCGCCACACCCCATACCAACCTGCCAGCCCAAATAGCCAACAGCCTGGCAGGAATGGCATTGCCGGTGCTGGCATGGTTTGTTTTTATTTTGAGTGTAGCGCGGCGGGGCAGCCTGGCGCTGGAAGTGTTAAAGATCGGCGCTTCGGCTGCTGTTTTAGCTTCCATGCTGGCGTGGGTGATCATCCCTCTGGCGTTTGCCGGCGGCGGGGCGCCAGCCAATGACGATGTCACCGGATTTTTGAGACTATCGGGGATCAATCCATACCTGGCAGCCGCGCTGTTTGGCGGATTGACCGCAGGCATGTACTCATTAGCCCGCAGACGCATTCAGGATACCAGCGCCTTGCGGGTAATGCTGATGGATCAAGGCGGGGCGCTGGGCTGGCAGGAGAACCGGGTATTGTACACGCGCATCCTGGCGGTCGCCGCAGTGGTGCTTTTACTGACGGTGATAATCAACCTGGCAGGGGGCGGCAAAAACGACGCCTCGGCGACCATCGCTCCACCGGAAGGCTACCAGTTCATCCGCCGGATTGCTCTTTCCGAACAGGAAAACCGCGATGAGGTGATTGCTGCTTTTTCGCGCGGCGGCGGGCAGGGAGGTGGCGTGTTCCTGGCGTTGAGCGGGATCAAAAGTGAGTTGATTGACGTGCGCTTGGTGGGCGCGGATGGGTCGAGCCGGACGTTATTCCACGCCGAAGGATATACGGCGAATTTCGAGCGGGTGGAATTTACCGAGCCGTTGCCGCCCGGTGAATACAAGGTGGTGTTGAACGCGGTCAAATCGCAGGGCGCGCTGGCGGTGTATTTGCGCGGGCGTTGAACCTGTTCGGCTCCGGCGGGTGAGACATCGCAGGCGCAGCCCACCGGTGAATTTGAGGCTTGTCAGCCAACGCTCATCGAGCGAAAACAAACCGAGACGACGCTGCCTTGACGGGTGAGGAAGATTAGATTATCATCTAATAAATTAGATGTTTATCTAATCTTGTCTCATGACTATAATCCAGTTTGATAGCGGCAGCGCATACGATTTCTTCATCAGCCTGGTGGTACTCCACAACCCGGCAAGTTTCGGGCTGCGCCCCTCCTGGGCTGCCGGGGTGCGCTCGCGCCTGCCCGCCAGCCAGCGCGAATTTCTGGAGCGCAGCATCCCCTTTTTAGGCGCGCCGCTCGCCTGGCTGCATGACCTGGTTGACCCTCCGCGCAATGCCGCCGCCGCGCTGGATGCGCTGGGGCAAATTTCCCCCGCAGACAGACTGGCGCGCCTGACATTCACCCCGGAAACCCCTGCCCGGCTGCGCCAGGCGCTGCTTGAAACCGCAGACAGCGGTCAAGCCAGCCCGGCTGCCCGCGAGCTGCTGCAAGCGGAACTGGGCGCAAAACGCCACCCGCCCCCGCCCGCTACGCTCGATCACTGCCTGCGCGCCTGGAGCCGCCCTGACTCCTTCGGCGATGAATTACTGCATGCCCTGCGCGCTTACCTGGCGGTTTATTTCGCCGCCGAGGAAGCCCGCATCCAGCCGGTGCTGCTCGCCGGGCTGGAAAACGCCCGCCGCCTTGCCGCCGAGTATCCTTTAACGGAAGTCATCGAAACCCTGAGCCGCGGGGTAAGCATCGAAGACCTGGGCAGCGCCGGGCGGTTGACCCTGATCCCTTCCTACTGGAGCACGCCGCTCATATTTTTCCATCAACTGGCAGAAAAGCGCGCCCTGCTGGTGTTCGGCTGCCGCCCAGCCCATCTTTCCCTGGCTGGCGGCGGCGCAGTGCCGCCAACGCTGGTGGAAACCTTCAAAGCGCTTGGCGACCCAACCCGTTTGCGCATCCTGCGCTTCCTGGCGCAGCAGCCGCACACTCCTGCCGCGCTGGCGCAGCGTCTGCGCTTGCGCCCGCCGACTGTGGTCCACCATCTCAATATTCTGCGCCTGGCTGGGTTGGTGCATATCAGCCTTCATGCTGGCGGCGAGCGCCGTTACGCGCTGCGCCGCGGTGGGGTGAACGACGCCTTCGCCGCATTGCAGCCTTTTCTAGACACCCCGGAAGAAACCTGAACCGAATTCAATGGAGGTACTCCCTTGAAGATGTTAAAACCCGCCGCCAGGGCGCCAATCATGCTGGCAAACTATTTGGAGCGCGTCCGCGCATTTCAGCCCAATGCCCGCCTTTATCTGTTCAGCGTCATCCTCAATGGCGCGGCGATGGGAGTATACCGCTTGCTGTTCAATTTTTACGTTCTCTCGCTGGGATATGACGAAGCCTTGCTGGGCACGCTCATTACCACCACCAGCCTGACCGCGTTGCTATCCGCCTTGCCGATGGGCTATCTGGTGGATACCATCGGTCAAAAAACCTCATTGATCCTGGGTGGAATCGTCCTCAGTCTGGCGGTCGTCGGCATGGTTGTCTTTCCGACGGCATTGATGTTTGTGCTGATGAATGTTGTCTTGGGATTGGCGCAAAGCCTGATTGGCGTAACCATGGGACCCTTCCTGATGGAAAACAGCGGAGAAAAAGAACGCACTTACCTGTTCAGTTTCACCTCCGGGCTGCAAATGGCATCCGCATTCTTTGGCAACTGGATCGGCGGTTACTTGCCCACCTGGCTGGCAGCCGCGCAGGGGGGCACCCCAACCAGCCCGCAAGCCTACGCTGCTTCGCTGGCTGCAATCGCCGTCGCCGGGGTGGTGAGCATTCTGCCGCTCTTTTTCCTGCGCACACCCAACATCCCCCGCGATAAACGGTCCATGTTCACCCCGTTGGCGTACTTCGGTAAAAATTCCCGCTTGCTGGGTAAATTGATTCTGCCGATGCTGGTGACCTCACTAGGCGCTGGTTTGATCATGCCGTTCATGAACGTCTTTTTCCGCAACGTCCACAACCAACCCGATCCGGTCATCGGCGCCATGTTTGCCTGGGGTTCGCTGGCGATGGGCATCGGATTGTTGATTGCCCCGCCGCTGGCAGACCGCTACGGCAAGATCCAGTTGGTGGTTATCACTCAGGCGCTTTCAATTCCATTCCTATTTGCGCTCGGTTTTGCGCCCTGGTTTGCCATCAGCGCCGCCGCTTATTATGTCCGCCTGACGTTGATGAACATGAGCCTGCCGGTGTACCAGACCTTTGTCATGGAACAGGTGCAACCCTCCGCGCGCGCCACGGTTGCCAGCCTGGTCAGCATGGCGAACAATGTCGGCTGGGCGTTTTCGCCGCAAATCAGCGGCTGGATTCAGGTCAACTATGGGTTTCAGCCGGCTTTTGTGATTACCCTGGTGCTGTATGTGATCTCCATTTACCTGTATTGGCGCTTTTTCTGGTATCCGCAGGGTAAAGAAACCCCGCCAGTGCAGCCAGTTGCTGCAACCTTGAAGCCCGATTAGCATCCATATAGACAGATAAAATGAAACAAACTGGAGAACATACAACATGGAAATGACGGTCAATTTTCCGGGCGGTGCGCGGGTGGATGCGCAATTTGGTGCCTATGTCGTTCGCACCGACCAGCCGCCGATGGGCGGCGGTGAAGGTTCCGCCCCCACCCCCTTTGCTGTTTTTCTGGCTTCTCTGGCAACCTGTGCAGGCATCTATGTACTTGGTTTTTGCCGCCAGCGCGGATTATCCAGCGAGGGTATCCGCATTGTGCAGCGTGACCGCCGCAATCCGCAGACCGGCATGGTTGAGCAGGTGGAAATGGAAATTCAGGTTCCCCCCGATTTTCCGCAAAAGTATTACGATGCGCTGGTGCGTTCCGCCGAGCAGTGCGCGGTTAAAAAACACATGGAAAACCCGCCCCAATTTTCCATCCAGACCAAAGTGACCGCCTGAGGACTGCCCGCCCCACCGCGAATCCGGCTCAACACAGCGGCAGGCAGGCGCGGAAATCAATCGTCCGCCGGGATTCACCCGCCCGCGACCGGCGGGAAGAAATCCAGCACATCCTCTGCCTGCAGTGGGGTATCCCATCCATGCGGCAGGGTGCCAACATCCTGCCCGTTGACAAACCCGTGCACGTGAGCGTGAATCTGTCCTTCGGCGTTTATCCAGTGATTGCGCAATTCGGGCAGCCGGGTGATCATTGCCTCAACCGCCTGCCGCACCGTCGCGCCGGCAGGCAAGTCGAGGTGCAGCGATTTCGTCTTGGCAATCAAGCGAAAGGTTGCATAAAGATTGACCAGCATCGCTTACCTCGCTGAAAGGGTTCGGGCAGCCTGAGCAAGCCGCCCGCATTGGATTATGCCACAGCCCGCCCCGCTTGAACAGCGTTTTCACGCCATGAGCGGCACCACCAGCGGGTATTTACCGTTTGGGCTGCGCATTACCTCCAACGGGATGCCGAAGGCATTGCTGAGCAGCGCCGGGCAAAGCACCTCGCTCCGGCTGCCAAAGGCACGCACGATTCCGTCCACCAGCAACACAACCCGGTCGGCGTAGCGCGACACCAGGTTCAGGTCGTGCAGCACAACCAACGCCGCCGAAAGGCGCTGCCCGTTGTCCGCCGCCGTGTGAGGCGGCTGCTCAACCAGTTCCTGCACCAGGTTGAGTAATCCAATCTGGTACTGTAAATCCAGGTGGGTGGTTGGTTCGTCCAGCAGCATCAACGGTGTGGCTTGCGCCAGCGCCCGCGCCAGCAGCAGGCGCTGCAATTCGCCCCCTGACAACTCGCCAATCATCCGCTCTGCCAGGTGCAGCGTGTTGGTGCGCCGCATTGCATCCGTGATCAACAGCTCATCCGTCGGGGAGATCTGCCCAAACCAATTCAGGTAAGGCGTGCGGCCGAGTGAAACCACCTGCCAGCCAGTGAACCCGGCTGGCACGTGGCGCGCCTGCGGCACCACGGTCAGCACCCGTGCTCGTTCCTGCGCCGCCAAGGCGGTTAAATCGCGCCCATTGTAGCGAATGGAGCCGGATTGTGGAGGGATCACCCCGCTCAATGCGCGCACCAGGGTGGATTTTCCTGCTCCATTGGGACCAATTACCGCCAGCATTTCCCCGTCTCGCAGACAAAAGCTGACATCCTTCAACACCGGGGTTTGATGGTAACCAACCGTGAGATTTTTTACTTCGAGCATGATCAACTCCAATAGGGCTGCTGGCGCGAACGCCTGAGGATCCACAAGAAAAATGGCGCGCCGGTCAGCGCGGTGATCATACCGACCGGCAGTTCCTGCGGTGCCAGCACCAACCGCGCCAGCACGTCGGCAAACAGTAGAAATGCCGCCCCGCCCAACAGCGATAGAGGCAGCAGGCGGCGGTAATCCCCGCCAATCAGCAGGCGCAGCAGGTGGGGGACGATGAGACCAACAAAGGCGATGATTCCGGCAAACGACACAGCCGCGGCGGTAGTCAGCGAAGCGGCAACGATGATCAAGCGGCGCGCGCGCGCCACCGGCAAGCCAAGTTGCTGCGCCTGTTCATCGCCAAACTGCATGACATTGAGCGCGTGACCCATTGTCAGCAAAACGCCCAGGCCAACCAGCCAGTAGGGCAGCAAAGCCAGCACCGGCTGCCAGCCGGTCAGAGCGGAACCGCCCAGCAGCCAGGCAAGCGCGCGGCGCAGTTCGCCGGTTGAAGAAAGCATCAGGAACGAGGTTAGCGCGCCGGCAAACGAACTGACCGCCACCCCCGCCAGCACCAGGTTGGTAACCGGCAGCGTTCGCCCGGAGCGCGCCAGCTGGTAGACGATGAAAACCGTCAACAAGGCAACCGTAAAAGCCGAAAGCGGCACCGCCATCAGCCCGAGGGCGTCGTACCGCCAGTTCAGGCTCATGGCTGCCACCGCGCCCAGCCCAGCCCCCGAAGCCACGCCAATCAGGTAGGGATCCGCCAACGGGTTGCGGAACAAACCCTGATATGCCGCGCCGCTGCCCGCCAGCGCCGCGCCGGTCATCGCCACCAGCACAGTACGCGGAAGGCGCAGCGAAAACAGAATGGTGCTCGGAATGCGCAGTTCCTCGGTGGCGCTGCCGCTGATCGCCGCCAGGATGGTTGCTGCCAATTCGCGTGGGGAAAGGAACACACTGCCAACCATCACGCTAAGGAACAGAGCAGCAACCAGCAGCGGCAGCGCAATCCAATAGGGTCGAGCAGTGTGTCCCAATTTGATCATGATTATTCAAACAACTGTGGGTGGAGTAATTTTGCCAGCAGTTCCAGCCCTTCCACCTGGCGTGGTCCTGGGCGGCTGATCAGATCGTCATTGAAAGCCAGCACCCGCCCCTCTTTAACTGCGCTGAGTTGGTCCCAGCCGGTGCGCGCGGCAACCTGTTCGGGCGTCACGCCATAATTTGAATCACCGAGCAGGATGTAATCCGGATCTGCCTCCAGCAGGGCTTCGATGCTCATCTGCCCAAAGGGCATGCCCATGGCTGCGCCAATGTTTTCCGCTGCGGCTTGATTCAACAGCGTATCAATGAAAGTGCCGCCGCCAGCCGTCCATGGCTTTGCCGGATCACTGCTGTCGATTTGGTAGAAAACTGTCGGGCGTTCGGTTACCTGAGCCAGTTTCTGCTCGACGGCAGCCGCGCGCACCGACAGGTTGGAAACCAGCGCCTCAGCCTCGCTGCCCCTGCCGGTCAGCGTGCCGATGGTGAGCAGCATATCGTACATCCCGATCAGGTCCTGCGGATTGCCGACATAGAACACGGTCAGCCCGGCATCCTCGAGCGATTTAACCAGTTCTGGGGCGTTGATTTCGGCTGCCAGCACCAGGTCGGGGGTAAGGGCAACGATTTGCTCGATGGAATAATTGCCCATCGAGCCGCCTACCGAAGTGATGTTGGCAGACTCGGGCGGGTAATTGCTAAATTCATCCCGTCCGACCACCTGAGCGCCGGCGCCAACCGCGAACAGGATCTCGGTGTTGGATGGCGCCAAGGAAACGACGCGCTGGGCAGGCGCATCAAGGACAACCGAACGTCCCAATCCATCAGTCAAGGAGATTGGGCTGACAGTAGGGGTCGGTTCTGGTTGCGGGGTGGCGGCAGCGCAGGCAGCCAGCAGCAGGCTAAGCATTGTCGCCAAAACGATCAAGAGCGAACGATGTTTCATTTTCTCATCCTCATTTTTAAATTAGACAGGTTGTTTGGGTGGTGATTGTGGCTGGAAACACCAGCGAGACAAGGGGCGCGTTGATTGATCCGTGCGGGAAAGCTGGCAATGACGACGAAAAACTCCCTGCGTGGTGCGGGCAGGGAGAGGGTTTTTTGGAGGTCGTGTCGTTGCCAGTCCAAAGTTCCCCACCTCCTTTCCGCGAGAGCGTGGTGAACGCCTGTACGGCGGGCGTCCTGGCTTTTCCGGCTCAATCAGCCGAAAACACAGTTGCGCGACAGCACCGGACTTGCACCGGTTTCGCCATTAAGCCCATCCATCCGGGGATATGGGCACCGATCAGGCACTCATTCAATTGTAACTAGATTGTACGGGGTTCTCGTTGAGGTGTCAAGCAGAACTGGTAATTTAGACACGCCTTTCTTGAAGCCCTGAACAGTTGCCGTCACCCGCTGCGCTTGGTGCCCTTCGATAGACTCAGGATGCCGCAGCGCAGGGGAGCGATCTCCCTGAAATTAGTTGAGTTCTGTGCGAATGACTTGCTCCAGATAAACCCCGGCTTGGCGCAACGCCTCGCCGCTGTGCTGGGTGCGGCTGAGCAGCACGGCTCCTTCGATAACGGCAACGATGAACAACGCCAGCGAGCGGGCGCGCGCCGCATTGACTCCAGCCTGTTGCAAGCGGCGAGCGAAGGTATCCTGCAGCCACTGGTACGCCTGGCGGCAAGCCTGATTGATCGCCGGGCTGGCGTGAACTGTCTCCAGCGCCACGGTCATCAACGGTCCGCCTGCCCGGAAACCGGATTGCTCCACCTGATCGGCGATGGCTTCCACCAGGCTGCGCGCTCCGGCTGCGGCGTCGCGCTGGGCGCTCAGGTGATGCTCAATCCGCTGCACGGTTTGCACGGCAGCCTGGGCCACCGCCTGGATGACAATTTCGGTCTTGCCGCCGGGGAAGTAATGGTACAGCGATCCTTTCGGCGCGCCGCTTTCCTCGACGATCTGGTTCAAACCGCTGGCGTGGAAACCTTGCCGCTCCAACAACTGGCAGGCAGTCGAGATAATGCGCTCGCGCGGGGTCGCAGACATGGTTTATTCCTTTAAAGATATTTATGATAAACAATATCAAGTATAACGACTGGTCTAAATGCCTGTCAAGCCATTCCCCGGCTGATGCGCATGGCTCAAGATTGAGGGAAGGCGTTCTGGCGGGGACTGGGAAAGTGCGCTTTCTCGCGGTTTACATAGCACCGGTCCGGTCGGGGTCATCGCACACTTGCGCCTGATGCAAGCGCAAGTGGCGCAGGTGTCTCGGCAAGCTCGATGACCGCCTGTCGAGATGTACGGGTAGGCTTGCCCTGTGGTTCGGCTTCGCGGAAGGTGCCTCTCGACAGGCTCGATGTCCGCTTGTCGAACCTCACCAACTGCCTGCCGAAGGGCTTGCCCTAAGCCTGCCGAAGGGCTATTTCAACACAGCATGTCTCAAGCTTATGCGTGCAGAATACAATGCCAACCGGCATCATTTTTACGCGGCTGGTGTTACAATTGATACTATGACCAATCAAATTTCTCACAGTTCGACCACCCGTAACGCCGAGGAAGCCACCCACCGCCGCCGCTGGCTGCAGAACGCGGTCGCCTTCCTCATTCGTGCCCTTACCCGTACCAAATTTATCGGTATCGAGAACTTCCCTCCTCAAGATGGGGTCATCGTGGCAACCAATCACACCAGCCGCCTGGATATCCCCGTCCTGTTCGTCAACCCGGTGCGTTCCGACATCACCGCGCTGGTGGCAGACAAGTATCTTAAATATCCTTTCTTCCGCTGGTTTACCCTGGCTGCTGGGGGCATCTGGCTGGATCGCAGCAAAGCCGACTTTTCCGCCTTTGGGCAGGCGCTGGCGGTGCTGCAAGCTGGGCGCGCCCTGGGAATTGCTCCAGAGGGCACCCGCAGCGAAACCGCCACCCTGCTGGAGGGCAAGCAGGGCACCGTGCTGCTGGCACACCGCGCCCGCGTCCCCATCGTGCCGGTCGGCATCTCCGGCACTCACACCGCGCAAAGGGCGATGCTGCGGCTGCGGCGGGGGGAAATCACTGTCCGCTTTGGCAAACCATTCCGCCTGCCGCCCTTCTCGCGCGATAACCGCGAGGAGGACCTGCAGCGCCAGGCTGATGAGGTGATGTGCCGCATCGCTGCGCTGCTGCCGCCTGAATACCACGGTTTCTACGCCGGCCATCCCCGCCTGAAAGAACTGCTGGCGCAAGGAGATTTTTGATCTTACGCCCGGCGGGCATCCCCTTACCTGAGAGGTAACACCATGCTGCTCACCATCCTGATCCCCATTCTGGCGGTGCTGATCTTCGTGACTGCCTTTGTGCTGATCCGCGCCAGCCTGTTCATGCAGGCGCCCGAACCGGTCGAGCCGGTGGAACTGCCGGAAGTTGATTCCCAGATCATCGCCGGGCACGTTGCCGCAGTCATTCGCTGCCAGACCATCGCCCGCGACGGACAGCCCGCCGAACGCGCCCCGTTTTACGACCTGCATCGCGCGCTGGAAACGCTCTACCCGCGCGTGCACGCCACCCTCGACCGGCAGATCATTTCCAACTTCAGCCTGTTGTACACCTGGCGGGGCAGCAATCCCGAACTGCCGGCGGCGATGTTCTGCGGGCACCTGGACGTGGTGGCGGCGGACGAGGAAACCCTCGATCAGTGGCAGCACCCGCCTTTTTCCGGCGAGATTGCTGACGAATACGTCTGGGGACGCGGCGCGCTGGACATCAAGGGGCAGGTCATCAGCCTGTTGTACGCCGTCGAGCAGCTGATCAAGCAGGGCTTCCAGCCGGAGCGCACCCTGTACCTCGCCTTCGGCGAGGACGAGGAAACCAGCGGTAAACTCGGCGCAGGACAGATCGCCGCCCTGCTGGCGGAGCGCGGCGAAAAGCTCGAAGCCGTGTTGGATGAAGGCGGCGCCATTGCCCAGGGCATCCTGCCGGGCGTAGAAGCACCGGTCGCGTTGATCGGGATCGTCGAAAAAGGCCACCTGACTCTGCGCCTGCGGGTGGAACGTGCCGGTGGGCATTCGGCCACACCGCCGCCCAGTTCTGCAATTGGCATCCTGGCGCGCGCCGTGACCGCCATCGAAGACAACCCGATGCCCGCCAACACCGCCTTCCTGCGCGAAACCTTCCGCGCTATCGGGGCAGCCGGCTCGCCCGCGCTGCAAATCGCGTTTGCCAATTCGTGGCTGTTCGGCGGACTGATCCGCCGCCGCCTGTCCACCAACCCGCAGACCAACGCCGCTATCCGCACCACCGCGGCAGTGACCGTGATGCGCGGCGGGGAAAAGCAAAACGTACTCCCGCCGGTAGCGGAAGCGCTGGTCAATTTGCGCCTGCTGCCCGGCGACACGATTGCCACGGTGTGTGAACGGGTGCGCGCCATCGTGGATGACCGCAATGTGACCATCGAAGCGCTGCCCGAATCGGCGCACGAAGCCCCGCCGGTCAGTTCAACCGAAAGCCCGGCGTACCTCAGCCTGAGCCAGGCGGTGCGCGAAGTCTTTCCCGGCGTGGTGACCGCGCCCTTCATGGTGCTGGGGGCAACCGATTCGCGCAAGTATACCGCCCTGACCGAGAACATCTTTCGCCTCTCGCCGGTGGTGCTGACCCGCGAGGATCTTGCCACCATCCACGGGGTCAATGAACGCATCAGCCTGCCCGCGCTGGGACGCATGGTGCAGTTCTACCAGCACCTGATGCGCACCTGGTGCGGCAGCGAATCTTCATCCACTACATGAGACGCCTGCTGCGCCCCGCCCCGCTGCTGGCGGTCACCCTGCTGTTGATCGCCTTGACGGCCGCCTTCGCGCCCGCCGAACGCACCCTGGGCGGCAACTTGCGCCTGGTGTTGCTGCACGGCGCCTGGGTGTGGAGCGGCAAGCTGCTGTTCGCCGCCGCCGCCCTAAGCGGGCTGGCTGGCTTGCTGCGCCCGCCGGTGTGGGGTTCGCTCTCTCGCGCGTTTGGGCAAGCCGGACTGCTCTTTTGGCTGACTTACCTGCCCATGTCGCTGCTGGTGCAGGTGCAGAACTGGGGCGGCATTTTTTGGGACGAGCCGCGCTGGCGCATCCCGTTCACTTTCGGGGTGGTTGGGCTGCTGCTGCAAATTGCCCTGGCGCTGTTCGACCAGCCGCGCCTGACCAGCCTTGCCAACCTGATCTTTGGCGTCAGTTTGTGGGTAATGCTGGGCGGGGCAGAGAATGTGCTTCACCCGCAGTCGCCGATCGTGGATTCGGGTTCCGGTGCGATCCAATTCACCTTCAGTCTGCTGCTGGCGCTCGCCGCGTTAGCGGGCGGGTTGACCGCCGCGCTGCTCTACCGCTCGCAACGCAGCCTCACCGCACCGTCGGCATGAATTCCAAGCCCCCCGCGCCGCTCGCCGTCCAGGTGGGCTTTTTTACCCTCATCCGCCTGGTGTTGAACACCAGTTACCGGATGATCTATCCCTACCTCTCCACCTTCCAGGCTGGGCTGGGGGTCGGGCTGCCCGCCATTTCGATCATCCTCAGCCTGCGTTCATTGCTCTCTTTCGCCGGTCCATTCCTCTCGCCCATCGCCGACCGGCGCGGCAGGCGGGTGAGCATGTTATTGGGCATGCTGATTTTCACACTTGGCGCATTGGCAGTGGTATTTTTCCCGACCTACGCCGGGTTCTTTGCCAGCCTGCTGTTGATGTCGCTGGCGTTTAGCATCTTTCTGCCTGCCATGCAAGCCTACCTGGGCGATCGGGTAGCCTATGCGCGGCGCGGGCGGGTAATGGGCATTACCGAACTGTCCTGGTCGTTTGCCTTCATCCTGGGCGTGCCGCTGGTCGGCTGGCTGCTGGCACGCAGCGGCGCGTGGCAGTCGCCCTTCCCGGTTTTGGCGGCGCTGGGCGGATTGGGGGTGATCGGGCTGCTGGTCTTCATTCCACAGGATGCCCCACGCAGCAATCCGGATCAGGCGCAATCCGCGCCGCTTCCAATTGGCAGCCTGCTTAAAGTTGGCGCGGTTCGCGCCGGGCTGCTGACAGCAGTCTGCCTGAACACCTCCAACGAGATGGTCAACCTGGTTTTCGGCATCTGGCTGGAGGATGCCTTCCAGTTCAAACTGGCGGCTCTGGGGGCGGCTTCGCTCGCTATCGGCTTATCCGAGATGAGCGGCGAAGGGCTCTCGGCGGCGCTGGTTGACCGGCTGGGAAAAACCTGGTCGGTGCGCGCCGGCATCCTGCTCAACTGTCTGGCGGCGGGGGCGCTGTTCCTGTTCGGCGGTAACGTGTTCGGTGCGCTGGGTGGCTTGTTTCTGTTTTATCTCACCTGTGAATTTACCCTTGTTTCGCTGCTGCCGTTGATGAGCGAGACGCTGCCAGCGCTGCGCGCCACCGTGATGGCAACCACAGTTGCCAGCTTGGCATTGGGACGGGCAATCGGCACCCAGTTCTCGCCGCTGATTTACGAGCAATTCGGCATGGCAGGGAACACGATTGTCGCCCTGGCAATCAACGGGCTGGCGTTGGTCGCGCTGGCGCATATTCGCGTTGCCGAAGATGGCAGCGCTGGCAGCCAGGCAAGTTAAACCCCGCGCCCAGGCAGCCGCCAGCAAACCATCCGCGCCAGCAGCGCGCCCTTTGCAGCGTCTGCGGTGTTAGGAATCGTATTATTAAGAAAACTCTAATCAAATTCCAAAAAAATTCACTTGACCCCAAGCCATGATTTAAGATAGACTACCGTATACAATTTTTTGTCGTACCTGATCCAATGCGCACGATCACGTTTTGCTTCTCGATCTATTATTATTACGGCAATCCGCGCGGATTTGCCGGGTTTGGCGTATCGTAGAAGGGAACAGTGAATTCTCGACGCGGCGCAACCGGCGCCGCGTTTTTGGTTTACCAAGAGAGGAGATGATATGGTAGTACGTGGAATACGTGGAGCGATCACCGTTGATGAAGACCAACCCGGCGCTGTTTTAGCAGCGACCCGCGATCTGCTGCTCAACATTCAGCAAGCCAATCCCGGTTTCGACCCGGCGGCGGCAGCAAGCATCCTCTTCACCACCACCGCCGACCTAGTTTCGGTCTTTCCCGCCCAGGCTGCCCGCCAGCTGGGTTGGAATCTCACTCCGCTGATCTGCGCGCAGGAGATCCCCGTGCCAGGCAGCCTGCCGCGCTGCGTGCGGGTGCTGATCCACTGGAATTGCGACCTGCCCCAGTCGGACATCCAGCATGTTTACCTAGGCGAGGCTGCCAGCCTGCGCCCGGATTTATTTGTATTCTAACCCAGGAGGTCATTATGTTAATTGTCATGCAAAAAGACGCCACCCCCCAACAGGTGGATATTGTCGTCAACCGCATCCGCAGCCAGGGGCTGAGTGTGCACCTTTCGCAAGGCGCAGAACGAACAGTGATCGGCGCAATCGGCGATGACCGCGCCATCTCCAAGGACCAGTTTATGCTGCTCGACGGCGTTGACCGCGTGCTGCCCATTTTACGCCCATACAAACTGGCATCGCGCGAGTTTAGCGAGAACGATACGCATTTCCGCATCGGGGAAACGGAGGTGGGCAGCAGTCAGGTGCTGCTGATTGCCGGTCCCTGTTCGGTGGAGAGCCGCTCACAGATTATCGAGACCGCTCACGCCGTGCGCGAAGCCGGCGCGCATGCGCTGCGCGGCGGGGCTTACAAGCCGCGAACTTCACCCTACTCGTTCCAGGGATTGGGGCTGGAGGGATTGGAATTACTGATGGAAGCCCGCGCCGCAACCGGGTTGCCGGTGGTAACCGAGGTCATGGCAACCGAGCAGATTCAACAGGTGAGCCAGGCAGCCGATGTGTTGCAAATCGGGGCGCGCAATATGCAGAACTATCCGCTGCTGCACGCTGCCGGAGCCGCCTGTATGCCGGTGCTGCTTAAACGCGGGATGAGCGCCACCATCGAAGAATTGCTGATGGCAGCCGAATATATCCTCTCGCACGGCAACCGCCAGGTGATGTTATGCGAGCGCGGCATCCGCACTTTCGAAACTGCCACGCGCAACACCACCGATATCAATGCCGTTCCCGTATTAAAATCGCTGACTCATTTGCCGGTGCTGCTCGATCCCAGCCACAGCACAGGCTTGTGGCAGTACGTTACCGCGGTAGCCCGGGCAGGGGTCGCCGCTGGCGCGGACGGGCTGATCATCGAGGTGCACCCGCGCCCAGAGGAAGCCATGTCCGACGGCAGCCAATCGCTCAAGCCGGAACGCTTCGCCGAGTTGGTGCGGCAGGTACGCGCGATAGCCGAAGCCATCGGGCGGCAAGTCGCGCCACCGCTTGGCATACCGCATTCAATGGAAAAGAACAATGGCAGCCAGCCAGCCATGTGACCTGCCGCTCGCCGGACGGAAGGTTGCAATCGTCGGGCTGGGGTTGATGGGCGGCTCGCTGGCGCTGGCGCTGCGCGGGCAGTGCGCCCACCTGCTCGGAGTTGATCACGACAGCGCAACACTGGAGCGCGCTGCGGCAATGAACCTGGCGGACGTGCTGAGCGCCAAACCCGCCGAACTGCTGCCCCAGGCAGATGTAATCATCCTTGCAACACCTGTGGGGGTCATTGTATCGCTGCTGGCTGAACTGCCCCGCTTGCAGCCCGGCGCGGCGGTGGTGCTCGACCTGGGTTCAACCAAGGCTAGCATCCTGGCAGCCATGAATGAATTACCGCAGCGCTTCGACCCGCTCGGCGGGCACCCGATGTGCGGCAAAGAGCGTTCCTCGCTGGCAGAAGCCGAGCCGGGATTGTACCAGGATGCGCCGTTTGCCTTCACCCCGCTGGAACGCACCAGCCCGGCAGCCCGCCGGCTGGCTGGCGAACTGGCGCATGCCGTTGGCGCTCGTCCAATCTGGCTGGATGCACACCAGCACGACCGCCTGACTGCCGCCACCAGTCACCTGCCCTATCTGGCAGCAAACGCGCTGGCTGCCATCACCCCGCTGGAAGCCGCCGCGCTGGTGGGACCGGGTTTCCGCTCGACGACCCGGGTGGCCGGTTCACCAACCCACATCATGCTGGATATCCTGGCAGCCAACCGCGCCAACCTGCTGGACGGGCTGGCGCAATTGCGCGGGCAACTGGAACTGCTGGAAACAGCGCTAAAAAATGAGGATTGGGACAGGCTCAACCAGGCACTGGGTGCGGGCGCCCGGCGGCGGCAACAGTTGACCGAACCACTTAACGAGGTGCTCCAATGACACGGTTAACCATTGAACCCGGCGCGCCGCTGCGCGGCGAAATTCATCCACCGGGGGATAAGTCAATCTCTCACCGCGCTGCGTTGTTCGCCGCGTTGGCGCGCGGGGAAAGCCGGGTGGAAAATTTTCTAGATTCAGGCGTCACCCGCGCAATGCTGAACTGCCTGAGCGCATTGGGCGTGGATTGGCATCTGCAACATACCAGTCTGATGGTGCGCGGCGCAGCCTGGCAGACTCCCGCCAGCCCGCTGGAGTGCGGCAATTCCGCCACCACCCTGCGCCTGCTGGCAGGCGGGCTGGCGGCTGCCGGCGTTGCCGCTGTGCTGGATGGCTCGCCAGGTCTGCGCCGCCGCCCCATGGATCGGATAGTGCAGCCGTTGCGCCAGATCGGGGCGCCAATCCGCGCAAGCGATGGCGGGCACGCTCCATTAGTGCTAGACGCCCGCCCGGCAGGAAACCGCCTGAACGGCGGCGTGCTGCGCCTGGACGTTGCCAGCGCGCAGGTCAAATCCTGCCTGCTGCTGGCAGGGCTGGCATGCGATTCGCCGTTGACGGTGATCGAGCCGCACTGTTCGCGCGACCACTCGGAGCGCATGCTGGCAGCCATGGGGGTCGGTATGAGCACAGAGAGAATGGAAGCAGGATGGGCAGTGACGCTTACCCCGCCTCATCTTTCTCGTTCTCAAGGTAGCGGGGTTACCCCGCCTCATCTTTCTCGTTCTCAAGGTAGCGGGGTTACCCCGCCTCATCTTTCTCGTTCTCAAGGTAGCGGGGTTACCCCGCCTCATCTTTCTCGTTCTCAAGGTAGCGGGGTTACCCCGCCTGCCGGTGATCTGCGCCCACTCAATTTGCGCATCCCCGGCGATTTTTCCGCCGCGTCCTTTTGGATTGTCGCTGCGCTGATCACCCCTGGCTCGCGGCTGGCAATCCGCGGGGTGGGACTCAACCCGGGGCGAACCGGTCTGCTCTCGGCGCTGCTGGAGATGGGCGCGCGCATCGAGGTACAGCCGCGCGGCGAACAAGGCGGCGAACCGCTTGGCGATTTGTGGGTCGAGCACTCGCCGCTGAGGGGAATCGAGATCAGCGGCGAGCGGGTGACCGCGATGATTGATGAATTTCCGGTCTTCAGTATTGCCGCTGCCTTTGCTGAAGGCGTTACCAAGGTGCGCGACGCGCTGGAATTGCGCTATAAAGAATCCGACCGGATCGCTTCACTGTGCCGTCTGCTGGCGGCATTGGGCGGGCAAGCCGAAGCCCAACCGCAGGGGTTTATCGTGCACGGGCGCGGCGGGCTTGCGGGCGGCGTTGTCTTTGACCCCGGCGGCGACCACCGCATGGCAATGGCAGCCGCGGTGGCTGGGATGGCAGCCCGCCAGGCAGTGACCATCCAGGCAGCCGAAATCATCCGCGAATCGTATCCCGACTTCGTCCAGGTACTGGTTGACCTGGGCGGACAGGCAACGGAGAAGGAGATGTCCCCCGCCGCATGAGCGCAACCCCGCCACCCTTCCTGCGCCTTGGCTTAACCGGCTACCCGATCGCGCACAGCCTGTCGCCGCTGCTGCACCTCGCCGCGCTGCGCGCTGCCAGCCTGCCGGGCGAATACCGCCTCTACCCGGTGCCGCCCCTGCCGCAGGGTGAAGGTCAGCTGCGCGCCCTGCTGGAAGGTTTGCGCGCGCCGGCGGCAATACGCCTGCACGGGTTAAACGTGACCATTCCTCACAAGCAGGTTGTGTTGGCGCTGTTGGATGATCTGACCCGCACCGCCCGCGCTGTCGGCGCGGTCAACACATTGTGGTTTGCGGATGGGCTGTTAATGGGGGAAAATACCGACGTAGCCGGTTTTTGGCAGGACTTCGAACAGTGTCTGCGGCTGGATGGCTGGGACGCTGCCCCCGCCGCCGCACTGCTGATCGGCGCGGGCGGTGCGGCGCGGGCGGTGGCTTACGCGCTTATCTCGCATGGCTGGCAGGTGGCACTGGCTGCCCGCCGGTTGCCGCAAGCCCGCCGGCTGGCAGACGATTTAAACCACCTTGGACTGCCCGGCGAGGTGATCCCGCTGCGGTTGAATGCCGGTTCGCTCGCGAACTGGCGACACGCCCGCGCATTAATTAACGCCACCCCGCTGGGAATGGCTGCCTGCCCGCAAGACTGCCCCTACCCCTCCGAACTGCCTCTGCCGGAAAACGCGCTGGTGTACGACCTGGTATACCATCCGCCCGAAACCCCGCTGCTGCGCCGCGCCCGCGCCCAATCCCTGCGCGGTTTCAACGGGTTGGGCATGTTAATTGAACAAGCCCGCCTGGCGTTTGTCTGCTGGAGCGGCTTCATCCCCCCGCGCGAAGCGCTGTGGAAGGCAATCCAAAAACCTGAAGGAGAACGATGATGAGTTTGCGTTTTCTGACCGCCGGTGAATCTCACGGTCCCGGCTTGACCCTGATCTTGGAAGGACTGCCCGCCGGGCTGCCGCTCGATTCCAGCGTGATGGACGCCGACCTTGCCCGCCGCCAGCACGGCTACGGCGCCGGTCCGCGCATGAAACTGGAACGCGACCACGCCCGCATCCTGGGCGGGGTGATGGCGGGCAAGACCACCGGCGCGCCGCTGGCAATTTACATCGAGAACCTTGACCATGCGCGCTGGAAAGGTAAGACCATCCCGCGCTTTACCATCCCCCGCCCCGGACACGCCGACCTGACCGGCGCGCTCAAATACGGATACGACGATCTGCGCCCGGCGCTGGAGCGTGCCTCGGCGCGCGAGACAGCCGCGCGGGTTGCCGCGGGGGCAGTCTGTCGCCATTTGCTGGCGCAGTTCGGCGTGCGCATTGGTGGTTATGTTTGCGCCATCGGCGAGGTCGAGGCGCGCCTGGCAGACATGCCGCTGGAGGAGCGCATCCGGCGCGCTTTGGAAAGCGAAGTTGGCTGCCCGGACGAGCAGGCAGCCGCGGCAATGCAAGCCCGCATCAGCGAGATCATCCATCAGCGCGATACGCTCGGCGGGGTGATCGAAGCGCTCGCGCTGGGGCTGCCGCCCGGCTTGGGCTCTTACGTCCACTGGGAGCGCCGCCTGGATGCGCGCCTGGCAGGCGCGGTGATGAGCATTCCTGCCATCAAGGGTGTCGAGATCGGTCCAGCCTTCGAGAACGCCCGCCTACCCGGCACGCGCGCCCACGACGCCATTCGCCTGGAGGGGGACGGCGCGCTGCGCCGCGAGGGCAGCGGCAGCGGCGGGCTGGAGGGCGGCGTGACCACCGGGCAACCCTTGCTGGTGCGCGCGGCGATGAAACCCATCGCCACCACCCTCACCCCGCAGCGCTCGGTTGACCTGGCTGCCGGGCAGGAGGTGGACACGCGCTACGAGCGCTCGGATTTTTGCCCCGTGCCGCGCGCGGTGGTAATTGTCGAAGCCATGCTGGCTTTCATCCTGGCAGACGCATTGCTCGAAAAGTTGGGCGGCGACTCGCTGGCCGAGATGCTGCCGCGCTTTGCCGCGCTGCCGCGTGCCCGGCTGGCGGATTTACCGATGGCTGCCTCCGACACACTGTTCTGGGAGGATCAGCAGCCATGAGCGGCGCATTCCTGTTCATCTATGGTCCTCCCGGTTCGGGCAAGACCACCTTGGGCGCACTGCTGGCGGAGCAACTGGAACTGCCGTTCTACGACCTGGACGACCGCATCGAAGCTGCCACTGGCATGACGATCGCTGAAATTTTCGCCCACCAGGCTGAACCCGGCTTCCGCCGCCGCGAGCGGGAAGCGCTGCGCGACCTGCTGTGCCAGCCGCCTGGCGTCGCTGCCCTGGGCGGCGGCGCATTGCTGGATGCGGACAATCGCCGCGCCGCCGAAGACGCTGGGCGGGTGCTTTGCCTGTCCGCCAACCCAACCGTGCTGCTGGAACGCCTGCGGCAGGCTGATCCGGCTGCCCGCCCGCTGCTGGCAGCCGAAAATGGCGACACCGCCGCCCGCTTGTTCCACCTGCTGGAGGAACGCAGCGCTCATTATGCTTCCTTCGAGTTGGGGGTGGATGTTACCCGGCTGACCGTCAGCGAGGCTGCCCGCGCAGCGATGACCGCGCTGGGGGCTTTCCGGGTTAGCGGGATGGGGCAGCCCTACGATGTGCGCATCAACCCCGCCGGGCTGGATTTCCTGCCCGCTCACCTCAAGCGACTGGAATGCTCCGGCAAGGTTGGGCTGGTGTGTGATGAAAACCTTGTCCGGCGGTTCGCGCCGCGCGTTGAACGTTCGCTGCGGAATGCCGGGTTGTCGGTTCACTGCTTCACCTTCGCCGCCGGCGAGCACAACAAGACTCTGGCAACGGTCAGCCGCTTGTGGCAGGAATTCGTGCTCGCCGGGCTGGAGCGCGCCAGCCTGATCGTTTCTCTTGGCGGCGGGGTGACCGGCGATTTGGCTGGCTTTGCCGCAGCGGCTTACCTGCGCGGGGTGGCTTGGGTCAACCTGCCGACTACTCTGCTGGCAATGGTGGATGCCTCCATCGGCGGTAAAACCGGGATTGACCTGCCGCAGGGCAAAAACCTGGTTGGCGCATTCCACCCGCCGCGTCTGGTGCTGGCAGACCCGCTCGCGCTGGACGACCTGCCGCTGCCCGAACTGCGCAGCGGAATGGCAGAGGTGGTCAAGCACGCGGTGATCGGCGACCCCGCACTGCTGGAGGTGTGCGCGTGCGGACTGGATGCGCTGGCGCAAAATTGGGACGCGGTGGTGCGCCGCGCCGTGGCAGTGAAAATTGCCTTCATCCAGGCGGACCCCTTCGAGCGAGGGCTGCGCGAGGTGCTCAACTTTGGGCATACCATTGGGCACGCCGTAGAGCAAGCCAGCGGCTACCGCCTGCGCCACGGCGAGGCGGTGGCTATCGGCATGGTGCTGGAGACCCGCCTGGCAGAGCGAATTGGACTGGCGCAGGTGGGATTGAGCCAGACACTGGCTGAAGCGCTGCGCGGGCTGGGACTGCCGGTGGAAATGCCCGCCGGACTGGATGAAGCCGCGCTGAGGATGTTCATAGGCGCAGACAAGAAGCGCCGCGCCGGACGGCTGCGCTTCAGCCTGCCGCGCCAGTTCGGGCAGGTGGAGCACGGCGTAGTGGTGGAAGATGAAAAATGGCTGAGCGAGGTGCTGCGATGAAAACCATCCAGGTTCTGCATGGTGCCAACCTGAATCTGTTGGGGGAGCGCGAACCCGAAGTGTACGGTGGGCTGACCCTGGCGGAGATTGACCGCCGCCTGGTGATCGAAGGGGAAAGGCTCGGCTTGAGCGTGCGTTCGTACCAGTCCAACCACGAAGGCGCGCTGATTGATGCGCTGCACGAAGCCCGGCGCAGCGCGCAGGGAGTTTTGCTCAACCCGGGCGGGTACACCCATACCTCGGTTGCGCTGCGCGACGCGGTGGCCGCAATCGCCATCCCGGTGATCGAGGTGCACCTGTCCAACGTGCAGGCGCGCGAGGACTTCCGCCGCATCTCGCTGATTGCGCCGGTCTGCCGCGGGAGCATCGCTGGTTTCGGCTGGCGCTCGTACTGGCTTGGGCTGCACGCGCTGGCGGCAATGTTGGCGGACGGATAACGCGCCTGCCGCGCATGAAAACATAAAACGGCGCGGCTTTCATCCTGCCGCGCCGTTTTGCCTACACAAGCGCCTTACTTCTCGATCATGTATTTTTCCGGGTTTGCGAAGTATCTGGCTGGAGCGAACTTATCGGTGGTGACATATCCAGCCGGCGCGGTATAGAGATCAACCAGGCGGTTGACCATGGTTGCGCAAGTATGTTCGGGGGTGGCAGGCACTGCATTGACCACGTTGCAGTCTGGCGTGCCGTAAATCTTCCAGTTATTAAAGTCCTCATCTTCCGGCGCGTACACGCTGCCAATGGCATCAAAGATAATTTCGACGCCTTCTTTGGTCTTGGTGATTGCCCTGCCAATCATGCCAGTGGCATCGCCGGCCGGGATGGTTCTGCCGAGCGTTTCTGAATGCAGGTCAATATTCGCAAAGGTGGGAATACATTCTTGAACCTGGTCAACGATGGTGAGTCCAAGTCTTTCCGCCAGCCAGCCGTTCACAGTCCAGGAATAACCCGGCTCAATCGTTCCTTTATCCATTCCTTCGAGGAATTCCTTGAAGGTCTTGCGCGAAGGAGCGGCAATTTTTTGTTCAAATTCTTTTTTGGTGAAACCGGCGCCGTGAATTTCCGCCAGCGCAATTCCATAATGATCCACGTTGTAGCGGGATTCGCCATGAATTTTGGTGATTTTATGGCAGGCGCCAGCCAGAGTGACGATCTCATGTCCCCAGAAAACATCCTGGTAACCTCCTCCGGTAATGGTCGCGCCGTTGGCTTTCGCCACTGCATCCACTTTCTTTGCCATCGTGACGGCGCTAAGCCAGGGGTAGTGGGCTTCTTCGCAGGTGGTATAGGTATTGATGCCGCGCTTGGCACATTCAAGCAGAATCTCCCCCACCTGATTCACCAAAGACGTGGTGGTTACCATCGCAAATTTGTTGTATTTTCCGGCAGCGTTGGGCTTTTCATCGCCGTAAGCGGTATCCAGAGTTTTTTGCAGGTCACCGCTGACGACCACGCCTAATTTCTTTCCATAGCCCAGCGCTTCGCCCAGGTCTTTGCCGACCACTTCCGGGCGGTTATCCACCGCACCAACGAATTGAGCGCCCTTTTCCAGCGCGTAAGCAACGGCTATTTTTGCCATGTTGCCGCAACCAATTTGTACAACCTTGATCCTGGTTTTCATTTGATCACCTTTCCCTTGATATGATGAATGTATCGTTTTGGAGAAAGCGGGCATTGTCCCACGCCTCATCCATAAAAAGGATACGGAAAAAATCCCCACTAACAACTTTCCGTTTGCCCATTTTCTTTAACAATAAGGATAGCCAATCCAACCGGATCAACAATCGTTAAAAAAGATGAAATCCCTACATAAAAGTATTGACCTTTTCCGCGGCGGCGTTTTCCAAAAAAAGATTGGCAGACCTGGGGGTTGCTCGCATGGATACATTGCTGTCCAGCCAACCGCTTGCTGGCAAATTCGCCATCTGTGGTATAATCAATTCAAGTAACCAACCAAGGAAATGTCATGATCGACAGCAGCCTGTGATTCCCCGTATTTTTGGGCAGTGCCCGGCAGCGCGAACTCGCGCATTCGTCCGATGGCTGTCTGCCTTCGGATTTTTGTTTTAAACCACAGGTTGCTTATGCTTTCCGTTCAAAATATCTCTAAAACCTACATCATTGACCCCATTCTGGTGGATGTCTCTTTTACGCTCAACCCTGGTCAGCGCATAGGATTGGTGGGAGCCAATGGTTGCGGCAAGACCACCCTGCTGCGTATTCTGGCAGGCGAGGAAAAAGCCGACCGCGGCGTGATCCGTATCAATCCACCCGATCTGCGGGTGGGCTACCTGCCGCAGAGCGCGCGCTTCGAGCCGGATGATTCGCTGGAATGCTACCTGCAGCGTCTGCATGGTGACCCGACCGCGCTCAGCCAACGCCTGGCGGAACTGGCTGGCGCGTTGATCGAACACCCTCAGCGCGCCGACCTGCAAGCCGAATACGATTGGCTGCTGGTGGAAATCGAGTCTGCCGCGCAATCCGCTGCCCAGTCTGCGCGCGTGCTGGCAAGCCTGGGGTTGGATCATCTGCCTCCCAGTTTACCCGTCAGCGCGCTGAGCGGCGGGCAGAAGACTCGTCTCGCCCTGGCTGGGCTGCTCATCCACCGCCCGCGCCTGCTGTTGCTCGATGAGCCAACCAATCACCTGGATGTGGACATGCTCGAATGGCTGGAGGACTGGCTGGCTGAGTATAACGGTGCGGCGTTGGTCGTCTCGCACGATCGCGCCTTTCTCGACCAGGTAGCCACCCACATTCTGGCAATTGACGCGCACGCCCACACCGCCCGCCTGTTCGAGGGCAACTATTCCGCCTACCTGGAAACCACCCTGGCGGAGCGCGAACGCCAGTGGCAGGCTTACCGCGACCAGCAGGACGAGATCACCCGGCTGCGCGCTGCCGCGGCTCGGCTGCGTTCGCGCGCTCGCTTTCATAAGGGCGGCAAAGCCGACCCGGCAATCACCGATGGCTTCAGCGCCGGTTTCTTCGCCAACCGCGCCAAAGAGACCGTTCAGAAAGCCAAGAACATCGAAAAACGGGTCCAGCGCCTGCTGACCGAAGAACGCATTGACAAGCCTGCCCGCTCGTGGGAGATGAAGATTGATTTCGGCGACCTGCCGGAAAGCGGGCGCGATGCGCTGGTATTGGAGCATCTGTCAGCCGGATACCCCGGCAACCGCCTGTTGGACGATCTCAACCTGACTTTGCGCTATGGCAGCCGAACCGCGCTGCTGGGTCGCAACGGTTGCGGCAAGACCACCCTGCTGCGCACCATCGCCGGGTTGATTCCCCCACTGGAAGGGCGCTCGCGGTTGGGCAGCGGGGTGCGCGCCGGTTACATGGCGCAGGAGCAGGAAAACCTTGCCCCGCATGCCAACGCGCTGGAGACCATCCAGGGCGTGGCAGCGCTCAACGAGACCAACGCGCGCGCTTTCCTGTCGCAGTTCCTGTTCAAAGGCGACGATGTCTTTATCCCCGCCGGGCAGCTCTCGTTTGGCGAGCGCGCGCGATTGATCCTGGCGATGCTGGTCGCCCAGGGCTGCAACCTGCTGCTGCTGGACGAGCCAATCAACCACCTCGATATTCCCGCCCGCACCCGCTTCGAGGAATCGCTTAAATCCTTCCGCGGCACGGTGCTGGCAGTGGTGCACGACCGTTATTTTCTGGAAAGTTTTGCCACCCAGTACTGGCAGGTGCAGCGCGGCAGAATCAGCGTGATTGACCAGCCCATGCCCTGAGCCCTTTTGGGTCAGCAAAAATCAAAACGCAATTGCCTTAATCTTGCCGGGTTGCGTTGGCGCGGTCGCGCCACCAATCGCTGACCACCGTTGCCGCCGCCTGCAGGAAGTTGATTGTTGTGCCGCGCACCGGGATTTCCAATTCGCGTTTATCGCACACAGTGCTCAGGTTGGCATTATCCACGCGATGTTTCAGTTCATTGAAATGGATGCGCTGTTGTCCCGCATCTCTGACAGTTGTTACGATCCGGTCAATTTCCGTAATCAACTCTACCGCGCGGGCAATCCGCCGGTCAGTCGCTTCAACCAATGCTGCGTCCAAAATGCCGAATTCACCTTTCAACAAGTTCAAGCGCCGGCCGGATTCATAGGTCGCCGAGACAATTTCGTTGCGGTTCATCCACACGGTTTCGTAATTCAATACATACTTCCAGGAAGGCGCCAGCAGTTGCCGGCGGTGTTCCTCCAGCGTTCGCGCAAACAGGCGATAGCCGTGCTTTTGCGGTTCTTCGAATGCCTGGCTGCCGGGGTCAACAAACGGCGCCAGCGGAGAAATAAACGGGATAACGCGTTTTTCACCGTTGCGCGCATAACGCTCCAGCAGCCGGCGGGAATACTCCACAGTGTCCATCACCGATTGGTAGGTTTGCCCTTTCAAGCCGACCATGAAGAACAGATCCAGCCGTTTGCAGCCCGCCTCGAGCGCATCGTCCATGCAGCGCTCGATTTGCGCGTCCGAATACGGGCGGCCAAATGCCTTGCGCACCGCCTCGTCGTGCGATTCCATCGAAATTTCGACCGTGAAGTTGGGCAGCGCCTGGGCTACGTCCTCGAAGAACTGGCGCGGCGCGGAATCGAACAACTCGATAAACACCGGTTTCTGGTAACCGGTAATCGCGTCCAAAAACCGGCGGGTGTATTCCTCGCCTGGCTGACGGATATCGCCCAAAATGAACACCGGACCTTTGCTAAACTCACCAATGCGGCGAATATCCTGCGCCAATATCTCTGGAGAGCGGTAAGCAGGTTTGCGGCGGTTATGGATGGAGCGGAAAGCACATGCCGAGCCGCCGCAGGTGACGCAGTTATACCGGCAGCCGCGCGTAGTCAGCGCAGCGGTGATCGGGTACTTCATCCAATTGCGGAATGGCTTGTAACTGGCGAGGTCGCGGTAGCGCACAACCGAGCGCAGCACGTGGGTATAGTCTATCAACAGATCATCCAGCGTTTCCGGGCTGTAGGAGATTGGATTAGTGTGCGCCTCCCCGGTTTCGTCCTTCCAAGCCAGGTTGGGAATTTGCTCCAACACCCGCGCCGAAGCCGAGCCAGGCGCAGGACAGGCTATTCCGCCGGAGCGCAAATACTGGATCAAAAGCAGCAGCGGGTATTCGGTTGAATCACCCCGCAGAATGAAATCAACCTGAGGGTAACGAAGCAATTCGTCGTGAAAATAACTGGAGGAAAACCCGCCAAAGATGACCGGCCGGTTAGGATGATAGCGTTTCACAATCCGCGCGATCTCGATGGAGCCGTGCGCGTGTGGCAGCCAATGCAGGTCTATGCCAAACGCCGCCGCGTCCATCCGGCTGACCGCGTGCTCGACATCGAAATTGAGATCATCCAACATGCGCACCGCCAGATTTACAATTCGCGTTCGCAATCCATGCCGTTCCAAATACTCCGCCATAGTGGTAAACCCAATCGGGTACATCTCGAACACCGGAGTCGAGGGCACCAGATCGCTGACCGGTCCGTATAGAATCGACTCTCGCCGGAAATCATACACACTGGGGGGGTGCAGGAAGATCAAATCGGGGGTCGCCATTAATCAGGGATTCCTTTTCTGTGGTCATCAGCCCGCCAGACATGGCGCGGCAATAAGGCATTAACCAAAACCGATCAATAATAAATTGGGTTCATGAAGGGGGCAGAAATAATGATTGCGCGGCAGAAAAATTGTAAGACAATGGAATTATACCATCAACCCCTGCCAATCCGTTTTACGCTTTTGCAAGGGCACAGCCAATAAAATAGATGATTAATCCGAAGCGGCAGCCGGTTGGGTGACGGTCAACGCCCCGCCGGGCATTTGCTCATCCAGCGTGGCGATTGGGCGGGCGATCAAGCCCACTACGCCCATCAGCAGGCACATCACGCCGCCGAGCAGGTACCAGGATTGCAATCCAAGCCATTCTGCCACCGGCGCGGCAATCAACATGCCCAGCGGCATCATCGCGCCTGCCAGGCTGTTGACCAAAGTGAAAACCCGCCCCTGGATTTCCGGTTCGATTTTGGCTTGCAGCAGCGCGAACAGCGGTCCGTTGGTGAGCGGGTTCATAATGCCCGCAACCAGCATCCCGCCCCAGGCGATCCAGTAACCCCAGGTGGGCGCCACCCCGACCACCAGCACCCCAACGCCGATCCCGATCAAGCCCAGCATGGCGGTGAAGATCTTGCGGCGAAAGCCGCCCCAGGCGCTCAGCAACAGCCCGCCCGCCACTGCGCCAAAGCCCCAGGCGGACTGCAACCAGCCCAGTTGCAGCGCATCACCATTGAAATGGCGGGTGACCAGCAGCGGCATAAAGGTCGAGCCCGGGCTGAGCAGAAAGTTCAGCAGCGAAACCATGATCAACAGGAGGAAAACGCCGCGCCAGGAAACCACATAACGCAGCCCGGCGCGCACGTCCGCTAACACCGTGCGCGGGGTGACGGATTGGGCATCGCTGCGCATTGGCTGCGGGATGGCAACGAACAACAACGGCAGGATGGCTAAACCGGCGGTGACAATATCAATTGCCAGCACCTGAAAGATGGGCAGCAGCGACATCAGCACCGCGCCGAGCGGCGGCGCGCCAATGCTGATCAACCCGTGCAGCGCCTGGTTGGCGCCCGCCACCCGCGCCAGATGTTGTTGTGGCACCATCAGCGAGGTGGACGCCTGCGTGGCCGGCCAGTGGAACGCCCCGCCCAGCGAACGGATGAACAGCGCGGCGTACACGTGCCATAACTGGATGTGGCCGCTGTAGAACAGCGCCACCAGCCCCAGCGTAGTTAATGCGACTATTCCATCGGCAAAGATCATGACCAGCCGGCGGTTCCAGCGGTCAACCAGCGCGCCGGCAAATGGACTGAGAAAGACCTGCGGCAGCAGCGCAATGAAAGATGCGCTTGCCAAAACCGCCGCCGACCCGGTTTCCTGGGTCATCCACCACACCAGCGCGAACTGCACCAGCCCGCTGCCCAGCAGCGAAAAAACCTGCCCAGCCCAAATCGGCGCAAAGACGCGCAGCCAATGTTTCGAATTGAGATTTGGAGTATCCATCGCATCTGCCTGTGAATCGGAATAACCCGCAACGACCAGCCGGCAAAAGCGGTTGCCGGATCTGGAGCGTTGCTTCAGGGTGAGGGGAGCGAATTACTCGATGTACACTTCGACGTGCTCGCCGTCCTCGTCATCGTAAACATCCACCAGGTGACCAATTTCACCGGATTGGATGAAAGACATCAATTCATTAACGTCTAAGCCGTCAATCTCCGGCGCAAAGCGCATGCCCATGCGCAGCCCGGAGCCAACCAGGCTGAGCGGCAGGCGCACATTGACCCGCGTTTTGCCGCTGTCGGTGTCGGTTACGCGCACGCGCAGCCAGCGTCCGCTGCCAGCCGGGGGCGGCATGGGAGGCGCAGGCTGTTGGGGTGCAAACCCAGCCGCGCGGGAAGCGCCTTTTGTCTGGGCTGCGGCGGTATCCAGCGCTTCCAAAAGGCTGGCTGCCTGGCTGGCAGAGATCCGCCCTTCCTGGAGCAGATGTAAGATTTTCATTCGTTCTTCTGCGTTTGCCATGATTGCCCTGCCTTTCCGCGCTTAAAAAATTAAGCCGCCTCTTCGCGTTTACCCAACAGGCGTTGCTGCGCTTCTTCGGGGGTGATGATCCCTTGCGCCAATTCATCCAGGACGCGCATGCGCTCCTCGGCGTTCAACTGCTGTGGTGGCTCCTCGCGGCCGGGCTCGAAGCCGAGCGCGCGCAGTAATTCATTGAACCGGTTGCGCAGGGTGGGGTACGAGATGCCCATCTCCTCCACCATGCGGTTGAAGCGCCCTTCGCAGCGCACGAAGGTAAGCAATAATTGCATCTGTTCAGCATTCAACGGCGCGAACGGATTAGCAGATGGATGAAAGTGCCCTTCGATGGTTGTGTTGCATTGTACGCAATATAACCGGGTGACCATCAATTCGGATGTGCACACCGGACACTTGCTCAGAATGCGATTCATGACTGCCTCCTGCTGATCTCTGCCGGGGATAAACCCGCGGCAGGTCAAGCCATTGTTATAAATGGTGTTGATAAATATTTTAATCAATATTTTCAATTTGTCAATATCTATTTGAATAATATGTATATTTTTTTAAATTAATTAAAACAACGATTTTCGAGATGTTTCTTGTCCGCGTTCAATTTTTTTTAAGAATTGACAAAACCTTTCAGCCCGCAGCAGTTATGTTATACTATTGGCGAGATTAACCTCCTTAATCACTTGTGGGCAGCGAATTGCCTGGTTAATCCCATTTTTGGGAGGTGAAATGAAAACCCTGCTACTCATGCGGCATACCAAATCCAGTTTCAAAGAGGGCGAAATGCCGGACTTTGAGCGTCCATTGAGCAAACGCGGCGAAAAAGACGCGCCGCGCATGGGGAAACTGCTCAAGGACAAGGACCTTTCCCCCGACCTGATTCTGTCCTCCACTGCCCAGCGCGCCAGCCGCACCGCCGAAATGATCGCCGAAAAATGCGGTTATAAAGGCGAAATTATCTATGTCCAGGACCTTTACCTGGGCGAGCCAGAGGCGTACCTCAATGTTTTACGCGACCTGAAAGAGGAACCCGGCGACCTGAAAACAGTGTTGATGATCGGGCACAATCCCGGACTGGAAAGTCTGGTGCAGCTGCTCACCGACCGGGTCGAATCGATGCCGACCGGCGCAATCGCCCAACTGAAGGTGCCCGTTCGCGCCTGGAACGCCATCACCCCGGAGGTCATTGCATCGCTCGAACACATCTGGCGGCCGCGGGAAATCCGCTAGCAACCTCTGCCCCGCGCAGCCTGAGCGCAAGAACGGCTGCCTGACTTTGCGCCGGGCTACACCTGCATACTTTCGCCAGGGTGGAGAATGTGCACCTTGCTGGGCGTTTCCTTCTCAACCTGCTGCGCCCATGCTCTGACATCCTGGGCAATCAGCGGGAAGGTATCGTAATGCACCGGCAGCACGTGGCGCGGGTTGATCAATTTGACGGCTCGCAGCGCGTCTTGTGGACCCATGGTGTAATTATCGCCAATTGGCAACACGGCCAGGTCAATGCCCTCTTCGCCGATCAGGCGCATATCGCCAAACAATCCGGTATCGCCCGCCATGTAAATCTTCTCCAGGCTGCGGGTGGTCAGCAGCAGCCCTGCCGGATTGCCGCCGTAACCGCCGTCCGGCAGCGCCGAGCCGTGCAGTGCCAGAGTTAGTTTTAGGTAACCGAACGGGTGGTGGAAGCCGCCGCCTAAATGCTGAGCGTGGGTTTTGACCCCCTGGCGGGAAAGCCAGCTGGCAATCTCGAAGTTGCTGATCACCAGCGCGCCGGTGCGTTTGGCAATCTGCACTGTATCGCCAACGTGGTCGCCGTGACCGTGGGTGATCAAAATGAAATCTGCCGGCACGCTGCCCGGCTGCGCTTTTGCGGCCGGATTTCCGCTCAGGTAAGGATCAACGAGCAGGTGGTACCCGCCGGTTTCCAGACTGAGCGCAGCATGCCCATGCCAGGTGATTTTGAAACTCATCGCAACCCTCCTCGTGTTAAATGATCGGATGCGCCTGATTATCCGTACCGCCGCCCTCTGCAGGGTGACAGGCGGGTTTAAAAAACGTCCCACAGGCTTAGGATTATCTTAACCAAAATTGGCAGGATATGCAATTGAACCGGCGCGATTTTGCGCCGGTTTCTTAAATTTGCGCAAAGGTGTCATCGCGAGGTTTAGGTATGGCGATCTCCTGCCTGTGCGCATGACACATCTCGGCAGGCGGTCATCGAGCTTGCCGAGATGCGATGATCGCTTGCCGAACCATGCCACCGGAGTTATGCGACCTTTCGAAAAAACCTCGCTTTCATCGGCTGACTGCCGGCAGGTAAAGTGGATGGACTTCCTCCACTACCAGCAGGCGCACGGTCAGGCGCAAGGGCGCGCTGTCTCCGCCCGGGTGGATCAGCACCTCGCCGTTGTAATCGCCCAGGTTCAGGCTGCCGGTTTCGATGGTCAGCTCCACCTTCTCGCCGCGCCGGGCGGCTTGCAGCCAGGGCAGGTTTTCGGACACGCTCCAGTTGTCGCCACTAATAAAGGAAGGAATCACCCGCGCGCTGTGCGGCGGCGCGCCGCCGGGCGCGGATTTGGATTTCATCACCGTCAGGCTGGCGGGTGAAAGGCAGGCATCCTTCTGCGCCACTGCCGCCTCGCGCAGCGGGGTAAAGTTGCTGCCGTCAAAGGAGGAAAAGCGCGCCCACACCCCCTGGCCGCGGTACGCGCCGCCCGGCATTTGCCAGGTAAACGGGCTGCCGGTAAAACGCTGCGGCGCGGTAAAAATCGTCACCACGTCGGCGCTGACCAGCGCGCTTCCGCTGCGCCGGATGCGAAAGATCAGGAACGGGTTGCTGCTGTCCGGCTGAAAGGTGAACGCGACCGGCACCTCGATGTACGCGCCAGCCGCCGGGAAATCCGCTGCGCGGAGGATGATCTCGCCGCTCTGATTTCTACCCGCGGTGACGCTCAAGCGGGCGATTTCGCCGCCGTCCAGCGCGCTGGTTTTGACGCGAAAGTACGCCACCATCGGCGCATTCTCAATGAAGGAGGTCGTCCATGTCCAGATCATGTTGGGGTCGCTGCCGTCGCCGCGGTTGTGCGGCAGGCTGACTGCCCTGCCGTTCATTGCGCCGGGGTCGGCAGCCTGCGCCAGCAGGGTGTTCCTGCCGGTCTTGAAAGCGTCCCCCAGCCAGCCCAGGCTGAGCTGGATATGGCTGCGCCCCTGCGCGTCCAGTTGATGCAGGCTGACCGATGCGCGGCTGTTCGAAAACAGGCTTTCATCCAACGCCAGGTCGGCGGGCGGCGCGCCGCGGTAAATGCTATCCTCGACGGTCAGGCTGCGCCCATAGGCATCGCGGGTGCGCGCGTAGATGCGCTTCCAGCCTTCGCCGGGCGAAAGCGGCGCCGTGATCCGGGTCTGATAGGGCTGCACGGCAGCGTTGTTGAAACAGGCATCCTCGCTGATCTGCATCGTCTCCGCCGGCTGCAGGCTGGTGAAGAATTCGCCGCCCGGACGGTTATAGATATATAGATTGACCTGGCTGCCGGTGGTGTTGAGCGCTTCGTTGTCAATCACCAGCGGGGAGTAAGCCGGGTCGCTGCCGAAGTCCTGCGCCAGCCAGCCTTCGCCGTTCTGGCTGTAACCCACCCCCACCTCGCGGTGATCCGGGCTGAGCAGGTTTTCGGCGTGCCCGGTCGGGCTATTGATCCAGCCTTCTACCGCCGGCTGGGGCTCAACGTACACGCACCACACGTTTTCCGCCCCGGCGCTGCCGGGATAGCCGAAGGCGTCGGCGCGCGCGTCCGGGTAGTTGCCCAGCGTATCGCGGTGGGCATTTTCGCAGTCCGGCGCGGCGGATTTGTCCGCCGCGAACCAGCGGGTGGATTGGGTCAACTGCCAGTTCCAGCGCAGCGGGGGAATGCCGCGGGTTGCCCGCTCCAGGTTGGTGCGGTAAACCACTTCGTTTTCCTGGCGCGCCAGGCTGTTGGTTTGCGGGACGGGGGTGTATCCGATCTGGGCTGCGGCGGCTGCTCCGCCAGCCAGCCAGAGCAGAACGATTACCGGTAATATCAATTGTCGCATACGTTAACTTTTCCTGCGGCTGATTGTATCAGCATCGAGGGTATTCGGGGGAAATGTCATTCAATTCGATAAATGGGTTTGGTCAGCCGGATTTTTTGTGCGGTTTGAGATATAAAAAGGCTAATCCTCCCAGCAGCGGGACGGTAAGCACAATCAAAGTCCAGAGGGCTTTATCGGTTGTCGGCAAATCAGCCTGTTTCAGGGTCACCAGAATGTAAATGGTCAAGATGAGCCACGCCAGAATTGCCGCAAGGCTCACAATTTGAAGCACAAAGAAGCCAAGTTCAAGCCCCAATGGTTGCATTGCCAATTTTCCTTACAGATGCTTAATTTTGATGGAAAAACCCGCATCTGACAAGCCAAAATCCTCAGGCAATTTTATCAAAATAAACCGGGATTATGGTCGCAATCAGGGGAAGCGGAAAGGCGGGTCAACCGATAAACGATGCCAGGTTGTTCAAAATCCTTATATAAAAACTGTCCGCCGGTTGCGAACCGGCGAACAGTCCACCCTAATTCAAAGACTCGCAAGGATCAGGACATTTTGAACTTCACGACTACTTTTTCAAGCACATCCGCCATCTCGGTCAGCGAATTCGCCGAGGCGGAGACCTCCTCGACTTGCGCGCTCATTTCCTCCGCAGAGGCAGACACCTCCTGGATAGCAGCGCTGTTTTGTTCGCTGACGCTGGCAATGGTTTCGATTGCCATGCTGATCTCGCTGGAGCTGGCTGTCATTTGTTCGGTGGCGGCAGTGTTTTCCTCGATCACCGCGGAGACCGAATCGACCGCTGCAATCATCTCGTTGGCGGCTTTTTCCATTGCCCCGGCAGCGGAGGCTGCCTGTTGGGCTTGTTGGTTGACCTGTTCGACCGCCATCTGAATCTGGCTGAGGGCATTGCCCGCTTCGCCGGCAAACTCGACGCCTTTTTCGACCTACTGACCGCTTTCGGTCATCGCGTTGACCGCTTCGTCCACCGAAACCTGAATGGCTTTGATCAGCGTGCCGATCTCGCGGGTGGCATTGGCGGAGCGCTCCGCAAGTTTACGCACCTCGTCGGCGACCACCGCAAAACCCTTGCCGTGTTCGCCAGCGCGTGCCGCTTCGATGGCAGCATTCAGCGCCAGCAGATTGGTTTGCGAGGCGATGTCCTCGATCGTTTCCACGATCACGCCGATCTCGCCTGATCGGCGGCTCATTTCGGACATTTTTTCCGTCGAAAGGTCCACCTTCTCATGGATCGCCTGCATTCCTTCCACCGTATTGCGCACCGTGGACTGCCCAATGCGGGCGGCTTGCGAGGCTTCGCCCGCCCCCAGCGAGACAGCCTGGGCAATTTTTGCCACCTGCTGGATGGCGGCATGAAGCTGCGCCGAAAGCTGGGTTGCCCGTGCGGCTGCCTGCGCCTGTTCCTGCGCGCCGCGAGCCACGCCGTTGATGGTGTGCGCCATCTGGTCCATCGTCCCGGCAGTGCGGCTGACCGATTCGGTCTGCTGACCGACCCCGGCGGCCACCTGCTGGACTGTGGCGGCAATCTGTGAGGTGGCTTGCCCCGCCTGGTTGGAAGCGGACGCCAGTTGGGTAGCGGCTGCCTTGAGGGTCAGCGCGCTGTCGCGCACCTGCCCGACCTGTTCGCGCAGCCGCGCGATCATGCCCGCAAAGGCATTGCCCAGCACATCCTTGTCCGAAAGCGGCTGCACCTGCGCGCTCAAGTCGCCGGCAGCGATCTGCCCGGCTGCCTGCGCCATCTCCTTCTGGTAGGCAATGAGAGCGCGGAAAGAATCCGCCAGGATGCCGACCTCGTCGCGGCTGGCATAGGTCACCTGCTGGTCAATATCGCCACCTGCCAGATCACGAGCAGTCTCTGCCATTTGGCGGATTGGGTTGGCAATGCTGCGCGCCAAAAGCGCGCCGATGCCGGCTGCTAACAACATCACGCCCACCCCAACCAGCAAGATGATATTGCGCAATTGGCTCACTGGCGCATGAGCTTCGGACACGTCTTTTTCGACAATCAACCCCCAGCCCGTTACGGTTATGGGCGTGAACGCGCCCAACACCATCACGTCGCGATAATCCGGGTAGGTCGCGAATCCGGACTCGCCCCTTGAAACCTGTTGAGCCGCCTCGGAGTCGATCCTGACTTCCAATTCCGCCCGCTCTTGGAACTTGCCGGCTGTTTTCAAGTCGCTTTCGAAGCGCGGCGCGGTAATCAGGTAACCGGTTTTGTTGATCAGATAGGCATCCCCCGTTTCGCCATGCCAGGCATTTTTTAGAACCTCGACAAATCGGGTGGTCGGAATGGTCCCGCCCACCATGCCAACCACCACATTGGCATCCTCAGGGTGGTACACCGGCGCAGCAACCACAAAGACCAGATTACCGGTAAACTTGGAGAAAAGCGGTTCTGAGACAACCGTTTGCTTCTGCATCACCGCCTGGTAATAGGAACGGGTGCTCACGTCAATTTGCTCATCATCGCTGCTGGCAATACTGATCCCGTCCATGCCAGCCAGGAAGATGGTTTCATAACCTCCCCATTGGTTAAAATACTGCTGGATGATTTCACGAGCCGCAGCCGGACGCATGGATTGAACATCCGATATACTGGCCAGGGTTTCGATTTCCTGGATGTGTTCGAGAATCCAGTCGTTGACCAGTAAAGCCGTGTTCGCTGCATCCGACTCGATGCGCTGCTGGATGGCATCTGTCAGCGCGGCTTTGCTCTGGAAATAGGCAATCAACCCGACCAGCAGCAAAACGGCAAAAAGCAGCGCCATAATGGCACCGGCCAGACGGAGTTGCAACGTCGTCCGGCGCTGCCCATCCGCGCTTTTACGCTCCAAATATTTCGGTTCCTTCATTTTCCGACTCCTTCGTCAAGTGAATCTGCGCTCTGCAATGACCACATCGCGTCCTGTTTAGTTTACGGAGCAAACCAATAAAAGCGCATAAACAGGACGTGAAAAACCTCTAAACAGCAAGTGAATTCGGGGCAAAGTTCATCTTGACGATTCAAGCAAGGCGCGGTATATTAACCGCACGTCCCGACCGGATCGGGATACGCCCTCGTAGCTCAATTGGACAGAGCGTTTGCTTGCGGAGCAAAAGGTTCCAGATTCGAGTTCTGGCGGGGGCATTTCGTTTTAAGGTTTCAGACCCCCGCAAGGGGGCATTGTTCGAGTTCTGGCGGGGGCATTTCGTTTTAAGGTTTCAGACCCCCGCATGGGGGCGTTGTTCGAGTTCTGGCGGGGGCATTTCGTTTTAAGGTTTCAGACCCCCGTATGGGGGCGTTGTTCGAGTTCTGGCGGGGGCATTTCGTTTTAAGGTTTCAGACCCCCGCATGGGGGCGTTGTTCGAGTTCTGGCGGGGGCATTTCGTTTTAAGGTTTCAGACCCCCGTATGGGGGCGTTGTTCGAGTTCTGGCGGGGGCATTATTTCCCAGTCCCGTCCGATCCAGACTGACAGAATAGCAGGGGCTGCCCAGAAACAACGTTGGGGCAGCCCCTGCTCTTATTGCCGATACAGGACAATTTTTTCAGCGCTTAGCCTGGTACAGACTTTCGACGAAATCCCAGTTCACCACCTGCCAGAAGGCTTTGACGTAATCCGCGCGGCGGTTCTGGTAATTCAGATAATAAGCATGTTCCCACACATCCAAGCCGAGCAGCGGAAGGTGTCCATCCATGTACGGGCTGTCCTGATTGGCAGTGGAATAGACCTGTAACTTTTTCTCGCCGTCCAGCACCAGCCACGCCCAGCCGGAGCCGAAGCGTGTCATGGCGGCGTTGGAAAACTTCTCCATTAAGGCGTCGTGGGAACCAAAAGCCGCCTCGAGTGCTTTGCCCACTGCCCCAACCGGTGTTTTGCTGCCGCCGGGAGCAAGCCACTCCCAGAACAGGGTGTGGTTGAGGTGACCGCCACCATTGTTGCGCACCGCAGCGCGGATGGTTTCCGGTACTTCGTTGATCCGCCGCAGAATTTCCTCAATCGGGCGATCGAACCATTCCGGCGCGCTTTCCAGCGCTTTGTTCAGGTTGGTGACATATGCCGCGTGATGCTTATCGTGGTGGATTTCCATTGTGCGCGCATCAATGGCGGGTTCCAGTGCGTTGAACGCGTATTTCAAGGGAGGCAGTTCGAATACTTTTGCCATGATCTCGATCCTTTCGTTTGATTTATTTTTCTCGTTTCCCCGCTGATATGGGGTGTTTATTTATATTATTATCATAATAATACTGCGATTTGCTCGCCAAGTCAATCAAACAGGTATAAGATTCATATCTCTTTCGTACAAACAGGGGATGCGCCCGATCACCCTTCACCAGTGACGTTCCTGCCAGCGGATGACGAAAGCCGGCGGTTGAACAGCCGCCGGCTATCGTCATCCCATCCAACGACTGCCGTTCAGGCAAGATTGAGCGCAACACGCAAATCGCGCGGCGTGCGTTCCACCCGCACTACCCGCCCATGCACCACCATCGAATCGCGCCCTTCCAGATGCGGTATCGAAAGCGCAATTTCCGCTCCTACTGGCACGTTCAGGTGACGGTCAGTGGAAAGCAGGATGCCAACCGCGCTGACGTTGATCGTCTTGCCGCTGGCGCGCACCGGGTCAACAATCGTTACCGGGCGTTCCCACAGGATGCGGTTTGCCCGGCGGGTATTGGAAACATTGGGCGATAAACGGTCTTCCATCTGCGTTCTCCAACCAGCAAAATGGTTTTACGACGTGCCTTTCATGATAATAGCATAATTGAGTCGCGGAATCAATATTTGTAAGGAAAATGAATCCATTGGGTTTGTTCACGAGCAGGTTTTCAGTTCACGTGCTGCACCTTGCCACTCGTGGATTATAAAACTTTAACAATCAAAATGAACCAGTTCCATGCTGTGCTATAATCCCCTGACCTGAACAAAAAAAAGAGAATGGAAATGCATAATCGAAAGAATCTCGTCGTTATTCTCTCCGCGCTGGTGGTGCTTGCAGCCGGAGTTGCGCTGATCGTCTGGGGTGCGCCGCAGCTTGCTAATCTATTCAGCACCGAGCGCCCCGCCGGACAGGTCGGTTATGACACCAGCACCGTCCGCGCCGAGGTGGTCGAAATCCTCGAAGCGGGGCAGATCACCCTGGGAGATCACCGCCAGCGATACCAGGTATTCAATGCCCGCGTTCTGGAAGGCGATTACACCGGGCAGATTATCGAGATTGAGTATGGCTTGCAGCAAGTGCGCGCAGCAGAAGCCGATGTGCGCCTGGGCGACCAGGTTTTAATCTCCATCGGGCAGCGCCCGGACGGATCCCTGGTAGCCTTTTTTACCGATTTTATCCGTTCCGGCAGCCTATTACAGCTTTTCCTCGTTTTCGTCGCCCTCAGTGTATTGATCAGCGGCTGGAAGGGAGTGCGCGGGTTGCTCGGCATCGGGTTCAGCCTGTTGGTAATCACCTTTTTCATCATCCCCCAGATTCTGGCGGGGAAAAATCCGGTGCTGATCAGCATTCTTGGCTCCTTTATGTTCCTCTCGGTTTCTCTCTACCTGGTGTATGGCTGGACGCTGAAAACCCACGCCGCTGTGGTCGGCATGTTGATTGCGCTGGTATTGACCGGCAGTCTATCCTGGTTCTTCATCAACTTCACCCGTTTGAACGGTTTCGGCGACGAAAATGCCATGTTCCTGGTGCAGATGACCAATACCCCGCTCGATCTGCGTGGATTGCTGCTGGGTGGAATGATCATCGGCGCGCTGGGCGTGTTGGATGATCTGGTCATCAGCCAATCCTCAGCGGTATTCGAACTGCACGGCGCCAATCCCAACCTGACGTTGAGTTTCCTGTACCGCCGGGCAATGAACATCGGACGCGACCACGTTGCCGCGACGGTCAACACCCTGGTCTTAGCCTATACGGGCGCTTCGCTGCCCATGTTGTTGATGTTCTCAATTAGCAACCAAAATATCGCTCTACTGCTCAATATCAACTTTATCGCCGAGGAGGTCGTCCGCACGCTGGTTGGCTCGATGGGACTGTTTGCCTCGGTGCCGATTACCACCGGGCTGGCGTGCCTGGCAGCGGTCCATGCCGACCGGCTGGGCAAAATTCGCCGTTTTTTGGGACCCGAAACCAGCGGTGACGGGCACACTCACAGTCATTGAAGCAGTTCAAATCGCAATCCAACCGCGCCGCGCGCCCACCCGCACCGCCTCGGCGCGGTTCATCGCCCCCAATTTGGAATAGATTGACGAGATGTGATACTTGACCGTGTGCTCGCTGATCCCCAGGCTGTGGGCGATTTGCTTGTTGGTCAACCCCTGAGCCAGCACATTGAGCACCTCAGCCTCGCGCGGAGTGAGCGCCTCCAACCCGGGCTGCGTTTCCGTTCCTGTTCCATTCACCCCCGCATTGCCGGGCAGGCGGTTCAGCCACGCGGGCGGTGCCACCGATAATCCCTGCGCCAGAGCATCCAGCGCAGCGTGTAAGGTCTGGGCTTCGACATCCAGCGGCAGCACGCCCAAGGGGCGCTTCCATAATCCTGCCGGGAACGGCTGCTCGCCATCCATGCGATCCGCAATCAACAGCAAGACCGCCGCCCCGGCAACATGCTCCAGCCAATCGCCGGATGGGCGGCTGGCAGCGTGGATCACCAGCACATCCATCTCCAGCCCGCCCGCCAGGTCTTGCGGATCGTTGGTCTCGCGCAGGATTTCGACCCGCTCGCTGCTTTGCAGCAGTACCCGCAGTCCGGCTCGGATGGCGCCGGTCGGGGCCAACAAGGCTACACGCAGTGTATCCAACGCAGGCTGCGACTCAACCATGCTCATCCTGTCTCAGCGTTCGCCAATGCTAACGGTGACTTCCAGCCGGCTGCCGCCGCGCAGAATTTCCACTGCAGTCGGGACGCTCACCCGCCCGGCAGAGAGCGCCGCGACCAGGTCGTCGGCATCCGTCACCGGCTGTCCGGCAATGGCGGTCAACAGGTCGCCCACCATCAAACCCGCCTCGGCTGCCGGGGTGGCGCCGTCCACCGCTACCAGCAGCAAGGCGTGGGTCTGCTCGCGCTGCAACAGGGGGCGTAAACTTTCCGGGATTTCCACTGGCTGGCTGCGCACGCCCAGGTAACCGCGCCGGATGCGCCCGTGCTGCGCCAGCAGCGCAGCCGTCTCCCAGGCAACCGCGGCGGGGATGGCAAGAAAAACGCCCCCGCCCAGCCCCGAGGTGTTGATGCCCAGCACTCCCCCGCTCAGGTCAACCAGCGCGCCGCCCGAATAACCGGGGTAGGCAGTGGCATCCAGGCGAAAATACTGGCGCAGCAACCCGCCGCGCATGGTGCGCACCGGACCGCCGGCAGCGGAGATCATCGCCAGCCCAGCCTGTACGCTTTCCAGCGTCGGGCGGGCGACCGTCACCGCCATCTGCCCAACCCGCCCTTCCTTCTCCGCCCGCCGGGCGGGTTGCAGCAGCGGTTTTTCCAGCCGCAGCAACGCCAGGTCGCTGGATGGGTCGCGCCCCGCCAGCGCGGCGGGATGCAGGCTGCCATCTGCCAGCCCGACGCGGATATTCTCCTCGCGCTCGACGGCGTGATCGGCGGTAATAATCAGGTCGGCGGCAAATGCCACCCCGCTGGCAGGCAATCTTTTGCGCGCATCCACCAGCACGGTGTAACCTGCGGCGTATTCCACGGCGTCTGCAAATTCATCGCTAAACATAAACAACCTCCTTTTCGAGTATACCGGTGAAAGGGTAAGCGGACAATATTTCTTTACATGATCAGTATACAAACCGCCCGCCCGGTCCGCCTCTGCCGTTTGGGGGATGCCCGCCCCCGGTAGAACGGCTGGGGCGGACAGGTTTCACGCCAACCGCGGATATGTGATAAGATTGCCCCCTGAACATGAACGCCCTGCTCGACTTGCTCGTTTCGCCGCTTGGCGGTGGTCTGGCTGCCCTGACCGCCGCTTTCCTTTGGGCGCTGGCATCCATCTGGTTTACTGCGCTTGGCCGCCGGCTTGCCATTGTGGAAGTAAATTTTCTTAAGGGCGCGCTGGCGCTGGCGCTGCTCACCGCTACTTTGCTGCTCGGCGGTGGCAGCCTGCAAAACATTCCGATGGAAGCGTTGGTTCTGCTGTTGGTCAGCGGGGTGATTGGAATTACCCTGGGCGACAGCGCCTACCTGCAAGCGCTGCAACATCTCGGTCCGCGCCGCACCCTGCTGCTTGCCACTCTCGCCCCGCCGATGGTCGGGCTGATCGCCTGGGCGTTTCTGGGCGAAGCGCTGATCTGGACTGCCTGGCTGGGGATTGCCCTGACCGTGGCAGGCGTCACCTGGGTGATTCTCGAACGCAGCCCGCGCGATGCGCCCTCCGGCAGCCTGAAGCACGGGTTGTGGTTTGGCTTCCTGGCTGCTCTGGCGCAATCTACCGCCATCGTCCTCTCGCGGGCAGTTCTGACCCGCACCAGCGTTGACCCGCTGCAAAGTACCATTCTGCGCCTCGCTGCCGCCGTGGTGGTATTGGTCATTTGGCTGTTGCTAAGCCGCCGCCCGCTGATCAGCCGGGCGGTGTTTGCTGCCCACCCGCGTCTGTGGGCATTGCTCGCCGCCGCGACCATAGTAGGCACCTACCTGGCATTGTGGCTGCAACAGGTCTCCATCCTGCTCGCTCCGGCGGGGATTGTCCAGACGCTGCTCTCCACCAGTCCAATTTTTATCCTGCCCATCGCTGCGCTGCAAGGCGAGCAAATCAGCCCGCGGGCAGTGCTGGGCGTGCTGCTGGCGCTGGGCGGGGTTGGACTGCTGTTCGGCGGGTAAACCTTGCCCGGTGCACAGCCGCCGGTTGAATTTCTTATCCGAAAGTTAACAAAAACGGGTTGTCAGGCAGATCGAATCCCTCTATACTGATTGCAGAGTTATTATTTTCTTGTTCGCGCTCGAAGCAATTGACGGTTGGCAATTCACCTTTTTCTCGCATCTGCCGCGGCTGCCGCTGACAGGCGGCGCGGCATTCGGGCAGAAACTCCTCCTGGAGGTGAACGATGCGTTTTGGTATCACGGCAATGCAACTGGATGCGTTGCTGCCCGTTGGCGGCAACCCTGAGGAAATCCTTGCGCAGGCATCCCATTTCAGCCACACCGGGTTGGTGCGCCGCCTGCACGCGGCTGGTTTCAACCTGATCGAATTGAGCGGCGACCTTGGGATGTGGTTTCCGCACACCTTTGCCCCGCCTGCCATTCAAGAGCTGGCGTCTCTGCGCGCCGAATTAAACCTTGCCTACACGGTGCACCTGCCGCTCTGGTCAGTCGAGCCTTCCACCCCGCTGTCACCGGTGCGTGGCGGCTCTGCTCAGGCGGTGATTGACTGCATCAATGCCGTTCAACCGCTCGAGCCGGAAATGTACGTTCTGCACGCCACCGGCGCGCTGGCTGCCGAGTTCTACCAAATGCGGCTACCGGCAGCCGGCAAAGCGCTGATTATGCGCCAATTCCAGCACAACGCCATGCTCAGCCTGCAACAGATTTTGGCGGAAACCGGGTTGTCTTCCCGGCGGCTGGCGGTCGAGACGATCGAATTTCCCTTCGATCTGACCTTCGAAATGGCATCCGCGCTCGACTTGTCCATCTGCCTGGACAGCGGTCACCTTCTGGCAGGCTTTTCCGGGCAGATTGACCTGTTTGACGCGCTCGAACAGGCGCTCCCCCGCCTGGGAGAAGTGCACCTGCACGACTGTCCGCGCCCCGCAGCGGGCGATAAACCTGCCTACGGGTTGGATCACCAGCCGCTGGGCAAGGGCGACCTCGACCTGCCGCGCTTGCTCGACCGGCTGGATAAGGCCGGTTTCGCCGGTCCTGTGATCTTCGAATTGACCATCCCTCAATCGCTGGCTTCGCTGCAAACCATCCGCGCCGAACGCCCTGCGCTGCTTGCTTGAAACACACGGGAGAATACAATGAGCGAGCGTAAACTTTCCTGGTTCGAACACATCACCCTGAATGCCTACTGGCTGGGCTTGAACATCGCCTCCGGGACAATCACCCCCCTGCTGCTGCCCTATCTGGTGCTGCTGTTCATGCCCGCCGAGGAAAAGAACACCTATCTCGCCAATGTGCGCGTGATCGGGCTTACGGTTGCCATGCTGGTGCAGCCACTGGGTGGAATGCTCTCCGACCGCAGCACTTCGCGTTTCGGGCGGCGGCGACCTTTTATTTTTGGCGGGGCAATTGTCAATGCAATCTTCCTTGTGCTGGTCGGCGCGACTCCCCTGTTTATCGGCTCACCGCTGGATGCAATCTTCCAATCCGCTTTGGGTATTTCCACCGCCTACGCGGTATTGCTGCTCGGCATTGTTCTTCTACAATTTTCCTCCAACCTGTCGCAGGGCGCCCTGCAAGGCTTGATCCCCGACCTGGTGCCGGAAAACCAGCGCGGACGTTCCTCGGGCGTGAAGGCAGTGCTGGAATTGCTGCCCGTGTTTTTGGTGATCTTCATCGGTCCATTGATTGATGGCGGGCGCATTGCGCTGGTGGTCAGCATCGTCGCCGCCGGTTACCTGCTCACTATGGCAGTGACCGTGTTTTTTACTCGCGAGACACCGCTGTACGAGAAGTTGACGGAGGGCATCGGTGACCGTTTTTTCCGGCTGCTGGCGCTGACCGGTATCTTCGTCGGCGCCACCCGCCTGGCAGTCTGGCTGGTCAGCATCAGCGGAAACGCGCTTGCCCGCATGGAGGTCAGTCGTGAGGGGCAGATTCTGCTGGTTGGGCTGGCGGGATTGGCTGCCATGGCAGGTTCGATTTTAATCGGGGTATATTTTGGCGCTTCGGTTGGAATCGGTAAGAACGCGCGTCAGCAAACCTCCTTTATCTGGTGGGTCATCAATCGTCTGCTTTTCCTGGCGGCGGTCGGTTCTATCCAGGGGTTTGCCCAATACTACCTGCGTGATGTCCTTCAACTGCCCAATCCCGTCACCAGCACCACCATCCTGCTGGCTGCTGTAGCGCTATTCCTCATCCCATCCGCCATTTACGGCGGCACGCTGGCAGACCGGTTTGGACCAAAGCGTCTGGTTGCCGCAGCCGGGTTGATCGCCGCCTTTGGCACGCTGGTATTGTTATTCGCCCAGAGTTTTCCAGTTGTAATTCTTAGTGGCTGCATCATCGGGCTGGGCACGGGCACTTTCATGGCTTCTAACTGGGCGCTGGGCACCGAACTTGCCCCGCCTTTGGAGGCGGGTCGTTACCTGGGCATATCCAACCTGGCGGGCGCTGGAGCCGGAATTGTTGGCGCCGGGATCGGCGGTCCGATGGCGGATTTCTTCAACCGGCTCGAGCCAGGATTGGGCTACCTGGTCATTTTTGCCATTTACGGGGCGTTGTTCCTGATCTCCGCCCTGGCACTTACCCGGGTGCATTTCCGCCCGGCGGCAACGCAGGGTTAAGACACATTCTTACGCTGCGCGGCAATCCCGCTTAACGTTCCGATGATAACGATCATCACCAGCATAATTGTGCCGAGGATGATTCCAAAAGTCTGCTCACGGTTGGCGATTAATTCATCCGGCAGCGGAGTGATGGCCGGTTCCCCTGGTACAGGTGTGGTCTGCCCTTCGGGCGTAACGCTCCGCGCGGGTGAATTGGCCGCTGTTTCGCTCGGCTGCGGCGTAACCACCTGTTGCAGTAACGCCGGCTCACCCATTGCCATTGCCGATGAAAACGCTATCATTACAATCAGCAGCCACACGATTGGACCGTTCAGCCATTTTTGGCGCATCTGATGCCAATGACGCAGCCATTTGGGGGTCATTCTTTGTGACTCGTTCTTCGTCATGGCGCCCCCAATTTTTCGGCTGCCGATTGAGCAGCCTGGCTTGCGCTTGCCTGGTTGCGCAGCACCGCCAGACTCGCCTCGCGCAGCACCGGACCAATACTCACCATCACTTCATTCGTTGGACGCACCTGCGCCGAAAGCACCACCTGGCTGAGGATCACCTGCAGGGTAGCCGGCTGCCAGTTATTCAGCGAGGTGGGGTGCACCGGTAAATAACCCGCCGCGGGAGCCCACTGCGCTAAAAACGAGACATCGCTCAGATATTCCGCCAACGCCACGCTCACCTCGCGCCGCTGCGCATCTGGCTCGGCAATCGCCCACACCCAACCGGCTGCCTGGGTAAATTCATCCGTGCCCAACGAAGGCAAAACCTGCGGGGCGATATCCGGCGGCAGGCTGGAGAGATAAAAAGAACTCCACGTTACCGCCCAATCGGATTGACCTTCCAAAAATGCCTGCCAGACCTGACCAGCGCTTTGGAATTGGGTGGTTGTGGCAGGGAAGGTTCCCCGCCGCATCCCATCCTGGAACAGATTCAACACCTGTTCGAGGCTTTCCGCCTGCAAGGCTGGTCTGTTTTGCAGGTCTTGCACCAATCCACCCAGAGAACGATACAGAGTCAAGGTCAACATTGCCTGCGGGTCATCCGCGGCGAAGATCATCGGGCTGCCGAACGAGAGTATTTCCTCCCAGGTTTGCGGGCTGGTTCCTCCGGTTGCCGCGGGGCGGTAGAACAGCATTAACGCATCCCCGGCAAACGGCAACCCAAAGGGAATACCCTGGACAGAAGCCAGCTGGCGGGCATAGGGATACCAGTCAGGATTTTCCAGCGCGGTGCTGATGCCTTCCACCGGGTGGATCAACCCTTTCAATGCCGCGGCTTCCAGGTCGCTGCGATTGAGCGCAACCACCGAAGGCAAGGCGCGCGGCGCAGCCGCCGTGGTAGCGGTCAGGGATTCGAGCAGCCCGCCAGGACCGGAAGCCGCTTTGATGCGCGCATAGATCAGCACGCCCGGATTGTCTTCCATGAACGCCTCCAGTCGCGCTTTCATCAAATCGCCTGCCGGCGTGCCCGCCTGCGGATCGAATTGCGGCGGCAGCCAGACCGTCAGCGTGATATTCCCGCCTACCGGCGGCAGCGGTTCGGGCGTTGCCGTCAGATCGAATGGCGCTTCCGGCGTCCGGGTTGGCGGCAGCGTGGCGGTTGGCGGGCTGGAAATCAAATCGGGCAGCAACGGTTGCAGCCATTGCGTACAACCCGCCAGCAGGCTCAACGCCAGCGCCGCTAACACCAGCCGCAGCGCGGCTGGAGCAATACATAATCTCGTTGCCCCCCCCTGGCGGTTATTAGCCAGCCGGGATTGGGTTGCTTTCATTGCATATCTATCGGCGCTGCGAGCAATTCCAGCAGCAGCGCCACAGCATACTGGACATCATCGGAATCAACCATTTCGGAGGGCGTATGAATGTAACGGCACGGAATGGAAAGGCAGCCCGCCAATACGCCCGCGCGGGTCAGTTGAATCGCGCGCGCGTCCGTGGAACCACCCTCCAAGATCTCGAACTGGTGTGGGATGCCGGCTTTCTCAGCCGCGTTCGCCATCCAACGCACAACGCGCGGGTCGGCGATCATGCCGCTGTCCTTGACCTTGATTGCTGGTCCTTTTCCCAGCCCGACTTCCATTTTGATCCCTTTCGGCGTATCACCGCAGCCGGTCACGTCCACCGCAATGCCCAATTGCGGGTCAATTCCAAAGGCTGCCGTTCCTGCTCCGCGCACGCCGACCTCTTCCTGGGTGGTGAAGACGAAATACAGTTCGTGCGGGCTGCTTTGCAGGCGGCGCAGCACTTCGATCAACACTGCCACGGCAATACGATCGTCCATAGACTTGGCAACCAGCCGTTTACCCATCTCCAGGAAGGGGCGTTCAAACGCCGCCACGTCCCCTACTCGCACCGGGCAGTCCTCGGCGCTGGTCGCGCCGACATCAATGAACATCTTCTCAAAACTGTGCACCCGTTCCATGTTTTCGAGACGCTCGCTACCAATCACCCCCGCCGCGCCATTGATAAAGCGCACCCTTCCGCCATACAGGGTATGCGGGCGCACCCCGCCGAGAGTGGTGAAGCGGACAAAACCGTTCTCGTCAACGTGGGTGGCGATCAAACCGATCTCGTCCAGATGCGCGGCGAGCATGATTCGCTTTCCCTGACCACCGCTCCTGCCTTTGCGCGCGATCAGGTTGCCCAGCGCATCCACGCGGATATCATCCACCAGGTCTTTGACCTCACCGTAAACCAGGTCGCGTATCGCCGCTTCGTATCCGGAAGGGGCGCAAGTTTCCACCAGTTTTTGGATCAATGCTTTCATTAAATCTCTCCTGGGAGGGTATAAAAAATTACCGATTTTCAGCGAATAATTCCGGGCTGAGTTGGTCCAGCCCGTGATACAGCAGCGCCAGCGTGTTTTCCCAGTCCAGCAAGCGCGCCTGCAGGACGGGTGTATGGGCGTAGCGCACCGGCACCGAAACCGAAACCGAGGGGATGCCGGCGCGCTGCTTGTGAATTGCGCCCGCGTCGGTGCCGCCGCCGCCCGGCTGGCGCACCTGGTAAGGAATGCCATGTTGTTCGGCGGTGCGAATCAGGTGGCGGATCAGGCGCGGATCGGAAAGCGTGCCGGCATCCGCAACGTAGATTGCCGCGCCCGCCCCGCTGCGCGTATTATAGCGGGTATTCTCCTCGCCGTCCCAATGGGGCAAATCGTTCGCCGGGGTGGCATCCACCGCAATTGCCAGGTCTGGATTCAAGGTGTACGCCGCAACCCGCGCGCCGCGCAGCCCAACCTCCTCCTGCACGGTGAAGGCTGCCAGCAGTTCGACATTGGCGGGTGGGTTTTTCAGCAATTCGATCAGCGTAGCCACCCCCAGCCGGTCATCCAGCGCTTTACCCACCAGGCTGGCGCCGCTCTGGCGGAAACGGGTGGCAAACACCGCCCGTTCGCCCGGCTTGACCTTTTTTCCGTTTTCCGGACCCAGGTCAATGCGCAAATTTTCGACCGGCAGCGCGTTTTTGCGCTCGTCCGCGCTGGTCAGGTGGATCGGGCGCGCGCCAATCACCCCGGGCAGGCGCTCCTTGCCCACCAGCACCGGTTTGCCGACCAATACGCGCGGGTCAATACCCCCAACCGTTTCGAAGCGCAGCCAGCCGTCTTCTTCTTCGACGATGATAAAGCCCACCTCGTCCATGTGAGCAGCCAGCATCACCCGCAGCGGGTTCGCCGCGTTGCTGCGCCGCACCGCCAGGACGTTCCCCAACGCATCCACCCTGACCTCGTCAACAAAAGGCTGAATCTCCTCCTGCACAATGGCGCGCACCTCGCGCTCATCGCCGGAAACCGCCGCGGCATTGGAAAGCCGCTCGAGGAGTTGAATTTGTGCTTCCCGAATTGGTAAGAAAAATGACGCAGGATCAATCATGGGTTTACCTGTGAATTTTGATACGTTTCAGGCACATGCTTGAGAACGATACTTTCTAACATATCCAGATACCTTAAATTCAGAAAATAATGGCATTCTTCCCATAGTCTTCTTAAATCTTGTTTCCTTACCAGCCATCTCCCACCATCCGCAAAATTTATAAAAATGCGGTTTTCTCTATTCCGGTTATTATTGCGTCGAATCGTATCGTAAACATTGAGCATGTCACGAGCCTTGTTCGTTTGACCACTGCTCGTTGTTTCTTGAAAAGAACTCATCAAAATAACCCACGGATCTTCCAGTGTTGGTATAGCGATATCAATATCCGTGCCAATAAATCTCGATCGTCCTTTCTCAAAGCCTATACCATATTTCAAACGAATTTTTTCCAGTAAGTTACCGATTTCCCTTTCAATATAATACCCTTTTTTACCGCCATAAGTACCTATCAACAAACGTTTATAACGCACCCGACGGGCTGCCGTAGTGTTGGCGCCAATCTCTTTGTAATTTAAAGTCTCCAAATAATATCTTGGCACATAGACAGCCAAATCATTGTCTTCACAACCTTGGAACAAAAATTGTGATACGACTGCGAGAAAATTTTCATCTCGTTGAAGCCGGTTTTTTATTTTTTTGAGGTTCCACTCCGAATCTTGTGGATTAAATCCTCCCTCGACCCGACCCAATCGGCGCAACAAAGATATAAGCCTGAGGAACTTTTCCTCAGACAACTCAATATCCCGCAAAATGACATCAAGGATATCGGGATTGGTTTGAATTTTTAGACGAAAAGCAGGTAGATTGATTGGATTGGACGTTAATTGTGTTTCCTCTGCCAGATCAAGCAAGGATTGCACTTGCTGATCGATTGTATCTTCCAATATTTCATTAACATAAAAAATCGCTGTAGAAGCCCATACTTCCTCAAATGTAATTTTTGAAATATCAGCCTTCATTATGGATCTCCAATTTAGCTGCTTTGATTGCCTTTCCCCAGGTAGGGAATACCTTAAGGTAAATATCAAGGTCAAAGCGGCTCAATTCTTTAACATCCTCCGGGGTAGGTAATCGTCCCAATTTTCTTGCCAGGTGGCGCAATTCCAACTGCAATTCTTTTTTGGAGTATTGCATTACTCTCGTCTTATTAATAGGAGTACGAATAACATCGCCATTGAGACGGATTTCCGCCAGCTTTTGACGCATCAGTTGGACATAGGCAGGATCCAAATCAATGGCAACGTACCTTCTATTCAACTTTGCCGCCACGATTTCGGTCGTTCCTGTTCCCGCCAAAGCATCCAGAACGATATCCTGCGGCTTCGTGGTTAACAGAATAATTCGCCTCAAAAGGGAATCGGGCAACTGGCAGGGGTGGTAATCGCGATCGCGGCGATGCTTGATTCGGTGAATATCCCACCATAAATCTGTCAATGGTTCTTTGAGATCATCCCCTTTGGATTTTCTTGAACGGCCGCAATTGCCGCGCAAACAATAAATCCTACTGTCAATTTCACCGATACTGCCTTGGTTGAAAGTAAAGTTTTCTTTATGTTTTGTGTAATGGAGCAATCCATAATGCGCAGGCAACAACTTGCCGCGCGGTTCGGACAAGGCATCCCAAGCAATCCAATTTTGGAAGACTAATCGCTGGTTAAGATAATCCGCATGATACATTGACCATTTCGGAAGATTCAACACAAACAGCGAACCCGAAGGTTTCAAGACTCGAATATATTCATCCAACCAGCGGTTACACCAATTTAAGTAATCGTGACTGCCCCTCTCATCTTCATACATGCCATACGATTTATCCAGGTTATAGGGCGGATCCGCGAAAACAAGATCTATCGCTTCGTCTGGGTATTTTTTGAGGATTTCCTCAGCATCCCCCTCCAACACCACATTAAACCCAGGAAAATCATCTTCATTTTTTGGGATGGGTGGTGTTTTTTGATGCTGGATGATTGTGGAAAATAAGGAAAGTTGATAATCTCCAACAGGTTCATGGAAAGATGGCGAAAATTGCTCCGGCAGAACACTGTGCGCCGGCGCAATAACCCCTATCGTGTCCCTACCTTTATAGTCAACCATCTGCAGAATACGTTTATAAAATTTTTGACTCAAGCGCGTGTAGTTATTTTCGGGAGCGGAATCCTTCCACACATCCGAAATGGCATATCCTTCGGGGTTCATTAGGTGCGCTTTACCACCCCAATCTTTGCGTGTTTTGTTACATGCGCTGCAATATTCATGGGGAACGCGAATTTTCTCGACTTTGAACTCGGCGCCTTTCACAAAAAGTAGCAAACCCGCATGAACGGTTGGTAAACCTTTTGGTCTATGAATAATTTCTGATTCGAGAACAATCCAGTATTTGAAATTCAATTTCGCGTCCAGATATACGCCGATACTCGCCAGGGATTGGGGTGTGACCTGGACAAAAAGCAAGCCGCCCGGTTTCAACGCATTAACCATTAAATCCAAATAATCGAATAACGTTGTGCCATTCTTGACGGATAAACCACCGCTTACCATTAAGGCGAAGTCCACCGTTCCGGGCGTAATTTGTACCAATTGATCCGAAAGGCTAGGCTCTTCGATTAAGATAACCTGCTGGGCCATTAAATCCACCATCAATCCCAATTCAAGTTGTCCATAAAATCCGGCTGTAGGGCGGCAATGAACTCCGCCAGCAGATGACCCGCGCGCTGGATATCCTTCATCGAGACCATCTCCACCGGGGTGTGCATGTAGCGCAGCGGTATGCCGATCACCGCGCAAGGCACGCCCTCCGCCACAACCTGCATGGCGAAGGCGTCCGTTCCGGAATGGGCGGGCATAATCTCGCTCTGGAAGGGGATATCCAACCGTTCGGCGGTTTCTTTCAGTACGCGGAAGAAGGCCGGATGGATGTTCACCCCCCAGCCGATCGTCGCGCCTTTGCCCAGCGGAAAGGTGCGGTAATCCGCCGGTCCGCCAGGTCCCTTGGCAAAGGTGACATCAATCGCCACTGCCAGGTCGGGGCGAATATCAAAGGGGGACGTGTACGCCCCTGCCAGGGTAATTTCCTCCTGCACGGTTGCCACCGCCCAGACATCCCAGGCATGGTGGACGCGCTGTAATTTCAACAAACAGGCGGTCACCACCGCCACTGAAGCGCGGTTGTCCAGGCTGTGCCCGGCGAGCGCGTCACCCCCTAAATCGAGCGGAGGTTGGGCAAAGGAGATCAGGTCTCCCACCCGCACCAGTTGGTTAACCTCTTCCGGCAGCAAGCCGGTATCTACCAGCAAATATTTGGCATCCACCGACTGGCGAGGGTTGAACTCCGCCGGCAATAGGTGCGCCGGCGGCTGCACAACCACCGCGGGCAGGTCGCGCCTGCCGTGGACGGTAACCTGCTGTCCGGGTAGAATGCGCGGATCAATCCCGCCAATCTCCGTGAAGTACAGCCAACCGTCAATGATCCTGGTCACCATCATGCCAATGGCATCCATGTGACCCGCCAGCAGGATGCGCTTGCGCGGTTCTGCGCCGCTGCCGCGCTTCAACCCGTGCAGACTGCCCAGCCGGCTGACCGATAGTTCATCCACCAAGGGCTGCCATTCGGATTGGATGCGTTGGCGCGCTGGTTCCTCAAAGCCGGAAAGTCCCGGCAGCGAAATCAGATCCTTCAAAAATTCTTTGAGTTCGCTCATAATATGCGGTTTTGCTCCTCGGTTTTAAGGGGAAGGTGGTGTTTGATTCGGAGTTGGCGATTCCACAACCGGGGTATCGGTTGGCGGAGGGGGCTGCGTAAATGTGGCTGTCGGCGACGGCAGCGGGGTTAACGTAACCGTTGCCGTCCAGGTTGCGGTGGGGGTACGGGTGGGCGGCACAAACGGGGTAAAGGTCTGGGTTGGGGTCCAGGTTGGTGTCAGGGTTGGGGTTGGCGTATCCGGCTCTTCAACGAAAAAGGTCGGCGTCAGCGTTGGCACACCCGTTGGCATAATCGTTGCGGTCAGCGTAATGGTCGGGGTGGCAGTTGGTTGGGGGATATCACGATCCAATTGAAGCAGAAAAAAACCAAGACAATAACAGGGAATCGTAGCCAGGATGGCAAAAACCAAAATGGAACGGATACGGGTGCGACGTTCGGATCGAAATGCCATCAGGAAATCTCCAAGTCCCCCTCGATCATATCACGGGGAAGCCGTTGTGACAAGACAAACCCAAAGTCACGCTCAACCCCGCTCATCTGGCTGCGGGCTCAACTGAGTCACGTAGATTTCCTTGCGCACGGTTTGATACAGGATTTCGGCTTTCAACTCGCCAATTGTGTAGCATGGGGCGGATAGTTGATCCGCCAATGCCTGCGCCAGCCCTTGGTCAAAGGCGATATGCTCCATATTGATTACTACACTGTGAATGTTATCCTCGCCAATCTGGCGCGCGATTTGGTAGGCTTCTTCCAATGGCGCTATTTTTCCGGTGGCAACATTGCCCGCCCCGTCGGTCAATACGATTAGCAGCGGCATTACATCCGGATGGAGAAGCTGCTCGCGGTGGAGCACCTCGTATGCCAGTTTCAAACCCGCCGAGAGCGGCGTCTTGCCGCCGACGGGTATTTCCTGGAGCGCGCGCTGGGCAAGCAATACCGAGTTGGTCGGCGGCAGCACCAGCGTGGCGCGGTCCTTCTGGAAAACGATCAATCCCACCCGGTCGCGGCGTTGGTAAGCATCGGTCAGCAGCGACAGGATGGCGCCTTTGGTGGCTTGCATCCGTTCCGCCACCGCCATTGACCAGGAGGCATCCACCAGGAACAGGATCAGGTTGGCTGCCCGCCGGACGCGCACCTTGCGCATGTAATCTGCCGGGTGGATCGAAAATGCCACCCGCTTAAGGTCTTCCTGCCGGTCACGTTGAAAGGGCGCCGCTGCCCGTAAGGTGGCGTCGAACGCTAGGTCGTCGGCTTTACCGTAGGACGGGCGCGATTGCACATACCGTCCGCGCTTGCGCTCGGTGCGCGTGCGGGAGCGACGTCCGGCAAAGCGGCGCACCATTTTATCCAGCGGCGTATCCAGCCGGCGCGGGTCGAATTCCTGCCCCGCTTTGACCCGCTCACCACCCTCCCACCACTGGCTATTCTGTGGCGGGAAAATATCCTCCTGCTGTCCAGGTTGTGGCGTTCCCTGAGGGAGTGTTTCCTGGCTTTCCGCTCCCTCGCTCAGGCTTTTTTTTGCTGAGTCTTCTCTTCTTCAACCGGTTGGGTTTCCTCGCGCCGCTGACCGGTGGTACTGGCGCCTTGCAGCTGCTCGATACGGTCTTGCAGCTCTTCCATGGTGACCTCTTCCTGCTGGAAAGGTCCGCGCCGGATGCGGTGGGGCAGCGTCAATTCGGCTGCCAGGGCAATATCGCGCCCATTGATGGTGCTGCGTCCATCAAAGGCAGCCTGCGCCCGCGCCGCCTTGAGGATCACCAGATCGGCGCGGTGCCCGTCCACGTTTAGCGAAGAGGTCAACTGGGCAATTGCCAGCAAATCGCGGCTGGTGTAGGTAACGGCTTCGATGATCTGCCGCGCCCGCTCGATTCGGCGCGACAGTTCTTGTTCTTTGGGCAGCCATTGCTCGCGGAACTTTTCCGGGTTGGCTTCAAACGCCAGGTTGCGTTCCATAATTTGCACCCGTTCGCGAGCGTCGCGGATGCCGTAAATTTCGACCGACAGCGCAAAGCGATCGAGCAATTGCGGGCGCAAATCGCCTTCTTCCGGGTTCATCGTTCCCACCAGAATGAAACGCGCCGGATGGCTGAAGGAGATGCCCTCGCGTTCGATGATATTCATCCCCATTGCCGCCGAATCGAGCAGCACATCCACAACATGATCGTCCAGCAAGTTGACTTCGTCAATGTATAACAATCCGCGGTTAGCAGCTGCCAGCACACCCGGCTCGAAAGCCCGTTCGCCTTTTTGGATAGCCTTCTCAATATCCAGCGTGCCGACCACCCGGTCTTCGGTGGCGGAAATGGGTAGGTTTATGAAGGGAGTCGAGCGGGTCGCGACCGGCAACTGCTCAGCGCGGGTGTTGCGCTCGCGGCATTCGGTGCACCAGGCTGCCTGGTTATCCGGGTCGCAGCCAAAACGACAGTCAGCCACCACCCGCACGTGCGGCAGCAGAGCAGCCAGGGCGCGAGCCGCGGTTGATTTGGCGGTGCCGCGCTCACCGCGAATCAATACCCCGCCGATGCGGGCATCCACCGCATTCAACACCAGAGCGCGCTTCATCCGCTCCTGTCCGACAATGGCCGTAAAGGGATAAATCACTGGCATAAGTGCGTATTAATCCTTTATGATCCGGATTACGCCTCAAGGCGCAGGTGAAGTGTATCACAGCCGGATAAGATTTTCAATCCGACGCACAACCGCCGAAATGTAAATCTCGCTTGACATTTTTAGAGCATTTCAAACCCATGCGGGGAATACCGCCTTTCAATACACGCGCGGCGCAGTTTGCCCGGCATTTCTGGTTAGTTTGCTTACCCGACTGCATGAACCGACCATGGATCTGCTCTGGTACTTTCTGGCAGGCATGGTGGTATTGCCTGGCTTGGTAAATCTCTGGCAACTGATCCGATTGAACCAAAATTTTAATTGCGGCGCGTTATCCGCCGCCGGACAGGTTCATCTCCGCCAGCCAGGCGCGCACGCGGGCATCAATTTGATCGCGCACTTCGCGGAACTTTACCACCGTTTCCTCCTCGCTGCCAACGAAGGCGGCCGGATCTTCAAACGGCCAGTGCAGGCGCGTCCCCATTCCGGGGAAGATCGGGCAGTTGTCCTCCGCGTTGCTGCACACTGTGATCAGGTAACTGAAATGCGCTTTGCCCATAAAAATAGCCAGCGTTTTGGAACTGTGTTGGCGGGTATCCACCCCAATCTCGTCCAGCACCCGCACCGTGTAGGGGTTAATGCCCTTGGGTTGCAACCCGGCGCTGAACACCTCGAAATAATCGCCGCCATATTTACGCAGCAACGCTTCCGCCATCTGGCTGCGCGCCGAATTTCCAGTGCACAAAAACAAAACGCGCGGTTTATTCATCTCGATCCTTCTTCTGTATCATTTTCATTTGTTTAAAATAGGATAACCCGACGGCGCAATTGTAGGTTAAACAACCTATAAGATTTGATTATGATTTGATTAATAACCTCCTTTCCGGGTTTTTCCCCTGCCGCCGGTCGCAAGAATCGTTCATTGTCATCAACCCAGAACAAATGGCAGCAATGCCCTTGTCCATTAGGCTAAACCCGGATAATATACAAGTATATCTTTCCTGACTTAAGGGAGTCGCCATGAGACAGGTTTCGCTGGCATTGGTCGGTTTTGGTAATGTTGGTCAGGCGTTTGTCCGCCTCCTGCAAAACAAGGAACGTCAACTTGCCGAGCAGTTCGGTATGCAATTCATGGTTACCGGAATCGTTACCGGCAGGCATGGCAGCGCCATCAGTTCAGGCGGCATCAATCTCAACCGCGCGCTGGAGACGATCCACCGCGGACAATCGCTGGACATTCTCTCCGAAATGCCGGCGTCCAAAAACACGCTTGAATTTCTGTTTTCCTCATCCGCCGAGGCAATGATCGAGTCTTCCCCGGTGAATCACCACACCGGGCAACCCGCCATTGACCACATCAAAGCCGCGCTCAACAAAGGCATGCACGCCATCACCGCCAACAAAGGACCGGTGGTGCACGCCTACCGCGAGCTGAACGAAATGGCAGCCATGCGCGGCAAGCGCTTCCTGTTCGAATCCGCCGTGATGGACGGCGCGCCGATCTTTTCCCTCTTTCGCGGACCACTGCCCTGCATCCAGGTTGAAGGCTTCGAGGGCATTCTCAACTCGTGCACCAACTTCATTCTCGGTCTGATGGAATCGGGCAAGGATTTCGACCAGGCGGTGCGCGAAGCCCAATCCATTGGCATCGCTGAGACCGATCCTTCAGCCGACATTGACGGCTGGGATGCTGCCATCAAAGTTGCCGCGCTCTCGACGGTTCTTTTTGGCATCCCGCTCGTCCCGCAGCAGGTCGAGCGCAGCGGCATCCGCGAGATCACGCCGCAAATGATCGCCGAAGCGCAGCAAGCCGGCGAACGCTGGAAACTGGTCTGCGCTGCCCGCCGGCGCGGCAAAGAACTGATCGAAGCCTCGGTTGCGCCGCGCCGCGTTTCAGCCGGCAGCCCGCTGTTTGCCATTAACGGCACTAGCTCCTATATCGAATTCAAATCGGATGTGCTGCCCGGCTTGGGTATCGTCGAGAACAATCCCGGACCAGACACCACCGCCTACGGCATGTTGGCTGACCTGCTCAACGCGCTGCGAGGGCAATGAGCGCCGAAGCCTACTGGTTTACCGCTGCCACTTTTAACCCGCAGGACAGTCTGAGTGCAGCACTCAAATCCAACGCCATTCAGCCCGCCTGGATTGATGAAATCCACTGGTTTATCCGCGACTCTCTCCCGCCGCCGCGCCACCAGCCCCCGCCGGACATCTTTTTCTGGTCTGCGTCTGCCAATCCGCGCCGCATCCTGCACTTCATCCTCAGCGACCTGCTCAGCGGCAGCCGCGAAACCGTGCTGATGGTCGCATCCGAAAGCGAGACCCAGGCACGCTTCGCTCTGCTGGGCAGCCCGCGCACTGTAGGGCGTTATAACCTACCGCCACACTACCGCCTGGCTGGGCTGCCCGCGCCCAACGCCTCCGGCTGGAACGCCGCGCTGCTCGCCTGGCGCAGCCGGTTGGAATTGCGCCAAGCAGTGGACACGCCGCCGTTGTGGTTATGCCTGCCGCCGGCAGCCGAGAGCGCCGCAGCGCAAATATTCCCCGAAACCCGCCGCATCGCGGCGGAAACCGGCGGGGGAATTTTGCTGCAACTGCAACACTTGCTGGAAATAATTCACCACCAGCCCGCCGGCTGGGGATTATGGATCGAAGACAGCGCGCCGGCGCTGGCAACCTGGATCGAAAAAATATGATTTTGCGTCACATTTATCTTGCTCTGGGCAGCAACCTGGGCGAACGGCTGGACAACCTGCGCCAGGCGCTGCATCGCCTGCCGCCCGCCGTCCAGCCGCTGCGCGTTTCACCGGTGTACGAGACGCCGCCGTGGGGCATCACCGAGCAGCCGCGCTTCCTGAACATGGCTGCCGAAGTGATCACCTGGCTGGAACCGCTGCCCCTGCTCGATCACCTCAAACAGATTGAGCAGCGCATGGGCAGAACCGCCGCCGCCCGTTACGGTCCGCGCCTGATTGATCTCGATATTATCTTCTACGAGGATATCATCTTCACAGCCAACCAATTGCGCATCCCCCACCCGCGCCTGGCGGAGCGCGCCTTTGTCCTGCTGCCGCTTAACGACCTGGTCCCCGCTAAAATTCACCCTGTGCTGGGCAAATCCGTGGCTGAGCTGCTCGCCGCGCTGGATTTGAGCGGGATCACTCCCTACCCTCTGCCAGAGGGGTACGAGTTGCTGCCACCCGGCGGCTGGCGCAGCCTGCCCGACGACCTGCGTGCCGCACTGCAAGCCGAGCCGCAAGCCGCGGCTGCCTTTTTGCGCCTGCCGCCGTCTCACCAGCGCGAATATCTTAAATTCATTGATGAAGCGCGTAAAAGCGAGACGCGCCGCAAGCGCATCGAAACCACCCTTTCCATGCTGTCTGTCAGGGAGAACGCGCAATGAGACGACTGGATTTTGGCAAACGCACCTACATTATGGGCATCCTTAATATCACCCCGGATAGCTTCTCCGGCGACGGTCTTCTTCGCCGCCAGGATGCGCTGCAAGTCGCCCGCCGCCAGGCACTCGAATTTGTTGCCGCCGGTGCCGATATCCTCGACATTGGCGGGGAGAGCACCCGCCCCGGCTCCCAGCCGGTAAGCGTTGAGGAAGAGAAGGCGCGCGTGCTGCCGGTGATCGAGATGCTCGCCAGTCTCGATCTGGATGTGATCCTTTCGATTGACACCTACAAAGCCGATGTGGCTGAAGCCGCCCTGCGCGCCGGCGCGGATTGGATCAACGACGTGTGGGCGCTGCGCGCCGACTCGCGCCTGGCGCAAGTGGCAGCCCGGCATAACTGCCCGCTGGTGCTGATGCACAACCGCTCCAAGCCCACCCATGCCAGCCTGCAAGAGCGCCTGGGCGGTCGCTACATTGGAATGCAGTACACCGATCTCATCCCCGATATTTGCCGCGAATTGATGGAAAGCGTAGCGCTCGCCCATCAGGCGGGCATCCCGAATGATAATATCATCCTCGACCCCGGCATCGGCTTCGGCAAAACGGTCGAGCAGAACCTGGAAATCCTGCGCCGTCTGGACGAGATCAAGGCGCTCGGCTTTCCCCTTCTGCTGGGCGTCTCGCGCAAATCCTTCATCGGCTACACTCTCGATTCACCCCCCGACCAGCGCCTGGAAGGCAGCCTGGCGGCTGGCGTGATTGGCATCACCCGCGGCGCGGACATCCTCCGCGTTCATGACGTACCCGCCGCGGCGCGCGCCGCGCGCATGGCAGACGCGATCCTGCATCCCAAATGAATTAAGCATTAATCCGCCCCCTGCGACCGGAACAAGGGGCGGATTGAAAAACGGAACAATCTAGGGATAGGTATTGTTCCAGAACCAGTTGAAGGCGAAAAATCCCTGCGGGCTGTCCATGCGGATGGCAATGCGGTCTTTTCCTTTCAAGCCGCCGGGAATATCGAAGGTGGCTTCGAAGCTACCGCCGCTGCCGGTTTCCTTCGTGCCGACCACCTCACCGCCAACACCCTTGCTGCCGTACACACCCATGCGCACGGTAAAGGTCTGTCCGGCGGGGAAGTTGTTGCCCTTGATGGTTACTTTGCTATCCTCTACCACGGCCTGAATGCTGAAGGTGGGATAGCCTTTGTAACCAGGCGCGCCGCTCGATGGCGGTGTAGTGCCGCCACCAGTGACGTTGAAAAACCAGTCGTAGGCAAAGTAGCCGCCGGGTGCTTCCAGACGGATGGCGATGCGCTCCCTGCCCTTCAAATTGTCCGGGATCTTGTAGGTGACCTCGAAACTGCCGCCGCTGCCTGATTCGGTCGTGCCAACTACCGTTCCATTGACGCCCTTGCTGCCGAATTCGCCCATCCGCGCGGTGAAGGTCTTGTTCGCCGGGAAATCCTTGGTCTTGATCTTGACTTCGCTATCTTTGGTCACCGAGACAATGCTGATGGTCGGGATTTTGCCCGCCGGCGGCTTGGCTGGCGTACCGCTGTCTGCGCCGGATGGATCGTTGGTGAACCAGTCGTAGGCATAAAAGCCCTGCGGGCTTTCGATGCGAATGGCGATCAATTTCAGCCCTTTGAGCGCGGCGGGGATGTCGAAGGTGACTTTCTTCGTCCCGCCCTTCTCCGAGTCGAACTTGCCGACCACCTCGCCACCAACGCCCTTGGTGCCGATCTTGTTCATCATTGCCGTGAAGGTCTGGTTGGAAGGCAGATTCTTGACCTCGATCGTGACCGACTGATCCTTCTTCACCTCAACGATGCTGGTGGTGGGATAACCGGAATATGCCTGCGCAGTAGCAAGCGGCATTGCCAGCGCCAGCACCGCAATCACCAGCAAGGTGATTCCCAGCCGGAACGCCGGCAAGAAAGTTTTATTATCCAATGAAGCGTTCATGAGGATCTTCCTCCTTTGGAAAACAAGAAAAATTGATGGAATCAGTATAGCAAATGAATCTACACGAAACAATAGATTATCTTTATATACGCAGAACTACTCAAAAAAGTTCCCGGCAGGCGGGAAACAAGGCAAATAATGCGCGGTTTATTCCGGGCTGCAAAACAACAAAATCTGGATGTTGAGGTTGGTTGCCAGCGGCGCAACGCCGCTGGCAGGTGAATGGATCTGCCCCACAGTTGTCGCGCCAACCAGCGCAACCTCTCCCAATTCAGCGGCAACGGCGCGCAACACTGCCTTGGGACGGGTCTCGAAGATCACCTGCCACGCCTGATCCACCAGCATAACCGCAAGCACAGCCTTCCCCCCGCCTGCCGCGCTTCGCGCTGCGCTGGCTGCGCCGCGCGCCGCTTCCAGGCATGCCTCCGGGTCAGCTGCCATCAGCCGCGCCATCTGACCCTCGATCAGGTTCAGGTTCAATCGCAGCGCGCCGTCCTGTTCCACCGCCAGCGGCGCAGCCAGAATGAATTCACCCGCTTGCGGGTCGCGCACGCCAAGCGGGTACAGGCGCGCCAGTTCAGCCAGTGGAGGTTTTTGCCAATCCTGAACGACAAACCCAAGCACCTGCGCCAGGCGCTGCGCGGCGGGCATCCCATCCAGCTCGTGCAGCCACACATCGCGGCTGCGGGTGATTCGAAAGTGAATGCCGCTGTCCTTCCAGCCGTGCGCGGACCCTATTCCAACCCGCAATCCGCTGCCCAGCCACAGCGCAGAAAGACCGCCGGCAGCGCAATGAGTTTCCCCCATCACTCGCGGCGGGTTATGTGGAAAATTGCCGCCAGCCAGAAATCCAGCCACCTGCAGCGGGAAACCCTCGCAAGCAGCCAGCACGTGCGAGACATCCCCGTTTACCCCGTCAAGCGCAAGCAGCAGTGACTGCCATGCTGAGGAAGGCATCCGCTCCAGCCGGTTTTTTACATCCAGCGCAGCACCGATCGAATCCTGTCCAAAGTGCCCGATCCAGGCGCTATCCACGCTCAGATTTCCGCCTAGCAGTGCGACCACCATCTTGCTGCTGCCTTGACTGGAATACCCAACCTGGGTACTGGCGCCCCACAGCGGCGTTTCACCCAGCACGGCGGATATGCCCTGCATCACCTCGTTGGCATTGTACCGCTCGGAGAAAAAAACCAGCCCAACCCTGGGTGAGACTGCCCGCAGTTCTTTAAGCGCCATCTGTGCCGCCTGCTGCGCGGCTGCCCGCCCGTCCAGTTCGTTGCTATGCCCCACTGCGCTGACCAGACTCATCCTCCTGTCTCCTTTTCCCTATCTGCTCACTGTTCGGCAACCGGAATGGTGAAATGGAAGGTCGTTCCGCGCCGGAACTCACTTTCAAACCAGATCTGCCCTCCTTGCATCTCAACCAGGCTGCGGGTAATATTCAACCCCAAACCCGTGCCAGGAGATTCACGCGCTCTGGGATCTTCGGAACGGAAGAATTTTTGAAAAATCTTCGGCTGATCTTCCGGCGCAATTCCCAAACCAGTGTCCTGTACCCAGACGTGCACAACCTCGGCTGGACCTTTTTCATCCCACTCGTTTGCGGAACGGATGGCGCCTACGTTAATCCTGCCACTCGCTTCGGTGTATTTGTGGGCATTGTTAACTAAGTTGACCAGCACCTGCACCAGCCGGACACGGTCAGCCCACAGCAGCGGCAGATCCGCGGGCAGCGAGACAGTCAGGGTCTGCCCTTTGTCTTCAATCTGGCGGCGGGTGGAGCGCTCCACCTCCTCGACAATCTCTTTCAAGCGGAGCGGGGCATAATCCAGCCGCATCCTGCCGGCTTCGATCTTGGACAGGTCGTTCAGGTCAGAAACCAGTGTATTCATCCGGTCAATATTGGAGCGGATTACCGCTAAAAAGTTAGCCTGCGCATCGTTGACCGCTCCCACCGCCTTTGCAGCCAGCAGTTCGGTATAGCCCTTGATCGAGGTCATCGGGTTTTTCAATTCATGTGCCACAAAGGAGACGAATTCGCTCTTTGCCACATTGGCAGCCTCGACGGCGCTGTATAATTGGGCGTTGGCAATCGCAATCGCGGCGTGGTCGCCCAGGCGCTGCAAGAATTGCAGGGCATCATCGCTGCACACTTCCACCTGGCGGCTTTCCAATAGCAGCAACCCGATAACCGTCTGCTCGCGCTGGATCGGTATAAACACCTGGCTGTTTACTCCCCTCAACAAGCCCGCTTGCGCCGGATTTGGATAAAAACGCACCACTCGCCTGGTTTCGATTACCGTTTGCAGCCCAATCCGCCCCGCCGGTATGGTGGTTTGCTCAAATTGAGTTAACTCGTCGTCATAACCCTGCGACGCCACCAGGCGTATGCCTTCAGCCAGCACGACGCCCACCAAGCCGGCTTCCGCGCCCGACTGGCGCATTGCCCAATCCAGGGTAATGGTCATTGCCCGGCTGACATCCAGGCTGGTGTTCAACTCCCGGTCAATGCGCTGCATAACCGACAACTCTTCAACCTTGGCTCTGAGCGCCTGGTCGGTCAGTGTGTAGAGACGAGCGTTTTCGATTGCCACCGCTGCCTGAGAAGCAAACGCGCTTAATAATTCTTGATCATCAAGGTTAAAGTTGGAACCATCCTTGCGGTTGACCACTTCGATCACGCCCAGCAACGAATCTTTCACTATCAACGGCACCACCAACAGCGAACGGGTGACAAAACCGGTAATCTTGTCCGGGCTGGAGAACCAATCTGCGGACGAATGCACATCATTGACAATTACCGGCTGGCGCGATTGGAAGGATTTGCCCACCACCCCTTTGCTGGAGGGCATACGCTGCCCTTCCAGTTCGCTGGCAACCGGACCCAGCACAACCCGGAACACCAGTTCGTCGCTCTGCGCATCCAGCATCATCAGGCTGCCTGCTTCGCAATTCAGGATTTCCACCGCGCTGCGCAGGATATTTTTCAGCAGCAAGTCGGGGTCGAGCGTTGAAGTCAACTGGCGGGTGACCTCATTGAGCGTTTTCAACTGGTGGGCGCGCCGTTCGCTCTCCGCCAGCAAGCGCGCCTTGACAATCCCGCCCGCCGCCTGGTCAGCCAGCGCTTGCAGGATACGCAGTTGTTCGCTGGTAAAACGCGCCGCCGGGTCGCGCTGCGCCAGGCAGATCAATCCAATCGGCTTCGCCCCGGCGTTGAGTGGCGCCGCCAGCCAGGCAAACGCCTCCTCGCTGAGCGGCAGCAGTCCGCGCTGGCGCGATTCACGTCCGTAGTCATCGGTCAACATGCCGCGCCCTTCCTCAACCACAGTCATTTCCAGGCTGCGCTCGGCTGGCAGGTAAACGTTTTCCTGTCCGCTCACCCGTTCATCGCCGCGAATATAAAAAACCTGCACCAATCCATCCCCCTGCGGCGAATGGAGAATCAGGCGGAATTCGTCCGCCGCAATGAGCTGGGTGATCTGGGCATAAATCAGTTCGTAAATATCATCCGGATTGAGGGTGATGTTGACTCCCTGCGCAATGCGGGTCAAAACGTTCATCTCGCGCACCCGGTTTTGCATATTGCCGATCATTTGGGTTCGCTCCAACGCCAAACCCGCCTGGCTGCACAAATACTCAAGTTGTTGCAGCGTTTCTTCCGAAAAGACTCCCTCCGCTGGTTCGCTCAGCGCCAGCCAGCCCAACAACTGCCGGCTGCCTTGCATCGGGATCAAAATCCGCGCGTTGAGCAAAGCCAGACGCAGGTGTTCGCTGCGCAGTTCGTCGGGTAACGGCTTCTCCACGGGCAGGTGAAGGGGGGTATTGCGGGCAGCCAGCGTTTTTACCAGCGGGCTGTTGGTCAGAAACATCAGTTCGCTGGTGGCACGCCCGTTCTGATCAGCGACGGTCTGGAAAGAGTCGCTCAAAGAATCGTACAAAAAAATGTGGAAATCATCCGCCTGTAGAACGGCGCGGATTTGCTCGCGCATCACCTGCAGCACCTCGCGATTATCGAGCGAGCGGCTCAGGGCAGTGATATTCGCATCCAGTTCCACCCGCTTAGTCGGCTGCGGGGTATTGCCCATGCGGGGGATGATTTCTACCAGCCGTTGGTAAAGCGGTAAAAAAGCAAGCGCCAGCAGAAAAAAAACCACCCCGCTCAACCAGGGAGTTTCGATCCGCAAACCGCGCTGGAACAGCAGTCCAAAGCCTGTCACAATCAGCGCATAGCCGCCCACCATTAACACGCCGAGCAGCAGCCATAAAATCCCCCGCTGCAAACCAGACAGGTTCGGGCGGCTGCGTGGCAGCCAGTTATAACTGCGGAATGGGAGGAGTGGGTTTTTGGGGCTTTGATTCATGGCAGATTGGCGCGACTGTCTTCAGCGCAAAATTAGTGGTTTCGTTTTTTCTGCTTGCGGATACTGCCAACGTTCAATTCCAACGGCAATTGCTGGCGGCTGAGCATTTTCAACAGGACGCGAACCCGTTCGCTGCCCGCAAGCCGCGCATCGAAGATTGCCTCGTAACCGCTGAAGGGACCATGCTCGATGACCACCTCATCGCCGGGGTGCAAGCCATCCAGCGTCTCCCCACCAGCGGCGTTGATTTCTTCCACCCTGCGGCGAATGGCATGGAGCAGGCTGTCCGGCACAACCGCCGGATCCCCGCCAAACGAAACCAGTCCACGGGCGTGCGGCATCCATTGAAAGGTGGAAATCCCTGTCTTTTCGATATCCACCTGCACGAACAGGTAGCCCGGAAAATATGGGCGCACCTTGCGCGCGCGCGGATTGACCGGATTCACCCTGAGACGGGGAAAAAAAACTACGTAGCCGCTGCTTTGCAGATGGCTAACGAGGGCTGCCTCTTTGTGAGGATGGCTTTGTATGGCATACCAATGATCAGGCATAATCGCATCACCGCGCCGGTAAGAGAATTATACCTGTTTTGCCTGCAATCGAGACCCATCCGGCAGGCAGCCTTTCAAATCTAAAAGGTTAAACCCCCGCCTTGTGGCGTGGTTAACCCGCGCCGGACGATCCGCCTCCGCCCCCACCGCCTCCGCCGCCGGAGTCGCCGCCGGCATCTGCCGATGAGGTGACAATCACTGCCGTTAAAACGCTGCCGTCAATTCCGTCATCGTCTGTGGTCTGCGCCCAGGAAAGAATGGTGCTCAAACCGCGGTCGCGGAAGGCTTTCACCCAGCGGTCGCCCATCCCAAACGCCACCGCGTAAGGCAGGTAGTTTTCCAGCCATTCGCCCTGTAATTGGGTTTGGTTTTCCCGTTTGGTCAGGCTCTTGATGTAATCCTGGAACGCCAGCCAGCGCCCGCGCCGCGTCATGCCGGCTGGTGTAAGCGCGGCAATCTGCGCGCTGAAAATCCAGCCTAGCACGGCAGCGATGATAATACCCACGGCAGCCCCCAGCAGGACCATACCGACCGTCACCGTGGAAATCAGTGCGCCAATCAACACAACGGCGATGATCCCCAGCGCAAACGCAAATATAAACAGCACCGTTGAAAGAATAGTCAATTGTTGGCGCAGGCGGATATTCTTTTCCAAAATCAAGCCTTGCTGCACCAGTTCGCCCTGAAGTGCGCGGTTAAAGCCGCTTAACTGCTGCGCCATTTTCTGTCCGAAAACACTCAAATAATGACCGCCGCTTCGTCCAGAGATCTTGGGATCGAACAGCATTTCCACCACGTAGGCTTCGTGCGGCCGGTGCGCGGCATTCTCGGCAGCCTTGTGGATTTGAAAATCACGCGCCTTGAACAACCCGCCGCTTTCGTGGAAATCCAGGGTAATCAACGCGCGCCGTGCCATATCCAAAACGACCCCAAACACCTGCATAACCGTGCCGCGCCCGTTATTGATCAGATAAGACGCCGCCGCAGGAGAAAGGTCATCCGGCGGATTGCTCAACGTGCCGGTTGGAATGGATAACGGCGCTTCCACCTGGCTTTCGCGCCGCACCCGCACCAACAACGCCGCCGCCGCAATGGCAATCAAGGCTGCCAGCCCGCCCGCGTACGGCAGCCCGGAAACCATCTGCCGGTTACGCTCCATTTGCGCAGCCTGCCAGCCTGGCGGCTGTTGGATTAGAATCCCTGCCGGGAACTGGGCTTCCAGCACCAGCGATTCATTGGCTGGGATATCGTTCAGGCGAAACACCATTTCACCCGCTCCACTTTGCGCCTGGCTCTCGCGCCCGCGCAGCAGCGGATCGGTCAGCGGGGTAATTCCTGGTGGGTAAACCAAGCGAATTTCACTCGCCTGGATCACGTATTCATGATCCATCGGGATCACTTGCCACACCAGGCTGTCGCGCTGATCGGCTTGGCGCAGGTTGCCAATCACCCGGTAGGTCAGTTCGAATACACGGCTGGTATCGCTGGTTGGTTCGAAGTGCCAGGTAACCTCCAGCGAATCGCCATCTTCGACCACCTCCGCCTGCCCAGGCTGGTTGCCGCGAGGCAGCGACTGTCCATCCATACGCATCTCGACCACCGCGAGCGAATCAAGTTCGTTTTTTGTTATGTCGCGATAGGCAAAGGTAAACGGTCCGCCGACGAAATGGAAGGCTACGGTTTCGGTCACCAACAAGTCGCCGTTACGCTGCACCTCGACGCGCACATCGAACCGTTCGGCAAAATAGGATTTCGCCGCAGCCGGCTGCGCCAATGCCGCTGCCATCCCCACTGCCAACAGCAGCGCAGGAATGGTTTTTACCACCCGATCACTGCGCAGCAAATAGAGCGCTGCAAGATAGACTACCGCCATAATTGCGAAAACCACCAAGCCGGTAAGCGGATCGTACTCCCGAATCGTGAAGAAGGCTGGCGAGGGAATCGCCGAACTGGGAAAAGTAACAAAAATGGCGGCATAAAGATTATTGGCAGCGTGGAGTCCCAGCGCGTGTTCCAATCCCTGGCTGCGCAACGTGATCCAGCCCAGCAGCAGACCAATCCCCAGGTAAAATGGCATCGTCAACCAGAAACCATACTTGCCCACTTCCGGGTTGGCGCCGTGCAGCAGCGCGAACAAAACCGAAGGCACGATCAATGCCAGCCAGGGGGATCTGCCCAGACCACCCATCCACTGAGTCAGGTAGCCGCGAAAGATAATCTCCTCGGTTGTTGTTTGCAGTGGCAGCAGCAGCAAGGCAATCACGAAATACGGCAGGGATTGCAGCGGGTCGAACGTCCAGCGATAATTTCCCGGTTGGAGGATGGAGAGCACCACGTCCCCCAGCGCCAACATGCCAAACCACAATGCCGCAGAAGTAATTAATCGTCCCCATTCAAAACGACCTGCCGGGCGGAATAGTGTCTTGACTGGACGACCGTGCAGCCAGCGCACCCCCGCCAAAACGGTCATGCCCGCAAAGGGAAAGGGAACCAGGGCTACGATCAATAAGGAAAGGGGGGGAAATTGAGTGATATCGCTGGTCTGTTCGATCAGGATAAAGGGAATCGCAGCAGCGATCTGCACTGCCAAGGTCACAAAGATCACCGCCAGGATGATGACAATGTAACGCCAAACCTGGTTATTCCCCTGATAGGCAGGTTCAATAAATGTACTGTTCATTTCAAACCTCATCAATCATTCCGGGCATTTGATCCACCGCCCCCGGAATGGAAAGTTGTAACCCAATTATAAGAGAATTTGTGCTCTTCAGCGGATTGGCAATGCCAGTTCCTCCTGCAGTAAAGCAGACTCGATCTCGTAGCGGGCTGCTGCCGCCCTGTACCGTTTTTCCAGAATGCCCGCTACCAACCGGGTATCCACCACCCGGATGGCTCCACACTGTTCCAGCAGGCTGAAATGGTAATACAGACGATTGGGCGGTATATTCAGCCCGCGCGCCACCTGGCGGATGGTGCACTCCTCCGCGATCAACAGGCGCAGCACTTTCAGCCGCAAGCGCGAAACCAACACCTTCATGGTTTGCAGGTCGCGAATGTAAAAGACTGTCTCGGGTTGGCTGTTCTGGTTGGTGTTGTTCATGTTGTTTAAGGTTGCCAAATAATTTTGAATCCATTGTAACCAGCGCTCATTTAACCCATTTCAAAAACAAGTTAAGAACGGGTTAAATTAATTTCCCGCTCATTCTCAACCTGTCAAGCCGGCTTCCCCATTACCTCTGGTTTTTTAAGATCGGAATCGTTATACTCTTTTCAGGATGAATCCGCTCGATCAAGCCTTTATCGCGGATGAGGGCAGCCTGCCGCCCATGCCGCTTGGACGCTACCTGCCGCCGCTTCCTGCGGGGGTTATTTCCGCCTGGCTGCGGGCAAATGTTGCCCCCGGCAGTTGGGTGCTCGACCCGATCGGCGCCCATCCGCAGTTGGCGCTGGAAGCCGCCCGCGCCGGTTATCGCGTTTTGGTTGCCAGCAATAATCCCGTGCTCAGCTTCCTGACCGAGATACTGGCAGCTGCGCCACCGCGTGACGAATTTGAATCCGCGCTGGCTGCGCTTGCCTCCAGCAAGCGGGGGGAAGAACGGTTGGAGCGTCACATTCAGTCCCTTTACCTGACGCCCTGCGCCGCATGTGGCAGAAGCGTGCCTGCCCAGGCATTCATCTGGCAGAGAGAGCCGCTCCAACTAATCGCGCGTATCTACCGCTGTGCCAACTGCGGCGACGAAGGCGAGCGCCCTGCCACGTCTCACGACCTGGAACGCCTGGCGTTGCCCGGCAGTGATGCCTTGCACCGCTCGCGCGCCCTGCTGAGAGTAGTCACCGATCAAGCTCCCCAACAGAAAGAACTGGTCGAGGAAGCGCTAAAAACCTATCTACCGCGCCCGCTATATGTCCTGACCACCCTGATCAACAAATGCGATGCCCTGCCGCTCGCTGCCGAGCGCCGAAAATTGCTTACTGCCCTGCTCATCCAGGTTTGCGATGAAGCCAATACCCTCTGGCAGCACCCTTCGGCGCGGCCCCGTCCGCGCCAATTGACCATTCCAGCCCTGTTCCGGGAGAATAATCTCTGGCTGGCGCTGGAAAACGCACTCTCTTTCTGGGATCAGGATTCCGCTCCCGTTCCACTCAGCATCTACCCGCAGCCGCCCGGCGGGGCGGGCATCTGCCTGTTGCGCGGGCGGGCAAAGGCGCTGCTTCCTCTTTCGCAGGCTATCCAGCCGGCGGCGCTGATCAGCGTGCTGCCGCGACCAAACCAGGCGTTTTGGACGCTGTGCGCGTTATGGTCTGGGTGGTTGTGGGGACGTGATGCCGTGCAATCACTGCGCGGCGCGCTGGAACGCCGCCGCTACGACTGGTACTGGATGGCGCAAGCGGTCAGCCGCGTTTTATCCGGGCTGCGCCGGGAGTTAACCGTTTCCACGCCCTTCTTTGCTCTCGTTCCTGAGACGATACCCGGTTTCCTGCTGTCCGCATTTAGCGCCCCGCCGACTGCCGGCTTCGACCTGCGCGGTTTTGCGCTCGATTCTGAAAGCGAATTGGCGCAATTCACCTGGCAGACTGCCGCCAGCCAGGCTTCTGCTGCCGCAGTCAACCCCAAACAACTGATCGAGCAAGCCATCATCCACCACCTGGAGGAGCGCGGCGAACCTGCCCGCTACCAGCCCCTCTACGCCGCCGCCCTCACCGCGCTGAAGCGCAATGGGCTGCTACCCGGTCAGATCAATGCGCTCAACTCCGACCTGTTAACCCGCACTCAGGCAATCCTGGCAGATGTGCTCGACGAGCGCAGCCGCTTCGCCCGCTTTGCCGCCCGCCAGCAATCCGAGGAAGGCGGCTTCTGGTGGCTGGCGCAGCCTTCCGCCGGGATCGCCCCGCTCGCCGACCGGGTGGAAAAGGAGATTGTTGCCCTGCTGGAGCAAACCGAAGCAATCCGTCTCAACCAACTGAAGCAGGCGCTGTATTCCCGTTTTCCCGGACTGCTCACCCCGCCAACCGATTTAATTCGCGCCGTGCTGGAATCCTACGCTCAGCCCGTATCGGGATTGACTGACGCCTGGCAGCTGCGCGCCGAAGATGCCGCCGCCCACCGCCGCGCGGATTTAGACCACGCCCGCAGCGGGTTGGAAAATCTGGCGAGGAAATTGGGTTACACCCTCTCCGGTGGCGAAGCCCTCACCTGGCACAATCCTGACGGAAGCCCTGCGTACCAATTCCACTTTTTGGTCAGCAGCAATATCAGCCGGGTTATCTTCCAACCCCAGCCGCTGCCGCCGCGCAGCTGCATCCTGGTGCTTCCCGGCGGACGTACCGCCCTGCTCGGTTTTAAGTTGCGCCGCGACCCGCACTTGCGCGCCGTATTCGAACAGGGCTGGCGGCTGCTTAAATTCCGTCACCTGCGCCAATTAACCGCGCGCCCGGTACTCAGCCCCGCGCTATGGGAAGAGTTACTCGACGGCGACCCGCCCCATTGGGATGAGGCGGTTCAAATGTCAATGTTTTAATGGCTAGGGCGTTGTGGCTGCCGTAGGGCTGACAGTTGGTGTAACTGTGGGCGGCGGCAAGGTTGGTGTAACGGTAGGGGTAAATGTGGCGGTTGGGGTAATCGTCACGGTCGGGGTAACCGTCGCGGTTGGGGTAACTGTGACCGTCGGCGTCGGCGTTGGGGTCGGGGTTGGCACCTGGATATTCAAGTGCAGTGTGCGAATGGCGTACGTATCGCGATCACTATTCAGCACGATCCGCAGGGTAACCCTGCCGGCGGGTACTTCACTCAGATCCCAATCGGTCAGGAATTGAGGCTGGTCGGATTGTGCACCACCGCGATGAATCTCTTCCCATTCCGCCGGATCATTGCCCAGCCCGTATTCCAGGCGGTAATCCTCGTAAGATCCGGGGACTCTGATCAGGGCATAGATCTCCAGCGGCGAGCGGGTGATTGTCTGGTCTTCACTCAAACCGGCAAACAGGATCAACGGGCGCTGGTCATCCACCGTACATTCGCGTTGCGGGGTGAAGAAGATGGGCTGCTGAAAGCCCATTTGCTCCGCCCAGCGCCGTCCTTCTTCTGACTCCAGAATCCAGCGCACCGCGCTCGGATCAGTCACGTTAAGGGCAAATTTCTCCTCCTCAAAATCGGCACATGCGGAAGACGCCAACAAACCTGTCCAGGTATCAATGCGCACCTGTTTCCACAGGTCGTCTTCCTTTCGTAGTGGCGGCTGGTCGTGGACAAACATCTCGTTTCTTTGCAGCGGGCAAAATTCCGACGGCTCGCTGCCGGAAATTGCGCAAATCACCCGGTCAATCACCCCTGCCGGTCTTACAAAGGCGCTCGGATTGCCGCCGGTAATCTGTTGGATGGCGCTGCGCATAAATGCAGACCATATCGGGGCGGCGCCGCTTAATCCAGTGGTGTTGACCATGGGGGTGTAATCTGCATTGCCAATCCACACCCCTACCGCCAAATCCGGGGTATAGCCAACTGTCCAGTTATCGCGGTAATCATTGGTTGTGCCGGTTTTAGCCGCTGCCGGGAAGCCGAGATTAAGCGCCGAATCCAATCCAAACATCGGCGCGCGCGCCTGATTATCCGCGAGGATAGAACTGATCAGGAAGGCGTGTTCCGGGCGGACAACCTGCTCGCCGGGTGGCGGCGTGTACTCAAAAACTGTATTGCCCTGAAAATCAACGATCTTGGTGATTGCCACTGGCGGCAGCAAGCGGCCCCCGTTCGCAAATACGCTGTAGGCGCCGGTTAACTCCAACAAGGAAACATCACCGCCGCCCAAGGTGAGCGACAACCCGTAGTCAGGGCGCGTGAGGGTGGTAATGCCCAGGCGGCTTGCAAAACTGACCAGTCCTTCCTCTGCCGGGGTGGCGGGATTGTCGTAAATTCCCACGAATTGCAGCGCCTTGACCGCAGGAATATTGTACGAGTTTGCCAGGGCTGCCCGCACCGTCACCGGACCGTGAAAACGATCATCATAATTGACCGGGCGGTACGGCTCGCGCTGGTCATTCGGGTCACCTGAGGGTGGAAATTCGCTCGGAACATCCCAAATCAGGGTTGCCGGAGTCCAGCCTTTTTCAAAGGCGGCTACATAGGTCAGTGGTTTGATTGCCGAACCCGGCTGGCGCGGGCTGATCGCCATATTTACCTGACCGGAAATGGCAGCATTGTAAAAATCGGGTGAGCCAACCATCGCCAGAATTTCACCGCTTCCCGGACGCAGCGCAATCAATGCGCCATTGGTGGCGTTGTTATCCACCATCTGAGCCACCTGCTCGCGCACCAGTCGTTCAGCGGTCTCCTGCAGGGCAGGATCCAGGGTGGTGTATACCGTAAAACCGGAACGGTAGATGGTGGTGGGATCAAAGCGGTCTTCTAATTGAGCGCGGATGTAATCCACCCAATGAGGAAAGCGGTAAACCTGCCGCGCGGGCTGGAAGGTGAAGCCCTCGATCTCGCGCACTGCTTCGGCTGCCGCCTGTGCGTCCACGCACACCGGGCGCAGCGAGGTGCTCACCTCGATGCAATTGCGCTCATTGCTCAACTCGTACATCAGCACCACCACCGTGCGGAAGCGGTTCAACGTCACCTCACGGTTGGTTTCGATATCATAAATCGCCGGGGACTGGGGAATGCCCGCCAAAAAAGCAGCCTGACCCAGGGTCAGTTTTTCTGCGGAGGTATTAAAATACGTTTGCGCTGCCGCCTCGACCCCATACGCCAGTTTCCCATAGTAATTTTCGTTCAGGTACAACTCGAGGATCTCTTCCTTGCTATAGCGGCGGGTGATCTCGGCAGCCAGCACGATTTCGCGCGCCTTACGATCCACGCTGCGGTCAAAGCGTTCCTCCGGAGTCATGAGCAGTCCGCGCGCCAGCTGCTGGGTGATTGTAGAAGCGCCCGAAACCACCTCTCCACTGATGTAATTTTGCGCCAAAGCGCGCGCAATTGCCCATGGATCGAAACCGGGATGGGTGTAATAATCCTTATCCTCGGTAGCAAGGGTTGCCGCGATTAGATAGGGAGAAATGCGCTCAAGCGGAACATACGTCCGCCGCCCCGCGTTGGGATCAATAATTTCATAGATCAGGTTGCCATTGCGGTCGAGCAGGCGGGTTGTCTCGAATTGCGAGGCTTTGCCGCGTAAATCTTCCACGCTGGGTAAACTGGCTGCCAGGGTAAAATAGCGCACCACCACCAACGATCCCGCCAGCACGCCCAGAATCACGATCACAAACACAAAACCGATCAACAAGCGCGCCACACAACCGAGCATTTTTTTCCAGTTATTACCATTTGGCTGGGATGGCGGCGAAATGCTGGCGGTCGTTTTGCCCGGGGCAGATTGAGAAGGTTTTCGCGGCGGGGCAGGACGGCTGGCGCGGGTTGTCTGGGCAGCGTTGGTTGCGGGCGGCTTGCGCCCGGTTTGAAGCGAAGGCGCATGATACGCAGCCGGCGTCACCCGGGTTGCCTCGGCATCCACCTCATCCACCCGGCGCGGCAGCGCCGCCTGGTCACTGCCGTAGGGAGGCGGTGGAGGAACCGGCTTGCCCGGCTGCGCCACCCGGGTTACTTCCTCATCCGCGCTGGCGGCGACCGGCGCAGCGCTCGGGCGGGTCTGGGCGGTTGGTTCATCGTCTTTTTCCGGCAGCAGATGCTCCAACCCCTCCCCGAACCACCCGCCGGTGGCTTCCGGCTCGCCGGTTGGGTGGCGTGAAAGCGCTGCCGTGTCCAGTTCGCCTTCCTGCTTTTCAACCTGTTCCAGGTGTTCATTGAACCACCCTGCGGTCTCGTCTGGATCGCCGGTTGGGTGGCGCTCGCTGATCAACGGTTCGTCTTGTGGCTTGCCCTCATCCATCCCCGCCAGGGCACTGCCGGGCTCGTCCGCACGCGGCTTGTCCTCACCCGGCTCGCTGGGCAGGTGTGGCAGCGGACCCGTTCCACCTTTCAATACCGATGAATTGCCATCCTGCGCCGACGAAACCAACCGCCGCAGCCGTTCTCCCGGCTGGGTTGGCTGGGTATTTTCCAGCGAATCATTCTCCTGGGGATCTTTCTGTTCTTCGTCCATTTTTGTCTTTCCTGAGGTTACAGCACAAAACGCGAATCCATTATGGATTGGCTGCAAGCATTGTACCAGATTCAACGCATTTTCATTCTAGCACAATTAAATCACCGCCAAGTCAGGTAAAATGAGAACATGCGCGCGTGGAATCTCGGTATCAACGACCCTCTTATGTTGACCTTGTGCGCAGATGCGCGCCTCTCACCGGTTGACTATCCCAACGACCAGATCTGGGAACTTTCGTTGAGCGGGGGTGAGCCAGCCGCCCTGACCGTGTTTACCACTTTTGGAATGCGCGCCCGCGCCATGCGCCTTTTCCCGCGTTTCCGTCACGGCAGCGAAGTCCGCAGCGACCCAGCCGAATTCTACCGCCCGCCGCGCATCACCCGCCTGTTTGCCAGCCACCTGGAGGTGCGCTTTTCGCCGTTTACCGGTTTGGACGTAATCGCCGAATACCGTGCATTGTCCTCGCAAAGTATCGCCGGGCGCTTCACGTTTCACAATCCATCCGTATTGACGGAAAAATTCACTTTCGAATGGTGCGCTTACCTCAACCCGCTTGGCAACGGCAACGGCATGAGAACCGTGCAGGTTGGGGTTCATCCCGTCTTGCAGGGAAAAACCGAAGAATTGTCGCCGGTTTGCTTCATTACCGGCGGTCTTCAACCTGGCAAAGGTCCGTACGCCAGCCTGACCGAAGAGGCGCAGCTCTCCCCGGGCGGTGTGCGCCAGCTGACCTGGGCGCTGGCGGCGCTGCCCTCCCCAGCAGATAGTTACGAACTCGCCCGCCAGTCCACCGCCCGAGCGTGGGAAGCCGAGCAAGCCCGAATCGAACTGACCCACCGCAGCGAGCGCTTGGAGATCACCACCAACAACCCGGACTGGGACGCTGCCTTCGCTCTCGCTGCCCGTTGCGCGGAGTCGCTCTTTTTTCCCGCCAGCCAGAGTCTGCCCCGCCAATCGTTCGTCCTCTCGCGCAAAACGGATCATGGTTTTTCTTTGCGCGGCGATGGCAGCGACTACAACGCTCTGTGGAATGGACAGACAGCCCTGGATTGCTGGCACATGAGCAGCCTGATCCTTCCCGGCATGCCAGACCGCCTTGCCGGACTGGTGGAAAATTTTCTCGCCACCAGTATGCCGGACGGATTCATCGACTGGAAGCCCGGTTTGGCGGGGCAGCGTTCCCGCCGGATGGCGCAGCCATTGCTGGCTGCCCTGACGCTTAAAGTCCACCAGACGCGCCAGGACCCCGCCTGGCTGGAAAAAGTCTATCCACCCCTGCTGTCGTTCCTGCGTTGCTGGTTCTCTCTGCGCAATGACCGTGATCAGGACGGCTTTCCGGAGTGGGAACATCCTTTCCAATCCGGTCTGGAAGAATCTCCCTTATTCAACCCCTGGCACCCGGCTGCGCAGGGGGTAGAGCCTAAAACAATCGAAACCCCCGCGCTGGCAGCCATGCTTTACAATGAAGCCGGCTGTCTGCTCAAAATCGCCAGCCTGATCGGCGAAACCGCCAACCTGGACTGGCTGGAGCAGCAGCGCAGCCGCCTTCGCGCCAATGTCGAAGCCGCCTGGGACGAATCCGATACGACCTACACCCATCGCGATGCGCTGACCCATGCCGCCAGCCCTGCCGACGTTGTGTTCACCTTTGACACGCGTGGCCAATTCCCTATCGAGCGTCAATTCGACCCGCCCAGCAGGCTCGTGCTGCACTTCAACACTCAAACCGACCTGACCCGCCGGATTCACCTGATCCTGTCCGGAAGCGCCGCGGATGGCAGTCCAATCCTGGAAGAAATCAACCCGCAGGATGTCTCCTGGCTGCACGGCATCGGACGTTACACCAGCCGCAGCCATTTTAAGCAGCTCGACAGCCTAAAAGTACTCAACCTGCACCCCGGCGATTCCGGCGCCTTGCGCACAATTAATTTCCGGGAAGAAGACCTGTCTCTGCTTCTGCCGCTTTGGGCGGGCATCCCCGATCCCTCCCGCGCCGATCGTCTGGTCAACCAAACCATCCTCACCCGTTACCGCCAGCCGTATGGGTTGACGGTGGTTCCGGCGTCCGCCCCCGGCAGCGAGATTACCGAAACCCAGCAGGTGCTATTGCCCTGGAATTGGATGATCGCTGAAGGCTTGCTGAATTACGGTTATCGCAAGGAAGCGCTGTCCTTGTTCGAAGACTGGATGAAAGCCATCGTCCATTCACTGAAAAACAAGCGCGCCTTTTATGCCGCATACCACCCGGTTAGCGGTCAGGGAAGCGGCGAGAGCAACCTGCTGACCGGACTGCCGCCCATCGAATTCTTCCTCCGCTTGCTGGGTATCCGGCTGCTAACGGATACCCGGATAATCCTGGACGCTCTTACCCCCTTTTCCTTCCCGGTTACGGTACAATATCGAAGAATGACGATTACCTGTTTGCCAGACCGCACCCACATTGACCTGCCCAACGGACAAACCGTTATCTACACCGGCGGACAGGCGCAAGAAGTTTTACTGACCGGCTGACCTCAAGAAAGGAGCACCTGCCAACAATGACTAAGGGAAAACGAGTCATCCAACCTGATCTCTGCATGTGGGTCATCGTCCAGGCGCAGGATGCGGAAAACGCCGAGAACGCGTTGGGGGAAATCGGTCTCCGCGTCACCCGGCTGCCCAGTTATGGCGGCTTTTTAGGGCGCCGTAACGCCACCTTGTTGGTCGCCCTGCAAGCCAACCGTCGCAAAGAGGCATTGGACGCCTTGCATGAATCCTGCCGCCAGCGGGTCGAGTACATTGCTGTACCCCTGGAAAGCGCCCCCCTGCCGCTGCCCACCCCCACGCCAATCACCATCGGCGGGGCAACGATTTTCGAGATGGAAATCGAACATTACGAGGAGGTATAGCCATGAAATTAATCCTTGCCATTGTCCGAGATACCGACAGCGATACCGTTTCCCAGTCGCTAACCTCGCATAATTACCGCGTGACCGGCATAGCCTCCACCGGCGGGTTTCTGCGGCGCGGTAAAACGACGCTGATGATTGGCTTGGAGGATGACCAGGTTGAAAATGCGCTAACCCTGATCCGCGGCGCCGTTTCGGCTACCCCGCAAGATCAAAAAGAAAGTCGAGCGGTGATCTTCGTTCTCAAAGTGGATCAATTCGACCATTTCTAAAATCCGCCCAACTGGCTGTCTGCGCAGTTATCCGTCACGCCGGTTATGCCCGGCGCAACTTTTTTCCTCCCGCTGCGTATCTTATTATAGACTGCTGCTCGTTGGACCGGCAAGCAAGTCAACCAACACAGGGAGAAACAAACCATGGAACAACTTCCAACTTCTGGCAATATGCCCACCCACATGATCAAACCCGGCATGGTTACCACGCTCGGCGTCATGACCCTGGTGAGCGGAATTCTCAACATCCTGACCGGGTTGGGCATCACCTTTGCGGTTGCCGTCAGCACGCTGGGCATCGGACTGCTCTGCGCTCCAATCACCTTTCTGCCCGGCATCCTGGGGGTTTTCGAAATTCTGTATGCCATCAAAATCCTCGCCAACCCGCCCACGCCAGTTCAATTCTCGCAGACCATCGCCATCCTCGAGATCCTCACCATCCTGGTTGGCAATGTTGTCGCGTTGATCGTCGGCATCCTGGCGCTGGTGTTCTACAACGATCCGCAGGTGCGCGAATACTTTGCGCGGATCAACGCCCAACCGGCTGTGGCAGAATCTTAAACCTGGCATTCCGCTTGCACCTTTTTCATAAAATGACTATAGTTGTAGTCAGTCTGTGGTTTTAAACCAGTACTTATCGTGAAATTTTTTAGGAGGAGTGCACCATGAATTTTGGACTTGCTTTTTCGTATGTTTTTCAAGACACCGATTGGATTAAGAAAGTTGGAATAGCTGCCCTCGTTTTGCTGATCCCAATCATCGGACAAATTGTCGTGCTGGGCTGGGCGTTGAACATTACCAAGCGGGTCATTGACCGGCATCCTACCCCTTTGCCGGATCTGGATTTCGGCAACGACATCGGTCGTGGGTTTGGCGGCTTTGTGATCACCTTTGTGTACGCTCTACCGATCACTTTGTTTGGTTTGTTCTCAGGCTTGTTGAGCGGTCTGGCAACCAGCCAGTCAAATTCGGATGCCGCGGTTACTTTTGCGATGATCGTTTCGCTCTGCTTTAGCGTGTCCGTCTTCTTTTACGTCATCCTGATGGCTGTTTGGCTTCCCGCCGCCTACGGCAACTACATCGCCAAAGGCAATCTTGGGGCTGGCTTTGCGCTGGGCGAGGTGCTTGGTTTGGTCAAGGCGAACACCGGCGCATACCTGATCGTTCTGCTGGGCACGCTGGTGGTTGGTTTAATTTCCCCGCTCGGCACCGTCCTGTGCATCATTGGCGTTGTGCTGACCAGTGCCTACGGCATGGCAATCACCGGGCACCTCTACGGGCAGGCGTACAACGAAGCCACCAAAAACCGATTGGTCACAACCGGCTGAAATTTCGCCCCTCATAAGACAGCCGCACAGGGGTGTGCGGCTGTCTTTTCAATCCGTCGGTATTATTCGTGGAATTCCTCCACCTGGTAAATTTGGACCTCCAATCTCTTTTGGCGCCACAAATTGCGCGGCGAGCCCATTTTCTGGCACAGATGATCTAGAAAATCCTTCGGATCAGGCAGCGATTGCCACACCTGCGGCAGAAAGGTTGCCCGGCGTCCCTCGTCGCGAATCACTACGCCATCGAAACCAGGGCGCAGTTTTTTCAGCAGATCCGCCGGAGTGTCATACATCAGTGGCTGCGGCGCAGTCAGTCGCGAAATCTCGATCCGCAACCGTTCGACCTCCGCCGGGCGCACCGGCGGGAAGCGGTAATCATCCAGCGCAGCGCTGACGGCATGCTCGCGCACGTCCTCGATCAAGGGCTGGCAGGCTTCCAGCGAGCCGATACAGCCGCGCAGTTTACCGCCCAGCGTCAGGGTAACGAAGGTCGCTTCTGCTTCGCGCAGGCGCGGCGGCAGCTGAGCCAGGTCGAGCCATGGCAGCGGCTGTCCGTTGACTGCCAGTTCGATTGCCCGGCGGGCTTCTCTAAGTAGGATTTGTTTTTCCTCTTCGCTTAGTCCAGACTCACCCATCCCACAACCTGCGGTAAATGCGATTATGGTAAACCAGCGGTTTGCCTTGTTGATTATGCTTCACCGCCTGTACCTGACCGATATACAGGGTCGAACCCGACATGAAGTAACTGTGAACAACGATGCAATCCAGGCAAACCAGTCCGCTGGCAAGCAAAGGTGACTGGCTGATGAGCGTGTAGGTATCTATGCCTTCAAAGCGATTATCTTCATCGGGAATCCGCCCCGCAAAACGATCCGATAGATCACCCTGTTCTTCTGCCAATATTGTAACTCCAAAAACGCCTGCCTGTTGCACCAGGTTTCGTGTGCGGGTATCATTCGCCAGCGTGATGGACACCAGCGGCGGGTCGAGCGATAAGGATGTGAACGAGTTGACCGTCATGCCGTGTTGAGTATCCCCAAAGCGACTGGTCACCACAGCCACGCCGGTTGTCCACTGGCGCATGGCATGGCGAAAAACTTCCGGGCTGACGCGCATCATTCGGATTCTCCTGCGATCAAATCTGGACTGGCAAACTACTTGCACCTGCTAAAGCCATACCTGTTATACCGACAGACTGGCTGCAAGTCAAGCCGCGTTCGAGCACATGACCATGCAGACCCGGTGTACAATGGATGTAATTCGGTTTCTATGCGAAATTGATTATTGTCAAATTGGGTCTAATTAAGGTACGATGAAATACAATACGCTATGAGTAACGAAACTTCTTCCACACCCCCCCAAACTCGCAAGATTACGGCGGCGAATAGCGCGCTTTGGACCATCCTGACTGTAGCACTGGTAGCCGCAACCCTGTTCACCTTGTGGACGCCCGCCAACCTGTTCTCCAACCAGATGCTGGATAACATGTTTGCCGCAATGCAGACCAACCCCACCTTGACCGTTGCCACCCCCACCGCCTCGCCGCGTCCGCGCATTGGCATCGTTGCCGGGCATTGGGGGAACGATCCCGGTGCAGTATGCCCGGATGGCCTGACCGAGGTGGCGGTCAACCTGGAAATCGCTACCCGCGTCCAGCAGCAACTGCTCGCCGAGGGCTTCGAGGTTGACCTGTTGGAGGAATTCGACGAACGCCTCAACCAGTACCGGGCGCTTGCGCTGGTTTCCATCCACAACGATTCCTGCAACTTCATTAACGATGAAGCCACCGGGTACAAGGTTGCTGCCGCGGCGGCAAGCGCCTATCCGGAGAAAGCCCAACGCCTGTCGGGCTGCCTGATTGATCGCTACGGCAAGGCAACCAATATGAAGTTCCATATCAATTCGATTACCCCAGACATGGTTCACTACCACACGTTTAGCGAAATCCATACCGACACGACCGCCGCAATTATCGAGACCGGCTTCCTCAATCTCGACCGGCGCATTCTGACCGAGCAGCCCGACCTGGTTGCCCGAGGCATCACCGACGGCATTCTCTGTTATGTGCGCAATGAGCCCATCCCCGTGATGGACACCGGACAATGAGCCTGCCCCATTCGGATGCCCGCCAGATCCTTTCCGCAGCGCGCCAGGCGTTGAAGCAGGGCGAGCGCAACGCTGCCCGCCGGCTGGCTGCCGACGCTGCCCGGCTGGACCCGCAACTGGAAGAACCCTGGTTGATTCTGGCTGCCCTGGCGGAACCCCATGCCAGCATTGATTACCTCAAACGCGCCCTGCAAATCAACCCCGAAAGCCAACGCGCGCGCAAAGGGATGCACTGGGCAGCCCAACGGCTGCGCAGCCAGGCGACGCCCGCGCCGGTCACCCCACCCGGTACGAACGCAGCCGAATTGAGCGGCGAAACCTTGCCGATCCGCATTCAGCGCCTGAAACAAACCTTACTGGAAGCCACTCAGCCGGTTATTCCTGGCAGCCAGGCAAAGGTTGCCGCGCCCCCGGTTCAGCCCCCGCCGGTTAGTCGCCATTCGCCAACCACCTGGTGGGTCAGCGGTCTGGTGATGGCGTTGGTTGTTTGCCTGGGGTTATTGTTTTGGATGCTCATCCCCGAATTGAAAACCGCCATCGCAGACAGTCCCTCCGTTGCGCGTCCAATTGGCGCATTATTCAAGCCAACCATTACGCCCACCCCCACCGCCACCTTCACCCCCACCAGTACTTTCACCCCCACCGCAACTCCTACCTTCACGCCCAGCCCAACCCCGACCGATACGCCCACCCCCACTCCAACGGAAACGCCGCCGCCTACCGCCACACCCGAATTTTTTTCCGAAAGCGGAGTGATCGAGGTGGGCGATGATGAACCATGGATTGATGTTGACTTGTCCGAGCAGATGGTCTATGCCTACATTGGCAGGGAATTGGTCAACAGCTTTCTTGTATCCACCGGCACCTGGCGCACGCCCACTGTCACCGGACAGTACCGCATTTACGTGAAGTATCGCTATACCGATATGTCAGGTCCGGGGTATTATCTGGCAGACGTGCCCTATACCATGTATTTCTACAAAGGCTACGGACTGCACGGCACCTATTGGCACAACAACTTTGGAACGCCAATGAGCCGCGGCTGCATCAACTTGCGCACCGAAGACGCCGCCTGGTTGTTCGATTTCGCCACGGTTGGCACGCTGGTTAATATTCGTCCTTAGGTTGCCCGCCATGCCCGCCTTGCCGGATTCCCTCATGCGCCAGGTATCGCGCCGGGATTTTCTCAAACTCTCCACGCTGGGACTGCTGGCATTCATTGGCTTGCCGCTTCGTTTGGATAAGTGGTTTTCCGCGGCAAACTATCAAACGGAATTCGCGCTGCCCCGTCTGGGACGAGTCTGCATCGCCAAGACGGACGGATACGACCGCCCCGATTTTAACGGCAAATTGCTCAAATCGTATTGGCGCGACCTGGTCATGCCCATCACCGAAGTAACCGTCGGCAGCGAGGATTCGGGGCATAACCGGGTCTGGTACCGCCTGAACGACGAAACCTACGTTCATTCGGGCGACATCCAACCGGTTGATTTGATTAAAAATGAGCCGCTCAAGCAGCTGCCGCCGGGCGGCGCTCTGGCAGAAATCAGCGTGCCTTTTACCGATACGCTCTGGAATGTGGATAGTCCGCATTGGATTGCCTACCGCCTGTATTACGGCACCACCTACTGGGTGGATCGCATCGTCCACGACCAGAACGGGCAGCCCTGGTACCGCATCAAGAATGACCGCTGGGATTATTTTTTCTTCGCCAACCCCACTCACCTGCACATCCTCACCCCAGACGAGGTCAGCCCGCTTTCAGCGCGCGTTCCGCCGGAAGAAAAACGAATTGATATCCACCTGCCAGAACAGATCATCATCGCTTACGAATCCAACCAGCCGGTGTTCATGGCGCGCACCTCCACCGGCGCGCGCTTTAGCAATGGCGATTTTCGCACCCCGCCCGGCGTGTATATTACCAACCGCAAGCGCCCTTCGCGTCACATGGCAGCCGGCGACCGCGCCGCCGCGAACAGCTACGACCTCCCCGGCGTGCCTTGGGTGTGTTACCTGATGGACAACGGCGTATCCTTTCATGGAACGTATTGGCATAATAATTTCGGCAGACCGCGCAGCCATGGTTGCATCAATCTGTCAATCAACGATGCGCGCTGGGTATACCGCTGGACTTACCCGCCTGTCCCTTTACAATCCGTGACCTTGATCGAAAAAACCGGTACAATGGTACGTGTCATCGAAAAACCGGTGGCATGACCGCCGCCGGCTTATCGCTGTTGAATTGAGGAGAACCGAAATGCCGCAGCCTCTTTTTGCCGGGTTGGTCGTGGATGAGAACGACCGCCCGGTTGCAACCACGACCATTGGGTCGGAAGCCATGTACGTCATTGACGATGCTGGTTTTCGCCGCCACATCCCGGCGGAATACGTTGACCGCCAGGTGTTAGCCTTGCTCAAAGAACAAATCAGCGGTCACGAAGACCTGCTCAGCGAACAAACCGCCAAAATGCTTGGGCAGGAGGATATTTTCTCGCGGGCAATGCTCGAAAATCAATTTCGCAACATTGACCAGCAGTTTGAAAAACTGCTGCAGACGGGTATCCCGGAAGAGGGACGCGCTTACATGGGTATGATGGGTTTTCGCATTGTGATCAATTTTCACGGTGATGTCATTCACTTCGAGCAGCCAGGCAGAATTTCCGACGAAGACGGCGAAGATTAGTTACTACCGCTGTCCAACCCTTTGCGATAAAAATCCGATGGAATTCTTATATCTATACGGTAGAATCAGACTGAGCGGAATGACAACCCCCGCGTTTATTACTGTGGAGAACCAACATGACGCCTGATAATATCATTGACGTAAGCGAAGCCGATTTTGAATACGAGGTGATCGAGTATTCTCATAACACGCCTGTGGTGGTGGATTTTTGGGCAGCCTGGTGCCAGCCGTGTAAAACCCTCTTGCCGGTGCTTGAAAAATTAGCCAAAGAATCGGCTGGAGCGATTCGCCTGGCGCGAGTCAATGTAGATGCAAACCCAAACCTGGCAATCCGATTTGGGGTGCGCAGCATTCCCATGGTCAAAGCCTTTTCTGGCGGCGCAGTGGTGGGCGAGTTCACCGGCACCCAGCCGGAAACGCGGGTGAGGGAATTCTTCAGCCGCATTCAGCCGCCCAGCCCTGCGGCACTGGCGCTGGAACATGCCCTCAGTTTGCTAACCAACGAACAGTGGAGCGAAGCCGAGCCGTTGTTACGCAAAGTCCTCGATCCAATGCCCAATCACCCGGCTGCGCTGCTCGGGCTTGCGCGCGCTCTCCTGGCGCAAGGCAAAGCCCACGAAAGCCGTTCGATCCTGAGCGCATTCCCCGCCAGCCGCGAATTTTCGCATTCTCAGGCACTATTGCCGCTGGCAGATGCCATCGAAAAATTGCTCCATCACCCAGCCGGCGCCGAAGAAGATGAACGCCAGGCTGCCTACTGGAATGCCATCCGCCTGGCAGCGCGCGGGCGGGCGCCACTTGCCCTGGATGGGTTGCTCGACCTGCTGCGCGAAGACCGCCGCAACCCCGCCGCCCGTCAGATCATCCTCAGTCTGCTGGAATTACTCGGCGACGACAATCCCCAAACCCGGATCTACCGCAACGAATTAGCCAGTATTCTGTTTTAATGACCAAAATTGAACCGCCCGGTTAACGAGCGAGTGACAACATTGCCCAACTGGTCGGATCAGCCAGTCGCCGCCCGGAGACATGCGATACCATGCTCTCCTGTACATTTTTATTCTCATCGTCATTATCATTAATTGAAACCAAAAAGCCATACTGCTGGCCAGCGGACGGATTAATGCCGAAAATACTCCATGGAATGGCAACCTCGATCCGGTACAACCCGTTTCCGCCCTCCGAAGCAATCTTGATATCGGTGCGCGCGCCAGATTTGCCGGATGGATAATATAGATACGCTTCCTTGTCGCCGCCGGTATTCCCTTTGCCCGGCGAGATCACCAGCTGGTAATCATCCGCGGTTAATTCCCGCGAGGTCAGGTCTCCTTTGAGATCAACGTCCAGCAGCAATTCGATCGAATCGCCCTTGAAAATATCAACGCCGCTTGCGTTTTGAACATACTGGTCGTCAATCACCTTTACCGCCAGGTACAGATAGGTATTATCCCATCCCACCCGGTAAGAGCCTTCCAAATCCTCCTTGCCGGTGTGGTTTTCCCTGCCAAACACTACCAGCTTCATGGGAAAGGCGGTGGTTTTCCATTCATCCCAAACCCCGTCCAGGGTCGGCGCAGTGGCAAGATAGGCTGCCGAGACCTTTCCAGCCGGGCGCAGATCGGAAATCGGCGTAACGCTTGGCGCAGCGGTTGGCGGGGGAAAGGTGTTGGTAGCCGTAGGCAACGGCGGCGGCGTGGAGGTGGGCGCTTGCGGTTGCGGCGTAGCGGTTGGTATTGGAGGCGGCAGGGTTATTTGCCGGGTGACAATTTCAAACAATGCGGTCATGGTCATATTGGGGGTAGGCTCAGAAGGCGTTGGCGCGGCGCTTTGACCGGGCAAATTACATGCCAGCGCCGCCAGGATCAAGACCATCAACCCCAGGAAAATGGATTTACGCTTGCGCATCATGCTCTCCTTTTTTTCACCATAACGGGGCGGGCGTAAAAAACCACCCCCTATTATTCTACGATATAATTTATATTATTCTCTCAAAAAATTGTATGGAAGCCTCAAAAAAAACCTCCAATCATCCGCAATTAGAAATTCGGGTTGTAGTGTTTACCCTGCAGGACAACCGTCTGCAAGTGCTGCTCGCACCCAGCAGCGAACACACTTCCCCCGCGTGCTGGCTGCTGCCTTGCATTGACGACATGCCACAATGCGCGCTGGAGACTGCCGCAGCCAACTGCATTGAGCAATGGACCGGGTTGAGCGAGGTCTACCTGGAACAGTTGTACACCTACGGAGATCCGCAGCGCCATCCATCCATGCGGTTGATCTCCATCATTTACTTTGCCCTCATTCCAGCCGGTTCAGCCCACCATCCGCGCAATAACCCCGCGCCGAGACAATGGTTCCCGATTGGGCATTTGCCCTGCCTGGCAATGGACCATGCCGAAATCCTTGCCTACGCGCTGCGCCGGCTGCGTTATAAGCTCGAGTATACGGCGGTCGGATTCGAACTGCTCCCAAATGATTTCACCCTCAGCGAACTACAGCACACCTACGAATTGATCCTGGGCGAAAAACTGGACAAGCGTAATTTTCGCCGCCGCATACTCGAAGCGGGGATCATCGAAGCCACCTCCAACCACCGCAGCGGCGAGGGACGCCCGGCGCGATTGTATCGCTACCGCCCGGACGCCGTAGCGGAAGTCAAGGCGCGTCGTCTGTTCCCTTGAACAGACTCTTCCCGCCAGGTTAGGCTGCGGGCTATTCCCAGCCCGCAGCGCGGGTTAACACCGCCACGCACTCAATGTGATAGGTGTGGGGGAACATGTCAAACGGCGTCACGCGCTCCAGGCGGTAGCCCGCTGCGCACAACTTTTTCAAATCGCGCGCCAGCGTGGCGGGGTCACAGGAGACGTACACCAGCGGCTGCGGCATAATCTCAACCAACGCATCCATGGCGCGCTGTTCCAACCCCGCCCGGGGCGGATCCACCACCGCTGCGACCCTGCCGCTCAGGCGCAGTCCAGGCAGCACATCCTCCGCCGCGCCAATATAGAGTTCCACATTCTCGCTGTCCCCCAGATTGAAAATATAATCCTCACAGGCAGCCGAAGATGCCTCGATCCCGATGCAGCGGGCACACTGTTGGGCGAGAAAAGCCGAGAAAAAACCCACCCCGCAGTACACATCGAGCAGCGTCGTTTCATCATCCAGCCTCAGCAATTCGCTGACATGCCGCGCCAGCGCCTCCGCCTGAAAGGTGTTGACCTGGAAGAAAGAACCCGCCGATACCCGAAACAAGCGCCCGCCGGCTTCCATAGCCAGCCAATTCTCTCCTGCCAGCACAATTGCCCCCGCCGGGCTCAGATGCACAGCAGAAATCGGCAAATCAACCTCAAATTCCGGCGGCTGGTCAGATTGGCTCTCCAGAGTCAACAGGATTTCTTCCTGCGCGCCAACCCGCAGTCCAACCCGCTTCACCGCGCTGCCAGGGTACTCAACCCCGACCCGGTCGGGGTAGAAATCCAGCCGCCGCCAAAAGTCATCCAGCGCTGGTTCGGGCAGGTGGCATTCCTCAATCGCCAGCACACCCCGCCCGCCGGAACGTTCATATCCCGGCTTGCCCTGCCCATCCAGGTGAAACTGCACCGTATTGCGGTAATTCCAAACTTTCGGCGAAGGGCGCATCATCTCCACGGCCGGGTTGGCAATGCCCGCAATCCGCTCGATTTGCTCACGTAGGATACCCGTCTTGATGCGCAGTTGGTGCGGGTAATTCAGGTTCTGATAGTGGCAGCCGCCGCATTCGCCAAAATGAGAGCAGCGCGGCGGGATCCGCTCGGCGGCTGGTTGCAGCACCTCGACCAGCCGCGCGCGGGCGTAGCCTTTTTTCTCTTCCACCAGTTCCGCCCTGACCACTTCGCCCGCCAGCCCAAAAGGCACAAACACCACCCGCCCATCCGGCAGTCGGCCCATGCCGCTTCCCCCGTAAGCATAGCGGGTTAATTCAACCTGCACACTGCGCGCTTGTTTCTGCATTCCAGCAATTCCGGGCAGGATTCCCTGCCCTGTAGTATTTTACACAGAGTAATCCAGGAACCACTGGTCAGATCATGTGCACCCAGATGTAATCTTCCAGGCTCTTGATGGTCATGTCTTTTTCCAACATTAATTGCTTAACCACATCGCCAATCGAAATCACCCCAACCAGTTTTTCGCCATCCAGCACCGGCAGATGACGAAACCGTCGCGCGGTCATCAATGCCATGCACGATTCGACCGTCTGCTCCGGGGTGACGTAATAGACCGTCCTGACCATCAATTCGCTGACCGGCGCATCCAGGCGGGCAGTTTCTCCGGCAGCAGCCCGCGCAAAATCACGCTCCGAGAAAATGCCCACGATTTTCCCCGCCTCTACCACCAGCACCGCCCCAATCTTCTGTTCTGCCATCAGCATGAGCGCATCCAGCACGGTGGACGATGGGGTGACATACCATACCTGCGAATATTTCGCTTGCAGCAGATCCTTGACCAATGCCATACGACGCTTCCTTTCCGCTGATTATCCCAGAGCGTGGTTATCCACTGTAATCGTGACCGAGGATGTAATTTTCCAATCCATGAATGGTGGTTTCTTTTTCCTCCATCAGTTGTTTGACCACATCGCCAATGCTGATTAAGCCAACCAGTTGGTGGTCATCCTCCAATACTGGAATATGACGGATGTGTTTTGAGGTCATCAACGCCATGCATTCATCAACGGTTTGATCCGGATTGATGTAAAAAACAGAGCGGGTCATAAAATCACTGACCGGCTCATCGAGCAGCAAAGTTCCCCTCCGCGCGGCATGCCGGGCGTAATCCCGTTCCGAAAAGATACCCACTATTTTTCCCGCTTCCTGCACCATAACCGCGCCGATATTTTTCTCCGCCAACACCTTAAGCGTTTCGCGCAATGTTGCAGCGGCTGGCACGCACCAGACTTCATTACCTTTGACTTTCAACAAACTCCTTACTGTTGTCATCAGATAATCCTTTCCCCAGCCCTGGATGGCGAATTGGCTTGTTCATGCGGGCATCAATAAAAAACCAACCGAAACCTGGATTATAGTGTAAGACATAGAGTCGCGCCAAGATTGTCGCGATCGGCAAAAAACCTCTTTAGTTCATTATCCGTGAAATAAAAACAATGTCAAGATTGCCGAGTAAATCAGTCGGGTTATTTTTAAAATCACCCGAATTAATTTGATTCTTAACATTCCCGCTACTGTATAATCAGTAAATACTATATACAAATAGTCCAGATAAATCCTTCGTGGTAGCCTTTGCCATTCGTTTAAAAAGGACCAGGGGGTTAAAAATTTGGCTCCAGTTCAGACGCAGCGAACCAGGAGACTGGCAATGAAAAGACCCTTTGTTTTCATGAGTATCGCCACCCTGCTGTTGGGAATGGGTTTCTTGATTATACAGGCGCAGCCCGCCCACGCCGTCAACGCGACTCTTCAACAGGTCGCTCGCTTGATTCGCGGCGCTCAATTGTACGATGATTGGACTCAATTGAGCGCCACGCCTCCCCCTGCCGGAAATCATCCCATCTGGGACAGACAGACAACCAATACCCGCGCGGGAATTGACACCTGGCGCTGCGCGTCCTGTCACGGCTGGGATTATGAAGGCAAGGACGGCGCGTTTGGCTCCGGCGCAAATTACACCGGTTTTCCGGGTGTGTATGACGCGCAAAGCCAATCGCTGGAGCGCCTTCAGCAGGTGTTGAGCGGCAGCAACGATTCCGAGCACGACTTTACCCCGTATCTGAGCAGCGCCGATCTTGCCGCCCTGAGCACCTTCATCCGCGATGGAGTCATTGATGACAGCCGCTTCATTGACCCGCTTACCCTCAAACCAATCGGCGGCGACCTGGATCACGGCAAGACCCTGTATGACCAGGGTTGCGCCTCCTGCCATGGCGAGGACGGACAAAAAATCGCCTTTCGTTACGAAGGGCAAACCGTCACGCTCGGCACCCTCGCGATTCAAGATCCGTGGCGCTTTCTGCACCGCACCCGCTTTGGTACCGCCCGCGCCCCGGAAATGACCATTGGACTCAATTTGGGCTGGAGCCCCCAAGATGGACGCGATGTCTTGTTGTTTTCGCAGACTTTTCCAACCGGCGGCGAGCGTCCTCTGGAACCTTCGCTTGCCGGTCAACAACCCGCGCCGCCAGTCCAGCCGGGCGGACCGGCAAGCAATTTCTTTACCGGCATTCTGACCGCTTTTGGCGCTATGGCAACCAGTCTGGGGTTCGCGCTGGTTCTGGGTGGATTGCTGGTTGGCATCCTTTTACTGGTTGTCTGGTCAATCCGCAACCGCAATTGACTTACCCCACGCATCACCGAGAAAGGAGCAAAGCATGAACCAACCCAAACCCTGGTGGCAGCATCCTGGTTATCGCATTGGCATGGCATTAGTCGTGTTGATCCTCCTGGGCGGCGCGGTCAGCGCCGTTTATTTAACCCAGACCGTTCCCGAACAGCCAATTGCCTTTCCCCACGACCGCCACGTAGGCATGGGCGCAACCTGTGGTTATTGCCATCCCGGCACCGCCTGGGGACCCAGCGCCGGACTGCCCGGAATCGAGACGTGCTGGGGCTGCCACCAACAGGTTCAGAAAAAATCGCCCGAACTGGATAAGTTGGCTGGTTTTGTAGAACGCAACGAACCCATCCCGTGGGTACCGGTTGCCATCCAACCCGATTTTGTCCATTTCAACCACCAACCCCACGTTGACGCTGGCTTGACCTGCGAGACCTGCCACGGCGACTTAACCCAAATGACCGTAGCAGAACCGCAGCCGCGCCAAAACATGGGCTGGTGCCTGGATTGTCATCAAAAAATGGCGCCGGAGCAGTGGACGAAATTATCCGATTGCGCGACCTGTCATTATTGATAGAGAGGAATCAGCATGGCTAATACCATTTCGCGACGCGATTTCCTTAAGTTAGCCGGTGTCGGCGCAGCCGTTTCCGCGGTGCTGACAGGCTGCGGTCCAATGGCGCGTTACATCGTCCGCCGCCCCTACACCAACATGCCGGAATACAACCAGACCGGGCTGAGCACCTACTACGCATCCACCTGCCGCGAATGTCCTGCTGGCTGCGGGATCATCGTGCGCACCAAGGAAGGGCGCGCCATCACCATCGAAGGCAATTCGCAACACCCGGTTAATCGCGGGCGGTTATGCTCGCGCGGCGTTACCGCACAGCAAGGGCTGTACAATCCCGACCGCATCCGCAATCCCGTCTTCCAAGCGCGCGGAGATGCCAGCCGCGCCAAAGCCATCTCCTGGGACGAAGCCATATCTCTGACGCAAAACGCGCTCAGCAATCAGCCGGAACAGACAGCCTTTCTGTTGGGCATGGCGCCCGATCATCTTTTTGACCTGGTCAGCGAATTGACCTCCGCCATTGGCGCGCCGCCACCAGTCCGTTACAACGCTTTAACCACCTTTGAAGGGCGTGCCACCCTGCTGGAAGCCACCACGCAAACCTTTAACCAGGCAGCCCTGCCGTACTTTGATCTCGCCAATGCGGATATGACCTTTGCATTCGGCGCCAATCTGCTTGAAAATTTCCTCTCCCCGGTAGCCTATTCCCGCGCCTACGGTGAGTTTCGCCAGGGGCGCCTCACCCGGCGCGGTTATCTGGTCGTTTTCGAACCGCGCCAGTCACTGACTGCTGGCAACGCTGACGAATGGATCCCCATCCGCCCGGGCAGCGAAGCCATTTTGGCTGCCGCGTTCAACCGCCTGGTTTCAGAAGCGCGCGGTCTACCCGCAACGCCCGCCTACAGCGCCGTTACGCTAGCGGCGGCAGCCGCCGCCAGCGGAGTAAGCGAGGAAAAGATGCTCAGCCTGGCGCGGATGTTCGCCAGCGCCGCCCACCCGCTTGCCATCCCCGGCGGCGCAGCGCTGGCTCAAACCGATGGCTTAACCACCGCCCGGTTGGTACTCAACTTAAACAGACTGGTCGAAAATGTGGGGCAGCCCGGCGGAGTTTTCCTTTCTCCATCCATCCCCAGCGCATCGGATTTCGCTGCAGTTAAAGACCTGGTCGGACAAATGGCAGACGGCAAGGTCAAGGTGCTGTTCATCCATGGGGTCAACCCGCTCTTCGAACTGCCCCAATCGCTTGGCTTTGCCGATGCGCTCGCCAAGGTGCCTTTGGTCATCTCTTTTGCCTCCTTCCCGGATGAAACCGCGCTGGTAAGCGATTACATCCTGCCCGACCACACGCCGCTGGAATCCTTTGGCTACCAGCGCGTGTTGGCTGGCAGTGACCGCCCGGCGCTTTCCTCTCTCCAGCCAGTCGTTGTTCCATTGTACGACACCCGCGCCAGCGCCGATGTGTTGATTGCCGCAGCGCGCGGGCTGGCAGGTCCGTTCGCCAATGCGCTGCCATACAGCGACGAGGTGGATTTTATCCAACTCAAGATCGTTCCGCTCATCCAAGCCGGCGGGTTTTTTACCGCCCCCGAAGTGCTCACTTTTTGGACACGCTGGCTACAACACGGCGGCTGGTGGACAGCCGAGCCCGCCCTGACGGCACCCCAATCCATCACCACCCCAGATACGGCAGCGGTTTTCACCCCTCCGCCAGCACTGGAGGAGGGCAGGCAGTTTTACCTGACCGTTTTCCCCAACCATTTTGGCGATGGCAGCGGCGCAAACCGCCCCTGGCTGCAGGAATTGCCCGACTGGATGACCACAGTCACCTGGAATTCGTGGGTCGAAATTCACCCCCAAACTGCCGATGATCTGGGTTTGCATGATGACGATATCGTTCGAATAAGCACCCCTTACGGCTTCGTGGAAGCCAGCGTTTACCGCTACCCTGCCATCCGCCCGGACACCATCGCCATACCGTTCGGGCAGGGCCACACCGCGCTGGGGCGCTGGGCGGAAGGGCGCGGCTGCAACCCGGCGCAGTTGCTGCCAGCCAGCACCAACGCCGCTGGCGATTTAACCTTTGGCACCGTGGTCGCATCCATTACGCCCACCGGTAAACGGCGCCCGCTTGCCCGCGTGGAAAGTAAGGAAGGCATCTATGGCAAACATTAATGTTAGCGAAGCGAGGATAAGGAGAGTAATTCATGGCTGAAAAAGATACGCCTCAAAAATGGGGACTGGTGGTTGACCTGGATCGTTGCACAGGCTGTAATGCCTGCATTGCAGCCTGCAGCATGGAAAACAATATCCCATTCACCGGTGAAGACGACGTGGCTTACGGTCGCGCCATGTACTGGCTCTACAACAAGCGCGAATGGGTGGGCGAATATCCCGAAATCAAACCCGCCTTCCAACCGGTTATGTGCCAGCAGTGCGGTAACGCTCCCTGCGAACCGGTTTGCCCGGTTTTCGCATCGGTGCATAGCGAGGAAGAACAGATCAACCTGGCCGTGTATAACCGCTGCGTGGGGACTCGTTACTGCGCGAACAACTGCCCGTACCACGCCCGCCAGTTCAATTACTTCGACTACGAACTGCCCGAGCCAATGAATTCATACCTCAACCCGGATGTGTCCGTCCGCCGGCGGGGCGTGATGGAAAAATGCACCTTCTGTGTCCAACGCATTGTGCGCGGCAGGCAGAAAGCCTCCGCCGAAGGGCGCGCAGTCCAGGATGGGGAAATCCAACCCGCCTGTGTGCAAGCCTGCCCAGCCGGCGCGCTGGTTTTTGGCGATGTGAGTGACCCCGAAACCCAAGCCAGCCACATGGCGCGCAACCAACGCCGCTACCAGCTGCTTGAGGAATTGGGCACCCTGCCCCGCGTAACCTATCTCAAAGGAGGTGGTCGTCATGGCGGCTGAATCCAAATTTTTAAGTGCTCTAAAACCAGCCGAACACGCTGAAGAAGACCCCAAAGAACATTTGATGTTCGATCCGCTGCCGCGCGAGGAAATGAACCGGATGATCATGGAATCCATGACCACCACTACCCGCCGCTATTGGATCTGGTTGATCAGTTTGGGATTAGGCGCGGCAATTTTATTGTTTGGCGCCTGGGGCTATATGATCGCTGAAGGGATCGGCGTTGCCGGCGTCCGGCGTCCGATTTTCTGGGGCGTATTCATCGTCACTTTTGTTTTCTGGATCGGCATCAGTCATGCCGGCACATTCGTATCTGCCATATTGCGCGTCTTCAAGGCAGAATTTCGCCGCCCGTTCACTCGCGCCGCCGAGCTCATGACCACCTTTGGCTTGGCAGCCGGCGCGTTATACCCGCTCATCCACCTCGGACGGGTGTGGGTATTCTATTGGATGATACCCTACCCCAATGCCCGCTGGCTTTGGCCCAACTTTCGTTCCCCGCTGGTATGGGATTTCCTCGCCATTACCACCTACCTGCTCTCCAGCACCATCTACCTCTACCTGCCGCTGGTGCCTGACCTGGCAATGGCTCGCGACCGCACCAAGGGTTGGCGGCACACGCTCTACAAAGTGCTTGCCTTGGGCTGGCGCGGTACCGAAGCAGAATGGTACCGCCTACGCAGGGCAATCAACATCTTCGCTTTCGCCATCATTCCGGTCATGTTCTCTGTTCACACCATTGTGTCGTGGGACTTTGCCGTTGGTCAGGTAGCCGGCTGGCATTCGACCATTTTTGGTCCTTACTTCATCGTTGGCGCCATTCTTTCCGGGGTTGCGGCAGTGGTGACCATCCTCTTCGTCCTGCGCAATACGATGAAGCATTTCGATTACTTCATCCGCGTGGAACATTTCGATGCGCTAGGCAAATTGCTGCTGGTCTTTTCGATGGCGTGGGCATATTTCTTTTTCAATGAGTACCTGGTTTCCTGGTACGGTGGCGACACAGCGGTTAAGCGGATTCTCACCCAACATGCAACCGGTCCGGAATCCTGGCTGTGGTACACCATGCTCATTTGCAATGTGGCGATTCCCTGGCTGACTTTATGGAATAAAACCATCCGGCGCACACCCTGGGTAATGTTCATCATCACCTTGCTGATCAACGTAGGCATGTACGCCGAGCGATACATGATTATCCCCGCCACGCTGGGACACCAGCGCTTCCCCTTTGATTGGGCAATGTACACCCCGCGCATAGAAATTCCAATTGCCATCGGAACGCTATGCCTGTTCATGTTTCTCTACCTGGCAGCCTCGCGATTGATTCCCCTGGTGCCGGTTTGGGAAGTGCAGGAAGGACAAAGTGCCCATTCATTGCGCAAAGTGGGTAAAGCCCGAATGCCGTCGGTAACCGAATTGGAAGAATAACAAGGAGCGCATGATGGCTGCAAAAGTCGTACATCTGGCGTTATTCAAAGAAGAACAAATAGACCACGCGGCGGAGGCAATCTCCCGATTGCAAGCGATGGGCATCGAGGATCGAGACATATCGGTGATTTCCGGCATCCCCTATTCGGAGAAAATCCTTGGTCGTCCAATGGGGTGGTCTAACATCGGCAAGATCGGTCTGGCAGGCGCCGTATTGGGCTTCCTGGTGGCAACTTTTCTCAACTACGGTACGCCGCTGCTTTACCCCATCCGCGTGGCGGCAATGGGTTTAGCCCCGATTCCCACCTCCATTGTTATCACATTCGAACTGACCATGCTTGGCTTGCTAATCAGCACCTTCATCGGCGTTTTCGTTGAAACAATCTCCCCATCCTACGGTCCCAAGGGGTATCATCCCAAGATCAGCGACGGGCATATCGGCGTTCTGTTTAGCGGTCCGGTACAGTTGGATGAGCAGTTGCATAGCGCGTTGAGCGATCTTGGCGCAGAACTGGTGCATGGTGTCGAGGAGAAAAAATTATGGCTGTGATCAAACGTCTGCTCATCGTTCTGGTTGTACTCGCCAGCCCGCTGGCAGTCGGGTTGTTATTCACCTATGACATCATCAAGATCGAATGGATTTCCTTCATGGAAATGCAACCCTCCTATCGTTCGATGGAGAACCCGCTTTCACTCCCGCCGCGATCGGTGCCGGTGCAAGGCGCGGCTTACATTCCCGAACTGGGCGCGCCTGCCAACCCAATTGCAGCCAGCGCCGAATCGCTCCAGCGCGGCAAGGAATATTACGATACCGCCTGCGCGCTATGCCACGGTCCAACCGGCAACGGCGGCGGCGCGTTCTCCGGTTTTCTGGTGCAATACCCGCCCGCAAACCTGATAAAGGAGGACGCCAACGCGCGCCAGATCAGCGACGGCGCCATCTTCCTGATCATCACCAACGGCGTCGAAGAACGCATGCCCGGCTTGATTGCCAACCTGCCCACCGCTGAGATGCGCTGGGATGTGGTCAATTATGTGCGCTCCCTGCAGCAAGCCGCACCCTGACCCCGCAAACCACCGATAAACCGCAGAGATTTCTCTTTGCGGTTTTTTTTATTTTAATCTTGCTTTTATTGTTTTTTGTGGTACAATTTGTCCTGTTGGTTGAGGTGTCCTCATCCATAATTTCGGAGGTCGAGCCTGGTAAAATTGCCTGACGGCTTCGTTTCGACAGGTAATTTTTTTTGGCAAGATCAAATTCAATTTTTTAGTACCAAATGGAGTATCTTAAAATGTCTGATCGTGTAGTTGGTAATGTCAAGTGGTTCAATAGCGAAAAAGGGTACGGTTTCATTTCGCAGGAAAATGGTCCTGACGTATTCGTGCACCACACCGCCATCCAGGTTGAAGGTTTCCGCACCCTCAATGAAGGTCAAAAGGTCGAATTCTCGATCGAAAAAGGACCCAAGGGTTTGCAAGCCGCCCGCCTGACTGTTCTCTAAATCACCCCCTGACAAACCTGCGCCCTCGTTCAAGCGAACGGGGGCGTTTTTTATATCTGGCTGCGTACTGCGTACCGGCGCCTTTTTTCGTGGTATAATCTTGCCGCTCGCAGGCAAGTACCCGCGGAGAGGTAGCGTAGTCTGGTCTAACGCGCGCGCCTGGAGAGCGCGTGTACCGCAAGGTACCGCGGGTTCGAATCCCGCCCTCTCCGCCACACATCCCGGACGCGGTTCCGGGATTTTTCTTGCGCTTTCCCTGCCCTTCGGTTATAATAGCGGTGCTTTTGGGCGGTTAGCTCAGTTGGTTAGAGCGTTGCGTTGACATCGCAGAGGTCGTAGGTTCGAGTCCTATACCGCCCACAGCGAATCAAAAAAGCCGCGCGCGCGGCTTTTTTGATTCGCTGATAATTTATTGCACAAAATTGAGCGGGTCAACCTTGCCGTACACATCGCTGCGCATCTCGAAATGCAGGTGTGGACCTGTCGAACGCCCGGTTGATCCCATCAGCGCGATTTGGTCGCCCTGGTACACGCTCTGACCACAGCCAACGTAGATCGTCGAAAGGTGAGCATAGTAGGTTTGCCATCCATTGCCATGATCAATCACCACCAGATTACCGTAACCAAAGTCGTTCCATCCGGCGTACACAATCACCCCATTATCCGAGGCATAAATCGCCACGCCAGTTGATCCGCCAATGTCAATCCCAAAGTGGTTGATTTCCGGCTGAAAACGCCAACCTGAGATGTAGCGGGTTGCGGCAGGCCAGACAAATGTACTGGTGCCAATTGCGCCTTCATACACTGTGCCACAATAACCCGGACCAACCGTTCTCGCCTTGGCAGGGTTATCGCGGGTAATGCGCGGCATGTTCCAGGTGATGAACTGCCCCTGACCGCCAGGGATGAAGATCATGGTGCCCGGTTCAATATTGGTGGCAACAAGGTCGCCCACCGATTCCATCGTTAGCTCATTGCCGCGCCAATTAACGATATCTTCCGGCGTGACCTTATAGAAGCGCGCCACCGCACCCAGTCCATCGCCTTCGTGCCATTCATACACCACGCCATCTACCGGTGGGATTTTGATCACCTGTCCGGGCTGAATCCAGTGCGGGTCACCCAACTCCTTCGGATTACTCCACATCAGCGTCTGGGGGCGCAAGCCGAATCGCTCGGCAATCGAAAACAACGAATCACCGCTCTGGATTTCGTATTCGATGAATTCAAATCGAGGGCGGGATGGGAGCGCCGTGTGAAGCATTGCCAACCGCAAAATACCAGATACCCGATCAATTTCCGGCGGGTTGTATTCCGGCGGGGCTACAGCCTGGGTCGCTGTCGGCAAAGCGGCGGCTACGGCTGCCGTTTGGGTGGTGACCTGCCCTTTCAAGTAAAAATTGTTCATCACCCACACTACCATTAATACCAACGCCAGTGAAGCCAGACCGCTGCCAATCCGCAGGGTTGCTTCCCCCAAACCTATTTGCACCAGTTTTTGCCAGATATCACCCACCCCCTGCCCCGTCGGCTGGGGACTTACAGGATCCAGGGCTTCGTTTGGTTCTTCACGATCGGCAGGGAACGTTTCGTTCGATGTCGATGGTTCAGTCATATCTTTATTGTCCTTAAGTGACACTATAACATATGCCCGCAGGATGGTCAAGCAACGTTCAACCTACGCTGTTACAGATTTGAGTATTGATCAACGCTTGTTTTGAGGATTCAAAGGGATTAAAAGCAAAAAACCAATCCCGATCAACACCTGCCCAAGCTCGACTCCACGCGCCTGCCAGGGACCAAAATGAGGCACTCCCGGCAGCGGGTGGCTGCCTGCCCCAAACACATCCGCCATGCCGGCAAACACGGCAATCACGTAACCCGTCGCAACCAGGCGCAGCCCGATATCCGCCAGGATGCTTCGTTGGCGGTCTTTCCACAGCGACATCAGGCTGATATAACCGCCAATACAAATGACCGCCAGCCCAACCAGGAACACTGCAATTTGCACAAAACCGATCACCGGACTGCGGTCGAGACCGAACAGGCTGGGGCGCGCGCCCAGCAAAAAGATCAAAAAGCCCAACAAAGTGAAAGCCAGTCCAAAGCGCACCCGCCGCATCGAAAAGATACGATTTGGGCGGCTTTCAACTGCCTGGGCGGCTGAATGTCCTTCGCTTTTATTGTTGGTAATCATGCAGGTAAGGTCTGCTCCAGTATACGCTGCCAGTTGCCGTGAAAAATGGCGGCGATATCTGCCGAGCCGAATCCATTTTCCGCCAGCAGCCCGGCGAGTTTGGGTAGATCGGCGATGCTGTCCAATTCCAGTGGGACGGCTGGGTATCCGAAACCGCCGTCAAAATCACTGCCGATCGCCACGTGGCGGGTGCTGCCGGTCACCTGGCAGATGTGGTCAATGTGGTTGACCAGCATCGCCAGCCGTACCCGTTCGCGCGGTTCGTGATTCTGCCAGCCAGCCAGTAAAAAGCGGTTATAAGGCACCACCCCAATCACCCCGCCGCGCTCCGCCAGCCGGCGGATAACGGTATCGGACAGGTGCCGGCGGGTTGCCTCGCCTTTCAACAACCCGGCGGCATTGGCATGGCTGGATATAATCATTCCAGGGAAGCGCTCCAGCGCCTGAAGAGCAGATTTTTCATTCATGTGGGCGATATCCACAGTATAGCCCAACTCTGCCATTTGTTCCAGAAATTCCAATCCATCACGGGTGAATCCATCGCCTTCGCGCATGCCACCGCACAGGCGCGTCCCCGCCCATACCGGACCGATCAGGCGCACACCTGCCTGCCACCACGCCTCCAATTGATAAGCATCACGCACCCCTTCCGCGCCTTCCATGCTCAGCACCAACCCAACCGGATGAGTCACCTGCGGAAAATTGGCAGGCTGCGCTTGCCAGGCAGCGAGCAGGAAATTCAACTCTCCACGCGAGCGCACCAGGCGGAACTGGTCGGGCGATTGGTCGCACAGGCGGAAGTAAAAATCCAATTGAGCGCGAAGCAGCCGCTCTGCTTCTTCAAATGTGGCGTAATCCTGATTCTCGAAACTGCCGGTTTTATACCGCCGCGGGATGATGAACAGGGTGGCAAACGCCACCGCTACCTGGGCGCGCTGATATTCTTCCCAACCCAGCAGCGCATCTCCGTTGGCTGCCACGGTGGGACTGCCAGTTTCGCGCTGGCGGGTTTCCTGCACCGAACGGCGGATATCCCTGCCAAAGGTGAGGGCATTGTATGCCAGGTCTTGGTGCGCATCAATTAATAAGGGGGTAGCCATCCAATTTGCCTTGAGAAAAAGAGACGCCCCGCAACGGCGTCTCTCCCCAAATTATTTGGTGTTATCGTGTAGAAAATTACTCAACTCGCCGGTCTACGCGCTTGCGGAAGTTGAGCCCTCTTCGGCTTCTTCTTGTCCGGTGTCTTCGTCAAGCACTTCTTCCAGCGCCATCCAGTCCATATCGGCATATGCCATCGATTCTACCCTCCGTAAACTGAGACCAATACGGTGATTCGCGGCATCTACTTTGATCACCCGCAGGGTGACAACATCGCCTTCCTTCAATACCTCTTTGGGGTGTTCAATGCGTTTTTCGTTGATTTCCGAAATGTGTATTAAACCCTCAACATCCGCATCAATACGAGCAAACGCGCCAAACTTGGTCAGGCGGGTAATGGTGCCTTCGATCAACTGTCCAACTTGATACCTGGCTGCTTTTTGCGCCCAAGGATCTTCCAGCAGTTGGCGGATTGAGAGACCGATCCGTTTCTTGTCGCGGTCAATGGTAATAATTTTGACCTTGACTTCCTGCCCGACTTTTAGTACTTCGGCAGGGTGCTGGATGCGTTCCCACGAAATTTCCGACAAATGCACCAGACCATCCGCCCCGCTGATATTGACGAAAGCGCCAAAATCTGCCAGGCTGGTCACCCGTCCGGTGCGAACTTCACCTTCCTGCAGGGTGTCAATCACCCGTTCCTTAATCGTCTCACGGGTTTCAGTGTTGGCAGCCCGCTCGGATAAGATCAGGCGGCGGCGTTCGCGGTCAACTTCGATCACGCACACGTTGATCTCTTCGCCAATCATCTTGCTCCAGCGCTGTTCGGGGGTGTCGCCACCGCTATCCGCGCGCCGTGAAAGGCTGACCTGTGAAGCGGGCACAAAACCACGCAACCCGCCCAATGGGACAATCAAGCCGCCTTTGTTATAACCCACAATCTTGCTGCGATAGGATTCCTTGCACCCCAGCAGGTTTTCCGCCAGTTGCCAGTTGGCTTCTTCCCTGGCGCGCACGTATGAAAGCACCAGGTTGCCATTTGAATCCTCCGGGTTGATGATATACACCGGAATCTCCATGCCAACTTTTAACTCTTCCAAATCTTCGCGCGGAATGGCTTCATATTCCCGCCCGCTGATGACACCTTCGGATTTGGTACCCACGCTCACCAGGATTTGACCGGGGGTAATGCTTGCTATCATACCGGTGCGTGTTTCCCCTTGTTGGGGGAAATCAATAGTCACGCCTTCCTGTTCCAGCAAGGAAGCCATGTTGTTGTTTTCTGTTTGATGATTCTCGGGCTGAGATTCCTGCTCGAGAGGCGCGGGATTTTGATCCATACTGTCCAGTACTCCGGTGGAATAAGTTACCCCTCATTATAAAGGCGATTAGAAATATTGACAACCCTGCGGTAAATATTCACCATCACCTCGATCAGTGCCGGCGGCGCTTCTTTTTTCGCGCCGAACGAGACTCGCCTTCGGGACGCGGGGCATTGGCGGGTTTGTTGCCAACCGGCGCACTCGTTTCTTGGGGCAGGGTTTCCTCACTGCTGCGCTCACGCCCAACCTGCACCGTAGCGCTGCGGCTGGGCTGGTGAACAAACATGCGCGAGACCACCCCGGCGCGGATATCCTTGAGCAACGTGGAAAACAACTCGGTTGCCCTGCTCTTATACTGCACCAGCGGATCACGCTGGGCGTAGGCTTCCAGCCCAATGGACACGCGCAGCGCATCCACCCTCGTCAAGTAATCCACCCACAATTGCGAAATCACCCCCAGCAAAAGTTCACGGTACGTCTCATTTTGCAGGCGTTCGCCCAACAGCAGCGCAATTTTCAACAAATCCTCCCTGGGCATTTCCTTTAAGTCTGTTTCGGCAATCTCTTCGAAGCGTTCGTTACCGAACGTGGCGCGCAAGCGTTGCTGCAGCGGCGCGCTTAAGCGCGCCAGCGACGTCTCGGTTTGGATCAGGCGGCGCAACTCGTAATTTCCCCACAGCAGTTGCAGCGAGCGGCGCGCGCCGTTTAAGTGTTCCAAAATCTCCTGGCTCAGTTCATCCGCATCGCCATAGTTCAAGCGGCTGGCAGCATGGAAGATGTACGTCAGGCGGATGACCTGCTGCCGCCCGCGGCGATGCGTGCGCCGGTCGAAAGTCAACCGGCTGCCTTGCATCATGATTCCCAACAAAGCGATGATCGCGGCTTGATTTTGTTGGAGGGCAATCTTGCCTTCGCCGGCTTTTTCCAGCGCAGCGTCCAGGTCGCGCGCAATAGGTCCGTTTTTATCAGCCAGTCGCTCGGTGCGCTCACGCAGCAAACGTTCCACTTCAGCGTAAATTAGCCGGGCGGCATCCTCCCATTGCTTGCCCTGCACCTGAGCGGGGCGAAAATCCAGTTCTTCCACCCGCCGCTGCAATGCGCCAATGACCCTTGCCAGCGTGGTGGCGAGCAGCGCGGTTTCCACCTGGTCTTTGACCCGTTCAGCCAGCGAGGCATCACCCTGCGCCAGCGCGCGCAATTCCTCGCCGCTCAGGCGCAGGGGAATGCGCGCCAGGCTGGAAAGTTCGTCCAACAATTCCTGCGGGCGGAGCGTCCCGCCCGCTTCTTCCACCCGGTCGGGCAGCCCCTCGAAGAAAGTATCCACCGTTTCCAGGCGCTCCACCAGTTGCTGTTGAATCGCTTCTTCGCTGCGTTCCAACAGTTGTTCAGTCGCCCGCAGCATGTGGTTGGATTCCGACTCCAACGCGCTGCGCGCCAGATCTAACAATGCTGAGCGCAATTCAGCCGCGCTGACCGGCGCTTCACCCAGCGATTCTTCCAACTCCGTAATCATCAGGCGCAGGGTAAAAGAAGGATACCCCACGCCCTCATGGGTGATCGGCGGTTGAATTTCATCCAGGTATGCCAGCAGCTTCCAGGGTCCTTCCTCGTCTTCCAATGCGCTCTGCACGCGCTGTTTGAGTTCATTAACCAGCATTTCGCTAACATCCTCGCCAAGGTCTTCCTTGACAAAGACCCGGTCGCGCTGCTCATAAATCCGCTTGCGCTGCATGTTGAGCACGTCGTCGTACTCGAGCAGATGCTTGCGGATATCGAAGTTGTTGCCTTCCACCCGCCCTTGCGATTGCTCGACCAGCCGCGCCACCAGATTATTTTCGATCGGCAGGCTCTCATCAATATTCAACCGCGCCATCAGACTTTCCACCTGCTGACCACCGAACAGGCGCATTAAGTCATCCTCCATGGAGAGGTAAAAACGCGACGAGCCGGGATCGCCCTGGCGGGCAGCGCGACCGCGTAATTGATTGTCAATCCGGCGGGCTTCATGGCGTTCGGAGCCGATGACATGCAATCCGCCCAATTGGCGCACCTTCTCCATCTCATCCATGTACTGTAAAAATGCGCGCGCCGATTCTTCGTAAATGCCGTACTCGGCGCTGTCCATTTTCAGCAGCGCCTGACGGCGTTGTTCATTCGACATATCGTATGGGTCTTCGACTACCCTGTTCAACACGCGGATCACTTCCGCCAGGACATCCTCGTCCAGGTCGCCGCCGAGTTTGATATCCACGCCGCGCCCTGCCATGTTTGTGGCGATGGTCACTGCTCCGAACGCTCCAGCGCGGGCGATGATCAGGGATTCTTCGTCATGCTTGCGTGCGTTGAGCACCTGGTGCGCCACCCCGCCTTGCAGCACCTTGACCAGTCGCGGGCGGTCCTCCTCGCCCAGGTTGAGCAGGTTCAGCAGCCGGTCAAGGTTTTCACCCTCTTCCGGGTTGATCGAGGTCATTCCCACCGCGCGGGCAAAGGCGCGCAGGTCACCGATGTTTAAATCCGGCAACGGCTTGTATAAAAATTGCAATTCAGGGATGGCTACTTCACTCTCCTGGCGGTTATGCTTGCGCAGCCAGGCATGGCGGATGAGCATCGCCTGCATCATGCGCCGCAGCAATTCCGGCTGCAGCCGCAATGAAAGCCGCTCGGAATGCTCTACGGAAGTGGTGCCAACCAACTGAGGGCGTCCCTGTACATGGTAATGGACAATCTCCTGAACAATGGCGCGGATTTTTGCCTCTTCGGTGCGGTAGATCACGTCCGGGTAATCCTTGCGCCGCCAAAAGATGGGCGCTTTGAGCGGGTCTTCCTTGCGGGCGTAATAACTGTACTTGTAGCCGTACTCGTCCTTGTCGTTGACCTCCATCAACTGCGGGTTGGGCTGGATGGCGCGGTATTCCAGGTTGGTGGGGATGGGCAGCACTTCCAGTTTATATATCTTGGAAAACTCCTCCGCCTCGGTGAGCGCGGTGCCGGTCATTCCCGCCAGTTTCTGATACATGCGGAAATAATTTTGGATGGTGATGGTGGCGTAGGTAATGTTTTCCGGCTCGACCTTGACCCCTTCCTTGGCTTCCACCGCCTGATGGAGTCCTTCTGACCAGCGCCTTCCGGGCATCAGCCGTCCGGTGAACTCGTCAATGATCACCACCTTGCCGCCCTGCACCAGGTAGTCTTTATTGCGCTTGAACAGGAACTGCGCTTTTAGCGCTTGCTCCAGATAACCCAGCAGGCGCGCCTGTTCGGGATGGATATCTTCCGGGCGCTCCGGATCAACCAGCGGCATATCCAATAACTCTTCGACATGCGCCATGCCGACCTCGGTCAGCGTGACCGTTCGGTCGCGTTCGTTGATCTCGTAATCCTCTTCCTTCAGCACGCGCACCACCTGCGCCATCTTAATGTACCACTCAGCCTCATCGGCTGCCGGTCCGGAAATGATCAGCGGCGTGCGCGCCTCGTCAATCAGAATATTGTCCACCTCATCCACAATGGCATAAAAATGTCCGCGCTGCGAACGCTCATCCAATTTGTAGGTCAGGTTGTCGCGCAGGTAGTCAAAGCCAAACTCACTGTTTGTTCCGTAGGTAATATCCGCTTTGTAGGCGTCCGCCCGGTCAACCATGCGCAACTGGTGTTGATCCTCAAACGGGGAAGTCTTCTCCAGATCAACCAGGAAAGCCTTTTTGCCATTTTCGGTGCGGCTTGCCATTTGCAGCACCCCCACGCTCAAACCCAGCAAATGGTAGATAGGCGCCATCCAGCGCGCATCACGCCGGGCAAGGTAATCGTTGACTGTGACCAGATGCACTCCGCGTCCGGTCAGCGCATTCAGGTAGAGCGGCAGGGTGGCTACCAGCGTTTTGCCCTCGCCGGTGCGCATCTCTGCAATTTTGCCCTCATGCAATACCATTCCGCCGATCAACTGCACCTCATAATGGCGCAATCCAATCGTACGCTTGCTCGCCTCGCGAACCAACGCAAATGCCTGTGGCAGGATTTCATCCAGTGTTTCCTTTTCCACCCGCTGGCGCTCTTTTTCATCTTCTAATCCATCAAGCGCGCGGTTTAGTTGTTCCCGGAACTCGTCAGTCTTGGCGCGCAGCGCTTCGTCTGAATAGCCTTCAAACTCAGCCTCGAGCAGGTTAATCTGCTCGGCGTGTTCCGCCAGCCGTTGCACTTGTCGTTTATTTGGGTCGCCGCCCAAAAAATTGACGATTTTTTTAAACATAAAACACACCTTTCTGCGGCTGGATTATAGCATAGTCAACCAAAGGGAGAAAAAAAGCCTGCCTGGCTGCCAAATGGAAAATCATCCGGTACGGCAGTCAGGCAGGGTTGTTTCAGATGTGGATGGCGTGGCCGCTTAGTCCGTGCGCGGCTTCCATGACAACTTCGCTGAGCGTCGGGTGGGCGTGTATATTGCGGGCTATTTCCTCCACGGTCAATTCCATGCTGCGCGCCAGGGTCAACTCCGGCAGCAATTCGGTCACTTCCGGACCGATCATGTGCGCGCCGAGAATTTCCCCATATTTGGCGTCGGCAACGATCTTGACGAAACCGGCGTAGTCGCCCAGCCCGAGCGCTTTGCCGTTGGGTTGGAAGGGGAAGCGTCCCACTTTGACTTCGTACCCCTCGGCTTTGGCTTGCGCCTCGGTCAAGCCAAAGGATGCCACCTGCGGCTGGCAGTAGGTGGCGCGCGGCATCATGCGGTAGTCCAGTTGAACTGTGGGCGCGCCGGCTATATTCTCGGCGCACACAATCCCCATTGCCGAAGCGACATGCGCCAGCAGCAGTTGACCGGTCACATCGCCAATTGCCCAGATGCCCGGCACGTTGGTTGCCATGCGCTCATCAATTTTGATAAAACCACGCTCGCTCAGCTCAACGCCAGCGCTTTCCAAGCCAAGGTTGGCGGTGTTGGGTTTAAAGCCAATCGCCACCAGCGCTTGCTCGGCTTCCAAGGTTTGGTCATGGTTGCCATCGGAAACCTTGACTTTTACCCCTTTTTCGGTAGTCTCGATTGCCTGCACCTTGCGCCCGGCCAGCAGGTTGATGCCGCGCTTGGAGAAAGCTTTGGCAAGTTCCGCGCTGACTTCCTCATCCTCCAGCGGCACCACCCGCGGCAGCATTTCCACAATTGTTACCTGCGTGCCGTAGGAATTCCATATCGTCGCAAATTCAACCCCGATTGCCCCTGCTCCAATGATTACCACCGATTCCGGGCGCCGCGTTTGCAGAATGGCTTCCCAGTAACTTAATACTTTCTCCCCATCCGCTTGGACCCCAGGGATCATGGCAGAGCGCGCCCCGGTCGCCAGGATGATATTTTTCGTCTTGTGCGACTGCGCCTTGCCTTCACTGTCGGTCACCTCGACCGTGTCTTTGGCGGTCAATTTGGCAGTCCCCATGTGAACGTCAATTTGGTTTTTTTTCAACAAGAAGCCGACCCCCTGCACCAGCCGCTTGGAGACCTTGCGGCTGCGCTCAACTGCCGCAGCGTAATCCAATTTGAGATTCTCAAACGAGATGCCAAACTCTGCCGCCCGCTCGCGCAGGGTGTGCGCCAGTTCGGCATTGCGCAGCAGCGCCTTGGAGGGAATGCAACCCACGTTCAGGCACACCCCGCCCAGAAATTCCTTTTCCACCACGGCGGTTTTCATGCCCAATTGAGCCGCGCGGATTGCCGCCACGTAACCACCCGGACCAGCGCCTATCACGATCACATCATAATTATTCATCGGTCTTTCCTCTTTTCATTCCGTTATTTTCCATGCCGTCAGAGGCGTTGCCATCAATTTTACCCTCACGCCAGCGGTTTCAAGGTCACCAATACAAGCCTCGACGCCTGTTGCCCGCCATTATTCATTCCAATTTTCCAGCACCTGGACGATCTTCGCCAGAAAACCATCCGCGGATGCACCATCCAGGATGCGGTGATCGAAAGTCAACGAAAGATAAACCATCGGGCGCACTGCGATGGCGTCCCCTTCCACCACCACCGCTCGTTTTTGCACGGCGCCCACGCCCAGAATACCGCATTGCGGTTGATTGATCACCGGTGTGGCGAACAGCGAACCGCTGATACCGTGATTGGTGATCGAAAACGTGCCGCCCCTGACCTCATCCGGCTTCAAACGGTGACTCCGCGCCCGTTCCGCCAGATCGTTGATTGCCCGCGCCAGCCCCAGCAGCGATAGTCCATCCGCCCGGCGGATGACTGGCACGATCAGCCCCTCCTCGCCCAGCGAAACAGCAATGCCCAGGTTGATTTCCGCGCGCAGGATCAACCCCTCCTCGCTCCACGATGAATTGACCAGCGGAAATGCTTTCAATGCCGCCACGCTTGCCGCGGCAAAATACGCGCTGTAGGTCAGGTTGACCCCATCGCGGGCGAAGGCTGGCTTGCTGGATTCGCGGTGCGCAACCACCCGCTTGAGATCGGCTTCCATCACCGTGGTGACGTGCGGGGCGGTGCGTTTGCTCAACGCCATGTGCTCGGCAATGCGCTTGCGCATCGCACTGTGCGCCACCACCCGGTCGCCGCCGGCTGGCGGCGCGGGCTGTGGTGCAGGGACAGCCGCTGTAGCAGAGGGCGGCGCGCCGCCGGGGAACATCAGTTCGGTCGGACGGAACAGATCGCCTTCGCCGGGCGTTTCCCAAATCGCGGGCTGTTCCTCCGGCTCGCCTTTGCCGCCGCTCTCGATATACGCCAGCACGTCCTGTTTGGTGATGCGCCCGCCCTGCCCGCTGCCTTGAATGCGGTTCAGGTCAAGGTTGTGCTCGGCTGCCAGTTTTGCCACCACCGGCGAGATAAAGCCCAAATCCCGATCGCGCCCAACGGTAATCGGTTTGGCTGGCACAGCAGCTGCGTCCGCTGTGCGCACAGCCTCCCCAACCGGTTGCGCAGTCCCACCACCGTCATCTTCGCCCGGGCTTTCACCCGGTTCGCCAATCCAGGCGATGATCGTCCCGGCTTTTACCGTCTCGCCTTCCGCCACCAGGATTTTGAGCAGCACCCCTTCCGCCGGGCTGGGGATTTCCGAATCGACCTTATCGGTATTGATTTCCAACAGCGACTCGAACTCGGTGATTCGCTCGCCTTCCTGCTTGAACCAGCGCGTGACGGTTCCTTCGACCACCGATTCGCCCAACTGGGGCATAATCACTTTTGTTGCCATTTGACCTCCTTGGTTGTTGAACCTGTCGCGCCCGAATAACCTCAATAGGCTGCCAGATCACGCACAGCCTGGAGAATTTTTTCCGGGTTGGGCATGAACCAGTCCTGCATCGGGTGGCTGAAAGGCACACCCGGCACGTCTGGAGCGCACAGGCGGCGCACGGGCGCATCCAAATCGGTGAATGCGCCCTCGGCAATTGTCGCGGCAATCTCGGCGCCATACCCGCCGGTCAGGTTGTCTTCGTGCACAATCAGCGCTTTACCTGTCTTGCGCACCGAGTTGAGAATCGTTTCGCGGTCAACCGGGTAGATCGTGCGCAAATCAACCACTTCCACGTCAATGCCCTCCGCGGCTGCCTTTTCGGCTGCCTGCAGGGCGTAATGGTGCATAATCCCGTAGGCAAACAGGCTAAGGTCGCTGCCGCTGCGGCTGATCCGGGCTGGTCCGATCGGGGTCAGGATCTCCTCGCCTTCCGGCACCTCGCCGCGGATCAACCGGTAGCCCTTCTTGGGCTCCAGGTAGATGACCGGGTTCGGGTCGCGCACCGCCGCCTTGAGCAGTCCTTTGGCATCGTGCGGGTTGGATGGAATCACCACTTTTAAACCCGGCACGTGGGCAAAAAACGCCTCCACAGACTGCGAATGATACAGCCCGCCGCCGATCCCGCCGCCGTACGGAGCGCGGATGACCATCGGCACGGTGAAGTCGCCGTTCGAGCGGTAGCACATTTTGGCGGCTTCGCTGACGATCTGGTTGAAGGCGGGATAAATAAAATCGGCGAACTGAATTTCGCAGATCGGACGCATGCCATACAGCGCCGCGCCAATCCCAACACCGACAATGGACAATTCTGCCAGCGGCGAGTCGATCACCCGCTCCTCGCCGTATTTTTCGAACAATCCGACGGTGGCGCGGAATACGCCGCCGCGTATGCCAACATCCTCACCGATGATAAACACGCGCTCATCCTGAGCCATTTCTTCATCCATTGCCTGCCGGATGGCTTCAATCAGGGTCATTTCAGTCACGGCGCACCTCCTCGGCGTACACCGGGTACGCCGCCTCTTCTGCCGCCGGATACGGCGCCTGTTCGGCATACTGCACAGCCTCATCAACCATTTTGCGGGCTTTTGCCTCCATCTCCTCCAGTTTGACGGCGGTCAACAGCCCTTCTTTCTCCAGGATGCGCCGGTTGACCAGCAGCGGATCACGCTTCTTGTTTTCTTCCACCTCCTCGCGCGAGCGGTACGTTCGGTCATCATCGTCTGAGGAGTGCGGTGTAATTCGGTACATGCGCGCCTCAATCAACGATGGACCTTTGCCACTGCGCGCCATTTCAACGGCTTCGGAAAAGGCTTGGCACACCGCAAACACATCCGTCCCATCTACGGATACGCCGCGCAAGCCCAGCCCGCAAGCCCGGTCAGCCGCGCTTGGCACTGCCATCTGTTTTTCCTGCGGCACCGAAATGGCATATTGGTTGTTTTGCACCAGAAAAATGACCGGCAATTGGTGGATTGCCGCCCAATTGACCGCCTCGTACCACTCTCCCTGCGAGGTCGAGCCTTCGCCTAAGGTGGTCAATACCACTTTATCCTCGCGCCGCATTTTAATCGCCAATCCAATCCCTGCCGCATGCGGGCATTGGGTAGCAACCGGCGCGGAATGGCTGACCGCATTGGCGCGGCGCAAACCCCAATGGCTGGGCATTTGCCGCCCGCCGGAATTTGGCTCTTCGCGTTTGCCCATCAGACTCATCACAAATTCGCGCGGCTCGTAACCCAGGCACAACATTAACGCCAGGTCGCGGTAATAGGGCGTCACCCAGTCATGCCCGCGCCGCAAGGCATACGCCGCCCCAACCTGGGCAGCCTCCTGTCCAATCCCGGAGATATGAAACGCAATTCTGCCCTGCCGGTGCAGCACCCAGGCGCGTTCATCCAGCCGCCTGGAAAGCAGCATCATCCAGTACATTTCCAGCCGAGTTTCTCCGCTCAATTCCATGCCTGTTTACCTCCTATCGCTAGAAAAGACGGTTGCCCCGATTCGCTCGACAGCCCGTTGAAATTGTACCCTCTCCGCTTCACCCTTTCAGGAAACCTTATTGAGCAAGCCCATCGTTTCCAGCATTTCCTGGTTGGAAGCGAACTTAAAATCTTCCAGCCCTTCTGCGCGCATGCGCTGCTGTTCGGCTTTTTCCAGCAGTGCCAGTGATTCGCGCATCACCACCGGATGAGGTAACTGCATCAGCCGGCTGTACAGGCGCTCCAGTAATTCCGCCGAACAGGCTGGCTTATCCCGCAGGTATTGCAGCACCGCCCGCGCCCCGTTGACCCCGTCCTTGCGCGCCACGCCCACCAGTCCGCTGGACGCCTTGCGCGACCAGCCCGCCACAAAGATACCCGGGATGGGTTCGTTCCGCTCGCTGTCATAGGCTTCAAACGATTCGCCTTCGATTGGAAAGCGCGGCTGCGGATTTTTGTCGTAAGCAAAATTGTGCACCGGCAAGCCCAACTCATCATCCACCCGGTCGCCAATCGCAAAAATGACGGTATCCACGGCAAAGGTTTGAATTGTGCCTAACCCGCGCGCTTTGACCTCGTTGCCATCCAACACCAGGTCGGTATCTTCCACTTCCAATCCGCCGAGCCGCCCGCTGCCGCTATCCACAATGCGGCGCGGCGAGGATAAGAAGCGGATCCAGAACTTGGAACGTGATTGTATCCACGCCCCGCGAGCCGCTGCCGAGCGGATGAATTCCTTGGCAATTTCAGGGTGCTGCCCCAAAGAGCGCATCACGGGCGCCACCCGGTCAATTTCACACTCAAATGCCGCCAGGTCCAGGTTTGCCACCACTGCTTCCAGTTCCTTGCGGTCAAATTTGATTTCCGCCGGTCCACGCCGCGCAAACGCGACCACCTCGTCCACCTTGCGTCTCGAAATCAAAAAACGGGCAATGTCCATCATCACGTTGCCAACGCCAACAATCGCAACGCGCCTGCCAATATCCAATACCTGTTCGCTGTATGGCGGCAGTTGGTTGTAGTGGTAAACCACATCCTTGGCATGATACACGCCGCGCAGCTGCTCGCCGGGTAATCCCAGCCACTTAGTGCCCTGCGCGCCGGCAGTCACCATAATCGCCTGAAAACCGAATTCTCGCAGTTCCTCCAGGCGGATATCCCCCCGCTTGCCCACCAGCACATTGCCAAAGTATTCCACCCCCGGATTAGCCAGGATCTGCTGGAACTGCGCTCGCAGGCCGGTTTTCATTTTTATTTTATCCGGGTAAATACCATACTCAGCCAGCCCGCCCGGTTTGATATCCCGGTTGAATAGAACAACCCGCACTCCCTGGTTTGCCAGTTCGCGGGCGGCGAAGATTCCCGCCGGTCCTGCCCCAACAATTGCCACCAGATGGTGAAAAGATGGATGCATCGGTGCAACCTTTTTGTTTTTAGAGGATGGCGCGCTGCGGTAATTATACCCCGATTTATCTGACGCTTTTTACAGCCTGTGCTATATTGGTAATTGAAAGAACCTTTAGGAGTATCCCCGCATGAATGCAAGCCCAACCAGCCCGCCCGAATCCGGACAAAGGCGCACTCCCCGGCTGCGCCCCGGTTTGTTGCTACCCCCCTTTTGGACAATTACCGGCATCCTATCGTTAATCATCAACGCTGTGCTGATCACTGTGCTGCTCAGCCTGGGCAGCCAGTTATTCTCCCTCAAGCATATCCTCTCCGGGCAGTTGATCGAAGGGCTGTACCAAAACTTCGTCCTCATGGAGAAGGCTCACATTCGCGCGGTCATCCCGGTGCGCGATCAAAGCGTGCGCGCTAATTTCACCCTGCGCATTCAAACCCCCACCACGGTTCGCCTCTCGCAGGACACTCTTTTATCCAATGCGCAAGTGGTGCGCCTTAACACTGGCGGTCTGACCATTTACAATGCGCCGGCGGACATCGTTCTTAAAGCCGGCAGCGAACTTCCCATATTACTGGACCTGGAAGTGCCGGTTGATCAGGAAATCCCGGTTAATTTAGATGTTAATGTGGACATCCCACTCAAAGACACCGACCTTTACCAGCCTTTTACCGGTTTACAACAGGTGCTCCTGCCCTACCGTGAAATGCTGGCTGGAACGCCCAACTCTTGGGCGGAAGCCCTGTGCGGCGCTCCGCCCCATTCCGCCTGTTTATGGTTGCTAGGAGAATAAGAGCGGATCACATGCCATGACCGATGACATTCTGCGCGCGACACTCCCCAACGGATTGACCCTCCAACTCAAAGAAATTCACACCGCCCCCATCATCAGCCATTGGGTTTGGTATCGCGTTGGATCTCGCTACGAACAACCCGGACAGCGCGGGGTGTCTCATTGGGTTGAACACATGCAATTTAAAGGCACACCCAAATATCCTGCTGGCAGCCTGGATAAAGCCATTGCCCGTACCGGCGGCACCTGGAATGCCTTCACCCACATGGATTGGACGACCTACTTTGAGACACTGCCCGCTTATCATATTACCCTTGCGCTTGACCTTGAATCCGACCGGATGATTAACAGCCTGTTCGCGCCCGATGAAGTCGAATCCGAGCGGACGGTCATTCTTTCCGAATTGGCGGGCAACCTCAACGAACCGCTCTTCCTGCTTGGCGACGCCGTCCAAAAAGCCGCCTTCGATCATCATCCCTACCGCAATGAGGTCATCGGAACGCCCGATGACTTGAAAACCATCCACCGCGAGCATCTCTTCCGCCACTACCGCCGGTTCTACCACCCCGCCAATGCCCTGGTCACGCTTGCCGGCGATTTTAATGCCGAAGCCATGCTGCACCAGTTGAGCGAAGCATACGCAAGTCTGCCGGCGGGTAAACCAAATGGACACTCCACCCACCCGGAAGCGCCGCTGCTTGAAGAACGCCGCGTCGCGGTTAGCGGTCCCGGCGATACCACCTACCTGCAGATTGCCTACCGCTCGCCGGAAGCCGCCCACCCGGACTTCTTCGCGCTGACCGTGCTGGATTCGCTTCTCGCCGGACCGACCAGCCTGAATATGTTTGGCGGCGGGGGCATATCCAACAAAACCAGCCGCCTGTACCGCGCGCTGATCGAAAAAGAACTCGCTGTTGGGCTGGCTGGCGGACTGCAAGCTACCTGCGATCCATTCATGTACGATATCACGGTTACCATGCGCCCGGAAATCGCGCCCGATGCCGCGCTCCGCGCATTGGATGACGAGATCAAGCGGCTGCAAGACCACCTGGTCAGCGAAGTGGAGATTCTGCGCGCCGCTAAACAGGCGCGCGCCATGTTTGCCTACGGCAGCGAAAACATCACCAATCAGGCGTTTTGGCTGGGTTTTGCCGAAATGTTCGCAACGTATGCCTGGTTTCAAAACTACCTCACCTGCCTGGAACAAGTCACCCCGGCGGACATTCAACGGGTTGCCCGCGATTGGCTCCAGCCAAACCGGCGCGTCGTGGGCGTCTTTCATCCTCATTCCTCGGACCAGCATCCATGACCAATCCTGCCGTCAGCGATCTTTACGCCCTACCCGGCGCAAATGATATTACCCGCGCAGAAATTTCCAACGGCATCACCGTGCTGGTGCGCTGTAATCCGTTCAGTCCTTCGGCGGTCATCAGCGGTTACCTACCCGCAGGCAGCCAGTTCGACCCGCCGGAAAAACTGGGACTGGCGCATCTCACCTCCATTGGATTGATGCGCGGCAGCAGGCGGCGAAGTTTCCAGCAGATATTCGACGATCTCGAAACTGCCGGCGCCAGTCTGGGATTTAGCGCGAGTGTTCACAACGTCAGTTTTGGCGGGCGCAGTCTGGTGGAGGATTTGCCTCTGCTGATCGAGCTGCTCAGCGAGGTGCTCATCCAACCGGCATTCCCCGAAGAACAAATCAACCGCCTGCGCGCTCAGCACCTCGCCAGCCTGGCTATCCGCGCCCAGGATACCAGCGAAATGGCGTCCCTGATTTTTGATGAGACCCTGTTTGCCGGGCATCCTTACGCCTTGCCTGAGGAAGGGTATCCGCACACAGTTCAAAACATCTCCCGCGACGATCTGGAGCAGTTTCACCGCCAGGTTTACACGCCGCGCGGGATGGTGATCGCCGTCGTTGGAGCAGTTTCCCCGCAGGAAATCATTGCGCAAGTTGAATCCCGCCTGGCGGATTGGCAGCCGAGGGTCACCGAAAAGAACTACCCGTATCCGCCGGTTCACCCCCCCGCCGAGCCAGTCCGCCGCCATGTGTTGATCAACGGAAAAATCCAGACCGATCTGGTGCTTGGCACGCTGGGACCCCGCCGCAGCGATCCAGGTTTTTTCGCTGCCGCGCTGGGCAATAACATTCTCGGTCAACTGGGCATGATGGGGCGGATTGGCGAAATCGTCCGCGAGCGGAACGGGCTGGCATACTACGCTGCCGCCAATTTGGTAGCCTCCTACGCCGCCGGATCATGGGAAATTTCCGCCGGGGTCGAGCCTTTCAATTTGGAACAGGTGATTGACCTGGTGCAGGCTGAAATCCAACGTTTCACCGGCGAGATGGTCAGCCGTGACGAATTACAAGACAGCAAGGCTAATCTCATCGGGCGCCTACCGCTTGCCCTGCAATCCAACGCCGGCGTAGCCGGCGCATTGATCAACATCGAGCGGTTTCAACTCGGGCTGGATTACTACCGTCGTTACCCCGCCTTAATCGAATCGGTCAGCCGCGAGCAGGTGCTGGAAACAGCCCGCCGCTTTTTGGCGCTGGAAAAAATGGTCATCGTCAGCGCCGGACCAGACGGGAGCGAATTCGGATGATCCTGCGCACCGGCGTTGACATGGTTGAACTTGAGCGCTTCGATTCGGTCAAGCCTTCCATCCGTGAACGCTTTCTGAGGCGCGTTTTCACCCCTGCCGAATTAATGCAGTCTGGCAACCAGTTTGATTATTTCGGCGGGCGCTTCGCAGTCAAAGAAGCCGTGTCCAAAGCGCTTGGCACCGGAATCGGCTTCGTCCGCTGGCAGGATATCGAATGCCTGGATGGGCAGCGGGGCGAACCCGTGCTATACTTGCACGGAAACGCTGCCAGAATTGCCAGGTATCTGGGACTGGAACATTGGTCGGTGAGCATCACTCATACCAGGACTCATGCCATCGCCATGGCAGTCGCTCTGGGCAGCGCCAACGAGCGTCCTTTCCCCGAACGGGAAAAAGACGTTGGTGCCGGGCAGGAATGAATATCCTTGCAGTTAGTGATGTCGAATTGGGATTTATCTACAACGTTCAAATAGCCCAGCGCTTCAAGAACGTTGATCTGGTAATCAGTTGCGGCGACCTGCCCTACTATTACCTGGAATTTATAATCAGCATGTTGGACCGTCCGTTATATTATGTGCGTGGAAACCACGCCAGCGCAGTGGAAATCACCACCGCCGGCGAACGCTCGTCACCCTGGGGCGCTGTTGATCTGCACTTCCGCCATCATCGCACCGCGCAAGGATTACTGCTGGCGGGCATTGAAGGCAGCCTACGCTATAATTACGGCGCGCACCAATATTCTCAAGCCGAAATGTGGCTGATGGCGTTTGGATTGATACCCGGTTTATTTTACAACCGGATCAGGCACGGGCGTTTTCTGGACATCTTCGTCACCCACGCCCCGCCCTGGGGTATACATGACATGGATGACCTGCCGCATCGCGGGATCAAGGCATTTCGCTGGTTGCTGAAGGTCTTTAGTCCCGCCTACCATTTACACGGACATATTCACGTCTACCGCAACAACACCAAAACCGAAACGCGCTTTTATAACACGACGGTGGTGAATTGTTTTGGCTACCGTGAACTCGCCCTAAAGCGCAATTCTCCGTCCTTCTCCCTCCCCGAGGTCGAATTGTAACTTGGAGCGGAGGTATAAAGCATGAATGACCCTTTAAATTCCAGGTTTTTCGATCGCATAGCCCACGAAGACTTTGAGCAGGCATTACGCAAAGGTTTTTGGCGGTCGGTTCTCGGTTGGATCAACAAATCACCAAACCAGTTGCTTGCTTTTGATGAAGTGCGAAAATACTTGCCGGTTCAAGGACAACACGACATCGGCGTCCGCCAGATAGCGATCGAAAAAATCGTTGGCAGCGTCGGTCGTTATAACGATTTCGACCGCGCCTTTCTTCCCCGCCACCGCCAGACCAGCGGTCGTTGGATCAGCATTGACGTAGCAAAATTAAAGGATATCGAACTGCCGCCGATTGAGGTGTATAAGGTTGGGGATGTGTTTTTTGTCAAGGATGGCAACCATCGCGTTTCAGTTGCCAAGGAAAAAGGACAGAAATTCATTGACGCATATATCACGGAGGTCGTCACCGACCTGCCCATTGACGAGCATACCGATATTGACGGCATAATTCGCTTGCAAGAAAAATCGGAATTTTTCCGCATCACCCGCTTGAACGAGATTCGTCCGGACGAGGAAATTGAATTAAGTCTGCCTGGTCAATATCCCAAATTGCTGGAACACATTAATGTCCACCGGTGGTACATGGGCGAAAAACGTCAGGCGGAAGTGCCATACGGGGAAGCGGTTGCAGCCTGGTATGATGAGGTGTACTTGCCTTTGATGAAAGTAATCACGGAGCAGGGAATATGCAAAGAGTTTCCCGATAGAACCGGTGCAGACCTGTATATCTGGATCATCGAACATCTGTATTATCTGCGGGAAGAATTTCGTCAGGAAATCAATCTCGAACAGGCCGCCCGCAGTTTCAAGGAAGGTTTTTCACCCAATCCAATCCGAAGAATGTTCAATTTATTCCGCCGGCTGGCGAACCGGCTGGCCGAGGGGTTGGAAGATGCCGCGGATCTGGAATTGGGCATCTTGCCGGAAGATATGATGATTGATCCGGAGCCAGACAATCCCCATCAGCGTGGAGATCAAGGTGACATGGATTGAGCACTGCTTTCCTGCACACCCAGCCAGAAATGGTTGGGCAAAATGCGCCGGTTGGGTTTGATTTCCAGTCCGTTCCGATCCGGTTTTTCCTGCGTAATCATGCTGGGATGGACATAGCAAATATCCGGGAAAACGCCGTACTTTTTTTGATAATACTCAGCCGCCCTGTTTATTTTTGTTGCCAGATCAACTCTTTGATCATTATCGAACCAAAGCATTCCGATATTCATCGCGCCACCTCGTGGAAAATTAAAAGACATTCGGCAGGTAGAAATGGTGTTCCCGATTGCTCACCCGCACCGCAAATTCGCTGCCATTGATCAGCTGATCGCTAGCAATCCCCCCCATTGACGAAATCGTTGTACCAACATTGCGATCTTTTATTCTGCCGATGATCCGGGTCTTAAATTTTTCCACCCATTGTTTATGTTCCATTGCAGTACGGCTGTCCATCAATACAATCGGCCAGATTTCAACATAAGGACCTTCCTGAAGCAACCACTCAAAATTTATTCGCACATCGAAATCCATATAGGGAACTGTATCAAAACCATCCACAATCACAACCCGGCAAGCGCCTTCATTGCGTCCGTGCTGGCGGCTTTCCACCAAATCACACACCTCCAGCACCGTCTGACCTGCATTGCGATCGTAGTTGTTTGTCAGGTGCGGGATGTAGTCCGGCAAATTTAGGTGTTCGTACCGCCATTGGTTAGTCCGCGCGCTGATGATGCTGAATTGCACTTCGTAGGGGCGATTGGAAAAAGCCAGGGAATGGAGGAGTGTTTTTGCCAGTTTGAGTTTGCCCGCTTCCTTGTCCGAGCAAATCAGTATTGCGCCAGGGCGCGGATCCATTAAATCCATTAAAAGCGGGTTATCGTTTTTATCCAAACCCAAAAAGGCGGTCCTCAATGGCAGGTTAACCATTGAGGAAAGAACCTCTCTCAACGAATAATCGGGTGGTTTACCGGTATTTTTTTCCCCCACAGGGGTTGGCAATTCAACATCAAGGACTGTTTCTTTCATCCTTGTCTCCAGGAACGGGGAATTGACTATCGGTAGGGAAACCATCGCGTTTACTCCTTGTTAGCTGATATTCTTATTATAGAACAATTTTTCTATTTGTCAATATTTTTAGGCTTGGTGTTTGGCACAAAATCAGTTGGTAACGAATTTAACCGGTTTCTGTGGCGGTGTCGAAGTCAATCACACCAGCATACATGCCGATTTTCAAGCGCTTTGCTCACATCCAACCGGCTTAGCGACAGACTCGGACGGTATAACCTTGGCTTTTGCCATTGCTCGCCAAACCCATCCGGCTGATTTATAATTATGCGAGGTTGAGGTTATTCACCTCAAATTCAGAAACCCGTGCCAAATGGAGAAACCCCATGTTCGAGACCGAACCCGAAGAAACCCCCGAAGAGCAACCCGCGAGCCCTCCGAACAGCGAACCGCGCCTGGATGCGCAGGATAAATTCCTCAAAACCCGCACGATTCTCATTTTCGGTGAGATCAACCAAAAACTGGCTGAACGGGTCACCCAGCAATTGCTGCTGTTGTCCGAGATTTCCAATGAGGATATCAAGGTCATCATCAACTCTCAGGGTGGGCATGTCGAATCCGGCGACACCATTTTCGACATGATCCGCTTTGTCCGCCCCAAGGTCAAGGTCATCGGCACCGGCTGGGTTGCGAGCGCAGGCGCGTTGATTTACGCCGCCGTTCCGGTTGAACAACGCTATTCGCTGCCCAACACCCGCTTTTTGCTCCACCAACCGATGGGCGGCATGCGCGGCAGCGCGCAGGACCTGGCGATCGAGGCGCAAGAGATCATCCGCATGCGCCGCCGCCTGAATGAGATTTTCGCCCGCCAGACCGGCCAACAACTGGAAAAGGTGGAACATGACACCGACCGCAACTTTTGGATGAGCGCCGAGGAAGCCAAAGCCTACGGTCTGGTTGGCAACATCATCCAGAACATTGACGAAATCTGACCGCAGCCGCCATGAATGCAACCGACGGAGTGATCGAATTCTTACAAGCGCTGGTGCGCGCCGAGAGTCTTTCGGGGGCGGAGCATGAAACCGCACGCCTGGTGGAAGCACAATTAACCGCGCTCGGCTTTGAAGCGGTGCGCTGCGATCGGTTGGGCAACGTGATCGCGCGGCGCAGTGGCAGCCAGCCGGGGGCGCGGGTGTTGTTCGATGCCCACATGGACGTGGTGCCGGTCACCAGCCCGGCGGAGTGGCAGCGCGCCCCCTTTGGCGGAGAGGTCAGCGCGGGGCGGGTGTGGGGGCGCGGCGCCGCCGATACCAAAGCCAGCCTGGCAGCCATGCTCTACGCCCTTGCCAGCCTGCCGGTTGAGCAGCTGCGCGGCGAGTTATATTTTTGCGCCAGCGTGGGCGAGGAAGTGCTGGAAGGTGCCGGTCTGTCCGCTGTGCTGGACGCTGTGCAGCCCGACCTGGTGATCATCGGCGAGCCAACCGATTGCCGGCTGGGAATTGCCCAGCGCGGGCGAGCGCGGCTGGCCTTTTCCGCGCGCGGCGTGGCAGCCCACAGTTCCTCGCCCGACCAGTCCGGCAACGCGGTTTATCTGGCTGCCGGGCTGGTGGAGCGCATCCGCCGTATGCCGCTGCCAACCCACCCGCAGGTGGGCAGCGGGCTGATGGCTGCCATCCAGATCCAGTCGCAGCCTTTCCCCAGCCTGTCCACCCAACCCTATTTGTGCGAGGTGATCTACGACCGCCGCCTGGTGCCCGGCGAGACCGCCGCGAGCATTTTGGCAGAATACGCGCGCGGATTGAGCGACCTGCCCAATTGGGACGCGCGCCTGGACGAAGCCGGTTACACCACCTGGACCGGCGTGCCCCTGCGCCAGCCCGACTTTCACCCTGCCTGGGCGCTTCCGCCCGACCACCCGGCGGTGCGCCGCGCCGTCGCGGCGCTCGAATCGGCCGGCATCCCCGCCGAGTCGTTTACCGCGCCGTACTGTACCAACGGCAGCGCCAGCGGCGGCGAGTGCGGCATCCCCACCCTGATCTTCGGCCCCGGCTCGATCACCCAGGCGCACGCCGTGGATGAGTCCATCCCGGTCGAGGAAGTGCTGCGCGGGATGCATGCCTACGCCGCGCTCGCGCGCGGCTTGTAGCGCCTGGTTTACAGCCCGGTCACCGGGTGGCGCAGGATGGTCTTCAGCCGCGAGGCATCCGCCCGGCGCGGGTCGCCCAGGTAGATTTCGTGGTGCATGCGTTGAAAGCGCAGCCCGTTTGCCGCGGCAAAGGCTTCCATCTTTGCCACTGTCGCCGGCTCGCTGGCGTACGGTCCAATGTGCATCATCTGCACGCAGCGTCCCTCCTCAAACTCCTCCAGCCGCAGCCGCTCAAAGGCTGGCTGGCTGCCGCGCTTTTTGCGCAGCGCTTGCAGCCCCGCGGCAAACGCTTCTGCCGTAATCACCTCCGGCAGCAGGATTTGCAGGGTGTAAAACCAGTTGTCCTTGACCTGGATATCGAACCGGTTATCCTCCACCCACCACAAGCCTTCCAGCGCCATGAGCGGGTAATCAAGCGGGTTGTCAGCGCGCTGCTTGAGCATGAACTTGAGCGTGTACGCTGCGCCATATAACGCCTGCATGTTTTCCATAAACAGCGGCGAATCGCCGGGCGTATGTCCCGGCTCGATTGCGCCATCCACGCGCAGGAATTTCAGGCGCGGCACATCCACCAGCGCGGGTATTTTGGCGGACGCGGTGAACAGGTATTTGTATTGGGTTTTCAAATCCATCGTCTGCATGGCTTTATCCCTCCGTGAGAAGCGCATCGAACCGCCGTTCCAACTGGCGGTCTTTCAGGTAATGGTACGAGACCAGCTGCCCGTCCAGCACCAGCGCAAATGTGCCGTAGGCGGTCGGCGAGTGCGCCCGCACGTCTTCCGCCGAGGTCAGTTCGACCACCCGCGCGGTCAGCCCGCGCCGGCGGGCATATTCGAACATGCCCTGGCTGACACTGTCAAAATAGGGGCATTGGGCAGTGCGCACAATGCTCAAGCCGCTGCCCAGCCGCTCCAGGCGCGCCTGCCAGTCCACCGGGAAGGCGGGCAGATGGCTGCCCCCATCCAGGCGGTGCACCAGCAGTTGAAAGGACGGAGGGGCTTGATCAATTTCCTCGAATCCGTTGAACAGGAAGGGTTTCTTGTCCGCCAGCCAGTTGCCGCTGCTGGCGACCATCACCACCCCGCGTTTGCCCTGCGCGCGGGCGTCGGCAACCGCCTCGCCGATCAACTGTCTGCCGTAGCCCTTTTTCTTGCCGCTGCCCACGACAAACAAGCAGTGAATTACCGTATAGTCGGGCGCATATACCGCCCGCCAGGCATATTCGCCGGGAATGTATTCGATGAAACCCGCAATCCGCCCGCCGTACTCGTGGACGATCTTGATTTTGAGACCCTCGGCAAAACGCGCTTCCAGCCAGTCGCGCTTTTGGCGGTAGCCCGGCGCTTTGGGCTTGCTCATGTAGCAGAAGAAGCCGCTCCGGTCAATGTTGGCGGCATCCACCGTTTTGATTTCATATTCCTGGGTCATGTTGCTCCTCTCTTTTTTCATCATCCAAGTCTGAATACAATTCCAGCGCCGCTTGCGCCCACTCACGCACCAGCCGGCGCACTTCGGGCGGGTCGAGCGCGGTTACGGCGGGACCGTACGCCAGCACGCTGCCCGCCGCGGCGTACAGGTCGGGCGCATCGAAGGCGACCACCAGCGAGCCGTCCGGCTGCACTTCGCGCGCCTGCCAGTATCCGCCGCCGTACTGCGCCAGGTGGGCGCAATCGGGTGCAAAGCGCATGCGCACCCGCAGCAGCGGCGCAGCCTGCCATTCCTGCGCCAGGTAGGCGTGGACATCGAATTGCGCCGGCGGGGAAAACACCTGCCCACTCAGGGTCAGTTGCTGGATGCGGTCGAGGCGGAACGAGCGCACCGCGCGGCGCAGGTGGCAGTAACCGACCACGTACCACCAGCCCCAGCGGTGGATCAGTGCGTAGGGGTCCAGGTCGCGCTGCGCGCCGCGCGGGTGGCTGGCGGAACAATAGGTCATGCTCACCCGGCGGTATTCACGCACCGCGCGGCGCAGTTTTTCCAGCAGCGGCATTGCGGATCGCAAATCGGCGCGGTGCATCCCGGCTGCCGCCAGCGAGCGGCGCGCCCAGGCGATCTCGTGGCGCTGTTCGTCGGGCAGCACATTTTCCAGCCTGGCGAGCGCGCCCTGGGCAGCCTCGTGGTAGAGCTGCCCCCACAGTTCGCTCACCAGGCTGACCCCCAACGAAAGCGCCACTGCCTCTTCGGGGGTGAATACCAGCGGCGGCAATTTATAGCCGCGCACCAGTGAAAACCCGCCGTAGGGTCCGCGCTCGGCATACACCGGCACGCCCATCTCATCCAGCATGGCAAAGTAGCGGTGCACGGTGCGCACCGAAACGCCCAGCCGGGCAGCCAGGTCGGCTGCTTTTTGCCCGGGCTGACTTTGTAGCAATAAAATGAGAGTGATCAGGCGCGTGGCGGTATGGTTCATCGGATACCTTCTGACAGCATCTTAAAGGATATTTATGTCATTTTACGACATAATTAAAAAATCCAGCCTACTGCTTTTTCCCCGTAAAGCAGCGGGCTGGATGCGCTGGTTGGTATCACAGCGGGCGGCGCTGTTGCGCCGCCCATTTAGAACTGTAAAAATTAGCGGCTTACTTGACCAGCGGCAGTTCGGCAGCCAGCCAGGCGTTGGTGCCGCCCGCCAGGTTGACCACGTCGGTGTAGCCGTTCATGCGCAGCGCCATCAGCACAATCGCGCCGCGGTGGCCGGACTTGCACACCACCACGATCCTGGCGTCCTTGGCAGGCAGTTGCGCCAGCTGGTTCCACACGTCATTGATCGGGTAATTGACCGAACCTTCAATGTAACCATCCTCAGTAAACTCTTTGACCGTGCGCACATCCAGCAGGAAGGGTTTGGCGCTTTCGCCCAATGCAACATTCAGGTCCGCCGCGCGGATGGTGCCAAAGCCTTCCGGCAGGCCGGCAAAGAAGGCTTTCAAACCTTCCAAACGCAGCGCATCCACCGCCGGTGCCGTTCCCGCGGCAGCGGGCGCGGGCATGCTGCCCGTCACCACCGGCAATTCGGCTTTCTTCCAGGCGTTCAGACCGCCGCCCAGATTGACCACGTTGGTGTAGCCCAACATGCGCAGGGCAGACAGGGCAAACCCGCCGCGGTGACCCGAGGCGCAATAGATCACGATCGGCTGGTCCTGCGCGGGCAGTTTATCCAGGTTGTCGAGCAATTCGCGCACCGGAATGTGTACCGCGCCGTCAATGTAGCCGTCCTTCTCCAGTTCCGCTGCTTCGCGAATATCCAGCAGGAAGGGTGGTTTTTCCGCCAAAGCGGTATTCAGGTTGGCGGGGGTAGTGGTAAAAAAGCCTTCCGGCAGAGCGGCGAGGAATTCGCCCCATACCACATTCCAATCAACCACGCCTTCCAGCACGAATCCGGCGCCCTTCCAGGCGTTGACGCCGCCCGCCAGGTTGACCACGTTGGTGTAGCCCAGCAAGTGCAGACCCATCGCCGCCACGGCGCCGCGGTGACCGGAGACGCAGTAGATCACGATCGGGGCGTCCTTGGCGGGCAGTTTGTCCAGGTTAGCGAACAGGGTTTCGAACGGCAGGTTGACTGCACCAGCAATGTAGCCATTCTTTTGGTACTCATCCTCGCGGCGGATGTCCACCAGGGTCAGCGCTTTGCCTTCCACCAGGTCGGCGTTGAGTTTGTCGGCTTTGGTGGTGAAGAAACCTTCCGGCAGGTTGGCGAACCAGTCGGCGAACAGGTCGTACAGCGCCTGATCTTTGATCTCGGGGGCAGTACCAACCGCGGGCGCGGCGGGCAGCGAGCCGGTCACCACCGGCAGTTCGGCTTTCTTCCACGCGCCGATGCCGCCTGCCAGGTTGCGCACGTTGGTGTAGCCGAGCAATCTCAGCGCTGAAAGGGCAAAGCCGCCGCGGTGACCTGTCCCACAGTAGATGACAATTGCCTGATCCATGGCGGGCAGTTTATCCAGGTTCTCCATCAACTGGCGCACCGGGATGTTGACCGTGCCTTCGATGTAACCGTCCTTTTCCAATTCCGCCGGCTCGCGAATATCCAGCAGGAAAGGCGGTTTCTCGATCAGTTCCTCGTTCAACTTGGCAGCCGCAATGGTGCCATAGCCCTTGTCGGCGGGTAGTTCCGCCACCAGACCGCTCCACAACGCCTGAATGTCCACTTCCGGTTGAGGCACTTCGGTCGGGATGGGGGTCGGCTCGACCACCGGCGGGGTGGTCGGTTCGACAACCGGCGCCGCGGTCGGGGTTGCCGCCGGGGCGCAGGCGCTCAACACCAGGCTGAGCAGAACGATCAGTATTACGGGTAGTGCAAGCTTGCGATTCATTTTCTCTCCTTCAATTACTGTGTGGTAAACATTTACGCATATTTCGTTTTGGTCTTTGCATACAGATCCTGGATCATTGTCCCGGCACGGGCTCCGGAATCTGCTCGACGATCACCCGGCGGTTGGCTTCCAACTCCTCGGGTTTGACCTTGTCCGCCGTCAGGAAAATATCCGCGTTACCGTGGCAACTGTTGCAGGATTGATTTTGGGGCGTTTTCCGCTGGATGTTGTGCGGGGTGGCGTACATCCAGGTTGGCAGCAGGTTGAAATTGGGCAGCAGGTTTTCGCCGTAGTATTCATACGAGGTTGGCGCAACCGGCACGTGGCGCACGGGCACGTATTCATACGGGCGATGCTCGTTGTCGAGCGGGTTCCTGCCGATAAAAAAGGTCAGGTAACCCTCCCCGGAACTAAAGAAGGGTTTGCCGGTCGTTTCGCTGATGGCAACGTGGCAGCCGTCGCACGAGGTGTACGGCATCGAGTGGCATACCTGGCAGGAGAGTCGGTCGCCGTGAAGAGTATGCTGGCTAATCGGGTCGCCCTGCTGCCCGACGGTGGTGTGGCAGGTGGTACAGGCCGGCGACTGCTCTCCCCAATAGCGGTTGCCGCGCGCACTGGCAGGCGTGCTGTGCAGCGAATCACCGCTGTGACAGGCGACGCAGTTCATCCGTCCGACGCGGAAATGCACATCGCCGGGGATGCCTTCGTGCTTGCCAAGGTATTCATCGCCTACCCGCGTGCCATGGCAGCCAGTGCAGGTGCGGGTCATCGGTGGAGTTTTTACGAAATTGTGCCCGTCCAGAAAACCGCCTCCCAGGTGGCGCGGCTGGGTCAGGTGACAGTCGGTGCAGGTGGTATGGCACTTGTAACAATGATTTTGGAAGGCTTCTTCCAGCGCGGGGTGATTTTCCGGCACGCTGCGCGCCTGCATGGACACTGTGTAACCCGAAAGCGAAGCGTGCAGGCTGGTGGGAAATTCGGCTGCGATCTCCGCGTGGCAGCGGTCGCAGCTACCGGCGCCATCGGTCAGTGGATTTTCCAGCAGCCCCTGGTGGGCTGTGTCTTTATCCGGCGATTGGCTGCCGCCATGACACTGAACGCAGGTAAACTGTCCGTGAGTCGTTTCCAGGAAAGCCGGGCTGACCAGAACTTTCTCCCATGGCTCCAACGGAGCCACCTGCCCCCCTCAGCCATCCCCTTGAGATTCCACGACCGCTTCCAGGGCGGGCTTGGCGGTCTCGATCAGGCGATCCTTGTCGGTGTGGCATTCCAGGCAGTAGTCCACCTGCGCCGCGGCTGTCACTACCGGGCTGGGCGATGCTGCCGGGATGGTTGGATGTTCGGTCTCCGCCTGCGGGGTGGGCTGGGGAGAACGGGCGCAGGCAGACAGCAGGACGAGCAGCCCTGCCAAGCCAAGCCAAAAGCGAATTTTTCGCATACCTTGCTCCTTTTTCGGGAAATACATCCATTAATTATTTTAATGTTTATTTAATCTAATCCTTAGTGTAAATTGTCACAATCCATTATCGCAACCTATGATAAAATTCGATAAGATATCCTTATAACCAGGGCCGGCATGCCGGTTGTTAACTGCCATGGGGAAGCCCTGCGCTGCGTTGGGCGCAGCGGGCACTGCCTGCTCTGAGCGTATGGTTTGGCAGGCTCACCATGCGCTCAACCTGAGCCCGTGTGCCTGCCGAAGGACGTTTGGCGTGCACTTGCACCGCACGGCGTTTGCTGCCGTGTCGGTGAGCAATCCCCGACTTGCCGCCGGAATGGGAGATTGCTCCTGTTATTTAAGTTGTGATTCGAGGAGGTGAACTGCCATGTTCGATCCCCATCAACTGCGCATCTTTATCGTCGCTGCGGAAATGCTCAATTTTTCGCAGGCTGCCAAAAAACTAAACCTTTCTCAGCCCGGTATTACCCAAAACATCCAGTCGCTGGAAGCCCAACTGGGCGAGGCGCTCTTCCGGCGCAGCGGGCGTAAACTGCACTTAACCGACAGCGGAGCAGCCTTTCTGCCGCTAGCCCGCCAGCTGGTTGCGCTTAACCTGCGCGCCCGCGAATTGGTGGACCACAACCGCGGGCAAATCAGCGGTCAACTGACCATCGCCTGCAGCACCACGCCAGGCAAGTACGTCCTGCCGGTGGTGGTGGGCAATTTTTTGCGCCATCACCCGCAGGTCAGCGCGCAATGCCTGGTGGTTGCCCGTCCGGCTGCGCTTGAGATGCTCGAGAAAGGCGAGGCTCAGTTTGCCTTTTCCAGCAGCATTGACGAATTCGACCACCACTACGAATTCCGCCCCTTTCTTATTGACCCAATCCGCCTGATTGCCCCCGCCGGTCACCCCTGGACGGAGCGCGATGAAATTGATGTCGAGGAATTAAGAACGGAACGCTTTGTGCTGCGCGAGGAGAGCGCCGGCACCTTCCGAGTGGTTAAATCGGTGTTGGCAAAGCATGGCATCAACCTCCACGAATTGCCGCTGGTGCTGCGCATGGGCAGTTCGGAAGCCATTGCCATTGCCGTCCAGCGCGGAGTGGGGGTCGGCTTCGTCTCGCAGATGGTCTTGCGCCACCTGAAACCAGGCAACATCGCGGCTATCCCGTTGCACGGGGTGACTTTTGAGCAGGAAATCTACATGTGCCGCCACCGCCTCAACCTGGGCGGCAGCACGGCGCTGGCATTTTGGGATTTTATTTTTTCACACCGCGAGGATATCCAGGCAGAACTGGCATCCCAACCTCAGGCGGAAGCACTGCTCACCTGTACGCCAGGTGGGTGATCTTCCACTCCTGCTCGAGCAGGGCAAACATCATATCATCCTGAAAGCGTCCTTTAAGATAGTCATGGTCGCGCAGGATACCTTCCATTTCAAATCCCAACCCATACAGCAGGTTCTGCGAATGGGTGTCGTCCGGGTCAACCATTGCCTCAATACGGTGGATGCCCATCTGCTCGAAACCGAATGCCAAAACAGACAGCAACGCCTCGCGCATGTAACCCTGCCCCCAAAAACGCGGGCTGAGATCGTAACTGATTTCGGCGCGGTAGCGTGTTGGGTCCCAATGATGAAAACCGCAGCTGCCGATCAAATCGCCGCTCTCGCGGTCGAACACCCCCCAGCGCAATCCCGCGCCGCTGCGCTGCATATCCGCCTGGCGGGCGATCCAACCTTCGGCATCCGCGATCTGCGTCATGACGGGCGTGTCTATGTACGCAGTCACTTCGGGAAGGCTGTACAGGGCAAGCAAACCGGGCGCGTCGCGCGCCTCCAGTGGGCGCAGGATCAGCCGCTCGGTTTCCAGCAGGTTGGAGGGAGGGGATTGAGTATCCATACCGTATGATTATACTGCCCCGCAGCGGATTTCAGCCCAGAAGTACAGGGTTAAAAACGGCGCGCCGCCGGTTGAGCCTGCCGAACCATGCTCCCGGTCGTGCCCTTATCGCACGGACAGCGGCGCAAGCGCTGCTCGTTATGAAGACTCTGCGCCCGTTGATCCAGGGGTTTTGACAAACCCAACGCGCGCCAGCCTTGCGGCTTTGGGTAAAAAAAACCGGCGGTTGGGGAAAACCGCCGGTATCACAGGGGATTACTGGAATGAAAATCTGCGCTGCCGGGAAGTTTGCTGGCGTGTCCCCCTGTGCAAGATGGCTGTCAGGCTAACAGGCTGCCCTTCTCCCTGAGCGTCTTGACCAGGTCTTCGGGCAGGGCTGCCGGCTGGACGCCCATCAGGCGGCAGGTGATCAACTTGTGGGCGGTGACCTCGATCGTCTCGGTCAGGTCGGCGGCGCGGCGCAGGCTGCTGCCCGCCACCACCAGCCCGTGGTTCTGCATCAGCACGGCGGCGCCCTGGCTGCCCAGCGCGCCGGCAACCGCCTCGCCCAGTTCCTTCGTGCCGGGCAGGATGAACGGCACGACCGGAATCTCGCCGCAGAAAGCCGCCTCGCTCGAAATCGGTTGGAAGGGCGTTCCGGTCAGCGCCATCAGCGTGGCGTAGGGCGCGTGGGTGTGCACCACCGCCTGCGCATCGGGGCGGCGGCGGTAAATGGCGCAATGCACCTGCCACTCGCTGGAGGCGCCATACTCGCCGCCGAGCAGGCTGCCGTCCAGGTCAATGCGCGCCATCATGCCGGGGCGCAGGTCGCCCTTGAAGACGGCGGCGGGGGTGATCCACACCTCGTCCGGTTTGCCCGCCACCCGCGCGCTGAGGTTGCCGCCGGTGGCGGTGATCAGCCCGCGCGCGAACAGTTGGCGGGTTACCTGGCACAGTTGGTCGCGCGCGTCGCCGGAGTTGCCGGCTGCCGTGGGGGACGGGTCGTCCAATCCGGCGCGGATGCGCACCTCGATGATGCCGCTGGCGCGGGCTTCTTTGAGCAAACGGTTGACTGTCACGCGCGAAAGCCCCAGCCGCGCGCCGATCTGCGCCTGGGTCAGGTGCTGCTGGTAGTACAGCCAGGCAATGCGCGCCAGCCACTGCTCGCGGGGGAGGGTTGGGTCAGCCGGGGGAAGGCTCATGGTACATTTGTGCTCCGCTTGCACTTATGGTAGCGGATTGGGGGTAAAAATACAAGCAAAATTAAGGGAAATCCCTGATTGACCCCCGCCTGTATTTTTGGTAAAGTGTTCTTGAACCAACCTCGTGGTGGATCGTATTGTCGAAACAACGAAAGGAGCTGACATGAAAGGGAAATACCGGGGGATAACCGTCGCCGCAGGTTTTTGCTTGATCATTGGGCTATTGCTGGCAGGCAGCAGCCTGCCGGGAATCGCGCAAGCCAAAACCAGCGAGGCTTACGCCCCAAGCGCTGCCACCCTGGACCATTACGCGCAGCTGCGCGATCTGGAAGCCAGGCTGGACGCAGCCGTGCGGGAAGAAGGCTGGCTGCGCTACAGTTATACTCAACGCATGCAAGCCGAACGCAATCCGTATTATTCGGCGGATGCTCAAATGCCCGCCGAGGCGGAGTTCGAAATCTGGTTTCATTTCAACGCGGAAGGCTTGGTTGATCAACAGGCAACCTTTCTTTTGAAAGACGGGAAGAGGACGTTGACCGAGATTTATGCGCACGGCATCTACCGCAGCATGGCTGAATCGTTCACGCCTTTGCCGCAGCAGCCCTACTCGCCGTCTTTCTATTTTTATTTGGGGCGCGAAGACCCGCGCTTGGCGGCTCAGGAAGGGGTGCATCTGACCTTTCAACGCGGCGCGCCTGCCGGGGAAAACCTGACCCGCTTCGTCATCGAGCGGCAGATCGGCAGCGACAGCCCGCTTGCCGGATCCGCCGAGCCGCTGCCGGCGATAAGGCATGTGCTGTGGGTGGACACCCAAACCGCCCAACCTGTGCGGGTTGAAAACTACCAGCTGCTCGAAGATGGCCGGCTGGATAAGTTTCACGAAATCAGCCAGATCGAATATCAACGAATGGATTCCTTGCCGCAAGCCGTACAAAGCTACTTTGACGATATTCAGTGAGCCAAATCTCTCTTTCCGCTTAATTTTTATCCAATTCGCCGCGCCTGGCAGCCCGCCCTGCTCATCCGCCGGCTGTGGTAAGGAGCGACTCATGAACCTTCGCGCCGTTTTAGCCGCGGCCGCCTTGCTGCTGGCGCTCTCGGCGTGCGATTCCGGCACGCTCAACGCCGGACCAACCAGCCTTCCCCCGCTCGATCAGCAGACCAGCGCTGCCCCCGCGTTGACTGTGCCCTCCCCGCCGATTTTTGAAGTTGGCGGTCTGCCGGAAAAAGAAGCCATCCTCGAAAAAATGCTCGCGCCCGGCTGGGACACCCTCTGGGTACTCGGCTGGCGCTGGCAGCAGGGTGACCCGCCGGCCGTGCAGTACACCAACGCCTGGCTGGATCGCAACGGAGCCGGGACGCTGCTCGTTTCGGAGGATATGGATCGGCTGGTGGCTGCCAGCCAACGGAAAGATATCCCCATCCAGTCCGAGTGGCGCACGAACGGAGATCACGCCACCAGGGATGAACTCCCGCAACGGATCGAGGTTGCCGCGCGCTGGCAGATTCATCCCTTTGAAACGCTGCAACCTTTTGTTACGGCTTTGTTTGCTCCTCTGCTGCCGGCGGATGAAACCTGGCAGGCGGTTGGCGCAAGCCAGGTTGCCGGCAGGGACGCGCTGGTTCTGCAAAGCAGCCGGATGCTACTATGGGTGGACATCGAGCGCGGCATACTGCTGCGGTCTGAAATTTACGCGGCTTCTTCCAACCGCCAGCCTGTAGCAATCACTCAAGTGGAGGAAATTCGCTTCGATCTGCCCATCCCGGCGCGCGCCAGGCAAATCGTGCATCAGGAAGGCTACCGCCCCACGCTGGGCGAACGCCCGGCGGGTGAAATTGCCAGTCTGGAAGGTCAGGCATTGACCTTTCACTACCTGACCCGGGACGCCGCCAATCCATCCGGCGGTTACTGGATTGATGTTTACTTCGATGAGGCGTTTATCGGCACATTGGATATAGGCTCGGCTGGATTTTACTGCGGCAGGGCGGGTGACGGCAATCATTTTGCCTTCCTGCACCAGCCGGCCGGCGGGGAAGAAACCGAAATCCACTGGCTGGATTTACGCCAGATGGATCCGATTCACCGCATCCGCGAAATTCGCGCAGCCAGTGCGCCGGTCTGGTCGCCAGCCGAAACCAAATTTGCCGTGACCGGCTTCGCGGAAGGGGATGCAGAGAGAAAAACCTGGCTGGTTCTGCCCCTGTCGGGAGAAGTCCACGCCGCAGGGGCGGGCAGCCACGCGCCGCCTGCCTGGAGCGATGACGGCGCTGTGCTGTTCAGTTTGGATGAGCGGTATCAAAACCTGTTCGCCTTCGATTCTTCCGGCAAACCGGTTGCGTCCTGGCGGGTCGATGCGCAGGAATGGCGGCTGCTGGATGCCGGCGCGCCGTTGACTCAGGCGGAGTTCGAACGCAAATTCCCGCGCCAGGGGTTCGATTACCTCGCCAAATGCGCCGAGCCTTGAGGTAAAGAATAGGATCAGGATTTTTGATTTCGGCGTAGTTACGGTGGTCGGTAGCGGGGGATCCCAAGAGATCTGTCTGCCTGCGGACTGGGATGATGAAACGCCAGCACGCGTTCATCCTGCCACACCACCTCGGCCGCCAGCTTGCCGGACAGCATGTCCGCGCAGTACCAATCATACAATGCCATAGGGTTTTTTCTCCTCTCTGCGTTTCCCGATCGTCAAATTTCGAGCGCCGCTCTCCCCCGTTTCAATCCGGTATATCCTGCGCGCCGCGCGGCAGGGCGTGGATGCGTCGCAGACAATTTCACTCAAGACGACACCTTTATCACCTATCGTTATGCCCGCAACATTGCTCAGGGATACGGATTTGTCTATAACCCGGACGAAGGGGTGCTGGGCACAACCACGCCGCTTTACACGCTGCTTTTGGCGGCCATTATTGACTGGGCGACCCGCCTGGATGTCGTCGGAATCAGCCAGGGGGTGACGTTTTTCAGCCTGTGGCTGAGCGCCTTCCTCTTGTATAAACTGGGCGAGTCGTGCGGCAAACTGCGCGCCGGTTTCCTCGGGCTGGTGTATCTCACCAATCCCTTTTTGCCTCATTTCGGCGGCATGGAGAGTTTATTTCTCCTTTTTCTGAACTTTAGTATTTAACTTGACAAACAAGATAAAAATTGTAAAATTAAGACAATCTACTTAATGGTAACAATCTTACCGATTCCCGGTTTCAAGGAGTAACAAGAATGTCTGGACATCACCATGATACTTGCGGGTGTGGCGGCTCGTGCGGATGCAGCGGCGAACATGGCGATATGATCGCCCTGAGTCGTGACGATTATATCCAGCGCCTGGAAGATTACCTGCGCGACCTGAAAGCCGAAATGGAGGCAGTCGAACGCGAACTGCACATGCTTCGCCAGACCGCTTGAAAGAACTGGCGCAGCCCGGTAATAATGAAATTTGAAATACGCGTTCTCGAAAGCCGCCGCCAGGCGGCTTTTTTGTTTGCCGTGTCCGCGCAAAGAGAGTGACACAAAACAGGACAAAAAAGGCGTGATCGAATCCCCAAATATCACCGGACACAAAGCCTGAGTTCGAGCCGGCGCAAGATGGTTTTCAGACTCGATTGTTCACGATTCGGCTGGCGTTGACAGCCCTCGCCAGCTTTCGGAGGGCTGGTTTTCAAAGCGTTTGATACGATTTTTGATTTCGGACGCCACGTTATGGATTTCCGAAAAATCGTTTGGATCAACGCACTTTGCCAATTCGGTTAGCAATGAGGGCAAATCCCATCTACAAGCGTGGCATTTAACTGATCCTATTTTGGGGAGAGATCGCCGCCAATCCGCTCACCCGCGGGTTGGCACGCCGTTGGCGGCCGGCTTCCTTGAAAAATTGGCGCGCATTGTTCTTTTCCTATACCGGCTGCGATTGGAGGACGGGGTGGATGACACGATATTACGCAGGTCCGTTTCGAAAAGCGAATGGCGGGGATTAAATTTTTTTGCCGGGCTCGGTATAATTAACAAACAATCAAAATGTCGGCGCTGCTTCCTCTGCGCAGCGCCTGGCGGTCACGGACGTTGCCGCCGGGTTTAAGAATTGAGGTTGTGATTGATTTTTTTTCAAGGAACAAATTCATGGCATTCCGCGAACAAACCTTTCATTTTCGCGAGCGCATCACCGATGAATTATTCGGCGCCTTTGGTTTTAACAAAACGGGTCTCTTGCGGCGGTTGTTTGGTTGGATGTTTTACCTGCCCGCCAACCGGTTTGCGCGCATGTTCGCCGAAGCGGACGAGGCTGCGGCGAAGGGAGGGCTGCCGGCAGCGTGCAAGAAAGCCCTTAATCATCTGGCGATCTCGATCCACGCCACAGGCAGCGAGAATTTGGACACCGGCGGTCCGTTGATGATTTTATCCAACCATCCCGGCGCCTACGACGCCGTGGCAATCGGCTCGCTGGTGCCGCGCAAGGATTTCAGCATCATCGCCGGCAAGCTTCCGCTCTACTCGGCTTTGGAGAAAGCCGGCGAGCATTTGATCTACGCCCCGCCGGTGAAAGATACCGCCGGGCGGATGGTCACCTTGCGCAAAGCCATTGATCATTTAAAGCAGGGCGGGTCGCTGCTCCAATTCGGCGGCGGAACCATCGAGCCGGATCCGGCCGTCCAGCCTGGCGCGGCGGAATGGTTCTCGCGGTGGTCCGGCAGTGTGGAAATCATGCTGCGCAAGGCACCCGAGACGCGGGTGGTATTGACCCTGGTCAGCGGGGTGCTGCTCAAACGCTTTTTCAACCATCCGCTGGCGCGCCTGCGCCGTCATCCGGTTGGCCGGCGCAGGCTGGCTGAGTTCCTGCAGATTCTCCAGCAGCTCACCATGCCGGGCATGCTGCGGATTGAGCCCAGACTGCATTTCGCCCCGCCGCTGGCGGTGAGCGAGTTGATGAGGGAGGCTGGCGAGGGACGGCTGATGCCGGTCATCATCGAACGCATCCGCGCTGTGTTGAGAGAGCAGTCCGCCCGGTTTAGACTCATGCTCTAACAGCGGCGTAATCCGGCTGGCGAACTCCGCCCACAACCAGCCCATCAATTCCAGTGTAGGGCGCAGATAATTCGCCGCATCCGTCTGGAGCAGATCGAGGGACTCGTCTATCTGCTCGTCGCGCGCACTCTTTTTAAATCATCAAAGCGCGCGCGTTTTCAACCCGTGCCCGCCGCCACGCCCGCTTTTGGCGGGTTGTTTTATAATCCTGTCAGGATTCTTCGCTATCGCTTGGCGGTCTGATGCAGACCGCCAAGCGCCCGCCGGAAAAAAGAGACCGCATGTTCAGCAAAACCCTGTTCCAATCCCTGTTCGCCTATCACTTCGACCTCACCCGCCGGTTGATGGATTTGGCTGGTGATTTGAGCGCCGAGGACTATCACCAGCCGCGCAACTACGGGCGCGGCTCGATTCACGACCTGTTCTTCCACCTGCTGCGCGCCGTTGCCGTCTGGCGGAATGCGCTGCAAAACGGTAAATGGGGCGCTTCGTTACAGCCGCAGGATTGCCCAACCCTGGCGGCGCTGCGCGAAGGGCTTGACCGCGAGCAGGCTGCCTGGCAGGCTTTGCTGGTCAACCTGTCGCCGCAGCAAATCGAGGACAGCCTGGCGATGACCGACTGGCGCGGCGAGGAACACCAAATCGCGCGCTGGAAAGCGCTCCAGCACCTGATCCTGCACGGGATGCAGCACCATTCCGAACTGGCGCAAGCGCTGACCGAAAAAGGGTGCTCGCCGGGCAATATTGATTACATCTTCTACGATTGAATGATGCAACTGCGCCGCGCGGTTTCTTCGGACGCTGCCGCCATCCGCCGCCTGGTGTACCGCGAGCGGCTCAACCCGCTTGGGCTGGACTGGCGGCGCTTCTGGCTGGTGGTGGACGAGCGCAACGCGGTCATCGCCTGCGGGCAGGTCAAGCCGCACCGCGGCGGCGGGCGCGAACTGGCTTCGATCGTCGTCGCCCCACACTGGCGCGGACGCGGCGTTGCCCGCGCGCTGATCGAACACCTGCTGGCGCACAGCCCGCCGCCGCTGTACCTGACCTGCCGCGCCGCGCTGCAGCCGTTCTACGCCCGCTTTGGCTTTGCTACCCTGCGCGACCCGCTCGCCATGCCGCCGTACTTCCGCCGCGTGTTCCGCGCCGCCGCCGGGCTTAAGAGGCTTTTTCCGCGCTGGGAGGGATTATTGGTAATGATTTGGAGCGCAAACACCCGTAACTTTTCATCTCCGAATACGACTAAACAGGTAGCGAATTGCTAATTATCTGTTCAAAGGAGAATGAAATGAACCCAATCCGTTTAAAATCCATCAGAAATATAGTGTTTCTGGCGGCCCTGGCGTTAATTGTGCTGGCCGGCTGCGCCCCAATGGTTGCCGATGCTTCTGCCACCCTCTCGGCGGCTGCGGCACAGCCTGGCAGCCGTGATGTACGCCTGGGGAGTATCGAGATCGAGGGTACCCTGGAGCAAATTTCCAATGACGCGCTGGTAGTGGACGGACTGCACTTCCGCGTGGACGATCAATCGGTGGTCGTTTCGGCATTGCAAGCCGGCGACCGCGTGCAGGTCAAAGCCGTGCTGCTGCCCGACGATTCGCGCTACGCTCAATCGGTAAAACTGCGCCACTCCGACGATGGCGAAAAGGGTTTCTGGTTTTACGGCTTCGTCGAGGCGATCGGCGCTGACCAGTGGGTGATCTCATCCATCCCGGTAGCCGTCAATGCCGGCACGCGCATAGGCAATAACATCCAGGTCGGCAGTTACGTTGACGTGGATGGCTACGTTATTAACGGCGTTATGACTGCTGAAGAAATCAAACTGGAAGATGACCGCCGGTCAGCCAAAACTCCGGGAACGCCAAATGTCGAGATGGAATTCATTGGCGTGATTGAAAGCATCCAGAATGGCGTGTATGTCATCTCCGGCAAAACCGTGCTTACTAACGCCAGAACTGAAATCGAAGGCAGCCTGGCAGTGGGCATGAAGGTCGAAGTTCATGCCGCCCTGCAGCCCGATGGCGCGTACCTGGCGCGTGAGATTGAACTCGTCCTGTCCGACGATGATGTCTGGAAAACCATGCCCCCTGGTGCTGCTGGCGATGAAGTGGAATTCATCGGCGTGATTGAAAGCATTCAGAATGGCGCATTGGTGGTTGGTGGCAAAACGCTGATAACCACTCCCTCCACCGAGATCAAAGCCGCCCTGGCAATTGGCGTGCTGGTCAAAGTTCATGCTTTCTTGCAGCCCGATGGCACGTACCTGGCGCGTGAGATTGAACTGACCAACCAGGACGACAATTCCGGCATAAGCAACCCGGACGATGATGACCGCTCCGGCAACGACGACGATGGTCAAAGAGACGATGACCGCTCCGGCAATGACGACGGTAGTCAAAGCGACGACGACCGCTCCGGCAATGACAATGATGATCAAAGAGACGATGACAATGATGACAATGATGACGATGATGACGATCAGGGTAAAGATGGCTGATCCAAGCGTTCGCTGCTGATCCGAAGTAGCGGTGAAAGCCGGGTGTGCTCCCCTCACACCCGGCAGCCCCATTCCTAAGGTTAGCAAGCGGAGCATTGATTTTCTTATTTTACAGGTTTGGCTACCATGACTGTCCGTGCACCAACCATCACCACAATTGAAAGCGAGATTAGCACCGCGCTGCTCAAGCGGGCTAAACGCTTCGAACCGCAGGCTCTGGCTGCGCTGCACGATCATTTTTATCCGCTGGTCTTCCGTTATATTTCCTACCGCGTGGACAATGTACAGGTCTGCGAGGATATTAGCGGCGAGGTTTTTTTACGGCTGCTGAATTATCTGAAGAATGGCAACCAGGATATTCATAATTTGCGGGGATGGCTGTACGGCACCGCCCATCATCTGATCCAGGATCACTACCGCCAGGGATACCGCCGCCCCACCGATCAGCTGGACGATCACGAAACCATCCCCAATGGGCACAACCCGGAGGAGGAAACCATGCGCGCGCTGGCGGTGGACCAGGTTCGCTCCGCTATGCGCCGGTTGACCTCCGATCAGCAGCACGTTCTTGCGCTGCGTTTTTCACAGGAATTATCCATTCAAGAGACCGCTCTGATGATGAAGAAATCCGTCGAGGCAGTCAAGGTATTACAATTTCGCGCGCTGGCGGCTCTGCGCCGCCAGCTGGAAGGGAGCAGGTAAGCCATGCAGCCTACCGAAATCGCTCAACTGATAGAAGAATGCTTACAGCGGCTGGAATCCGGTGAAAACCTGGAAACGGTGCTGGCAAGCCATCCTGCCCAGTCCGAGGCGCTGCGCCCGCTGCTGCTTGGCGCGCAGGCAGCGCGGTATAACGGAGACAATCTGCCTCCGGTCAGCGGGCAGATGCGCAGCCGGGCGCAGTTCCTGGAAGCCGCCGCTACGCAGGCTCAGCCGCGCCGCTGGCGTTTGTTCAGCCTGCCGCGCTTTGCCAATGCGCTGCTGCTGGCGGTGATGATCATCCTGACCGGCATGTTCGCTTCCACGCTGGCATCGGCGCGCGCGCTGCCTGGTCAGCCGCTGTATGGGGTTAAGCGTTCCGTCGAGCAGGTACAGCTCGTCCTGGCAGGCGATGCGCTGGGCAGGTTGACCCTTTCGGACACCTTTGACCTGCGCCGCGCCGATGAAGCGCGCCAGCTGATCGCCGCAGGCAGCACTCAGGCGGTTACCTTTAGCGGCTTTTTGCGCAGCGAAGAACCGTCGCGCTGGTCGGCGGCAGGGGTGATTTTTGAACTTGACCCCAGTCTGGCTGATGCGGCAGTCAGGATGACTGGCAGTTACGTGGACGTGAAAGGCAATGTGCGCCGCGACGAAGGGCTGCTGGCCAGTCGTTTGAGCGTGCGCCTGTTCCAGCTGCGCGGGGTTATCCAGTCTCAGAACGGCAGTGAATGGGTGGTGGATGAGCTGCACCTGCGGTTAAGCGCGGTGAGCGAGATTTATGGCTCGGCTCAGGTGGGCGACCTGGTTGGCGTTACTGCCATCCGCACTGGCATCAACGAATTTATCGCTCTCAACATTCGCGGGGCGGGCGCAGTGGATGCGCAGCCCACCCTCAGCCCGCTGCCTGCCACCCCCCAACCAATTCCGCAAAACCAAGCCACCGAAGATGCCTCGCGCGAGGGCGGGGATGACGACTCCGGCACGGGCAGCGATGATTCAGGCGGGGATGACGACACCGGCACGGGCGGCGATGATGACTCCGGCGGTAGTGGGAGCGGCAATGAAGATTAAACCGTCACCCAATGGATTCAGTCGCCGCCTGGCGCGTCCAGGTCGCTACCCAGCAGGGTAAAACTGCGCACGGCAGGCGGGGATTACCCGGCAATCAGCGCGCTGCTCGCCAGCACCGCCAATACGCCCGCGCTGAGGGTACAAAAGGCGTTGACCCAGTCATTATCCAGCCAGCTCCAGCCGCGCAGGCGGCGGGTTTGCGCGCCGCAAGTGTGCTGCGGGTGGCGTTCGGTCTCCTTGCCGCAACGCGGGCAGCAATAGATCGCCTGCACCGTCGCGCCGAGCAGTGAATCGACCAGGCTGCCAGCCAACCCCGCCAGGGTCACCGCCAGCAGCACGCCAAACGGCGGCAGAGCAACATTGGCAGGAGGGAGGAGCGCGGCGATGGCGGCGATGAACAGCGCCCCAACCAGCGCGGCAAGGGTGCCCAGCGGGGTTATTCCGCCGGAAGTGCCCATCTCAACCGGCTTGCGAGTGGTGATCAGGCGCGGCTTGACCGGGCTGAGCACGCCCAGTTCGGTTGCCCAGGTATCGGCATTGGCAGCTGCCAGGGCAGCCGCAGCCGCCAGCCAGGGCAGCGGCGAATCGGGCAGCGCGGCTTGTAGCAGCGCCAGCAGCCCGGCAATGCCGCCATTGGCTGCCACCTGACCGGCGTCGCGCTGGCTGCCTTTGGAAAATTTTTCATCCACCGCTGCTTTGCGGCGACGAAACAGGCGCGAAAGCAGACTGGATGAGATGAAGAAGCCGAGCAACAAGCCCGCCCAGGGCAGCCCGCCCAGCCCGAACACAGCGCTTCCGAGCAGGGCAGCGGCGACTGCGCCGCTGCGGCTGAGCGAGCGGGCAGCATACGCCGCCAGCGAGATCAGCGCCGCAAGTCCAACGCCGAGCAGCAGTTGCAGCCACAAAAACGTCTCTCCAAATGCGTTCGGCATGGCAGTCTCCCAACCTCACAGGGTGATGATCGCCACCGCGATGAGGAACAGCAGCGGGGTGAAGGCGGAGGCGATCCACAGCATGAACGCCACCGGACGGCTGGGTTCGCGGCGGTAGAAATAAATCCCGCTCAGCAGGTTGGCAAGGTAAATGAGGATGCCCAGCACCGGCAGCAACAGCAACTGCTCGCCCGCCACAGGTGGCAGCGGGTTGCCCTGATTATCGAAGCCGAGCGACACGGATGGATGGGCGGGGATAGCCAGCGCCACCCAAACCAGCAGCAACAGGGTCAGCGCAAACCCGGCGATCAAGAAGACGCGCGCCGGGCGGTCGTCCCATACCCGCCGGGCAAAGGCGGCCGGTTGGGCTGAGTACCGCTTGAGCGGGGTCAGGCTGCCCAGCTCGATGGTGCGCTGGAAGGCGCGGGTAAAAGCGCGCCCATCCTGCGGGGATATGGCGTACACCCGCTCGCTGGCTGCCACCAGCAGCAGGTTGCTGGTCTCGGAGGCAAGGAATTCAACCACGCCCAGCTCGTTAACCTGGCACACGCCCAGCACCGCCCCCGGCGCGGTCCAGCGCGGCAGGGGTAATCGGAAGCCCAGCTCCGCCACCGGGCGCACCCACTCGATCTCCGGCAAGGGGATATCCTCGGCGCGCAGCCCCCAGCGCAGGCGCAGCCCGTCGCGTTCCAGCCGGTAGGAGGCGTTCATCAACGCATAACCGCGATAGAATACCCACGGCAGCGGGGCGAAGAACAGCAGCGCCAGCAGCAACAAGAGGACTCCCCCACCCTGCGGCTGGTTGAGCGCCAGGATAAGGCTGCCCGCGCTGCCAAGCAGCAGAAATAACCCCACCAATAAATGAATGAGCAAGCCGCGCCGGCGTGGTGGGAGAAAAACCTGCGTTTCGTCGGCTGCCATGCTCACAACACCTGTTTCAGCGTGCGGCAAACCAGCTCGACCTGCTCCTCGCTCATCACGCCGGAGAAAGGCAACGCCAGCCCGCGCGCGCCCAGGTCTTCGGTGACCGGGAAGTCGCCCGGCTGGTAGCCGAAGCGCTCGACCATGTAGGGCTGCAAATGGATGGGCAGGAAGTACGGGCGCACCGGGATGCCGCGCTGCGCCAGGCGCTGCGCCAGGGCGGCGCGGTCAATGCCGCGCTCGACGCGGATGACGTACACAAACCACGACACGCGGGTGGTGAACGGCTCCAGTTGCGGCGGCAGTACGCCGGGGATGCGCTCCAGGCGCGCGCGGTACCACCCGGCAACCTGATCGCGCTTGCGCAACAGTTCGTCCAGGCGCTGCATCTGGGCGGCGCCCAGCGCGGCACTCATCTCGTCCAGGCGGTAGTTGTAGCCCAAAAAGGTGTGCTGCAGCCAGGTATCCCCCGGCGCGCGTCCCTGATTGCGCAAGGCGCGCATCAACTGCCCGGCGGTGGCGTCACCGGTGACGATCAGCCCGCCTTCGCCGGTGGTGATCTGCTTGTTGGGGTAAAAGGCAAACACGCCGTAATCGCCGAGCGTGCCGACCGTGCGCCCTTTATACTCCGCGCCGAGCGCCTCGCACGAATCCTCGATCAGGCGCAAGTCATGGGCGCGGGCGGTTTCCTGCAGCGGATCGTAATCCGCCGGCTGCCCGAACACGTCCACCGCCAGAATGGCTCGCAGTCTGCCGGGCTGATGCGCACCGCGGCGCGGCAGCCAGCGCTGCGCCGCCGCTCCCCCGGCGGACAGATCGCGGGCGGCTGCGGCGACCTGCTGCGGGTGGATGTTGCCGCTGCGCTCGTCCACATCTACAAAGACCGGCACGGCGTTCTCGAACAGCAGCGCGTTAGCCGAGGCGACGAAGGAAAACGGGGTGGTGATAACCCAATCCCCGCTTTGCGCGCCCGTGGCGCGCACGCACAGGTGCAGCCCGGCGGTGCCAGAGTTGACTGCGATGGCGTGGCGCAAACCGGTATGGGCGCGGAAGGCAGCCTCGAACGACTCGATGCAGCTGCCCATGCTCAGGTGGGGGGTTTCCAGCACTGCCAGCACCGCCTCGCGCTCGGCGGCGGTCAGGTCGGGGGAAGACATGGGAACAAGAGGTGGAGGTGTGGGGTTCATGGGGATGATTTTACCGCAAAGCGCCTGCTGCAGCAGGATTGATGATACAATAACAATACCATCATGCCGGCTTGAACGGCGAAGAAATGAGCACCGGATATGAACCGTTCGATGGATTGGCTGAAACAAGCGCAGCGCGACCTGCGCAAGGCTCGATTGGATAACCAGTTCGAGTACTGGGAATGGGCTTGCTTTACTTCCCAACAGGCAGCCGAAAAGGCGGTCAAGGGATTACTGCTGGGCTTTGGCAAGGTCATTTGGGGGCATGCCATTACCCCCATGCTGCGCCAGTTGGACGAGATTGAAACGCCGCCAGAATTGATCGCGGCTGCCCAATTGCTGGATGCTCATTACATTCCCACGCGTTATCCGAATGGATTCTCGGAAGGCAATCCTTCCGATTACTATAATGCTGAAAAAGCCAATCAGGCTATCGAGGCTGCTGATGCCATCCTCCGCTTCTGTCAGGGTCATATCGCTGGATCGTGAAGGCTTACTGGCGCGCCTGAGGGCAGTCACCGCGCGATTGGCAGCGGAACATGCCGAAGTCAGCGAAGTGCGCTTGTTCGGTTCGCTTGCGCGCGGTGACGCCACCGGCATCAGCGACGTGGACGTGCTGCTCGTGCTGTGCGAATCGGATGAAAAAGACCCCATCCGGCGTATTTTGCGTTACCTGCCCTTCTTTAACCTTGACCGCGGTGTGGATTTGCTGGTTTATACCCGCGACGAACTGCGCCGGGCTGTGGAGGGGGGCAATCCATTCTTGCGCCGTGCGCTCGATGAGAGCGTGCTGCTGTTCCCAGCCGCCGGTTCAAACGCCGGGTAATCGGCTACACCAGCAACAGCAGCAGCCAGCCCGAGACAGCGCGGTAAAGCGCCGCGGCGAGCGCATGGCGGATTTTGAGCATCATCCAGCCCGCCAGCAGCCCGTGACCCAGCGCCACGCCCAGCGCGGTTAACTGGACTTCGGGCGGCAGGGCAAGCGCGCGCGGCAGGTAAAACGCGGTGAATAGCAAGCTGGTCAGCAGCCAGCCGGGAATTGCGCCCAGCCAGGCGGACAGGCGCGGTTGGATATAGCCGCGAAAGGCGGTTTCCTCCGCCAGGGCAATCACCGCCAGCAGCAACAGCGCCTGGGCTTGCTCCGCGCTGACCCCCGCCAGCAGGCGCGCCAGCATGCCGCGCAGGAAAATGGACAACAAGGTGACCGCAATGCCGACCTGCACAGCCGGGGTGAGCAAGGCGCGGTTCCAGCCGGCACTGCGCAGCGGCTGGCGGCGGTAGGCAAGCGCGGCGGCGCTCAACGCGGCGGCAGCCACCGCCAGGGTCAACGCCGGATAGAGCGACTCCGTCCCGCCGCGCGCAACCTCGCCGGCGACGCCCGGCTGCAGGTAGATCAGCGCGCTCAGCCCCAGCAGCGCGGCAGCCAGCCCCAGCGCCACCCAGCCCTCGCGGCGCGGGTAGCGGAAACCCAGCGGCGCGACTGAGCGGATGCGCGGGCTGATACCCAGCAGCATGGTCACCGCCACCACACCGAGCGCTTCGCTGAGCAGCCCGACCCACTGGTTGAAGGTCAATAGCGGCATCGGCGCTCAGCCCCGCCCGGCAGACGTTTCGGGCGGGAAGCTCGCGGCGTCCTCGTCCGCTTCGATTTGAATTTCGACCCGCTCTTCCATGCGCACCTGGCCGCGCAGGAAGGCGCCTTCCTCGGTGGAAAATGAGACGGTGGTCACGTCGCCCCACACCCGCCCGGTGGCGCGGATTTCCAGTTTTTCGGCGGTGATGTTGCCGCGCACCGCCCCGGCAACGACCACCGTGTTGGCGCGCAGTTCCGGGCAGTTGACCCGCCCGGTCTCGCCGACCACCACCAGCCCGCGCACGGCAATATCCCCCTCGAAGGTGCCCTCGATGCGCACCCCGCCGCTGCCGTGCAGGTTGCCCTTCCAGTTGATGCCCGGACCAAGCACCGAAGTGACCCGCTCGGCGGGCGCCGGCGGGGTGGAACTGGCAGGTGGACTTTTGCGAAACATAGGTTAACTCCCAATGCAGGTTCAGCGCGGCGGGTGAATCGTCCCGGCGTACACCACCGCGCCGGGCGGCACGTCCGCCTTGACGGTGGCGCCGTTGCCGACTCTTGCCCCGCGCCCGATGGTCAGATTAAGGTTGACGGTGGCGCCCATGCCGATCTGGGCGAAATCCTCCACGCGCACGCCGCCCGCCAGCAGCGCGCCCGGCGACAGGTTGACGCAGCGCCCGATCTGGCAGTCGTGCGAGACGACCACCCCGGCGTTGAGCACGCTGCCATAGCCGATCACCGCGCTGGCGCTGACGTAGGACTGCGCCAGCACCTGCGCCCCGCCTTCCAGCCGGGCGGAGGAGTCGATCCAGGCAGTCGGGTGGACGACCGCCGGGCAGTTGAAACCTGCTTGCGCCAGCCGTTCGAAGACGCGCAGGCGCACTTCGGGATGGTTGATGCCGCCCACGCCGTTGACCGCCAGGCGCACACCGCGCGCGAAGACCTCCGCCAGCGCATTGGCGCCGCCCAGCACCGGCACGCCGAGCACGTCCGAGCCGGGGATCAGCCCGTCGTCAATCACCCCCACCCAACGGTGCGTCCCGGCGGCGCGCACCAGTTCGATCAGCGTTTTACCGTGCCCGCCGCCGCCAAACAGCAGCAATGCGGTGGGGTCGTAGTCGAAGGCGGGCATGCGCGCGTCGGAAGCGATCATACCCCTGTTATATCACAGGTTCGCCCGCGCTCACAACCGCAAACACGCCTCGACCGCCAGCCAGAAGATGCGCTCGCGGTCGCTGGCGCGCTTGTGCCAGGCGCGGCTGTCCCAGCCCTCCGGCACGACCAAATCACCGCCATAGACCAGCTGCCCAAAGGTCACCGCGCGGAACTGCGCCACCGCGAAAAAGGCAGCGGCTTCCATCTCGACCACCTGGCAGCCGTCCGCCAGGCGGCGGGCGCGGCGTTCAATCGTTTCGCGGTAGATGGCGTCGGTCGTCCAGGCTTTGGCGAGCGTGTAGGGCATCCCGGCAGAGTCCAGCGCGGCTTGCAGGGCAGCCACCGCGCGCGGGCTGGCAGCCACCTCGCGCCCTGGCGGCAAGTAGTGGTAGGAGACGCCCTCGTCGCGCACCGCGCCGGTCAGGATCAGCGCATGACCGGCGGCGATGGCGGGGTCAATCACCCCGCAGCCGCCGGCGGCGATCAGCCGGTCAACGCCCAGGGCGATGATTTCCTCAAGGAAGCCGGCCGCCAGCGGCGCGCCGACCCCCGGATGGGCGACCAGCAGCGGCTCGCCGCCGGTTTCCAGGCGGTAGAGCGGGTTGAGCCCAATCTCGGACTTGAGCCGCCCGATCGGGCGTAGTTGAGCGCGGCGGCGCAGGCGGTTGAGCACATCGGCAAAGAAGCACAGCACCGCGCGCGGCGGCGCGGGCTGGCTGAGGCGCACCGCGCGCGGCTCGAGAATCGCGCTGCGGGTGGGGTCGAATTCCAGGATGGGAGCGGAGGGGTCCATGCAGCCTCGTGGGGAGTGGGAATGGGGGAATTTTATCGTATACCGGCAATGATCGGATGGAAAAAGACCGGGGGGTTACCCCACACGGCGGCGTGTTTGGGTGACAGCCAATCCACCGGAGTGTATAATCAAACCAACCAGTGTTCAAAAGAAATGTACGCCGAATCTCCCCGTTCGAGACCAACAAACGAACACAATTGCCTGACCCTTTCGAAAGCGGGGTAAAACCTGAAAATGCCCATTCGATCTCCATTACGTTACCCTGGCGGCAAATCTCGCGCCGTCCAGCAAATGAAATCTCTTTTGCCCCGTTCTTTTGAAGAATATAGAGAACCATTTGTTGGTGGAGGATCATTTTTTATTTACTTACGCCAGATTTATCCAACCCTAAAGATTTGGATCAATGACCTTAACCCTGAACTATATTGCTTTTGGAAATACGCGCAAACAGACTCGGAGAAACTGGCAAAAGAAATTCTAAGAATTAAATTGTTAAGGAAAAACGGGCAAGAATTATTTAATGAATTAACTGGCATCCATGGGGAAAGTTTATCTGAATTTGAACGCGCTGTTCGTTTTTTTGTCTTGAATCGGATTACTTTTTCTGGCGTGGTTGAATCGGGTGGTTATTCTCAACTGGCTTTTGAAGGACGCTTTACCGAATCGTCAATTCGGCGTGTTGCGAATCTCCAAAAATTTTTAGAAGGCGTCAAAATTACAAATTTGGATTATCGTCACATTATTGCGTATGGTGGAAAAGAGGTGTTTACCTTTCTTGACCCACCGTATTTCAAGGCTACCAAATCCAGGTTGTACGGCAAAAACGGGGTTTTGCATACCGGTTTTAATCATGATGAATTTGCCAGTGAGATGAAAAATTGTAATCACTCATGGCTGATTACATATGACGATTCTGCTGAAATCAGAAAAAACTTTGAATTTGCCAATATCTATACTTGGGAATTGCAATACGGGATGAATAATTACAAACAAGGAAAAGCGGAAAAAGGCAATGAGTTATTTATTTCAAATTACCCGCTTCCCATAAAATCAAACCGGGGCACCCCTAGCGATAAGCAAATGAGACAACTTGAACTGATATAGATGGGACAGTCCAGGTTTAACCTGACCACATCATCACAAAACGAACCCGCATCCCCGCCAGAAAGATACGCCCGATCACTCCCCTTGGGCAGGTTGTTCAGCGAAAGGACTGGCTGCCCATTCGCGCCAGCCCTTCGTACAGGGCGTTCAACTCGCGGATCAACTCCGACTGGCGGCTGGCAACGTACTGGTAAAGCGTCAGCCGCCCGTGGTCGTCCAACCCGGTGATCAGGACGCCGATTCGATAACGGTTAGCGCTTAAACCGGGACGGATGTTGCGGATAATTCCGCGCATGTTCATCAGACCATCCGGCGGCGGGGTTTTAAGCGGAGCGGTGTTGCGGTTGTTTGGATTCTCGCTTTGGGGTATGCCGCGCATCTTTTCGCGGCTGAAACGCTCGTCCAGATCCAGGCTGGGGCTTAATGGTGCAGTCAACCGGCTGACTTTCTGTGTGGTCACCGGCAGGCGGAAGCGCAGAACGATCTCCTCGCCGGGCGAAAAATCCCGCGGATGGTATAAACCGCGCTCCAGTAAAATTCCCAAACCCTGAGTGGAAAGATCCACCAGTGAAGCGAGAACCTGATCGCCGCCGCCGCGAGTACGCATCTCTGCCAGCACGGCTACTTCCGGCTCGACGCGGATCTGGGCGCGGTTGCAATACCGCCCGCGCAGAATTTCAAAATCCGCCAGCAGCGCCTTTTGTTTGCTGAGTTGAATCCCTGCCACCCGCGCATACAACGAGATCTGGAAGGCTTCCAATTGGATGTATGTCTGGCGCGCCAGGTACAGGCAGGCGATCTGGTAGCGATGGCTGGACAGGACCACCCCTGCCTCGTCAATCCGTTCGATCTCCGCGTCGTTGCTGATCGGCATACCTTTGTAGTTGTTGAGCAGCCGGACCGGAATGCGCCGGGCGGCGAGCTGGCGGAACCATTCAAGCGGGAAAATCGGGTCGTTCACGACAACCATCCATATCCGCTGCCGCGGGCGGGTTACCAGCGCGGCGGGCGATTGAGGGTCAGCTCGGTTGGATCAATGGCTTGCCTGTTGACGCGGATTTCATAGTGCAGGTGAGGTCCGGTCGAATTACCGGTATTGCCAGACAATCCAATCACCGTGCCGGCAGTCACCTGCTGACCAACGCTGACCGGAATGCTGGAAAGATGAGCGTAATACGTGCGGTAGGCTCCGTTCTCAACGATGACCAGATTGCCATAACCCTGATGATTCCACCCGGCATAGACTACCTGTCCATCCATTGTGGTGCGCACCGGGGTACCGACCGGAATGCCAAAGTCCAACCCGTTGTGGCTGGCATGAAATTTTTGGGTCAGCCGCCCGCTCACTGGCAGCCCCCACGGGGTCGGCGAAGGAGCGCCTGGCGGAGTCGTGTAGAAATCTGGCGCGCGCAGGCTGCCTTGACCTACAGCCACGATGCTTTGGGCTGCATTATCCTGGTGAGACAACAATTTTTCCAGCAGCAGAAGCATCAACGGGGTGAGTAAATCGCTGCCCATCCCGCTGCTCTGAGTGCCCAAGCCGCCGCCGGACATCAACATCATGCCCAGCAGGCTTTGGAAACGATCACCCTGCCTGGATGAAGCCGCCGCAGGATTGATCGGGTTAAGGAGGGATGCATAACTTGATCCCGAAAAGGGCGGTAAAGGGGGCAAGGTTTCAATCATTGTGCGCTCAGTGTAACCGATTCGCTTGGCAGGTTCTGTAAAGACGGCATTAAAAACGGGCAACAGATGTGTAAAAAAAGCCAATGTCACCGGTGCTCGGGATGGCGCAACCAGGGCGCGGGATGTTTATCCGTTCTTTACGGGTTTTTCAGCAAGGTTTTATTGGATTGATTTGGCGGAAACAGTAAGATGGGGATGCAGCCCGCAGATCAGGGCTGCCAGGTATTGAGATTTTTGGTTCATTGAGGAGTGGTGAGAGTGTCTTCTTCTCTTGTGGCTGCCCCAGATTTAAAAGTGCGCAAGATGTTGGGGCGAACCTGTCTGGATGAACGTCGAATTGAAGAGGCAGTGCTCCTGTTCAATGCCATCCTGCAGGATTACCCTGATGATGTCGATTCGCTGGTTGCGCTGGGCGATTTGTACCTGTCGGGCGGTGACGGTAATAGCGCCCGCCGCCTGTATGAACGCGCCTTATGGCTCGATCCGCGCAACCCGGCGCTGCGCAAGCAAATTGAACTGGCATGGAGCAAATCCTGGGAAGCGACCAGCGAACCACTGCCTACTGACCCGGCGGAGGTGGGACGTCTGCTCCAACGTCTTACCGGCAGGTCAGACAGAATTTCCGAACAGGAATTGAACCACGCCGCGGTGGTATTAATGGGGATTTTGCAGGCGGAAAACCCTGCCAAAGAGATCGCCGAGCGGCTGGATGAAATTGACGAGATCCTGCCTGCCTTGCTGGAAATCAACATCCGCCAGGCGCGCGCGGATGGAAACGTGGAAATCGAAGCCGGGCTGCGCAGCTTGCAATCCAACCTCATCGCGCAGATGGAAGGCGACCAAAACGGGGAATATGAAGCCGATAAACCGATCCACCCCTTTACCGGCAGAGGGTGGCAGGTGTTATTGCTCAATGGGCGCAGTTTTGGGCGCTCTAACCGCGTAGAACTGCTCAAGTCTGCCCTGCTGCAGGGCGGCTGCACAGTGAATACCTCGCTGGCAGCCTGTCTCGAGCAAGGCAACCAGCCGGATGTCATCATTGCCGCCAACCCCCATTTGCAGCCGGAAGCGCTGGAGGGAATTGCCCGCCTGACCAGCCGCGGCGCGCCGCTGATTGTTGACCTGGAAACGGATTTCGAGTTGCTGCCAGTGCATGACCCGTTGTATGCCGGATTCGGGCTTGGCACGCCGGCGCGCGGCAAGGCGTATGCGGCTGCCCTGTTAATGGCAGATCGGATTACAGTGCCCTCGCCGCTGCATGCCGAGTCGTTGCGCAGCGCCGGGCGGCCAGCCGAATTCATCCCCGACGGCTGGTCGCGGACGAATTTCATCTGGCTGCATGAAAGTCCGCCGCGCGATACCATCAACCTGGGCTGGGTTGCCAATCCCAGCCAGAGTCAGGACCTGGCATCCATCCGCAGGGCGGTGGTGCGGGTAATGCGCGAATTCCAACAAACGCACCTGGTGGTTATTGGTGATTTTGAAGCCTACCGAATGTTCGATATCGTCCCGGAAAACCGGCGCATGTACTTGCCGCTAACCGGCGCGGAGGAGTATCCTTTCCTTTTGGATCAAGTAGATATTTTACTGGTGCCGTTACGCAACCATCCCTATAACGATTCGATCTCCGATACTATGTTGATTGAAGCCGGAATCAAGGGGATTCCCTGGGTGAGCAGCCCGGCAGCACCTTTCCGCCGCTGGGCTGCCGGGGGTCTCCTGGCGGCGAGCGTGGACGAATGGCATATACAACTGCGCGAGTTGGTGTTGGATCGCGAACAACGCCAGGCGCTGGGTATGCTTGGACGGCGGATGGCGCTCACCCGCGAGATGAACGAAATGGCGTTTTTATGGCTGCGCGCCATCCAGAGCGTCGCGCGCGATACTGGCAGGGGGGAGAAATTATCCGAATGATTATTAAAAAGAGGTGGCGAACGTGAATTTTGTGTATGTCCATTCCACCCTGCCCGAAGACCATTACCGCGTTCATATCCGCTGCCATAACCCGGCGGCAGCGCTGCAAAATTCAGGCGCGCATACAGTTAACTTGCTTCCGCTGGAGAATTTTATCCACAACACCACTCAGGCGCAGCGAGTTTGCCAGCCAGCCGATGTGATTATCCTGCACCGTTATCTGTATGAAGCCAGCCTGGCTTCTATTGCCCGCTGGCGTGCGCGCGGCAAGCGTATTTTCGTCGAAATTGATGCGGCATTTGATCACATTGAACCCGATCGGACAGGTTACGATTTCTGGAAACAGGGCATTCTGCCGGCGAGCCTTAAAAACGGCAGGCAAGTGATTTCGCCGCCGCCGCTCGACCAATTGAAATGGCTGTTGAAGATTGTGGACGCGGTCATCGTGCCAACCCCCAGCCTGGCGCACGACCTGTTTCCCTTCGGGCGGATTGTAATGCTGCCGGATTACCTGAATATCAACGAATATCTTGTGGTTCGCCCTCCGCGCAAAGAGAATATCATCCGCGTTGGAGTCAACTGCACTGGGACGTCTCCCTCCAGCCTGCGGGCAAGCGGGGTACTGGAAGGCTTACGGCAGGCATCCTCTCAATGCGAATACCTGCACGTGTTGCTGGCAGGCGTTACTGACAATCTGGGCGACCTGTTCGCGGACTTGCCTGCCGGACGAAAGCAGGTCCTGCCCCCAATCCGGCAGATGGAACTGCCAGGCGCGCTTGCCGGATTGGATATTGCTCTGGCGCCGGCGGCAGGCGAATTTGAGCGCCGCCAGAGTCCGCTGCGGCTGCTGGAGTACATGGCGATGAAAATCCCATGGATTGCCAGCAATCTGCACTGTTACCAGCCTATGGCATCTTTTGGAATTTTGATCGAAAACGACCCTGCGGTGTGGGCTGATGCGATCCTGCTGCTGGCGGATCAGATCGACGCGGCGCAGCGCCAGGCTGGGAGTGAAGCCTACTTATACGCGCTCAGCCAGGATGCTGGCGAAAACCTGGAGAAGATAGTGCGAGTTTTTCAGTCCGCTGGCGAGGAGGTGAATGGATGACGTCCCATGCCGCATACCCAAAAGATCCGCAATGGGCGGGGTCGGCAGCCAGCCGCATGCGTATGCCGGTGATGATCCCCATCGCGGCAGGAGAGTTTTTGATGGGCACCAGCGACGATGACATTAAACGCCTGCAGGTCAAGGAATCCGACTGGGCGTATGAATGGTTTGACAACGATTTGTTCGATGCTGAGCAGCCTCAGCACAGGGTCAGACTGGATGCCTTCGAGATTGCCCAGTATCCGCTAACCAACCTGGAATACCACCTTTTCATCCAGGATACAGGTCACCGCCTGCCCAAAGGCTGGCATGGGTTTCGCTACCCGCTGGAGGAAGCGCTTCACCCAATCGTCGCGGTTTCAAAACTGGACGCGCTAGCCTACATTGAATGGTTGAACCGTTTGAGCGGGAGCAGCTTTCGATTACCCAGCGAAGCCGAGTGGGAACGAGCAGCGCGCGGCGATGATGGGCGCATCTTCCCGTGGGGCAACGCCTTTGATCCATGGCGTTGCAATACGTCCGAAAGCGCAAAAAAAGCACCTACCCCGGTTGGGTCGTATTCTCCGGGCGGCGATAGCCCATGCGGCGCAGCCGATATGGTCGGTAACGTTTGGGAGTGGACCAGCAGCCTTTACATGCCGTATCCTTACCGGGCGGACGACGGCCGCGAAGAGCAGCGGACAGATGGGCGTTATGTCATTCGCGGCGGAGCGTGGTATTACACCCGTAAATTGGCGCGTTGTTCCGCCCGCGAAGGGATGGCCGCCAGCCACCTGTCGCCCATAATCGGCTTCCGCCTGGCGCGCAGCCTGTCAGCGGTTCAAACGCGGTAGATATCCGGCAGACTGATGCTGATTTTCACGCCCTGACCGAGGCGGCTTTCGATATGGATTTCCCCCTGGTGTTCTTTGATCACCCGCTGGGTGACTGCCAATCCCAAGCCAGTGCCGCGGCCGGCGGCTTTGGTGGTAAAAAACGGCTCGAAGATACGGTTGATATACTCGGCAGGGATTCCTTTGCCGTTGTCTTCAAATGTGACCAGGAACTGGCGTTCTGTGTACCGCGTTGCAACCGTAATGTGCCCTTTTTCCTTGTCAATTGCATCCATGCTGTTGACGAGCAGATTGATCCATACGCTTTGTAAATGCGTTCTACTGGCGATGATTTCGGGCATATCGTCTTGAAATTTTGTTTCGACCGTTATCGAACGCCGCAAGAGGTCGTGGTTAACCAACGAAAGCGCAGCGCGGATGCTGTCGTTAAGCGAGAGCGGTTCGAATTCGTATTTGTTTTCCTTGCGCGAAATGCCTAACAAGCCGCTGACCACGTTTGCCGCGCGCAAGCCTGCCGTCTCGATCAGGTGCAGGGTTTCCATAAAGTCGGGCGAATCGCTAATCAGTTCGCGGCGTAAAATCTGGGTATTGGCGATAATTGCCGCCAGGGGGTTGTTGATTTCATGAGCAATACCGGCGGCTAATTGACCCACAGCCGCCATTTTTTCCGATTGGATCAAGTTGGCTTCCAGGCTGCGTTTTTCGGTTATATCCTGTTCGAATAAGATTGCCTGATGAGGCAGGTTGGTTTTCTCTTGAATCGGGTAGGTGGTTACTTCCCAATCGAGAAAACGATCACCTTCCAGCCACTCGTGGATGGTCCGATTGGTGGAGATTGCCTGGGTAAACGTTTCGATGACCCGGCAGCCGGGACACACTTCGCTGCGCTTGTATAGCGCCTCGTAGCATTTGCGCCCAAATAACTCGCGTGGTTCGCTGTTGGCGCGCAGGCTGCGCGGCAGGTTGATTGCCAAAATTCGATAGGTGCGGTCAATAATATAAATGGATGCAGGAATGCTGTCGAAAAGGGCGCGCAAAGTATTGCGGGATTTGGTGATTTCCCACAGGCTGGCTTCCATTTCTGCGCTGCTGATCTTTAATCGCATACGCTGCTGGTCATCCGCCAGCGCATTGGCGAGTGTGTTGACCAGCAAACTCAGGCAGGATTGCACCAGCCGGTTTTTCAGGTCGCGGCGCGGGTTGACCAGTTGCAACGCACCCAGCAGCGCATCCCCGGCAATTAACGGGGCGCAAATCAGGCTTTCAACCCGAAGATCCGGCAAAGCATCAATTTCGGGATGCAGATTGAATTTACCGTTGGTTCTGCCTTGCAGCATTTGCCGGTTTTGCAGTGCCTGGTGAGTCAGGCTGTCCTCCAAGCGCAGACTGACTTGTCCGCTCCAGCCGCCGCCGAACCCCAGTCGTTTTTTAATCGCCAGCAGGGGGTGGCTGCTGTCTAACAAGATCAGCGTGGTATCCTCTGCCAGAGAAATTTCGCGCGCCATCGCTGCCAGCTGGGCAGCAGTCTGTTGGATATCCTGCTGCGCCTCCTGACGATGGAGTTGATTGAGAAATTCGTGCACCTGTAAAATCTGGTGGTACTCGGTTTCATCCGACTGGTTGAGGTGGATGGAAATCAAGCGCGCAACCGGTTTCAACAGCGCCTGCCAGTAAGCGATGCCGGTTTCATTTTCCGCGCCGGCAGGTAAAACCAGGACGCCCAGCACCTGATGTTGGTGAATCAAAGGCAGCACCGCACCGATATCGGGACTTCCGGTTTCCACGATGGGTTGACCGGTTCGAATGGCTTTATAGGTCAAGAAAGCCAGCATTCCATTTTGGTCGCGAAGCTGGCTTTCCCAAGACTCGGGGATGTTAATTCCCAGCCACAATTCCTTCGGTTCCAGCAGCCAGATTGCGCCCTGGCTACGCCCGGCAGTTTTGAGCAGAATCTCGAGCGAAGTTTTTAATCGCTTATCAAATGCAACGTCTTCACTCATGGCATCGTAAATTTCCTCAATGCCCTGCCATTCCCGCGGGGTTAAAACCGACAAACCATGTGCCTGCATATCGTTTCGCGTTTTTCCCTAAGTTCCTTCTTGAGCGGCAATCGTATACCCATAACCCGGCACGGTTTGGATAAAGACCGGGTTTTTGGGGTCAACTTCGATGCGTTCGCGCAAGTTCTTGATATGGACGCGCACCAGGTCGGGGCTTCCGGCGTCGCTGGGGTAATCCCATACTTCATCCAGCAACCGGTTGGGTGAAAAGATCTCGCCCGGGTGGGTCATCAGGTGATAGAGCAAATCGTACTGCACCGGTGTCAGGCGGAATTTGCCAGTTTGAGGGCTGTGAAACTCGAAAGAGCGCGTGTTGAGGATATATAGACCAATGCGGATGAGCCGTTCGGTTTCCTTTTTTTCTCCAGCAGGCTGCTCGGTAACAGAGGGGGATGGAATGGCAACCATGTCTTGCTTCATGCGTTGGGTGCGGCGTAAAATCGCTTTGATGCGCAGCAATAACTCATCCACATTGAATGGTTTGCCCAGGTAATCGTCCGCCCCGGCAGCAAAACCAGTGATTTTCTCATCATCTTTGGTTTTGGCGGTCAGGAAGAGAATGGGAACTTCGCTCAACAACGAGTCGTTGCGCATTTCCTTGCAAACGGTGTAACCGTCCATCCCGGGCATAATTACATCCAGAATTACCAGGTCGGGCACGTCCCGCCGGGCGGCATGCAAGCCCTCTACACCGCTGCTGGCGAGCGTCACGCGGTATTCGCCGCCGCGCAGGCAGCGCTCAATCGTGCGCGCAACGATATCATCATCCTCGATGATCAGAATTTTTTTCGTGTCCATTTCCCTCTGCTCCTGTAGGTAAGGATATGCGGAAAATCGTTCTTCCTTCTTCACTGGTTACCTGAATGCCGCCATTATGCTGGCGGACAATTTCCCGGCACAGGCTCAATTCAATCCCATTGCCCCGCCCAATTCCGCGCGGAATTAACTGAGGTTCAAAGATGCTATCCAACTGGTCAGGGGGGATGCGCTCGCCATCATCCGTGATAATCACTTCGATTAACTCCCCTTCCGCGAGACGCGAATGGATCCAGATATTCTTGGGTGAAATTTCTTGATCGGTGGAGTGTTCTGCGAGGAGCAGATTAACCCACAAATCCACCAGGCGTTGTTCGAACCCTACAACCATTGGCGAAGGCTGGAGCAAATCGGTTTTCAGGTTGATTTGAGCCGAATGTAAATGCGAACCCGCTAAAAGGATAGCCTTTGCGATCGTATCATTGACCGGCAGGAGTTTTTTTGTGGTCGTAGAAGGTTTGGAGAACTTCATTAACAGTTCAATCACTTCCTGCATCCGCCAGCCAGCCGTCTGAATGGCTTTGAGAGATTCCTCCATTTCCTCGGTCGTGTACGTTCCACGCAGCAACAACTGGGCATCGGCGATGATCGTTGTCAACGGGTTGCTGATCTGGTGGGCAATGCTGGATGCCAATTGACCGATTGCCGCCATGCGCGAGGTTTGGGTAACAAATATTTGAGACGCGCTTAATTTTTCTTCCATCTCTTTGCGCGAGGTGATGTCCTCGCAAACCCCGATGACTTCAACCGGGTCACCAACGCCATCGTAGGAAAACACGGTCTCAACATTGCGCAGCCAGCGCCACTCATTCGTGGACAATTGCAGGCGGTATTCGAGGGTAACGGCTGCTGCCGGGGGCTGCTTCAGCATTCGCTGATAGTGCGCGTGGATATGCTCCACATCATCCGGGTGAACACGCGAGGTCAGCAGGTCGAGCGAAGCATCCTGGCTTTCCGCAACAGGCAGTTCCAGTATTTTCTCCGCCTTCGGGCTGATGTAGCGAAACTGATTAACGCGCAAGTTTAGAATGTAAATGATGTGTGGAACTGTTTCCAAAATCTGGCGGATAAAATGCTGGCTGCGAGCGAGGGTTTCCTGTTCCATCTTGAAGGCGGTAATGTCGCGGACAACATCCATGCTTCCGAGCGCAGTACGTCCGTCATCATCGCTGTACAGACGGCTGATTTGCGAACTAATCCAGACTGTGCCGCGGGTGGGGTGGGTAAAGCGCCGGTCACCGAGCAGGGTGATGCTTTCATCAACTGCGCTGCGCTGAGCCGGTTGTTCAAATAGAGAAAAATAGGCTTTATTCACGGGTTGACCAAGCATCTTTTCGGCGGGAATACCGAATAATCGTTCAGCCGCCTGGTTCCAGTAGGTAATGGTATTATCCCGTTCCCAAACGATGATTGCATCGCGAACGTTGTTGAGCAGCATGGCTTGATACTGCACTTTGTGCTGCGCTGCGGTGATGATCTGTTCGATCGCGCGGCGCTGGAAGGCTTTTTCGACCAGCGCGGGCAAGACGGTGAAATCCAGATCAGACTTGACCAGGTAATCCAACGCGCCAATCTGGATAGCGCGCGCGGCGGTGGTCTCGTTGCCTTCGCCGGTCATCATGATCGTGGGCATCAAGCGGTGTTGTGGGCGGGATGCCAATTGCTCAAGTATTTCAATCCCATTGGTTCCAGGGAGTTTGTAATCCAGGAAAAATGCGTCGAATGTCTTTTCTTCCAGTATTTGCCATAGATCATCTGGATGGGAAATATGAATGGCTTCGCACTGGCAGGCGCGGGAAATGAATTCCTGCAGCATGCCGCCAAGCGCCAGATCGTCGTCCAAAATTAAAATCCGATTTTTCGTTTCCAAGAGTTCTACTTTGATTAGGAAATTGCTCAAAATGTATTTGAATATCTTAATTATACCGTTGCAATCGCAAACGGTTGTTCGATAGTGGCGCTTAAAACGTGTCGTAAGTGATTATTGTAACCGGCAATTGGATCTCGTTGATAAAAAACCTGCCGATTGGGCAGCGATAGGGGGAAACGATAACTTTCTGCCCTCACGTTTTTTAGATTTTCTTTACAGTGCTTTCACGGCGCCTTTATGTATTCGCGATTGTCAATATGTTAGAGTCTTGCTTGGGAGTAACAATTACCCGAACTTTGGAAAAAAGTAGAAAGGGTTGTCAGTTGATTCTTTTGACCCGCCTTAACGGTTCACACTTTTACCTGAATCCGGAATTGATACAAAGCGTGGAAAAAACCCCGGATTCGGTTATTACCCTGGTTTCAGAAAAAAAACTGGTGGTTAAAGAATCTCCCGAGGAAATTCGGGAGCGGTTCATCGAATACCGCCGGCGCATACACAACCCTTTAGCCGCAAATTCATTGAAGCAGACATAGAGCGAGGAAAGTGACATGGATCTGGCTACAATCATAGGCTTGATTGGCGCAGTGATAGTCGTCATCGTGGTGATGATCATGGACGGCGGTAAGCCATCGGATTTATTTGTTCACCCGTCAGCGATTTTAATCACCGCAGTAGGCGCCATGTTAGCGACGATGATAACAACCTCACTTACGACAGTAATCAAACTGCCTACACTGGTGCTTAAAGCCTTAGTGAGCGGAAAATCAAACGAGCACGAGTTGATTGAGTTGTTGGTTAAAATGGCAGACCGTGCCCGGCGGGATGGTTTGCTGGCATTGGAAGAGGATAGCAAAAAGATCAGCGATAAATTCCTGCAAAAAGGGATCATGATGGTGGTGGATGGCGTGGATCCCGGTCAGGTGCGTTCGATTTTGGAAATCAACATCCAGCAGATGCAATCCCGTCACCGCTCCGGGTACAGTTTTTTCTCTGCCGCCGGTGGTTTTGCGCCGACTTTTGGGATTATTGGCACGGTGATGGGGTTGATTGCCGTATTGCAATCGTTGGACGATCCCGATAAACTGGCAAAATCCATTGCTGGCGCGTTTCTCGCCACCTTATGGGGGTTATTGAGCGCCAATTTGATGTTCCTGCCGATTGGAGCAAAATTAAAAACCAGAAGCGATGAAGAGGCTCATATGCGCTACATGCTGCTGGAGGGAATTCTTGCCATCCAGGCAGGTGAAAATCCGCGCATTGTGCGCGAGAAGTTAAACGCCTACCTGCCGCCTTCGGCGGTTAAGGGCGACGAAGAAAAAGCAACTGGAAAAACCGCCAAGAAAGCGGCGGCTTCCAAAGAAGTGGGAGCGTGATTCATGGCGCACGGTGGAGGCGGTGAAGGTGGTGAAAATAGCGAACGCTGGCTGGTGAGCTACGCGGATTTTATCACTCTGTTGATGGTGTTGTTTGTTGTGTTGTATTCGATGGGTCAGGTGGATGTCGAAAAGTATAAACGGCTGGCAGATAGTATGCGCGCAGCGTTCACCATGGGCGGCGCGCAGCAAGTGGTTGATGTGCAAATTAACCAAAGCGGAGGGACGATTGAGGATGGAGAACCCAGACCCATCGTGGTGCCAGGCATCCCCGAAGCCCCGCCAAAATCGGAAGAGGTCGCCGGAAAGTTAACCCAAATGCTTGCTTCAACCTCATTTGGAAGCGAGATCAGCGTGCAGACGAACATCGAAGGCGTCTTGATTTCACTCAGTGAAAAATTAGTCTTTGATCCGGGTAAGGCGGATTTATCCGCTTCGGCGATAACGGTGTTGGAAACCATCGCTGAGATGGTGCGCCCAATTGACAATCCGATCCGCCTGGTTGGGCATACCGATAACTCGCTGCCGGTAAATTCGAAGTACAGAAATAACTGGGAATTATCCACGGCGCGGGCGATGGCAGTTGGCATCTTCCTGGTCCAGAAAGGTATTCCTCCTGAGCGACTGATCATTACCGGACGGGCTGAGTTCGACCCAATCTTCCCGAACGATACCCCAGCGCACCGCGCCATGAACAGCCGGGTGGACATCATCATCGTTTATCCGATTGAAAACAGCGTTCTTGGGGTCGAAAATTTGAACGTTGCCCCGCCAAGCGCGCAACCTTAAATGGTGGAGAGTTTTATATGAGCACAGTCATGAAAATATTAAACATCGCAACGAAAGTGATGACTTTCGTGGTGGTAACTGTCATCGCGTTTATCTCGCTGGCAACGGCGTACATCATGTTTGCGCCGGATGATTTTCCAAAGCCGTTTCACCTGGTGTACGATTATTCCCGCTCAATGCTGCCGGATATCAACGCCACGCCGACCATCGAACCAACCCCAACGCCGCGAGTTTACCTCCCCGGCGAAGGCAAAATGGTCAATATGTCAACCAAAATAATCAATCTGGCGGATCCCAGCGGGCGCAAGTATATCCGCCTGACGATCGTACTTGAATTTGCTCCTCAGTATTCAGCCAGCGGGTCTGGTGAAGCCGCCTCAGATAGTCACGGCGGCAGTAAAGACGCCAAAGCAGAGGTTGACCCCTTTGAGACAAAAATTCAAGCGCGCATGCCGATGATGGACGATGTGGTCATCACTTTGCTTTCTACGAAAACCTTTGAGCAACTGTACACAGCCGAAGGCAAAGAACAACTGCGGGTGGAATTGATGCAGGCAATCGGCAGCCGCCTGCCCGAGTTTGACTTAATCTCCGTTTATTTTACCGAATTTGTGGTGCAATAAGCCATGCTGTCGCAATCTGAAATTGATGCGTTGCTAAATGGCGCGATCGAAATTGACCAAAACGACGGTCAGGAAAGCGTCAATCTTGCCGAATTGATCAATCAGTCCGGGGAACAGCGCGCGCGCAGTGGCGAAGGCAGTAATAAAAAAATCACGGCTTACAATTTCTGGTCGCCGGACCGGTTTTCCAAAGAACAGATGCGGGCAGTGGAATTGGTGCATGAGGATCTAACCGAGCGGCTGACGACCTCGCTGCCAACTTTCCTGCGCACGAATCTGCGCCCGCGTCTGGTTCACACCGAGCAAGGGCGTTTCCATGATTTTCTGAAAGATTTTCCATCCAATTCACTCTTTCACTTGATAATCCTGGCGCCGCTGCCCAGCCAGGTGGTGATCACCATGAGTCCGAACATCAGTTATCTGATCCTTGAACAGCGTCTGGGCGGCAAGATTGAGGGACGTTACCAGGATCGTCACCTGACAGAGATTGACCAATCGCTGCTTCGCGGACTCGTCGAACACATGCTCGGTGATTTCAAAGCGGCCTGGAGCAAGGTGGTCTCAGTCGAGCCGACCCTGGAAGATTCCACCACCAATCAACACTGGGTGCAGATGATCATGGGAAACGAGCGGGTGATGCTGCTGACCTTTGAGTTGAATATTCAGGGAACCACCGGGACAATGAGCCTGTTCATCCCGTTCAACACGCTAAAGCCGATTGCCAACGTACTCAACCCGCACATTTGGATTTCGGGGCGCAAGGAGCAGCAACAGGATTACGCCACCCGGGAAAAAATGCTTGGCAATATCCAGCGGGTACTGCTGCCGGTGCACGTATCCCTGGGCAGCGCTGAACTACGCCTGGGGGAAATTCTGCAATTGGGCGTGGGCGATGTAATTCAATTGAACACCTCGATCCGCGAACCACTGGCGGTTCAGGTGGTGGGCAAGAAGCGCTTCATGGCTCGGGTTGGCAGCAGCGGTCGTGCTATTGCAGTCCAAATCAGCGGGATTATCCGCCAACCGGCGGATCCGGTTATATGAGGTGAAGAATGAACAATGAGCCTGGTGAATCAATCTTCGAAAATTCAGGATCATCCGCGCGCGTTGGGGGCAGCGTGGTCAAACCCAACGGCAAGGAAAACGGCAATATTGACCTGTTCATGGATGTGATGCTCAAGGTGACGGTTGAATTGGGTCGCACGCGGATGACGTTGCAGCAAGTGCTGGAATTGCAGAACGGCTCGGTCATTGAATTAGACCGGTTGGCGGGTGATCCGGTGGATGTATTCGTCAATGATTTGTTGATCGCGCGCGGAGAGGTGGTTGTAGTGGATGATAAGTTCGGCGTGCGCATCACTGAAGTCATTTCTCCCGATAATCGCAAGAGCGCAGTCTGATGAATAACCTGCTCAACTCCTTATTGAACTGGTACCGCAGCGCCAGCCGCAAACAAAAAATTAAGATCGGTTTGTTGGGCATTGGCATAGTGGCTTGTCTGGCTCTGGCGCTCGCCAGCGGCAATCCCCAAGCGGGCAACGCCTCGCCAGACTCTTCACCACTCTATTTTCTCGGCGTCATTGCCAGACTGGCGGGCGTGCTGCTTTTGATCGTCGGTGGAGGCGTACTGGCGATGCGCTGGGCGCGCAATCCGCGCCGCCATAACCGCAGCGGACAGATGATGCTGGTCGAATCGGTGCGCCTTTCGCCCAAACAGGCGCTGCACCTGGTGCAGGTCGGAGGACAGCAATTCCTGGTTGGGGCAACCGATCAGAGTATTGCCTTGATATCGGCAGTGGACTCTCTGCCAGACGAGCAATTGGAAAATACAACTCCGATAGCAGCGGATTTCAATCATTTGCTGCGCGGTTTAGTCAACGTGAGGCTGCGATGAAGGTGAATGTCCCGCCTGCCAAATTCAATCTACGCCGGCGAATACCTCTGGCATTAGCCGGGCTGGCAATGCTTTCGTTACTCGTGGCGGGTTGCGCCGGCGACCCTGCTTTAACCGCTCCGGGTGTCACCCTGACGGTTGATCCGCTTGGTGAACCCAAACAAGTAACCAGCGGCGTGCAATTGTTGGTGCTGTTGACCGTCCTGTCGTTAGCGCCTGCCATTCTCATCCTGGGAACTTCGTTTACCCGCATTGTCATTGTCTTGTCCATGCTGCGCAGCGCAATTGGGTCGCCAACCGCGCCACCTAACCAGGTGATCGTTGGATTATCGTTGTTATTGACCTTTTTCATCATGGCGCCGGTGTACCAGGAAATTGACCAAAAGGCTATCCAGCCGTATTTGCAGGAGAAGATTGACCAGGAAACGGCATTTGAGTTGGCGGTCGAGCCGGTGCGTAATTTTATGTTTGCGCATACCCGCGAAAAGGATATTCAGCTGTTCCTTGATTTGAGTGGCGAGGAACGTCCGCAAACGCTGGAGGATATTCCTACTGTCTCTCTTTTCCCTGCCTTTGTGATTTCTGAGTTGCGCACGGCTTTCACGATGGGTTTTGTGATCTTTATTCCTTTTCTGGTTATTGACCTGGTTGTTTCAAGCGTGTTGCTTTCCATGGGGATGATCATGCTTCCGCCATCGCTGGTAGCGCTGCCATTCAAACTGTTGTTATTCATTATGGTGGATGGCTGGTACTTGATTGTGCGCAGCCTGGCATTGAGTTTCTTGCAGTGAGGCAATAAGAGAATGACCGAAGCCTTCGTGATGACCCTTGCGCAGAAAGCCATTGTCATGGCGTTGATTCTGGGCGGACCTGTTTTGCTGATCAGCCTGCTGGTTGGCAGCCTGATCAGTCTGATCCAGGCGGCTACTCAGATCAATGAGCCAACCCTGTCTTTTGTTCCAAAGATGATCGGCATTATCCTGGTGATACTGATGCTGGGTTCATGGATGCTGCAACAAATTGTAGTCTTTACAGCCGAGTTGATTAACAATCTGCCCGGTTTGGTCGGCTGACCAAAGAGGAAGCGCTTATGTTGTCGCAACGCGTCAATGCCATCTTACAATCCATTAAGCATCTGAGACCCATTCCCTCTAATGTAACGCGCATCCTCAAGGAAATGGAAAATCCGCACACCAGCCTGAGCATGGTGGGGGAATACATTGGGTTGGATCAGGCGCTGGCTGCGTTGGTATTGCAAATGGCGAATTCGGTATCCCTGGGCTATGATCGTTCGTGTACTTCGATAAACGATGCGGTAGTGCGCATCGGACTCAAACGGCTCAAATCGCTGCTTCTGGCTTCGGTGGCGGTCGGTCCGCTCAACCAACGCCTGAGCGGTTACCGACTGGGCGCGGGTGAATTATGGAATCACTCGATTGGTACGGCGGTTGCCGCCGAATGGCTGGCGCGGGCGTTGAATTATGAATTCCCGGAGCAGGCGTATGTATCCGGATTGCTGCATGACATTGGCAAATTGCTGCTCGATCAGTATGTATTGACCGATTACAGCAATATTACTATGTACGTGCATAAGTATAAATTACCCCTCTGGCAGGTGGAAGAAAAGTTGATCGGGGTGGATCATGCCAAGGTGGGCGGGTTGATTGCTCAACGGTGGGGGTTTCCGATCGTGTTGGTGGATGCTATCCGCTGTCACCATTACCCTTCGCTGGCGCAGAGCGACCCGGTACTGCCAGCAATCATCAATTTGGCGAATTACCTGGTGATCCAGGTTAAAGGCAGCGAGTTGGGTTTGTTCTGTGACGTGATTCACCCGGATACCTACACAATCTTATCCATAGAACGAGGGCACATCACCCGCTTTGAACATCGTATTCAGGATGTGCTTGGGGCATCCGTTTTCTGAGTCATTGAAAAGGGCGGCTGCTATGGCGAAAACATTCCTGCTCCTGATCCCCGATGCGCTTCAGCGTGACCTGGCGACGCTTGCGCTGCAACGGGCTGGCTTTGCTGCCCTGGTCTGCCCGGCGGCGGAACAATTGCCTGCGATGCTGGCAGAGCACCGCCCGGACGGGCTGCTGGTTGACCTGTTCCTGCCGGGAGTGAATGGTTTACACCTGCTGGAACAGCTTTACACGGAAGATCGCTTTGGCGGTGCGCGCTTATTTATTGTTTCTGCATTGGCATTTCCGGAAGTGGTGCTGAGGGCGAGAAAATTGGGGGCGTTGGATTTCTTTGTCAAGCCACTTCAGGCGGACCTGTTGGTCGAACGGATGCAGCGCGCACTGCCTCGCGATTGATCCGATATTTTTACGCCGTATTTAGCCAGGCTTCACTCTACCTTTACAGAAATTCGCTGCTTAATCCGGTATCCTGTGGATACGTTCTGCCGTGGGAGAGAACCGTTGTGATTATTTCTGTGGCGCAGGCTCAGCTTTTCTTTCTTGCCCTCACCCGCATTCTGGCGATGCTAATTGCTGTTCCAGTGCTGGGCGGGCAACTCGTACCGATTCAGGTGCGGCTGAGCCTGGGTTTAATATTGACCGCGATCATCATTCCCTGGCAGCCGCTCCCGCCCGAAGCCGCCGCAATGGGCGGCTTGGAATATGCCCTTGCGATAGGACGCGAATTGCTTATCGGCACTTTGGCAGGATTTGCCGCCTCCTTGACCTTTGGCGCGTTACAAATTGCCGGCGAAACCATGGGGCTGGGCAGCGGTTTCGTCTCCGGGCGGTTATTTAACCCAACCCTGGCTGAGAGCAGTTCGGCAATGGATCAGTTTTATACCACCATTGCGCTGCTTTATTTTCTGGTCATTGATGGCCATCACCTCTTCCTGGGCGGCGTACAAAAGACCTTTACTGCGCTGCCGTTGATGGCTGCCCTGCCTCTCGATCGCATGGATGCGCTGATAACGACCACGGCGCAGTTGATCCTTGCCGGGGTGCACCTGGCGCTGCCGGTCATTGCGGCTATGTTCCTGACCGACCTGACTCTGGGTTTGCTGGCGCGTATTGCTCCACAGGTGCAGGTGTATTTTTTGGGCTTGCCCTTGAAAATTGGTGTTTCGTTGTTCGCGTTGGGGGTAGTTTTTCTGGTCGGATTACCTGTGGTCGGCAATCTTTTTCGCGCCATTGCCCCGCGCATGATTGCCCTGATTGGACCGTGATCCCATGAGCAACAAGACCGAAGCCCCAACCCCGCGGCGCCTGGAGGAGGCGCGTAAAGAAGGACAGGTAGCCCGCAGCCAGGAACTTAATACCGCTGTAATCTTGCTTGCCAGCGCATTCCTGTTGGGCGGTCCGGGCAAGGAGATGATCACCACCTTCAACACCTTGATAACCCAATCGCTGGTTAAGATGACACAGGTCGAGATTAGCGAAAAGATCCTGCTGGAAATGGTCTATTCTCTGGCAGTGCAGGTTCTGCCCCCGCTTGGATTCATACTGGTTGGTTTGATGTTGAGCGCGGTGGTAGCGACTATGGGACAAACCCGTTTTCTCTGGTCGAGCAAAAAAATCGGTTTCGATTTTAAGCGGGTCAACCCGCTGGAAGGATTCAAACGCATCTTCTCGCTGCGCGGGCTGATCGAGATTGTCCGAGCGCTGCTCAAGTTGCTGGTTGTTGGCTGGGTGGCATATAGTTACCTGAGAAATAATTTACCGGCGGTTGCAGGGCTGCTGCAAAGCGATTTCCGCGCCGCGCTTAGCCGGTTCGCTGACCTGTCAATTGATCTGATGGTACAGGTTGGGGCGGTGTATATCATCTTAGCCGTGGCTGATTACGCCTATCAGCGGTGGGATTTGATGCGAAACCTGCGCATGACCAAGGAAGAGGTTAAGGAAGAGTACAAGCGTTCCGAAGGCGACCCATTTTACAAAAGCCGCATCCGCGCGCAGCAGCGCCGGATCGCTCGCAACCGGATGATGTCCAAGGTGCCTAAAGCGGCGGTGGTGGTCACCAACCCAACCCATCTGGCAATTGCAATCGAGTATCACGAGGGGATGAACGCTCCGCGCGTATTGGCAAAAGGAGCGCTTCGCGTGGCGGAAAAAATTGTGGAGATTGCCCGCGAGCACAGCATTCCCGTGGTGCAAAATATCCCCCTGGCGCGGGCGATGTATAAGACGACAGAGATTGATCAGGAAATTTCTGCGGATTTATATCTGGCGATGGCTGAGGTGCTGGCGTATGTTTACCGCCTGCGCGGTCGCGGCGCCGGACAGCCATCCAGCCAACCGATAGGATAAAAGATCAATGGCAACCACGACTCGAACTTCCAATCCAATGCTTCAATCGCTGCAAGGATTGCTGCGCTCCAAAGACCTCGTTATGGCTTTCAGCCTGGTGGTGATCGTTGGATTGATGCTGGTGCCATTGCCTCCTTTGCTGGTGGATTTGATGATCGCCTTCAGTATCGCCGTCTCGATAGGAATTATTCTGTTGACGATGTACATTCACCAGCCAATGGAGTTCTCATCCTTCCCCACTGTGCTGCTGCTCGTTACGCTGCTGCGCATGGGTATCAATATCTCGGTCAGCCGGTTGATCCTGCTCAACGGGGAAGCCGGAGCGATTGTGGTCACCTTTGGCAACCTGATCGTTGGTGGCAACTACGTGGTCGGTTTTGTCATCTTCTTGATCTTGATGATCATCCAGTTCGTGGTGATCAACAGCGGCGCGGGTCGCGTGGCTGAGGTGGCTGCCCGTTTCACCCTGGATGCGATGCCCGGCAAGCAGCTGGCAATTGATGCGGATTTAAACGCCGGTTTGATTGACGAGAGTGAAGCCCGCCAGCGGCGTAAGGCTATCGAAACCGAGGCGGATTTCTATGGCGCCATGGACGGAGCGAGCAAGTTCGTCCGCGGCGATGCCATTGCAGCCATCATCATCATGCTGGTCAACATCATTGGCGGATTCATTATTGGCATGTTGCAGCGCGGGTTGGATTTGTCCACTGCGCTGCAAACCTATGTGCTGCTGACCATTGGTGCCGGGCTGGCAATTCAGGTGCCGGCACTGCTGGTTTCGGCGGCAGCGGGCTTGATCGTTACCCGTTCCACATCCGAATCTTCACTCGGCAACGAGTTGTTCAAGCAGTTATCCAACTTTAATGTCCTGGCAATTGGCTCGGTGTTGGTTGGTTTAATGATGCTGGTGCCTGGTCTGCCAAAATTGCCCTTCGCGGTGATCAGTATTGGTTTTGGAGTGGGAGCATACTTTGTCCATAAGGAGCGGCTTGCCGAGAAAGCCGCCCTGCTTGTCCAGTCGGCATCTCCGGCGATTAGCGAACCCGAAACACCCGAGCAAATGCTGGAAATGGTCATTGTGGATCCGATCGAATTGGAGATCGGTTATGGGTTGGTGCCCTTGATCGAAGAGGATGCGCATGACAATCTTTTGCGGCGCATCACCAGCATCCGCCGCCAGTTGATGGCGGAACTTGGCTTGATCCTTCCCGTTGTGCGCATCCGCGACAATCTGCGCCTCCCGCCGAACGCGTACCGGATAAAAATTCGCGGACAGGAGATCAACAGCGGCGATCTGATGATTGACCGTTTGTTGGCGATCCCCGGCTCGAGCGTGGACGGACCGTTGCAGGGTATCGAAACGACCGAGCCAGCTTTTGGTTTGCCGGCGGTGTGGATTAGCGAAGTGGAGCAAAACCAGGCGGAATTAAAGGGCTACACGGTGGTTTCGCCGCTTTCAGTGCTCAGTACCCATCTGACCGAAACCGTGCGTAACCATGCCCCCGACCTGCTCAGCCGCCAGCTGGTGCAGGAGATGATCAATCAACTGCGCCAAAAATCGCCTGCTTCGGTTGAAGGAGTGCTGCCAGAAATGCTCACCCTGGGCGAAGTGCAATCAGTCCTCCGAAAACTTCTCCAGGAGCGGGTGCCAATCCGCGATTTGAGCGGAATTCTGGAGGTGATGGCGAATCATGCCGCGATCACCCGCGACGCCAATATTCTGGCGGAAGCGGTGCGCCAGACGATGGCAAACACCATTTCGGCGCAGTACCGCGATGAGCAGAACACCCTGCACGTCTTTACCCTGGCTCCGCAGGTCGAATCGCTGCTGCGCAGCGCGCTGGTGTCTGCCGACAACGGACCAGGCTTGCAGCTCGACGCCGGACTGGCGCAAATGATCCTGATTAAAGCGGGGGAGCAAATGGAAACGCTTGCCCAAGGCGGGTATTACCCTATCCTGCTCTGTTCGCGGGAATTGCGGCTGGCATTCCGTCGTCTGGCATCCCAGTCGCTGCCCAATTTGGTGGTGCTGGCGTTTTCGGAAGTCAGTCCGGGCACGCGCGTTAAGGCTCACGGCATGTTGGAGTTGGGTAGTATGTTGAGCAATGGTCACAGTTAATTGGCGGTGAGGTAAGCATGGAAACCAAAACATATCAGTGCGAAACCATGTTCGAGGCGCTCCAGAAAATTCAACAGGAACTGGGCGCGGATGCGATTGTGCTTTCTGCTCGCGAGATCCCGATGGGACCGGTCTGGAATGTGTGGGGCAAAAAGGGCATCGAAGTGGTGGCTTCCCCGCCACCCAATGTTGCCTCCGGGAGTCAAACGGAAAGCAGCAAGTCCAAGCTGGTGCGCCGCAGCGCGGATGGGTCGCGGGTTGAATTCACCGAGGAGAGCCAAAAAATCGAGTGGGTTGGCGGGCAGCCGGCGTTCCCGCCGGGCGCGAAAACCGCGGCGGGCAAACCGCAGCGCTGGCAGCCGCAGCACATCAGCCGGGCGGAGATCGAATCGGTGCGCAAGTCTGTGCCGGAGCAGGTCGTCGTAACCGATCCGCCGCCCGCTGGCGTGGAAAAACCGGCAGATGCGCCACTTCCCGAATCTCTGCGCGCGATCGAACAGCGGTTACTGGGGCAGGGCGTGGAATCCGCCTTCCTCGAACGCATCCTCTGCCGTTTAAACCGGACAATTGGCGCTGCGTTGCTCAAGGATGTCAGCCTGACTCGCCAGTACGTGCAGGAAGTGCTGGCAGCCGAATTGCACATGCCCGCTGCGGGCGCGCTGCGAATTTCCAGCCGTTGGGTTTGCCTGGTCGGTGCCAGCGGGAGCGGAAAAACCAGCGTTACTGCCAAACTGGCGCTGCTGTATAGCCAGCATCTGGGCAAACGAGTCGCCTGGATATGCGCCGATACAGTGCGCACCGGCGCCATAGCCGAAGCGCGGTCCTATACCGATGCGCTCGGCATCCCGCTACGGCTGATCTACAACCCGCCGGATGCGCGCATCATCGCCGATGAAATGACTGAAACGGATGTTTTCCTGGTGGATACGGCTGGTTTCAACCCGTGCCGGGAAGATCAATTGGTCGAGTTGGGCGGTTTATTGAGTGAAATTCCCCAGCGAACCACCCTGCTGGCGGCATCGGCGCTGACCCGTGAAAGCGATTTGAATCAAATCAGCGCGGCGCTGGGTGTGTTCCACCTCAATGGGGTGGTCTTTACCCGCATGGACGAGACCACCACTTTTGGCAGCGTTTACAACTTTGGACGGCGCAGCGTGCAGCCGATCCGCTATTTTTGTTACGGCAAGGAAACCGCCGGGCGCTTGCAGGCAGCATCGGCTTCCCGCCTGGCAGCCGCATTGTTCGGGAAAGGATGGGATAAAGAATAATGGCAAAAAAATCCGCACCCTCCGCAGAGATAAAACCTCAGCAAGGCGAGCGGCAGGCAGCTACCGGTAAAGGTGATCCTGCCCCATTGCCCTTCTTCATCGAGGTGGTGTTTTGTTTATCCGGTATGCTGCTGATCCTGGTTACGCTATTGATCGCAGTAGTTTCTTTCCTATCCGGCGCCAGCCTGGTGGATATCTTCCTGCGAGGTCTGGTCGGCGTAATTACATTGGGGAGTGTATTATGGCTGCTTTCCTACCTGGTTTCCTCCAGTTTGTTGACCGGGCAGAATCCCCGGCAAGGTAGTGATACCCGTGCGCCAGGTTCATACTCACCGGCAGCGGGCTCCATATCGGCGAGAGAGGCAGAACAAGAAGGCTAATCAGTTATGGCAGTGCAGGAAATGACCTCAACCGCTTTGGAAATCTTTTTGGCGACTCGCACCCCTGAAGCCCGCGAGCAGGTAGTACTGCAATCGGTGCCGCTGGTGCGTTATCTGCTCAGCCGGTTGGGGATTACGCCTGAATTGGGCAGCGAGTATGAAGATCTGCTGCATCAAGGATTGATCGGGTTGATCGAGGCGGTTGATCGTTTCGATCCATCTTACGGGGTGCGTTTCAGCACCTACGCGGCGGTTCGCATTCGTGGCAAGGTGTTGGATTACCTTCGCGCGGTGGATTGGATGACCCGCACTGCCCGCCAACGGGTGCGCGCTGTGCGCAAGGCGATCGAGGTGCTGTGGCTGGAACATCACCGCGAGCCTAGCGATGAGGAAATTGCCGCCTACCTGAACACCGATGTCGGCACTGTGCAACGCGGACTGGTCGATTCGAACCGCTTCCTTCTCTCACTGGACGCCGCCAGCGAACGTGATGAAGATGAAGAAACCAGCCTGCACGACCGGCTTGGTGACGAAAAACAGCCGGATCCGCAGCAGCTATCCCTGGAGGATGACCTGCGCAACGACCTTGCGGTTGCCATCCGCTGTCTGCCGGAGCGTGAACAGTTGGTGTTGTCGCTTTATTATCACGATGAATTGAACTTCAAAGAGATCGGTAAGGTGCTGGGTATCTCCGAATCGCGCGTGTGCCAGCTGCACGCCCGCGCGTTATTGAACCTTAAGGTGGTGATGAAGAATGAATAACATCCCCAATATTACCCTCAATGATACGTATACCTTGCTGCAATTAATGCGCGAGACGGCGCTGGTCAAGGGGCGTCAGGCTCAGGCAGATAAGCTCAACCCGGTAATGGAAGAAATGCGCAGCCTGGTGCAAAGCGCGAAAAAGTCCGAGCCCTTAACCACTGCGGAGACCAGCGCGGCGGGGGGCATTCTCGGACAGGAGGATTTTCAGCACCTGCTGCAGATCTCCCAACAGCGCCAAGCGGCGACCACCCCGCCGAAGCCCGCTTCGGACCCGATGGAACGGAATCGCATGATCAACGCGATGGCTTCAGCGGAAATGTCTGAGGTGGATATCGCCCGTCAAATGGGCATGACCCGCGAGGAAGTGCGTCTGGTTTTGTGCGTGCAGCAGCGCAGCAACACCCCCAACGGAGGAGGTTGGATTCGATGATTAAGGGAATGTATTCGGCAGTCTCGGCAATGATCATGAACGCTGCCCGCCAGCAAGTGTTGGCGCACAATGTGGCGAACATCGAAACGCCCGGTTTTAAACAGGTGCTGACCCTGGCGGAGGACTGGCTGCAAACGCCGGTGCTGTATTCTCCCGGAAATTTACTGCAAAACCGCCATGTGCAGAATATCGGTTTACTGGGACTTGGAACTGAACTGGGTGCGCAAACGACCGATTTTACCCAGGGCGGTTTACAAGTCACCCAGAATCCGCTCGATTTCGCCATCGAAGGCGAAGGGTTCTTCCGCGTGCGCACGCCACAGGGCGACCGTTACACACGCGATGGGCGCTTTATTCGCGATGCGCAAAACAATCTGGTGACTGTGGATGGCAATTTTGTCCTCAGCGAGGGCGGGCAGCCCATCCGTCTGCCAGATGGTCAGGTGGCGATTACCCCTAATGGCGCATTGATGGTTAACGGCGCCCAGGTGGCTCGTTTAGGGCTGGCTCGTTTCGAAGATGCGCAAGCGGAACTGGAACGCAGCGAAGGCAACCTGTATAGCGGACCGGCGCAGCCGACAGGACAGGGTGAGGTGCGGGTGGCGCAGGGGATGTTGGAGATGTCCAATGCCAACCCAACCCAGCTGATGACGCAACTGGTCGAAGTTGGGCGGGCATACGAAGCCGCATTGAAGATGGTGCAAAATCAGGACGAATTACTGGGCAAGACGATCGCATCGCTGGGACGGATTGGGTAACGGAGGAGGCAGGATGAATTCATCTCTATTTCACACGCTCACCATTTCGCGGCAGGATATCCTCAGCCGGCTGCTCGACCTGGACGTGGTTTCCAACAATCTGGCAAATATGAACACCGCCGGATTCAAAGCCAGCCGGTCAAATTTTCAGGAATTGCTTTATCAACAAACACTGGAAGGGGTCACCCTGGCAAGCACGCAGGGAATGATGTTCCAGGGGGCGCTGAAGAATTCCGCCAATCCGCTCGACTGGGCAATCCAGGGTGACGGTTTCTTCCAGGTGCGCCTGCCGGATGGCTCCACAGGTTACACCCGCGATGGTCAATTCCTGCTGGATGCCAGCCGCCAACTGGTCACCGCCAGCGGTTACCGGCTGATATGGAATGGTCAGATACCCGATGGAACAACCGATATCTACATCACGCCGGATGGCAGCGTGCAAGCCACTTTACAAAATGGCCAGCGGGTGATTGCCGGGCAGCTACCTCTGGCTCGCTTTACCAATCCGGGAGGCTTGATCAATCACGGCAATAATGTCTGGTTGGTTAGCGACGCATCCGGGACGGCTCAGGTGGGCATGCCCGGCAGCGGCGTTTTTGGCGCTGTTGCGGCTCGCGCGGTTGAGCAATCCAATGTTGATCTCTCGACCGAAATGACCCGTCTGATGTCCTTGCAGCGCGCTTTTCAGATGTCGGTGCGTACCTTTCAACAAACCGACATGATGATTGCCCAGGCGCTCAACCTGCGCAAGGGATAAAGTTTTCGAACGAACAGCCGATACTGTAAACACGTGATTTATCAGCCGACTGAGGTTTAACAGAGGTACGCACTATGAAGATCGAAAACAATGGTATTTCTCCCCTTGCCCCCCAAAGCGCCGATCACGCTCAGCGCGTGGAGCGAAAAACCGCTGCTGAAGCGGGCGCCAGCGAGCGCAACCGCGACAGTGTGGCGCTTTCGGCGGATGCCCGTCTGTTGGCAAGAGCCCGCTCTGCTGTCGAAAGCGCGCCGGAGATGGAAAACGAGCGCCTGGCTCAAATCCGCCAACGAGTTGAAAGCGGCGATTACACCATCCAGGTGGAAGATATAGCCCGTAAATTGGCTGCCCGCGCTTTTTTTCTGCCCTGATCTAGTGTTCATGCAGGAGATGGAATGGTAAATCACGATTCATTCACCGAATATGTTCTTGATCTGGAAGAGATCCTTGTATCGCAGTTTCGTGAAGTGCAGCAGGTGATCGAATTAACCCTGACCGAACGCGAGACGTTGCTTAAAAATGGTGACGATCTGATGCCGGTTGTCGAGGAGAAGGAAGCCCTGCTCGACCGGCTGGGGGTGATCGAGGATAACCGCCGCAGGGTGGTTCAGAAGTTGTCGCTTGAATGCGGGCTGGTCTCCCCGGAAACCTCCATCGGGGAATTGTTGCCTTACCTGGATTCTCCGATTGCGCAGCGCGTTTCACGCCTGGCTGAAGGGATCAGCACGCTGGCGGTACAGGCGCGCGAGTTGAACGATTACAACCAGGCGCTGGCTTGCACGCGCCTGGATTGGCTGCGCGCAGCCCAGGTCTTTCTGGTCGGCGTGGTGCAACCGGAGGCGGGCTACCGGTCTCCGTTGGCAATGCGCCCGGTAGTCGAAACCGCCAACTGGGGCATGGAATACCGAGCCTGAGGAGTTAATTATGCCGGGACTATCATCAGGTATTCACATCGCGCTCCAGGCAGTACTGGCGCACGCGCAGACGATAGAGGTCATCGAACATAATGTTGCCAATGCCAATACGCCTGGCTACCGGCGGCAATCCGCGCTGCTTGAAACCACGATGCCATCACCGATCCTGGCAGCCCACAACGGAATGGGAGCGGGTATGCGCGGCGGCGGGGTCAAGGTTGCGCAGATCCAGCGTTTCAACCTTGAATTTTTTGACGGAAGATACCGTTCGGTTGCGGCGGGTGCCAACTATTGGGAGGCGCAGCGGGACATTCTTTTGCAAGTCGAAGCCACGCTGGCTGAAACATCGCAAGCCGGCTTGCTCAACAAGCTCGATCAGTTCTGGAATGGCTGGCAGAACCTGGCAAGCGACCCTGCCAACCTCAGCCTGCGGATGAGCCTGTTGGATGACACCCGCGCGCTGGCGGAAAGTTTCAATCGCCGTTGGAATCAATTGCAGCATATTCGCAGCGACCAAAACCAGGCGGTCATCAGCCAGGTGGAGCAGATAAACTCCTACGCTGACGAGGTGGCTCGCCTCAACCGGGAGATAATGCGCGTGTTGTCGGTTGGCGAGCAGCCCAATGACCTGCTTGACCGGCGCGATGTGCTGCTTGACCGCTTGGCAGAGATGAGCGGTGCGGTTTCCCATGCCGGCAAAAACGGTGAGGCATTGGTGTCAATCGGTGGGCAGGTGCTGGTGGTCGGAGTACAAGCGCTTCACCTGACCACGCGCCCCAAATCAGGTGACACTCCCATGGTGGAGGTAGTCTGGAAGGACGGCAATCCACCCCAGTCGGTCAACCTGCCCAATGGTTCGTTAAAAGGCATCCTCGAAGTGCGCGATTCGATTATTCCGGCGCAAATCAACGGCTTGAATCAATTAGCCGGTGAATTGATCTCCCAGGTCAACACGCTTCACGGCGGCGGTTATGGATTGAATAATGCCCATGCGTTGCCGCTTTTTCTGGGCGCGGATGCCTCCAGTATGCGCCTGAACAGCAGCGTAGATGCTGCCAGCCTGGCGGCAGCTGATGCCCCCAGCCAGGCGGGCAACAATGCGCTCGCCAGCGCCATCGCCTCGCTGCGCCACCTGAAACTTGCCGGAATCGGCAACAACACCCTGAATGATTTTTACAACGGACAGGTTACCGCATTTGGGGTGATGACTCAAAATGCCAGCCGGAACAGTCAGACGCACGGATTGGTGGCAAACGCGCTCAACGACCAGCGCGAATCGGTGGGCGGCGTTTCATTAGACGAGGAGGCTGCAAACCTGGCAAAGGCGCAGCGCGCCTATCAGGCGGCGGCACGGGTGCTGACGGCTTACGATGAAATGTTGGACCGGGTCATCAATGGCATGGGCTTGGTCGGACGGTAGTCCAGTTTTTAAGGAAGGCAGGGAAGCAAATGCGCGTAACACATCAGAGCATGGTCAACAACGCAATACAACACATGGCAAGCAGCAAAGATACGATTGCCCGCTTGCAAAGTAAAATCGCTGCTGGCAAGCAGAATCTTGCCCCGTCGGATGACCCGGTCAGCACATCGCAGAGCATGTCCATGCGTTCCACTTTGGTTAATCTCCAAGCCTATCGCAACACGACCGACCTGGCGCGCGAGTGGATGAATGCAACCGATTTCAGTCTGGGGCAGTTAGAGACAGTCACGATCCGGGCGATTGGGCTGGTCACACGCGGGTTAAGCGACACGATGGGCAGAGATGAGCGCGCGTTCTCGCTGGCAACCGAGATCAGCGCTATGATAAATCAGGTGGTGCAAACCGGTAATGCTTCCCATAAGGGTGAATACATCTTTTCCGGATACCAGATTCATGCCCAGCCGTTCCCGGCGGATTATGCCGCCAGCCTGATCTACAACGGGGACAGCGGCATTTTGCAGCGTAGTATCGGTCCCGGTCAGAATGTTATCCTCAATGTGCCGGGTGAAAGCATAATCCGCCCGCTGGTGGAAGGACTGGTGGCTGCCCGCGACGCATTGCAAGCGGTAGCCTATGATCCAAATACTTTACAAACAGCCCTCGAGGCTTTACAATCCTATCTGAATACGCTGGAATCGCAACGCACCACGCTAGGTGCGCGGATTCGACAGGTGCAAACCGCAACGGATGGCATCGAGAAAACTGAAATCGAATTGAAGGGACTGCTTTCCAGGAAAGAGGACCTCGACTTTGCCGAAGCGATTTCATTGCTGCGCGGTCAGGAAACGAGCTATCAAGCGGTATTGGAGGTAAGCCGGCGGGCGATTTCCGCCCTCAGCCTGTTCGATTACCTGCGTTGATCCCTCAACGCCTGTTTAATCAGGTGGTGAGGAACAAAAGAAAATCACTGGGGTGAGGGATCTAGCCAATGTTAGTCTTGACACGACGGGCTGAAGAAAGCATCGCCATTGGCGATTCGATTGTGGTCACTGTGCTGGCTGTGGAAGGTGACCGGGTTAAACTGGGTATCAGCGCGCCGCGCGATATTTTAATTCTGCGCCAGGAGATGGTGCAGGCAGTCAAAGATCAATCCCGCCTGCAGGAACTGCTGACGGATATGCCCGAACCGGAAACATTCGATGCGCTGCGCAAATTGCTGGCAGATCAGACCATTCCCGACGAAACTACCCCCAAAAACCAGGAATAAATTAACGTCATTTGGCTGCCTCACCGCAGACAGCCTGGCTGGAAACGAAGCAGTGGCGCGGGGGGAATTTCTGCGTCCTCTATCCCCCGTTTTGATATACAATCATCCTCAGGGAAAGGACCGCCGATGACCTCCGGCTTTTGGTGGATTTTGCTGGCAATGGCGTTGTACGGCGCGCTGCACTCGCTGCTTGCAGCGCGCCGGCTCAAGCGCTGGGCAGAGGCGCGCTGGGGCGCGTCCGCCCGCCGCTATTATCGCCTGCTCTATTCGCTCGTCGCCGGGCTGACCCTTCTGCCGCCGCTGGCTTTGGTCGCGATTTTACCGGATGCGCGCTTATACGCCATCCCGCTGCCCTGGTCACTGCTGACCGGTTTGCTGCAGCTGGCGGGGCTGGCCGGGGTGATCTACGGGGTGGCGCAGACCGGCGCGGGGCGCTTCGTCGGGCTGGACTCCGCCCTGGACGAAGGCGCGCTGCGCCGCCCGGCGCCGTTCGTTGATCACGGGCTGTACCGCTGGGTGCGCCACCCGCTGTACACCTGCTCGCTGCTCTTCCTCTGGTTGATGCCGGTGATGACCTGCAACCTGCTGGCGCTCAACCTGGGGGTGACCGCCTACTTCATCATCGGCTCGCGTTTCGAGGAGGACAAACTGCTGGACGAGTTCGGTGAAGCCTACGCCGCCTACCGGCGGCGAACGCCGGCGTTTCTGCCCCGCCTGAACCTGGCGGGATTGCCCTGCCTGCGCCGCCGCGCGGAGTGACCTGCTGTGCCGCTGTTGTGGCTCTCGGCTGCCGCGCTGAGCGGGATCGCCCTGGGCGCGTTGCTGCGCCTGCCGCCCGTTTTCTGGCTGGCTGGCGGGCTGCTCGCCGCCCTGCTGGCGCTGGTCGAGCGCCGCGCGCCGCCGGGCTGGCGCGCCTATGCTCGCCTGCGCCGCCGCCTGCCGCTGCCACTTGGCGTGCTGATCGCCGCGCTGCTGCTCGGCGGGTTGCGCTGGAGCCTCGCCCAGCCTGCCTTCGACCCGGGCGACCTGGCGTCCTATAACGATCTCGGCAAAGCCGAACTGAGCGGCTGGATCGCCGCCGACCCGGACCGGCGCGAATCCGCCACGCTGCTGACCGTGCAGGTCGAATCGCTGCGCCCGGCGGGCGGCGGGGATGCGCTGGCAGTCAGCGGCAAAGCGCTGCTGCGCCTGCCGGCTGGCGGCGATTGGCGCTACGGTCAGCGCGTGCGCGTGTGGGGCGCGCCGCTCACCCCGCCCCACGAGGCGGATTTTTCCTACCGCGATTACCTGGCGCGGCGCGGGATTTATACCTACCTGATGTACCCGGCGGTCGAGGCGCTGCCCGGTCAGCGCGGCAGCCCGCTGATGAGCGCCATCTACGATCTGCGCCGCCACGCCTACGCCACGCTCAACCGCATCTTCCCCCAACCGGAAGCCGCGCTGCTGGCGGGCATTTTGCTCGGGCTGGAGCGCGACCTGCCCGCCGACCTGGCGCGCGCCTTTCAGGATACCGGCACCGCCCACATCATCGCCATTTCCGGTTTCAATATGACCGTGCTTTCGGCGCTCTTTCTGACGCTTTTCGGCAGGCTGCTGCCGCGCGGTTGGGCGGCGTTGTGCGCGGTGACCGCCATCTCTTTTTACACCCTGCTGGTCGGCGCCAATCCGGCGGTGGTGCGCGCGGCGTTGATGGGCGGGCTGGCGGTGTTTGGGCGGCTGGTCGGGCGTTCGTCCGCCGGGCTGACCCCGCTGGCGTTCAGCGCGGCGGTGATGTGCCTGTTCAATCCGCTGCTGCCGTGGGACGCTTCGTTCCAGTTGTCCTTCACTGCCACGCTGGGGCTGATCGTTTACGCCGAGCCGCTGCAGCGCGGCTTCGAGGGCTGGGCAGCCCGCCGCCTGCCGCCGCTTTGGGCGCGCCGCCTGAGCGCGCCGGTCTCCGAGTATGTCCTGTTTACCCTGGCGGCACAGGTGACTACCCTGCCGGTGGTGCTGGCATTGTTCGGGCGGCTGTCGCTCTCCGCGCTGCTGGCAAATCCGCTGGTGCTGCCGGTTCAGCCGCTGGTGATGCAGTTGAGCGGGCTGGCGCTGTTGGCGGGCATGATCTTTGCTCCGCTCGGGCAGGTGCTGGGTTGGCTGGCTTATCCCTTCGCGGCGTACACCCTGCGCGTGGTCGAAGGGATCGCCGCCCTGCCGGGCGGAGTGCTCGAGCTGGGCGCCATCGGCGGCGGTTTCGCGCTGGGCGCTTACGCGCTGCTCTTCGGGCTGACCGCGCTGGCGCGCCAGCCCGGGCGGCTTAAGCCGCTGCTCAAGCCCGCCGCGCTGCTGGCGGGCGCCGGGCTGGTCTGCCTGCTGACATGGGAGGGGGCGCTGCGCCGCCCCGACGGGCGGCTGCACCTGGTGCTGCTGCCGCTGCCGGAAGGCAGCGCTACGCTGGTGCGCGCGCCGGGCGGCAGCCAGGTGCTGATCGGCAGCGCGCCGCACGCCAACAACCTGGCGGGCGCCTTGGGGCGCGAAGCCGGGCTGTTTCGCCGCTGGCTGGACGGTGTGGTCATCCCCACCCGCCGCGCAGCGCAATTGGAAGGACTGCCCGCCGCGCTGGAGCGTTTGCCTGCCCGCAGCGCCTGCTGGGCGGTCGAGCCGCCGGGCGGGCGGATTGGCAGCCGCATCGCCGACAGCCTGGCGCGCAGCGGCGCGAATACCCTGCGCCTGGGCGGCGGTCAGACGCTGCAACTGGACGAGGGCGTGCATCTGCGCGTTGTGGCGCAGGACGGCGAGCGGGCTGCGCTGCTGCTCACCTACGGCAATCTGCGCGTCCTGCTGCCCAACGGCATCCCCGCGGCGACCTTGCGCCGCGTCCAGCCCCCGCTGCACGGCGCGCTGCTGCTGCTCGCCGCCGACGACCTGAAGGAAAGCCCGCTGGCAGACTGGCAGGCGTTCGAGCCGCCGCTGGTGCTGCAGCACGGCAGTCCGCCGGACTTCGGCTGGCTCAGTCCGCCGGACGGCGCGGGGGTGGTTTCCACCGCGCGCCACGGGCGCATCGAACTGATCTCCGACGGGCAGCAGGTCTGGTTGAGCGGCGCGCGGAAGTAGGGCTGGCGTGGAATTTATTTTGACAATTCGCCCGGCTTGTGTTAAAATACATCAACTGATTCAAAAATATTATCAAGGCGGGAACCACAGTGTTCTTTTCGCCCTGCAATTGAGCAGGGTTTTGTTTTGAAAATGATTTTGAACCCATACACACCCGGTGTGTTTAAAAAATTGACATTGTATTAAAGGCAGGAAACAGAACTTAATGAAACACAAAAAACTTCGCATCGTCCCTCTCGGCGGTTTGGGAGAGGTCGGGCGCAATATGATGGCTTACGAGTACGGCGATGACATCCTGGTCGTCGACTCGGGCTTGATGTTCCCCGACAGCGATATGCTCGGCGTGGACTACATCATCCCCGACATCTCGTATCTGACCGAGCGGCGCGCCAAAGTGCGCGGCATCGTTATTACTCATGGTCACGAGGACCATACCGGCGCCATCCGCCACCTTCTGGAAGAGATCCAGGCGCCGATCTACGCCACCCCGCTCACCCGCGGGCTGGTGGAGGTCAAACTGGCAAAGGGCGGTATGCTCGACCGCGCCAAACTGCACACCGTCCGCGCCGGTGACACGGTGCAGATCGGCGTGTTCAAGATCGAATTCTTCCACGTGTGCCACTCGATCCCCGACGGGGTCGGGCTGGGCATCACCACCCCGGTTGGGCTGGTGGTGCACCAGTCGGACTACAAGTTCGACCACACCCCGGTGGACGAACGCCCCAGCGACTACGCCAAACTGGCCGAGTTTTCGCAGCGCGGCGTGCTGGCGCTGCTGGCGGATTCAACCAACGCCGAGCGTCCCGGATGGACGCCCTCCGAGCGGGTGATTGATGACGCGCTTGACCGGGTCTTCAAAGAAGCCCCCGCGCGGATCATCATCGCCAGTTTTGCCTCGCTCATCTCGCGTATGCAGCAGGTGGCGCAGGCTGCCCAACGGCACGGGCGTAAACTGGCCTTCGTCGGCGCCTCCATGCAGGATAACGTCAAGATGGCGCGCAAGCTCGGCTATCTTGACATCCCCGAAAAACTGCAAGTCTCCATCGAGCAAGCCCTCACCATGCCCGAAAAGGACGTGGTAATCATGTGCACCGGCTCGCAAGGCGAGCCTTCCTCGATCATGGGCAGGTTGTCCACCGGTACCAACCGCTTGTTCGACATCATCCCCGGCGATACGGTGGTGCTTTCGTCGCACCCGATTCCCGGCAACGAGGAAAACGTCTATCGCACTATCAACCGCCTGTTCCAGCGCGGCGCCAACGTGATCTACGAAGCCATCGCCCCGGTGCACGTTTCCGGGCATGCCAGCCAGGAGGAGATGAAATTGCTCATCCACCTGACCCGCCCGCGCTTCCTCATCCCGATCCATGGCGAGGTGCGCCACCTTTACCAGCACGCCCAACTCGGCGTGCAGGTCGGCATCCCGCGCGAGAACATCGCCGTGATCGAAAATGGTCAGGTTCTAGAGCTGGATGGCGAATCACTGCGCCTGGCGGAAAAAGTGCCCACCTCGTTTGTCTTTGTGGAAGGCTCCAGCGTGGGCGAGGTGGATACGGACGTGATGCGCGAGCGCGAGGTGCTGGCGCGCGACGGGATCGTGCTGGTCAACGTGATCCTCGACCGCTTCAGCGGCGGTCTGCGCCGCGAGCCGCAGATCACCAGCCGCGGCTTCATGCTTTCACGCGACACCGACTCGGTCATGGAGGAAGCCCGCAAACGGGTTTCGGCGCTGCTGGGCGGTAACGCCAACGGCAACCTGGCGCGCGACATCGAGAAGGATCTGGGCAACTACCTGTACAACGAGACCCACCGCCGCCCGATGATCTACGTTACCGTCTCGCGCGAGTAAAACAGGTGGCAAACACCTGATGAAAACGATCATCCCGACCATTGGTACGCGCGGTGATGTTCAGTTGAACGTTGCTTTGGCGCTCGTTCAAATGAAAACGGCGGAGATGCGGGCAAAAGCCGCCGCACTCGGCGAAAAAATCCGCGCGGAAGACGGGGTGAGCGAGGCAGTCCGGTTGATCGGTCGAGCTATGAATTGTTAACGGCTTGTGCGCGGCGCAACCCTGGAAAATTCCATTCGTATACCTTCATGAAGGCGCGGAAATGCGCCAACGGAGGTTTATCGAGGGAAAATGGAAATCCAGTCATTGCCAAGCGGTTTACTCGCCGCGAAGATTACCAAATCAGCCAGTAAACAAACCTATTACACCATCCGGCTTTTCGCGGATCGCGAGCGCGTTGAGGATGCCTACCGGGCATATGGGTACTTCCGCTGGGTGGACGACCGTATTGATGAATCAAGCGCCTCCCCGGCAGCAAAGATTGCCTTTGCCAAACGGCAGCAATCTTTGCTGAACGCATGTTATCGCGGCGAACCGCCCGCCGCAGTATGCGCCGAAGAAAAAATGCTGGTAGATTTGGTGAACCACGACACCGAAAAGAACAGCGGATTGTCCCTCTACCTGCATAACATGATGGATATCCTGGTTTTCGATGCAGCCCGGCAGGGCAAAGTCATTTCGCAAGAGGAGTTGTGCGAGTACTCGCGCAAACTGGCTGTGGCGGTTACGGAGGCAATCTATCATTTTATCGGTCACGATGACCCATCGCCGCATCACGAAGCGCGCTATTCAGCCGTCACTGCCGCGCATATCACCCACATGCTGCGCGATGCAATCGAAGATGCGGACAACGGATATTTCAATATTCCGCGCGAATATCTCCATTCTCACGGAATTGCGCCGCAGGACGTGACCAGTCCGGCATACCGCGAGTGGGTGCGCGGGCGCGTTCAGACTGCGCGCGAATATTTTCGCCTGGGGCGGGAATGCACGGCGCAGGTGCGCAACCGGCGCTGCCGCCTGGCGGGTTATGCGTACACCGCGCGCTTCGAATGGATATTAAGTATCATCGAGCGCGACCACTACTGCCTGCGCTCCGAGTATCCCGAAAGAAAGAGCCTGGCAGCCGCCCTGTGGATGGCATGGTCTTCCCTTGATGCGCTGGTCTAGCCGCCGCGCATACGAACATTTACGCGGCGAACGTTTCGGAGCGATAAAAAGATGAAAACAAAAAACGTGATTGTGATCGGAGCCGGTATCGGCGGCATCACCGCCGCAACGCATCTGGCAAAGCGCGGTTTTCGCGTGACCGTACTGGAGAAAAACCGCCGCCCCGGCGGCCGCTGTGACCGGATTGACCGTGATGGGCATCATTTCGATACGGGACCCACGCTGCTGGTCATGCCGTTACTGTATGAAGCCGAGTTTGCCGAGCTCGGCGCAGCCATGCGCAGCGTGTTGGATTTGCAGCGCGTTGACCCGACCTATCACCTGGTGTTCGATGATGGCAGCCAGCTCCGGCTCACATCGGATATGAAGTCTATGCAGGAACAGGTGGAGACCTTCGAGCGGGGAAGTTTTCAAGGTTTGCTGCGCTACCTGGAGGAGGGCTATCGTCATTATCATCTCGGCATCGAGCGACTGGTCAATCCCGATTTTCGCAAAGCCACCGATTTCTTTACTCTCGCTAATCTGCCCCTGCTCTATCAAGTCAAGCCGCTGGAAAATCATTACCGCCACATGGCAGCCTACTTCCAGGACGCACGCCTCAAAGCCGCTTTCACGTTTCAAGATGTGTACATGGGGTTAAGCCCGTTCGAGGCGCCGGCTACGTTTTCGATGATGCCGTATACCGAACTTGCCCACGGCGTTTGGTATCCGAAAGGCGGCATGTATCGGGTTGTCGAGGCGCTTGCCAAACTTGCCCGCGAGGCAGGTGTGGAGTTTGTTTTCGAGACCGCCGTGGAACAGATTCAGGTCAATGGAAAATCCGCTCAAGGCGTGATGGTCAATGGTCAACTGCTCGAGGCGGATGTCGTCCTCGCCAACGCTGACCTGCCTTATGTTTATCAAAATCTCCTCCCCAAGGATGACCAGGCAAGGCAGCTTACCCACAAACGATATTCCTGTTCGGTGATCAGTTTCTTTTGGGGAGTGGACCGGCGCTATGAGACGCTTCAGCCCCACACTCTTTTTCTGGCGAGCGATTATCGCGAGAACTTCGACTCGATCATTCATGACCTCAGCCTGCCTGCCAACCCAAGCCTTTATATCCACGCCCCAGCCCGGCTGGATGCCTCCATGGCTCCGGCGGGGGAGGATACGATTATCGCAATCGCCACGGTTGGTCACATGAGCGAGAACGGCGAACAGGATTGGGCTGCCCTGCGCGACAAAGCCCGTGAACACATTTTTCGCCGCCTGGCATCATTGGGCATCAGCGACCTTGATTCGCATATCAAATTCGAGATCACCTTTACGCCGCTTTCCTGGAAGAAGCGCTACAACCTGGTAAAAGGTTCCACGCACGGACTGTGCCACAATTTGATGCAGCTCGGCTACTTCCGTCCCGATTTTCAACACCCGCGTTACCGCAACCTGTATTTCACCGGCGCAAGCACCCGTCCCGGCACGGGAATGCCGACGGCGATGATCTCCGGGCGGCAGGCTGCGCAGAGGATTTGGGACGATTTACACATGTGACCACGCCTTGCCTGGCGGGAAGACTATCTACGTACGCATCGTCAGTTCGGAATAACTGCGTGCCTGGTGGAGTAAATTAACTGGCGCAATGGGTATGCTATGATCTATATGGAATAGCAAACGGTTGTTCTGTTATATTATGATGGGTATATGATGACTGGCATACAACTCACTTCAGGCTATTCCGAACGCATCGAGGAGGTCAAGCTCTACATTCGAGCTCACCTCGACGAACCGCTCCACCGAGAGGTGCTGGCGGGTGTTGCTGGGTTCTCGGTACCTCACTTTCACCGCGTCTTTACAGCCTGCACCGGCGAAAGCGCAGCCAGTTACGTCCGCCGGGTGCGCCTGGAACGCGCCGGTAGGAAGCTGCGGATGGGGGCGGTGGACATCACTGAGGTTGCCTTGGCTGCCGGCTACGATACCCACGCAGCTTTCAGCAAGGCGTTCAAACAGCAATTCGGCCTCAGCCCGAGTGAATTCCGCCAGCTCGACTGCCGAACAGCCACTCAACTCTTGGTGAAAGGATAATTTCAGATGAGGATCAAGCTTACCAGTGTTTCGATAAATGATTACGACAAGGCTTTGAAATTTTATACTACGGTTATGGGATTCGTGCTCAAGCGAGATATCCCGTTGGGACAGGGCGCCCGGTGGATCACAGTCGTCTCGCCCGCGGATCCGGACGGAGTTGAGCTGCTCCTCGAGCCCAACGCCGATTACCCGGCAATGAAAGCACTCAAGGAGGCACTCGTCCGGGATGGAATCCCGTTCACCGCATTCGAGGTGAATGACATTCAACGAGAATATGAACGGCTGAAAGACCTGGGTGTGGAGTTTACGATGGAACCGACCAACCTGGGAACGACGACCGCAGCCGTTTTGGATGACACCTGCGGAAACCTGATTCAGATCTACCAGGTCACTGTTTAATAAGGGATGCTTGTGTTCTGCAAGCAATCAAATACAACCATTTAGATTTTCCTTTTTTTCAAGCGGTGCATGGCTTTCTCAAGAAACCTTGCAGCCAGATGCTTTTGGGCATGTCGTTCGTGGTGACATTTTTTCTTGAGAAAGCCGTGGCAGGTGGCGCGATTGCCCATCCGGCGGAAAAAAGTGCGGTTATAATGGGTTTACTTGCACCCCTCACCGGAGAAGCCAATGACATTTCAACCCATTTCCGTGGCGCGCCTTTCGCCGCCGCAAACCGGAGCGGTTGCGCAAGCGATGAGCCGCGCTTTCTTTAATGACCCCATGTTTACCTACATCCTGCCCAACGAGCAGGCGCGCAGCGAAAAAATGCCTCGTTTCTTCCGGGCAATCCTCGCTTATGGCCTGCGCTACGGGGAAGTATACACTACCAACAATGCAGATGGCGGGGCAATCTGGCTGGGTCCCGGAAAAACGGAATTTACTCTGGGTCGAATGCTGCGCACCGGCATCTTGTGGACAGTGCCGCTTATCCTTGGCTGGGATGCTCTCGAACGGTTCAAACACCTGGATACTCATGAGTATAAAGCACACAAGCAATCCATATCTGGAAACTATTGGTATCTGCTCGCGCTGGGGGTTGATCCGTCCAGGAAGGGACAGGGTATCGGCGGAAAACTGATGCAGCCCATCCTTGCCCGCGCCGATGACCAGGGTTTGCCCTGTTTCCTGGAAACCCTCAACGAAATCAACCTGCCCATCTACGCGAAATACGGCTTCCAGGTTAAAGTGAGCGGGCAGGTTCCACAAGGCGGACCGAAGTATTGGACGATGCTCCGACCGCCGCGCCCATCCCTTGAACCGGCTGCCCAAGGCTGAAACGGGCGGCCGGTTGATGTCATCCGCCGTAATCTAATCGTACCTTTCGACACCCTTTGGCAGGCTCAGGGTAAGCCCTCAATAACAGGCGGGTTCAGCCTGCGGGGTGAAGCAATGACATGCGCGGCAGGCGGTTAAATCACCCCGCCGGCGCGCAGAAAATCCTCCACCTGCCGCGCGTATTCGGCGCGGTTGTGCCAGTACGACTCGGCGTGGTCGGCGTTTGGCGCCAGGTACAGGCGGCGCAGCCCGCGTGTCTTGGCATCGTACAGGCGGCGGCTGGCTTGCGGCGGGGTGTACCCATCTGACTGCCCATGAATGAACAGTACCGGCATCTGCAGCGCGGCGACGGCGCGCAGCGGCGCAACCTGTCCGAACCAGAATCCGGCTTGCAGGCGGCAGATCAGGCTGGCAAGCGGCAGCAGCGGGAAGGACGGCAGGCGATAGTCCCGGCGCAGACGCAGCGCCAGTTGTTCCTTCAGGTCGGCGTAGGCGCAATCGGCAATGACGAACGCCGGGCGCGGATCGAGTGTGGCGTGCAGCAAGCAGGTCGCGCCGCCCAGCGATTCACCCAGCGCGCCGACCTTCCCGCCGGGCGGCAGCTGCGCTAGCGCCCATTCAAACATCACGCGCAGGTCATGCTGTTCGTAAAAGCCGAAGGTGGTGTTCGCCCCGCCGCTCAACCCGTGGTAGCGCTGATCGTACATCAGCGCGTTGAAGCCCAGCGCGCGGAAAACCGGCAGGTACTTGATACAGCCCAGCCGGGTGTAGGTAAAGCCGTGCACCAGAACTACCGTGCGCGGCGAACCGGGCAGCGGAAAGTAATCCCCGCTCAGGCTGTAGCCAAAGGGCGATGCCAGCCGGACGGATTGTTTTTCCCAACTCCAGTAATCCGCCTCCGCCAGCCTGCCCTTTGCGACCTCGATGGCGTAGGTTTTCAGGTAGGGGAAGCGACGCGGGCGGATTGCCCGGCTGGTCAGCAGCGCGGCAGCCGCCAGCAAGAGCAGGATAATCAGAGTCACCCCCGCCGCAGCGATTGCTGTTGGAGTCATCTCCCCCTGCCAATCAAGCCGGTTTCACACGCCTTGCGAATCTGTCTGCCGGCGGCGGAAAACCTCGCGGCTGGTGATTGCCACCAAGGTAACCAACGTCAGCGGGAGGATGAAATAGAACATCACGTTGTTGTACAGCGGCAGCGCGTCGTGCTTGATCGAATCGAGCACCAGGAACAGGGTATAGGCAATGTAATAACCGAGGAATAAGCCGCCCTTCCAGCGCCCAATCCGCCGGCCGGCAAAGAAGATCGGCAGGCAGGCGAACGCCACAGCAGTCATCACCGGCAGGTCGAAGTTGACCACCCCGGGCGGCACCTCTATTCCGCCAGGGGTTACCAGAATGGTCAAGCCAAACACACTGAGCAGGTTGAACAGGTTGCTGCCGACCACGTTGCCGACAGCGATGTCGCGCTCGCCGCGCAGGGCGGCGATGATCGAGGTCACCACCTCCGGCATCGAGGTTCCGGCTGCCACGATGGTCAGTCCGATGATCAAGTCGCTGACTCCCAGCGCGTAGGCGACGGTTACCGCGCCATCCACCAGCCAACGCGAGCCAAGCACCAGCAAGCCCAACCCGCCGCCAACCAGCGCCAGGTTGACCAGTGTGTCGCGCGGCGTGCTGCGCCGGGTGGGGGCGTATTCCTGGGCGTACTCGTCCTGCACCTCGCGGGTTTCGCGCCGGCTGATGCGGAACAGCAAGGCGATGTAGCCAGCCAATCCAAGCACCAGCACCAAGCCTTCCAGCCGGGTGTAGCGTCCATCCAGCGCAAACAGCAGCACCGCCAGCGAGACGATCACCATCAGCGGCACATCCAGGCGGACCAATTGCTGCGAGACGACCAGCGGCGCAATCAACGCGGAAATGCCCAGAATAAAGAGGATATTGAAAATATTGCTGCCAATTACATTGCCAATCGCGATATTGCCCTGCCCCGAAAGCGAAGCCAGAATGCTGACCGCCAGTTCGGGCGAGCTGGTGCCAAAGGCGACCACCGTCAGACCGATAATCAACGGAGAGACGCCCAGCGCTGCCGCCAGGCGCGATGAACCGCGCACCAGCGCTTCGCCCCCGGCAATCAACAACACCAACCCTGCTATTAATGTCAACCACGCCATGCCAAAAAAACCTCGATCAATAAATATTGGCTATTGTACCGTAAGATGGATGAAATTTAGACGAGAATTGTGCAGATTGGCGCATTTGAGGCAGGCATCGTTGTTTACCGCCGCAGCTGATCATCACATGTTTGGCATCTTTTGGCGGAGCGTAAATCAAGATCCTTATCTGCGTCCCAGCCACCTGTGAACAGAATCCGTATATTCCTGATACTCATCGCCGAACTTGGCTGCCAGATAGTGCTCCTCAGGAAAGATCAGGACGTAATGACAGAGAATAATCGAAAGCACGAGCATAAGCAACGCCCAAGGCACATTCAGCGCGAGGGCAATGCCTAAAAGGACACAGGCAGCGCCAAGATAGAGCGGGTTTCTCGATATAGCGAACGCCCCTGTCTTAACAACTTGAGTCGTTGGATGACCGGGGTCTGTGGGTTGGCGGAAATGCGCAAACTCGCGGCGCGCCGCCGCGACCAACGCTATGCCGGCGAGGATCAAAATAATTCCCACAGGGATGAGCAATTGTCTGGGGATTCCCTGCGGCAAGGAGATGGGGACGATGAAATGCAAGGCGATACCCACCAGAAATGGAATTCCAAACACAACTTCGGCGATCTGCCAACGATTTTTATGCGCGGAATCATCCTTCATCTTAGTTTGCCAATCCCGTTGAACCGTATGCTCAACATTGAGTATTGCTGCCCACTCGTGTGGGTTACCGGCGGGCAGGGAAAGCCTGAAAATGCTGCACGCGCGAAGTCGCCGCTGGTATCTTCGTATTGCCCACCTGAGGCTTGTATGACCCCATCCAGGGAGATATGTTCAAGCACAACCACTTTTCTCATGATTGAGTAACATTAATACATTTAAGGTTGTGTTTCACCCGTTATGAGATTGAAGAGTAAAACCTGAAAGAAGATGCGCCTCACCTTTCTTGGTCGAGTATCAATGCCCGCGATAGCGCATACGTTCTATTTTATCAGGAAATACGCGATGAATTCCACCCGGCTTTTTCAAGAAAGGTATTTTACGCTGAGCAATAAGTCAAGAGCATCTGCAATGTGACCGTCATCGTATCGCCGAGACCTAGCGGCATTATTGTGTCCAGCGCGCTTGATCAGCCTGATCGCCAAATTGATGACAGTAACCGTTATTTCAAAATAAAACTTGCTAACACTTTCTGAACACTTACAATGTCTGTTCCGCGCTTGAATTCACGTTGGATAGGGGTCGGATTTCCAGAAATATAAATTTTTAATTCCGCATCCATATCAAATGTACCGGCAGTTTCGACCGAGAAATGGGTAATAGATTTATATGGTATGGAATGATACTCAGCCTTTTTCCCCGTTAATCCTTGTTTGTCAATCAGTATCAGACGTTTATCCGTGAAAATAAACAAATCTCGGAATATCCTAAAGGATTTTACAACAGTTTCGCTATCTATAATTGTTGCTTCTAAATCCTTTTGTAATTCCTTTGCATCTACTTCTCTTGCATTTCCAAAAAGACCTTGTAACATAATCTTTCTCCTACCGTATGATGGGTTGTGCATTATCATAGTAGAAAATTTCTCAATTTTAATTTACGGATTCATGTTATCCTACACGCGCAACCGATATTTTTCGGAAAATCTATTTTAACCCTTGAAATCATTATACAACACCCTCAATTGGCAACCAATAGGTCAAAACTGAGGTTCGGGCATAAGTATGGACAATATTTTCCCAGGTGGTCGTTGCGAGGGCGCCAGCCCGAAGCAATCTCCAACCTTACCATGCGGGAGATTGCTTTAGGATAATAGACACAAAATGTCTATTATCCTAGCGGTAAAAACAACTTCTGGGCGATAAATCCGCGGCAGCCGGCACGATTCAAACCGCGCTGTACCGCTGGATGAAAGCCGGGCAAATCATCCAGCTGAAAAAATCCGATCCAATATAATGTAACCAATCTTCCCCAGCCTTACCCCATCCAGATTCTCAGCGCCGCTACGGCGGTAAACGCCAGCAGCACGCCGGCTGCCACCAGCGCCACCCGCCCGGCGCTGCGCTGGTTGACCAGGCTGACTCCGCTGAAGTCGGTTTGGATCGTCCACACCGGTCCGGCTGACCAGGCAAACGCCAGCCCGCCGATCAGCCCGCCCAGGTGGCCCCAGTTGTCAATGCCCGGCGAGGTGCCCAGCACCAGGTTGATCGCCGCGATGGCAAGGGTGGACATGAGCAGCCCGCGCGCGTTGCGAATCAGGCTGCGGTTCTGGTACAGGAAAACCGCCTGGGCAGCCAGCAGCCCAAAAATGGCGGTGGAAGAGCCCAGCGAAGGGCGCGGGGTCATCATGAAGGAAATCACGTTGCCGGCAAAGCCGGACAGCAGGTAAAGCAGCAGAAAACGCCTGTGCCCGTAGTAGCGCTCCAGATTGCTGCCAAACGCGAACAGGGCATACATGTTGAAGGCAATGTGCAGCAGCGAGCCGTGCAGCCACATCGGCGAGACCAGCCGCCAGTACTCCCCGGCGATGATCAGCGCGTTGACCTTGGCGCCGTACTCCGCCAGCAGGTCGTTGCCGAACACCGAACGGGTCAGCGTTTGCCCCAGAAACGCCACCACGCAGGTCGCCATCATGAAGTAGGTCACGTAAGGCGGGGTCGAACTGGGGCGCTGGCGGACGCGCACCGGGCTGGCGCCGGGCGGCGGGGGATAGCCGCTTTCGTTTTGGGTATAGAAAACGGGTTTCATAACGAGTAACTCCGCGCAACGACCCGCAGGTGCTCGGCATTGAGGATGGCGACGATCTGGTCAATGGTTCGTTCCAGGCAGCCATTCGGGTTGACCACAGCATACTCGAATTCCGGCAGCCGCTGCAATTCCTGGCGGGCGGTGTCAATGCGCTTGCGCAGCGATTCCGGGCTCTCGCTGGTGCGCGCAACCAGGCGGGCTTGCAGTTCCTCAAAACTGGCTGGCAGCAGGAAGATCATCACCGCGGCGGGGAAGATCTGCCGCAGGCGGGCGGCGCCCTGCACATCCACGCGGAAAATCACGTCCTTGCCGCTTTCCAGCGCGCCGGTCACCTCGCGGCGCGGAATGCCCTTGTAGTCGTTATACACGCGCGCATACTCGATCAATTCGTCGTTGCGGATCATCTCCTCGAAGCGCTCGGTGGTGACGAAATGATAGTCAACCCCGTCAACTTCTTCCGGGCGGGGTTTGCGATCGGTGGCGGTGACCACCACGTGCAGGTTCAGCCTGCGTTTTTTGAGCGCCTGGATGGCAGTATCCTTGCCCACCCCGGAGGGTCCGGAAATAACGACGATCAGCGGTTGGCGTTCGGGCAGCAATTGGGGAACGGAATTGGACATGGGAATGTGTGAATCCTTAAGGCTAAGCGCGCTGTTCTAACGGATTTTTTATACAGGCTTGATTATAATGGAAAAACATAACTCTAAGCCTGTGGAGCAAATGAATGCCTTCTTACGATTACCGCTGCCTGGATTGCCGCAAACGATTCGATGTCTTTATGCCCTATTCGGAATACGGTCAACGCCAGGTGACCTGTACGCACTGCGGCAGCGCCAACATCCAGCGCCGCATCGGGCGGGTGCGCATTGCCCGCTCGGATGAAAGCCGGATAGAGAACCTGGCAGACCCCGACAGCCTGGCAGGTTTGGAAGACGACCCGCGCGCATTGGGACGCATGATGCGACAAATGAAAGGCGAATTGGGGGAAGAGATAGGACCCGAATTTGACGAAGTGGTTGACCGGCTGGAGAAAGGTCAATCGCCGGAGGATATCGAGCGCGAACTGCCCGATCTGGCGGGGGACGACGCCGGCGCGGGAATGGGCGGGCTGGATGATCTGGACTGAGGCGGTTTAACGCCGCAGCATGTCTGACAGGGCATCATACGAGGTGACCCAGGCGATGCGATTGATGAACGCCGCCAGCGATGGGCTCTCGGCGCGCAGGTTGCGCACTGCCGCCGCCACCGGGTCTTCGCCGGCTGCCCCGCCGGGCTGGTCGGCGTATGCGCCGTAAAAGGCAAAATAAGCCTGGTTCAAGCGGCGGATGCGGTAACCGTTGTCCCAAAATAGCCGCCGGCGCATTTCCATATACTCTTCAGCTTGCGTGATTTTGCCCTCTGCCAGCAGCGCGTCCACCGTAACGCGCGTCTCGCGCATTTCGGCGCGGAAGTCGAAGCGCGGCGGCTCACCCGGTTGGGATGGTTGCCGCGGCGCAGCGGGTTCGGCGGGCGGCGGCGGCAGGCGTTCGGGGTAATAGCGCGCGACCAGTGCCCGCCCCATCTCTTTCCCGGCGATGGTGGCAGCAGTTTCATTGATGGTGCGCATGGGCGGGTTCGCCATATACAGCGCGCCCAGCGGGCGCAGGGTGAGCGTGTTGTGAATCCACTCGTGGGCAATCACCTCAGCCAGCCAGTACAGGTCGGTGGTGTTCATCACCATGGTCGGGTAGATACCCACCCCACCGATTGGCACCACCAGCGCCGAGACGTTCAACTCGCGCTCCACCTGCTCTTCCAGGCGGGTGATTTGATCCAGCGTCAGATCCGGCAGAACCGAGATGTTTACATCCTGGCGGATCACCTCGCGCGGCGATACGATCAGCGCGCGCGGCAGGGTGGTGACGTGATACAGCAGCGGTGGGATGGGCTGCCCGCCTAAGCCCAAACCCTTTTCGTCAATAATCGTGGTTAGTTGGGCTTGCAGCACGGCTTCTGCCAGCGGTGCCAGCCGGTAGACTTCGCCCGTCAGCCGGCGCTGCTCCGCCAGCCAGTGCGCAGCAGCCTGTTCCGGATTGGGGATGCGCGGATCGGCGTAGATGGCATTGATCTCAGCGCGGACGTGGTTATACTGTTGCACCAGGTCGAGGTAATCGAACACGATCTGGCGCTGCTGGTCGGGGTCAAGGTAGCGCGGCAGGTTTAGCGCGCCGTGCAGCTGCTTGAGCCACAGGGCATTGATTGTCCAGGTAACGTAATCGAATTCCTGCCAGCGGGTAAATTGCCGCACGCGCTCAACCGGGTGCGTCGAATCGTATTCACTACGCACTTGGGTTAGGATAAACAGGAATCCAATGAAAAGGTTACGCAAAATCAGGCGATAGCGTGGCTTGTGCATTGAAACCAAATTATAATGGATGCCCTGCGCATTTTTATCACCATCTTGCGGATGCGGTGGGCTTGGTTAACCAACACAGAGCATCGGTCTTAACAATTTCTTTACCCCGCCGCTCGCTGGATGTGGTAGATTTGTATAGTCAACAAAGATCATCAGGCACAACCCTTAAAAACTCAATTGCTTTCCGGGGCTTTGCCTGTGCCTTGAATTAACACACAGAGGATGTTGCTCATGAAGAAGAGAACGATCATTATATTGGTTGTGGCGGTGGTGCTTGCCATCGCTGGATACTTCATCTACCAGTCTTTCCAGCAGGCTCAGGCTGCCCTGAACAGTGCCTTCCAAACCGAGGCAATCCAACGCGGCAGCCTGACCGCCCTGGTTGGCGCAACCGGCACGGTGCGCGCCAACCAGACTGCCGTGCTCGCCTGGCAGACCAGCGGGCAGGTGGACGCGGTCTCAATCGAGCTGGGCAGCCAGGTCAGCAAAGATCAGCTGCTGGCGCAGTTGAAGCAAAGTTCGCTGTCGCAGTCGCTCATCCTGGCGGAAGCCGACCTGATAAACGCCGAGAAAACGCTCGAAGCGCTGCGCAATTCGGATGTCGCCCGCGCCCAGGCGCAGTTAAGCCTGGCGCAAGCCAAAGATGCGTACGACACCGCGCAAGACCAGCGCACCAGCAAGAATTATCAGCGTGCCAGCGCACTGACGCTGGACGAGGCGCGCACCAACCTGGAACTGGCAAGGTTGGAAAAGAATCGCACCGAACAGGTTTTCGACCTGTTCGACCACCTTGAACTGGACAACCCGCAGCGCATGAACGCCTATTCGGCTTACCTGGCTGCCCAGCGCCAACTGCAAAGGGCGGAAGCCAACCTGCGCTATTTGGAAAGTATGCCTAACCAGCTCGAGATTGACAAAGCCGATGCCAATCTGGCTGTGGCGGAAGCCAACCTGAAGGAAGCCGGGCGCGAGTGGGAGCGCCTTAAAAACGGACCCGATCCGGATGAAATCAAAGCCGCTGAAGTGCGCATTGCTGCAATCCAGGCCGCCCTGGCGCTTGCCCGTCTGGAATCCCCCTTTGCCGGCACGGTTACCGAGATCAACATCAAATCCGGCGATCTGGTCACCCCGGGTTCGGTCGCCTTTCGCATTGACGATCTTTCCCGCCTGCTGGTGGATGTGCAGGTGCCGGAAGTGGATATCAACCGCATTCAGGTTGGGCAGCCCGCCAGGTTGTCGTTCGATGCCATACAAGGCAAGGAATACAATGGCAGCGTGGTGCAGGTGGGAAAGGTTGGCGTTACAGCAGCCGGCATGGTTAATTTTGTTGTGACGATTGTGTTGGAAGACGCCGACCAGGCTGTCCGCCCCGGCATGACCGCCGCGGTCAACATCCTTGTCAACCAATTGGAAGACGTGCTGCTCGTACCCAATCGCGCGGTGCGCCTGCGCGACGGTCAGCGGGTGGTCTATCTGCTCCAAAACGGCTTACCCACGCCGGTGGAAATTCAACTCGGGGCAATCTCCGACTTGAACAGTGAAGTTCTCGCGGGTGATCTTCAAGAGGGCAACCTGGTTATCCTCAACCCGCCCGCTCAGCTGGATAACAGTGGTCCGCCATTCATGGGGAGGTAGGCATGGAAGACTGGGTCATTCAAGCCAGCGAGCTGACCAAAGTTTACAAGATGGGTGCAGTGGAAGTGCACGCCCTGCGCGGGGCAAACGTCAAAATTCGGCGCGGCGAGTTGGTATCCATTATGGGACCGTCCGGTTCGGGTAAATCAACGCTGATGAACATTCTCGGCTGCCTCGACCGCCCAAGCGACGGGCAGTACGTGCTGGATGGCGAGGATGTTTCGCACCTGAACAGCGACCAGCTGGCGGGCATCCGCAACCGTAAAGTGGGGTTTGTCTTTCAAAGTTACAATCTGCTGCCGCGCGCCTCGGCGCTGTCCAATGTGGAACTGCCGCTGCGCTACGCCGGGCTGACTCGCGGGCGCAATGAACGCGCCCGCCAGGTGCTGGAAGCCGTTGGTTTGGGCGACCGGATGCATCACCGCCCGACTGAACTTTCCGGCGGGCAGCAGCAGCGGGTGGCGATTGCTCGCGCGCTGATCAACAACCCGGCCATCATCATGGCAGATGAGCCAACCGGCAATCTGGATTCAAAATCAGGCAAGGAGATTATGGAGTTGCTGCTGCGCCTCAACCGTGAGGGCGGCAGAACGGTGATCATCGTCACCCACGACCCACTGGTAGCCGAACAAACCCAGCGCATCATCCGCCTGTACGATGGATTGGTAGTGGAGGACGGATCATGAACCTGGGACAGGCAATTCTGGAAGCGATGGAAAGCCTGAGCTCGAATAAACTGCGCTCTGGCTTGACCATCCTGGGTATTGTAATTGGCGTTGCGGCGGTGATTGCCATGCTGGCAGTCGGCACCGGCGCCCAAGATACTATCACCGGTTCAATCAGCGGGTTGGGCAGCAACCTGTTGTTTGTGTTTCAAGGCAACTTCAACGAAGACGTGCGCAATCCGCAGCCGCTCACCCTCGGCGACGCCGAGGCGATGATGGATGTCTTTCAAGCGCCATCGGTGGCGGGTGTTGCGCCCGCCATTCAGGACGACGCAACAATCACCTTCAACGGCGAACAAGCCCGCACACAGCTGTCCGGCGTTACTCCTGAATACGAAATGGTGCGGAATTATCAGCTGCTCGAAGGGGAGTTCATCAACGATGAGCATCTGCTCGGGCGGGCTTCGGTCGTGCTGCTCGGTCCGGAAGTGGCGGATCAGTTATTTGGACGGCGCGAAGGCGTCACTGGTGAAACGGTGCGCATTGAAGGACAGCCCTTCCGCGTACTGGGCGTTCTGGAACCCAGAGGCGGCTCCGCCTTTGGCAGCGAGGACGATGTCGCCCTGGTGCCGTTCACCACCGCTCAAAACCGCCTGATCCGCCGCTCGCGCGACCGAGTGGACATGATTTTAGTCCAGGCGGTCAGCGCCGACCAGGTGGCCAGGGCAAGCGAGGAAATCTCCCAAATCCTGCGCGCCCGCCACCGCACCGGACTCGGCGCGGACGACTTCACCATCTTTTCGCAGCAGGATTTTGTCGCCACCGCGCAGACGATCACCGGCGTGCTGACCATCTTCCTGGGCGGGATCGCCGCCATTTCGCTGCTGGTTGGTGGAATTGGGATCATGAACATCATGCTGGTTTCGGTGACCGAGCGCACCCGCGAGATTGGGTTGCGCAAAGCCATCGGGGCGCGTAAACGGGACATCCTGATCCAATTCCTGACCGAATCATCGCTGCTCTCGCTGTTTGGCGGGCTGATCGGAATCGGCTTTGGCTGGCTGATTGCTTATATCGTCGGTGTGGTGGCTGCCGGTTCAGGGACACCGTTCACCCCAGTGGTGGGGATGGACGCAGTGCTGCTGGCGACCATCTTCTCGACCGCGGTGGGCTTGTTCTTCGGGCTGTACCCGGCAAACCGGGCTGCCAACCTGGAGCCGGTCGAAGCGCTGCGTTACGAATAATCCACCGGGATAGCGCGGAAACAACCGTGCGAAGCACCACAAACGGTTAGATACCCCGTGCGCGAAGCGCCTGACGCAGCATCGCGTACACGCGCGGGTTGCCAGCCAGAATGCTGGCGGGCGGGGTGAGCACATCTTCATCACCGTTCACTTTGCTGACCTGGCAGCCCGCCTCGCGGGCAATCAATGCCCCGGCGGCAATGTCATACGGGTTGACGAACAATTCCCAGTAACCGTCCAGCCGCCCGCAGGCAGTGTAGCACAGGTCAAGCGCGGCTGAGCCCAGCCGGCGCACGCCCTGGGTTTGCAGGGTCAGATCGCGGAACAGATTGAACGCCGCCGAATCAGGAGAGTCTTCGCGATGCGGCAGCCCGGTGACCAGCAGGCATTCGCGCAGCGAACCAGCCCCGCCGGTGCGCAGCGGCTGCCCGTTGAGGAACGCGCCTGCCCCGCGCGCGGCGCTGAAGGTCTCCTCGTGAATCGGGTCGAAGACCACCCCCAATTTCGGCACGCCCTGCTCGGCATACGCCAGCGAGACGCAAAAGAACGCCAACCCATGCGCGAAGTTGATCGTCCCGTCGAGCGGGTCTATATACCAGCAGCGCCCGTCCTGCCCGCTGTGGCGTCCGCTTTCCTCGGCGATGATGGCATGATCGGGAAAGCGGCTGCGGATGCGCTCGACCAGCAGCCCCTCCGAGCGGTGGTCTATTTCGGTAACCACATCGGTGGCATCCTTGTAGTGCAGGCGGCCGTGGTTGCCAAAGCCATCGCGCAAGATTTGTCCCGCCTGGTGCGCCCATGCGATCAGGTCGGCGAGTTCGGGCTGGCTTGAAGATGCGTTCATAGGGCTTTATGGCGCGCTGGGGCGCGTGTTATAATCTCAGTGCCGAAGGTGGGAATCGAACCCACATACCCGGAGGGTACACGATTTTGAGTCGTGCGCGTCTGCCTGTTCCGCCACTTCGGCGTCTTGATGAGTGTGAATATATCAAAATTCTGCGGAAGGGTCAAGGTTTCAATCGCCATTCATGCGCCTGGGAATTATCGGATTACCTCAATCAGGAAAGACCACCCTGTTCAATGCTCTTACCCGCGGCAGCCAGCCAACCGGCATAGCCGCTGGCAGAATCGAAGTGCACACCGCCGTAGTGGAAGTGCCCGACGCGCGGGTGGACGCGCTTTCCAAAATGTTCCATCCCAAAAAGACTACCTATGCCAAAGTAACCTACGCCGACATCGCCGGGCTGGACGGTTCGGCAGGCAGGAGCGGCATTTCGGGCGTGCTGCTGAACCAATTGACCCAGATGGATGGCTTCATCCTCGTGGTGCGGGTGTTCGAGAATGACAACGTCCCCCACCCGCAGGGCAGTCTGGATGCGGCGCGCGACCTGGCAGCCATGAACGCCGAGTTCGTCCTCAACGACCTGATCGCGGTGGAGCGCAAACTGGAACGCCTGGTGGAAGAGCGCAAGAAAGGCGGCGGGCGCGACCGGGCAGCCATCGAGCGCGATATTGCCCTGTTCGAGCACTTGCAGAGCGCGTTGGCGGAAGAACGCCCGCTGCGCGACGTGCATCTTGACCCTGACGAGGAGAAGGCACTCTCCGGGTTTGGGTTCCTCAGTCGCAAGCCACTGCTGGTTGTGCTTAACCTGTCCGAAGGGCAGAGCCCGCCAGAACTGACCTATGCCCACCGCATGAGCCAGGTTGTGGCGCTGCAGGGCAGACTGGAAATGGACATCGCCCAATTGCCGCCCGAGGATGCCGCTCTGTTCATGGCGGAATACGGCATCAGCGAACCCAGCCTCAACCGCATGATCCGCCTGTCCTACGATCTGCTCGGTTTGCTATCCTTTTTTACTGTCGGAGCCGATGAGGTGCGCGCCTGGACGGTGCGGCGCGGCGCGACTGCTCATGAAGCCGCCGGTGAAATTCACACCGATTTACAAAAGGGCTTTATCCGCGCCGAGGTGGTTACCTATGAAGACCTAACCAGCCTGGGTGGGTTAAGCGAGGCGCGCGCCAGGGGCAAACTGCGCCTGGAAGGCAAGGAATACATCGTCAAAGACGGCGATGTAATCAACGTCCGCTTCAATATCTAAGTTCGGCAAGCTCACCATACGATCAGGCTTACCTGGTTTCGAGCGCACGGTTCGACAGGCTCACCAACCGGCTCAGGGCAAGCCACCCGTACACCGCATCTCGACAAGCTCGATGACCGCCTGTCGAGGTGTGCGGATGGGGGGTTGGTGAGGTTCGGCGGGGGATGAATCCCCGCCTCAGTGCATGGAAGCCGTCGGCGGGCTGGCATTTTGTTTGGTTATATTCTGCTTGCTATTTAGACGGGCTGCGCGCTCGTAATTCACCACCACGTCATCAACTTCAATGACAAAACGATTCCAGCCGCCCGCTTGAGGTTTACGTCCATCAGGCATTGGGTGTGCTGCTGAAGTTTGAGGACTACCAAGCCATAACTTCAGATCGCCATTAGCGAAAATTGCAAAAGCCGGCCCCATCTGGCCGATGAGTTCAAAACCCAATATATAAAAATCCCCTCACTCCTCGTCCCCAATCCCCCGTTTCGATATACAATCATCCCCAGGGAGACGACCGCCGATGACCTCCGGGTCACACACCCATTTTGCAACCTGCGCGAAAACCTCCCAAATTGGGAGAAATGTGCTATAATGGCGTATGCGGATTATCTTGCGTCGTCGTCTTGTCGAATTCTGGGAAAACCACCCGGATGCCGAACAACCGCTGAGAGCCTGGTATACAGAAGTCAAAAAAGTCCGTTGGAATTCGCCGGCAGAAATCAAAGCAGCCTATCGCAGCGTCACCATTCTCTCCAATAACCGGGTTGTTTTCAACATCAAAGGGATTACCTACCGCTTGGTTGTGGTTGTTGAATACGCTCAGGGGAAAATGTTTATACGGTTCGTAGGAACTCATGCAGAATATGACCGGATTGATGCAACCAGCATCTAGAATTGTGGAAAATGCTTATGGAAATCAAACCCATTCGAACCGAAGCAGATTATGAAGCAGCCCTCGCTGAAGTGGAACGGCTGTGGGGAGCGGAACCCGGCACATCGGATGGGGATCGTTTTGAGGTGCTGTTTACGTTGGTTGAGGCATATGAGGAAATACAATATCCCATCCTGCCGCCCGATCCGGTTGAGGCGATCCAATATTACCTGGACAGCCGCGGGTTGGACCGGCGTGACCTGGAGCAGTACATTGGACCGAGCGGGCGTGTTTCTGAAATTTTAAGTCGAAAGCGCCCACTAACCCTGGCGATGATCCGCAGGCTGAATGCAGGGTTGGGTATCCCGGCAGAGGTATTGATCCGGAATTCAACCGATCGTTCATCATAGATGTGGAAAAGAATTGAGATTTGGCAGCCGCCTTGTTTCAACCTGGCAAGGTGGCTGCTTTGTTCCCATGCTTCTTCAATGGTTGTAAGAAAAAAGCATCTTTCCGATACTTGATTTCAGATTAGATTTGAATATTCTGAAAACAACCCATCTGTTTGAACGGGTTGCGGCATTTGCTTCCAACCGGACGGGGCGCAGGTCAAGAATGGCTGGAGAATTGACGCTCATCGGGGTTGATTGTAGCACAGGCTGCCAGGATTGAAATTGCGCATTTTCAACTGCTCACTCTTGTCACCCTGTCACTCTGGCTTTGAAAAAATGAATCCGCCGCCTACCGGATGGGTTGGCTGCTACCGTTCAACGGCAGCAGCGGCACGAGCGGCTCCGCCTGACTGACGTTCGGACAGGCGCTGGCAGGCATTGCGGATGGCAGCAGCGGGGTGCCGTGCGCCGGATTCTGGTGCAGCGCGGGCGGCGAGGACTGTCTGATGCTGCCGCTGGTGGTGCGTTGAGGCGCGTCGAAACCTATCAATATCTATCCAATTTCTATTAAATGTTGCCTATCGGATTGAAGCAGATTGCATCCTGTTATAAAATAAGATAGAAATACCGCTCAACACCGATAAAGGAGGCAGCATGAACACCGTGCGACATATCTTGCAGGTCAAGGGCAGCCAGATCTGGTCAATTGCGCCAGATGAGACCGTCTTCGAGGCGCTGCGCACCATGGCGAAGAAAGACGTCGGCGCGCTGATCGTGATGGAAAACGAGCAGATGGTGGGCATCATCAGCGAGCGCGACTACGCCCGCAAGGTCATCCTGCAGGGCAGGACTTCGCGCGATACAATGGTGCGCGAAATCATGACCGCCAACGTCTTCACTGTGCATCCCGACCAGACCATCGAGGAGTGCATGGACTTGATGATCACCCGCCGCGTCCGCCACCTGCCGGTGGTGGAAAACGACCGGTTGAGCGGCGTGATTTCGATTGGCGACGTGCTCCACGACATCATCTATCGCCAGCGGCAGGTGATCAGCAGCCTGGAGAACAAGGTGCTCAGCAAGGATGGGGAGCCGAGCGAGCCAGCCGTGCCGCGCTTCCCCAACGTGGGCAAGAAGAACGGCTGAACGGCAGTATTTTTTCCATTACAATTTGATCGGGGATGGCGCTGCGGTAACAGCGCCATCCCTGGCGGTTGTTTAATGCCGGGTCAGATATTGAGGTCTTCTGCGCGCAGCGCGGCTTAAAACCAGCCGCCGGTGGGATATTGACCTCGGCAGGGTGGTTGCTTTTTTTTGCGGACGGGCTATACTGATAGTGGCAAGTCATCGGGCTTGCCGCTCTGCGGAACGTTTATAGGTCTCCACAATACCGGGGCTGGAAAAGCAGGCAGGTCAGAACGGGTGAACGATCACACTCACACGCGGAGAGTTGATTTTTTGCGCATCTTGAATCCTGGTTCGGCGGGGTGGGAAAAAAGAGTAGTGGATGTTTAGGATTCTTAAAGTTCTATGCTTTTCCCTTCCATTTTTTATCTTGGTTGCAATAATCGTATTTAATGCTCAACCTACATTTGCACAGCATCCAAACAAGGGGGTAACGCCTACTTCAACGCCTTCTAATCCTTACCCGGCTCCACATAGCCTAAATTCGGATGTTGTTTCTGGAAATGACATTGTTACTGAAGGGACGATATACCCTTACCCTATGCCCAATCCAGAATTTTTTCCCCTCACAACACCTACAACTTCATATACATATCATTTATATTTACCGTTTTTATTCAAACCCCCAATTGTTTATAATCGGGCCAGCGCCGTTAGTTGGGCTGATCAATGGGCACATAGCCGACATCCCTGTTTCCCCAATTATGGAACTGGGAGCAACTGTGATGACTGTACAAATTACCTGTCACAGGTTTTGTATGCAGGTGGCCTTCCTACTCTCTTCAACCCATCCTGGGATACTACGGCTTGGTGGTATTGGTGTGATGAATTTTGTGTGTGCACCAATTCGAACACCTGGTCATCAACCGATTGGATGAATATTCACGTTTCACAGCTTCAAGGGATACGATATGATTATAAAACATCCGCTTATGATCTTAATGCTGGTGATTTTATGATTCTGGACTTATACAGTAGCCCTGTACACGGAATTCCAAATCATGCAAGAATAATAGTTGGCTGGGGATATCCACAAGAAGGCAACATGCTTGGAAGTTATCTTCTATTGGCTAGCCAGCACTGTACAGATCGATATAGGGTTCGATGGGATTATAATTTGAGCGGGAGTGATTTAAAATGGTTCTGGCATGTTAGAGATATGCCAAATCGATAAAATAAGCGAAAATTTTGAGGGAAGATGGGATATGAATAAAAAACTGGTCACAACTGTATTTTTTACCCTGACCTTAACGATTACCCTCTTGTTTTTAGGGATAATTGGCGCCCGTGCCGGTATAGACGTTCCAGATACTCCAGATTCGCTAGCAATTCAAGAAGTTATAAATCATTCTTATACAGTTTTCCGGGGGGCGCTTCGAAACGGGGGTGATGTCAGTGGATTTCAGTATGTGTTTACGAATACACAAGATTATTCTTATGTTAATGATGATGTTCGCGCCTTTGTAAGCCGAGTTTTGGGAACAGAAAAAGCACATGCTGGCGGCTATTTAACCGTGATGCAAGCCAAATATATCGCCTATGGCTGTGCAATTAGATTATTTAAAGAAGCAGACAAACTTGCCAGGAAAGAGGATCGCGAAGTTACTCCTGGTGAAATTAAATCGATTCAGGAAAACTGTTTTGGCGTGATGCCTCCAAGCTTAAGTGAAGGGCCTCCGCCAAAGTTGGAATTTAAAAATATTGATATTGACGGTGACCGCGCTACAGCTCGCTATGATGATGGAGCGGCATTACTGGAAGCCACACTGGTTCGGGAAAATGGTCGTTGGTTGATCGCAAATATTAAACCTATTGAAATTCATTTCTAGGGTTTTGTTTTTTTACTCGGGATAAAAGAGAATGCTTGTTCGCCGTCGTTAACCTGACTCAGCCAATATAGGTCAGGTGCTGTCCGGGGTGCTGCGCGTCCGGCTTGTGGTGGATGCGCCGGTTTTGCCCGGCGATTGCCTCGATCATCGGCAGCGGCTCGAAGTGGGTGACCAGCAGCAGGAAGCCGCCGGGGGCAAGGCGCGGCAGCAGGTCGTTGACTACGTTGAGCGGCACCTCGCCGCGCGCCAGCAGTTCCGTGCCGTTGACGGTGAACTGGGGTTCGCCGCGCACCCAGTGCGGGTCGGTTTCGTCCGGCGGCGCGACCGCCACAGGCGCGCCGCTCTGTCCTTCCGCCAGGGCAGGCAGCCCGGCGGCGCGGCGCAGCCGGTTGACGAACTCGTTCACCGTCAGCCCGCCGATCCGGGCGACTTGTTCCAGCGTTGCCAGCCGCCCGACCGTGCGGCGCAGCAGCGGGTTGCGCAGGTTCTGGAAAGGCGGCGCGGCGCGGATGATTTCCTCCTCCAGCGCCGGGTAGGCTTCCAGGATTTCCATTAGTTTACTGCGCGGGTTAATGTCCATCGTCTTCACCTCGTGTTATTCCCTGCGCCAGGGCGGCTTCGGGAGCCTGGTCGTATGCCAGCAGGCGGCGCTCGCCTTCCAGCGCGCGCAGTTCGCTCAGGTCCTGGGTCACTTCCAGCGTGCCCAGGTACTCGCCGGCGTCGCTGCGCACGGCGTAATAAACGATGTACACCAGTTTACCGCGCAGGTTGATCCAGAAACGGGCGCGATCCTGTTTGCCCGCCTTGAAGTCGCGCACGATCTGGTTGACGATATGCACGCTCTTGGGCGGGTGGCAGTACTGCACCTTGCGCCCCAGAATCGCCCGCGAACGCTCGAAGATGCGCTCGCGCCCCGGGCTAAAGTAGCGCACGGTGTCGTCGCGGTCAACGAAGGTGATGTCGAACGGCAGGGTCTTGAACAACTGGATCAACTCCTCCAGGCGGAAACTGCCGGTCGGCATCTGCACCCGCCCGTCCTGGGCAAGCGGCTTGTGTATTTCGCTGTGCACACCGCCCGCAGGCAGCCACTCGAACTGCGGCGCATACAGGCAGTAGCCGTACTCGTCGCTTTGCAGGTAGATTTCGTACCAATCCTGCTCGTTGAGCAGGTTGAGCGCGGTGGGAAGGAGGATTTTCTCCTCCTTGTACACCATCTCGTCAATGGCATTGAGGACGGGCAGCACAGCAAACAGGTTGTACGCCGCCGCCTCGCTGGCGGCGAAGCCCGCCGCCTGCTCGAAGCCCTCCAACGCGCCCTCGAGCAGCGCGCGTGCTTCGTCGTGCTTGCCCCACATCACCGTCGGCGGTCCGGGCAGATTGTTCTTCTCGAAGTAGGGAAAGAGCAGGTTTTCCTTGCGCCGGTAGTGCTTTTCCACATCCATCAGCGCGTTGAGCAGCACGTGGATCGAATCCATGGTCTCGCCGGCGTCGGCGTCCGGCGGCAGCGCCTCGATCTTGCTCATCCAATGGCGCACCTGGGCAGTGGCGCGGGTCAGTTCGCGGTTTTCCTGCACAAAAGTGTGCACCGGGTGACCGGGGATGGTCTGCGGAGTCTCCTGCAGGTCGAGGCGGTGCTTGAGCACGCGGGTGTGCGTATCGCACAATTCCTGGATCGCCTCGGCGGGGATGCCTTCCTGGATCAACTGCACTTCCATTAAGAATATGTCGCTGTAATCGGCTTCATCCAGCAGGGTTTCCAGCTGCGCTTGCACCCGCTCTTCGCTCACACCCTGGTGCAGCTGGCGGATCAGGCTCTTCATGATCTCGATGCGCTGCTGACGGTTGTTGATTAATTCGCTCATTTTTGAATACCTCATTATGGGTCAGTAATGGACAGGCGGATGGGATCCGCATCCCATTCCGGGTTTATCTGCCTGGAGGATACCAAAACCGCCAGCGCCTGTCTTTGATATTTATCAATCTATTCATAAAAAAAAGATTTTGGCTGGCTTAATTCTGCTTTAATCGAACTGCGGTACAATTCCATTCATGTTGCCGAAAATCATCCAATTGTCGCTGGTGCATGTTGCTGTGGCAATGACCCTGGTGCCAATCAACAGCACGCTCAACCGGGTGATGATCAAAGAACTGGCGCTCTCGGCGGCGCTGGTTTCGCTGCTGGCGTCACTGCCTTACCTGTTTTCGCCCATCCAGGTGATGATCGGCTCGTATTCCGACCGCCACCCGATCCTCGGCTGGCGGCGCAGCCCGTACATTGTGCTGGGTTTGCTGCTGTGCGTGGGCGGACTGGGGCTGGCGCCGCTGGCGGTGTTCGCCATGCCGGAGAATCACGCTCTGGGGTTGTTCTACACCCTGCTGACCTTCGCCGCCTGGGGCATGGGTTATAACCTTGCCAGCGTCAGTTACTTCTCGCTGCTGTCCGAGTTTACCGGCGAAAAGGCGCGTTCGCGCGCCGTTGCGGTGATGATGACCCTGATGATCATCGCCATCATCCTGACCGCTGCCACGCTCAGCCGCCTGCTGGTGAATTACTCGCCGGAGCAGTTGCAGCGCGCCTTCGGGTACGTCGCCGCCGCCGCTCTGCTGCTGGGAACGCTGGGCTTGTTCGGGCTGGAGCCGCGCAACCGCCAGCCAACCAGCCAGCTGCCAGCCGATGAGCGCGAAACCTGGCTCAATACCCTGCGCCCGGTGTTTGCCAACCCGCAAGCCAAACGCTTCTTCTTTTACCTGATCCTGCTGCTGGCTGCGATTCTTGGTCAGGACGTGTTGCTGGAACCTTTTGCCGCCCAGGCGTTCGATCTGCCGGTGGCAGCCACCACCCGCATCACCTCGATCTGGGGCACCTGCATGCTCATCACCCTAGCGACCGCCAGCCTGCTGGAACAGCGGCTGGGCAAACGCCGCGTGGCGCAGGTCGGCTCCGGCATAGCGATTGCCGCCTTTGTGTTGATTGCCGCCAGCGGGGTGGCGCATGCCAGCGCGGTGTTCTTTGTTGGCGTGGTGCTGCTTGGGCTGGGCAGCGGGCTTGCCACTGTTTCGAATCTCTCGTTAATGCTGGATATGACCACCGAGCGGGTTGGGCTGTATATTGGCGCGTGGGGGATTGCCAACGCCATATCGCGCCTGACTGGCACGCTGGCGAGCGGGGTGCTGCGCGACCTGCTCAGCGCGTTGAGCGGGGATGCGCTGTTCGGTTATGTGATCGTCTTTTTCCTCTTTGCTCTGCTGCTGGCAATCTCGCTGGTGCTGCTCAGCCGAATCAATGTCAAACGCTTTCAGGAACAAGCCCGCCCGCTGCCGTTTACCGAACGCGCCGCCGCGCTGAACGATTAAGCTGCGCTCAAGCGGTTTTGCCGCGCCGCACCTGGCGCAAGAAGCCGGGCGTGTTCAAGCCGCGCTCCAGGTGGTAGGTCAGGTAGTGCTGCACCAGTGCTTCGATCTCCTGCTGGATGGCGGGCGCGACCACCGCGCGGGCGGCTTGGGCGTAGTTGCTGCGCTGAAAGTGACGCAGAAAACGCAGCCCGTTGAGCGAGACCGGGCGGGCAGCCGGGGCGGCGCTGCCGCAAGCCGGGCACAGCGCCCCACCCAGCAGCGCGGAAAAAAACTGATCCTGCGCCTGGATTTCGCGCCCGCATTGCACGCAGTGGAACAATTCCGGGCGAAAGCCGAGCAGGTCGAGCAGGCGCATTTCGTAATAGCGCAGGGCAAGGAAGGGTGGCTGACCCTCCTCCAGCCGCTGTAGCGTTTCGCACAGCAGACTGTACAGCAGCCGGTTGGCGCCTTCCTCGTAGGTAAAGCGGTCGAGCAGTTCGATCACGTAACTGGTGTGGGCAATTCGTTCCAGGTCTTCGCGCAGGGTCAGAAACGGGGCAACGGTCTCTGCCTGGGTGACAATCCATAAGTCGCGCCCGCGCGCCAGCAGCAATTTGACCTGCGTAAACGGTTCGAGGTGACCGGCTTTGCGCGAGCGCAACCGGCGCGCGCCTTTGGCAATCGCGCGCAGTTTTCCCGCTTCGCGGGTGTACAGGGTCAGCAGGCGGTCGGCTTCGCCCCAATCGCTATGGCGCAGGACGACAGCCTCCACCCGCAGGGTTCGTTCGGCGGACGGCATGGTATTGGTATTATATACCCTGCGCCGCGCGGTACCCACCAAACAGCCGGGGCGGATGAGAATCCGCCGGGCGGCTTTCACCCGGCTCAGCCGCTTGAAAAATAATGCTGCATTTCAACCCTTGCATTTTTGCGAATTAGGATATAATTATAGGGTGATTTGCGTCCGGAGAAGGATAGAGCGGGAGGAAAGCGCATTCAGTGCGGGGGGTCCGGGCAGGTTGATGCCCAGTGTTCATTCCGCCGCTTGATTCTCAAATCAGGTTGGTTTAATCCCAGGATATATACGCTTGCTTCAGTTCAAAAACGGTTGCCTTACAGGTACGTATTCCATTTACAAGGGGAAATTCCGCACACACCACCCTGATTGGGGTGTTTGATCCTTTCATTGGTTGGAACACCAGGCTCTGGTTATCCTGCTGATAACGCCATTGATTTAAAGGGTAATATCATTCTTTGAACCACCAGGCATACTGTTAAACGATTATGTGGGTCTTACACGCTCACTGGCAGCCGCCGCGCCGCCCAACCGAAAGTGGGGGAGTCCTGTTTTGGGCAGAAAGCCCGGAAAACAAGCCCGAACCACGCGGGCGCGGCTTTACCGCGAAACGCACGCTGGTCAGGGACCATCCGTTTTGCCTGGAGCCGGACACCATCCGGCTGCAAATTGGCGCCGGCACCCCCCTGGACGATGCTCAAATCGGCGCGGTGCGGTTGCGCCTGCCCTCCACCCGCTATAACCCGCTGCCTTCGCCGGACTTAAACCCGGAGTGGGAAGGCGATGATTATTCCAGCCCCAAACTGCTGCCCTGGTTGGTGCGCGGCTTGTGGCTTTCGCCTGGTAAAGCGTTTGGGGTGCTGGTAAACCTGCCCGCCGAGAGCAAATCGAGCGGTTTTGTCCTGGGACCTGACGCGCGTTACTGGCAGAACGTTTGCGGTTTGGTGCTGGAAGTGCTCGCCGGGCAGCGCATTCTGCCGACCCTGGAACAGGCAGTCATCGAAGGTCATCCCGAAATTTACCTGGCGCGCTGGCGTCCGGTGCTGGACGGGCAGGATGATGGTACGCGCTTGGCGCTGCTCGAACGCGCTATGCCTGCCATCTGCCGCGGCGAGATTGGCAGCGCGGTGGCGGTAGGTAAGACGATCAAACAGACCAGTTATACTCCCCGCAACCTGGTGGATAGTTTTCTCAAGATGACCTGCGATGCCCTGGCGCGCAGTTGGGGGCGCAGCAAAGCTCCGCTGCTGCTGCCGGAAAAGGACAACACGCTCGATATCTGGCTGGCGGCATTGTTCAGTCCCGATGCGCGGGTAAAAGCCAGCCCGGGGCAGCTAAAAACGCTGTATAGCAGCCTGCGCGCCTGGATGCGCAACCTGGAAGCCGCCGGGGATGAAAACTTCCGCGTTGCGCTGCGCCTTTCCGCCCCCGAACCGGATGAGCGCAACCTCAACCCGCGCTGGGATTTGCAGTTCCTGCTGCAATCGCGCAGCGATCCCAGCCTAGTGATTACCGCTGAGGATATCTGGTTTCGCAGCCCGGCTGACCTAAAACGCATCGCGCGCCTCAAGCACCCGCAGGAGATTTTGCTTGCCGGACTGGGTTTTGCCGCCAAGTTCTTTAACCCAATTCGCACCAGCCTGCAAGCCCGCCATCCAACCGGTCTCGATCTGGACACGACCTCGGCGTATGCCTTTCTGCGCGAAGCCGCCCCGCTGCTGGAGCAAGCCGGTTTTGGCATCCTCGTCCCGCCCTGGTGGAATCAGCGCGGGGCGCGGTTGGGCGTGCGCGTGCGGCTGACCCCGCAGAAGGAACTTGTCACACTGGGCAGCATGCCGGCGCATTTTAATTTCAATGCGCTGATCCATTACGAATGGGAACTTTCGCTCGGCGACACTACCCTCTCGCGGGATGAATTCGAGCAACTGGCTGCGCTCAAGATACCGCTGGTGCAGCTGCGCGGGCAATGGGTGCAGCTGGATGTTGAGCAAGTGGATGCCGCGCTGCGTTTTTGGGAAAAACAGCAGCGCAGCGGGCAAATGGGGCTGCTGGAAGCCGCCCAACTGGCGCTCGGCGCGGAATCGGCGCATGGTTTGCCGCTGGATGAAGTCCAGGCGGAGGGTTGGGTGGGCGAATGGCTAGACCACCTTTCCGACAACCACCGCCTGAGCGAACTGCCCCAGCCAGCCGCGCTGAACGGCAGCCTGCGCCCCTACCAGCGGTTTGGTTACTCCTGGCTGGCGTTTTTCCGCCGCTGGGGGCTGGGCGCCTGCCTGGCGGATGACATGGGGTTGGGCAAGACCATCCAGGCGCTGGCGCTACTGCTGCAAGAGAAGGAAGCGCTGGGTAAACTGCCCGCCCCCACCCTGCTGGTCTGCCCCACCTCGGTCGTCACCAACTGGCAACGCGAGGCGCGCCGTTTTGCCCCTTCGCTGCGGGTGATGGTGCACCAGGGACCTAACCGCCTGCGCGATGAAGCCTTTCTGTCCGCTGCCGGGCAGGCTGATCTGGTGCTGACCAGTTACGCCCTGCTGCGGGTGGACGCCGAGATGCTGCACGCCCGCGAGTGGTACGGCGTGATCCTGGATGAAGCCCAAAACATCAAAAATCCGTCCGCCAAACAAACCCAGTCCGCGAGGCGGCTCAGGGCGGGCTTCCGTTTCGCGCTGACCGGTACGCCGGTCGAGAACCGCCTGACCGAGTTGTGGTCAATCATGAACTTCCTCAACCCCGGCTTTCTGGGCTCGTTGGAGAAATACCGCCGCGAATACGCCATCCCGATCGAGCGTTTTGGTGACCGCGAAGCCACCGCGCGCCTCAAGCAAATGGTCGCTCCGTTCATCCTGCGCCGCCTGAAGACCGACCCGCGCGTGATTCAGGATTTGCCCGAAAAGATCGAAATGAAACAATTCTGCTACCTGAGCGAGGAGCAAGCCACCCTGTACGAAGCGGTGGTGCGTGACGCGCTCAAAAAAGTGGAAGAAAGTGACGGTATCACCCGCCGCGGGCTGGTGTTAACCATGCTGACCCAGTTGAAACAGGTGTGCAACCACCCGGCGCACTTCCTCAAGCAGCCAGCCGAACGCGAAGCCGCCGGCGTGAACCCCGCGAGCCAGCGGGGTTACCACGCCAACGGGCGCAGCGGTAAACTGACCCGCCTGAACGAAATGCTCGAGGAAGTGATCGAATCCGGCGACCGGGCGCTGGTCTTCACCCAGTTTGCCGAGATGGGTCATCTGCTCAGCCAGTACCTGCCGCAAATGCTCGGCTGCCCGGTGTATTATCTGCACGGCGGGACATCGCCGCCGGCGCGCGACCAGATGGTGCGCCGCTTTCAGGAAGACCCCAGCGCGCCGCCGGTCTTCATCCTTTCCCTCAGAGCGGGCGGTTTAGGGCTTAACCTGACCGGCGCCAGCCACGTTTTCCACTTCGACCGCTGGTGGAACCCGGCGGTCGAAGACCAGGCGACTGACCGCGCTTTCCGCATTGGTCAGACGCGCAACGTGCAGGTGCACAAGTTGGTCACCGTTGGCACGTTGGAAGAACGCATTGATGAGATGATCGAATCCAAGAAGGGGCTGGCTGAAGCGGTCATTGGCGGTGGTGAAGAATGGCTGACCGAACTTTCCACCGATGAACTGCGCGATCTGGTGGCTTTGCGCCGCCCGGCATAGAAAGCGAGCAACGAGCAATGGATAACGAAAACAACGGTTCGGCTGGCTGGGGACTCAGCCCGCGCAAGGTCAGGGGCGGCATCCGCGCTTACAGCGTGCGCGGCAGTTTTGGCAAGAACTGGTGGGCGCGCCGCTGGATTGCCGCCATGGAGCAGCTGCTTTCCGTCCCGCGCCTGATGCGCGGAAAATTCTACGCCCGCCAGGGGCAGGTGCTCTCGATTGACGAGGACAGGGAAGGCATCAACGCGCTGGTGCAGGGTTCGCGCCCCAAGCCGTACCGGGTCACCATCCGCCTGACCCACCTGACCAACGCGCAGTGGAACAAGGTGCTCAACGTGCTGGCGGACCAGGCCATCTTCGCCGCGCAGCTGCTGGCGGGAGAAATGCCTGCCAATATAGAAGAAGCCTTCTCCACCGCCGGGGTTAGCCTGTTCCCGCAAACCCATTACGACCTGGTGACCAGCTGCTCGTGCCCCGACAAAGCCAATCCATGCAAGCACATTGCCGCGGTGCAATACATTCTCGGTGAGCGCTTCGATGAAGATCCCTTTTTGCTGTTTCGCATGCGCGGACGCAGCCAGGATCAAATCCTCGCTTCGCTGCGCTCGCGGCGTGCGAATGGCGATGGCAACGGCGTATCCGTTAGCCAGGTGGAGCGCCCTCCCGCCCAGCCAGTGGAAGAACCTGCCCGGCTGGAGGAACGGATTGAGAGTTACTGGCAGGCTTCGGCTGATATGCGCGAATTTTCCGTCCAGGTGCGCGCGCCGGAAATCCCCCAGCCGCTGCTCAAACGCCTGGGCGAGCCGGATTTCGTCAGCGACCTGACGCTGCAAAGCCAGTTGGAAGACGTGTACAATGCGGTCACCCAGTTCGCGCTGCTGATGGCGTACGGCGACGCCGCTGTCCCGCCCCCCGAAGAAGAAGATTGACCCGCCTACCAGCGGAAGATTGGCGATGTCAGGCGGCGGAAAAAGGCAATCAATTCGGGAGCGTTTTCGGCGATCAGGTAAAACCCCAGCAGCCCAAGCACAACCAGGACCAACACGACGAACGAATGCACCTTTTCCCCCGGCTCGGAGAAGACAAAGCGAAAAAAGGAGACCGCCAGCAGGACGGCTGCAACTAAAAGGATACCCCACAGCAATACCGGGTGAATATAGAACGGCAGTTGCGGCAGCGGCGGCATTTGAAACGGACCGGGCATTGAATTCCCTCCTTTGGCGGTTACAACACAAACTCCTCTTGAATCATAGAGGATTTTTGCCCGCTTGTCAAAGGGGAAAAGGCTGCGGCGGTCGAACGCCGGTATTTCCTCGTTCACGCTGGTTCAGGTGGTTAATGATGGCGGGGACAGGATGCGCTATTCGGTGTGACGTGGCTGGGGCATGGCAGCGAAGTCGCTCAGCCACAAAAAGGGCCGGGCGGAGGATGATCGTCGGGCTGGCGCATACGGTGTTAGCCCCGTTTTGTTTGCGATATCGCTTTTTACGATCTGGCGATGCCGGTCCGATAAGGTTCTTTTGGTTCAAACAAACGTAATTGAACCGGTAGTCCAGATTCTTGTATTACATTATCGGGTATTGGCAACCTTTCCAGTGCCCGTGGTTCTACTTTTACAGCACCATCGCCATAAGACTTTCCAATCAAAGTAAGGTTTGAAATCGTATCTGGATGGTTTAGAATTTTCCAAAGTCGTTCTACAAATTCATTATCTTCGTTTTTGGGGTAGACACATAAAAAACCAGTAAGAGGAATAATTTTTGCGGTATTGCGGATAAATCGCACATTCCTTCTGCCTAAATAGGCGAAATGTAGCCTTCTCTACACCCGCCTTGGCGCTTATCTCGCCCCGCAGCCCGATCCGGCATTGTTCGCCCTCGAGCCGGAGGATATTCACCTGTGGTGTGATGTTTAACCGCGCCCGGCGGGTCGGCGGCGTTAATACCTCGTTCACTTCAAATCCCGCTGCCGCCCGTGCTTTCATTCACCCAACCCGGGGACGGAGGAAACCGCAGCCATTCAACCGGTAGTCTGCGCGCGGCGCAATCCGCGCCGCGCCAGCCCAAACAGTCCGCGCAGAGGCGCCAGAAGCCATTCCACCATCGCATTGATCAGCCCGAAACCCTGACTGATCCACACCAACAGCGGGCGCAGAATGGCGCGCAGCCATGCAATGCGGTCATACGCCAGCGCCAGGAGAATTGTGGCAACAGAGATGCCAAACCGCCCCGGGTCCGAAACCGCAACCAGGTGCAATTCCTCCAGCACCAAAATAACGCCGATGTTAAGCACGAGCACATATGCCGCCGCCTTGAGCACCGGAAAACGCAGCACCACCGTGCTAAAAATGCCCGCCGCGAAGCGCATCACCACGATCCCTATTGCCACCCCCAGCATCACCACCCATAACTGGTCGGAGAGCGAAACCGCCACCACCACGTTGTCCAGGCTGAACGCCAGGTCCATCAATTCCACATTAAGCACCGTGATCCAAAACCCGGTCTGGCTGACCTTACGCAGCGGGTCATCTCCCGTGCCGTGATGCCCGGCGCCCAGGTCATCCAATGCCAGGCGGATCAGGTAGGCTGCGCCGATCAGTTTAAGCCAGGGGTTGCGGATGATGTAACTGGCAGCCAGCAGCATCAACCCGCGCCCGATGTATGCGCCCAGCAAGCCGACCCGCAGAGCGGCATCGCGCTGGTTTCCGAGCGGCTTATCGAGCAGTTTTGCCAGCCAGCTCAGCCTGCGCGGCCAGGGAATGGGTTGCTCCTTGGGCAGCACTGAGACCATTGCCCCCAGGATGGCAGCGTTGTCAATGGATAAAATCCCTTCCAGGAAAATCAATTGCACGATAACGGCGATGAACGAAAAATCCACGGCGGCTCTCCTTTCGCCCTAAATGACGGGGATGGCGCCCGCGCTTGATTGGCGCAATCCTGCCCTGCTTGCCAGCAAAGAACAAACAAACCGGCTTCTACCATAACCCGGACGGGATGATTTAAAGCATGATCTGATTTGCACAAAGCGGGGGAATAAGGCTGTTTTGGTTATACCACCGTTGGCATGTCCGGTGTCAACATTAAGCGTTTTGTCGCCGGGTTACAGGAGGAATTTCAGCCCATTTTCGAGAGGAAGTAGGGCAGCATTTTGCGCCACCATGGCCAGTCGTGGTTGACATCATGACCCCACAGGTCAATCCATGCCGGGATGTCCTTCGCCGCGACGATGCCGCGCAGCGCGCCGAGTTCCGCCTGCATTTCTTCTTCCCATGCGCCCTGCCCGGCGCAAAGCACCATCTGACTGCGGCGGTATTTCTCCAGGTACCACGGGTCGGAAAGATTGGGCAGGTAGAGCAGCGGCGAATTAAAATAAACCCGCTCGTCAACATAATCGCCAACGAACAGGCGCAGGCTGAGCACCCCGCTCAGGCTGATGAGCGCGTTGAACACGTCCGGGTGGCGGAAGAAGAAATTGGCGCTGTGGTAGCCGCCCATGCTGCAGCCGGTTGTGAGCAGCTGCGCATCTGCGCCGCAGCGCTGGCGGATGAAAGGAATCACCTCGTGGATGATGTAGCGGTCATAATCCTCGTGCCGCCAGCCGCGATCGGCTGGGTGGAGGTGCGGGTTGCACCAGGACTGGTAGTCCACGCTGTCAACCGTGTAAAACTGAAACAACCCTTGCTCGATGAACCAGGCAGCCGCGCCGATCATGCCAAAGTTCTCGTAATCGTAAAATCGCCCGCCCATCGCCGGAAAGACCATCACCGGTTTGCCGGCGTGACCGTATATTTTAAATTCCATATCCTGGTGAAGGTTATCACTCCACAGGCGGTGGTATTCAATATTCATAGCGGCTGGGTCACTCCTTTTCCTGGATATATGCAGCAATGGCAACCACCTCATCCTCATCCGGCGAGCGCACCAGAAAGCCATAATCACCAATGGCGGCGCTGAACGCGCCATCAATCACCCCGCTGTACACCACCTGGAGCGGGAAGGCAGCCCGCACTTGTTCGGGGGTGCGGCGGTAATTGAGCGCGGCGCGCCGTCCAACATAGGCGCAGGCGTACCGGCGGGTGACCGGAGCATCGAACCGGTTGTTTACCACGATGTTGGCGTATTCATGGAAGATATCGAAATCGTTGGCAAAGTTGAACATGTCGGTGGTAAGACCACCCGGCGGGCGCATGTTGACTTCCAGCGGCGTCAGGCTGCCATCCAGCCGGCGAAAGAATTCAAAGTGGAAGAAGCGTTCCTGCAGGCGGTACAGCGAGGCAATTTTCCTCCCGGCGTTTTCAATATCCGGCGCGATAGCGCGGATGATCATGTACCACACGTCCGAACCGTTGTTGACCACATCCATGATTCCGCCATACTGCATGGACGACGAAAAAACCACCTTGCCGTTTTGGTTGGTCAACCCGTCATAGGTAACGATCTCGCCTTCGATCTGCTCCTCGAACAGGTAATCTGCCAGCGGCTTGCGGCTGAAAAATTCTTCCAGGTCGCGCAGGCTGTTCAGGCGGTACGTCTGGTAGGCGCCAACGCCAATATCCGGCTTGGCAATCAGTGGGTAGCCGAGTTCCTCGCCCACAATGCGGGCTTCGTCCAGCGTGTGGCACACCCGTCCGCGAATCGGCTGCAATCCGGCTTTGAGGAACATTTTCTTCATTTCCGATTTGCGCTTAACCGCCGGCATGTGCTCGGAGCGCAAGCCGGGGATGTTGAAATCGCTGCGCAGGCGGGCGTTGGATTCCAGCCAGTATTCATTGTGCGATTCGAGCCGGTCGAGCTTGCCATAACGGTGGGTAAAGTACCCCAGAGCGCGCACCAGCGCATCGTAATCATGCCCGTTCCAGACGGAGTAATATTCAATCAGCGCGGCGCGCAAGTCTGGGCGCAGGTCGCCCCAGGGAGCGTCGCCCAGCCCCAATACGTTTACTCCCATGCGGCGCAAACTGACCCAGAAAGGCAGGTAATTGGGCGGGTAGTGGGGTGAAAAAGCGATAAAGTTCATCCAATCCTCCCGGCGATCAACCGCGTTGACCGCGCGTATTAACAGGACATTGTACGGAAAATTCATCCTTAATTCAAGTCTGCGTGAATTTTTTTTGAACACTTTCCACCAACCGGGCGGTTCGGTGCAGTTCGCCAAACTGGTAAAAGATTAGCCTTTGGTTAAAAAACGGTTGCAATCCGTTTTGCAGCCGTTTTTTGCGCTCCGCGCTGGGGCAGCACGCGGGCTTTGACGAACCCCAGCGAGTCGGCTATACTTGGGATATCCGCGCGGGTGAAGCGTTCACCCGCAGTTGATCCGCTTCAATTCAATCCAAGACCAGGAGGGATGTTTTTCTATGGCAGCCGATAGCTCATTCAAGCTGACGTACGCCACCATGTTCAACCCGCCCGAGGAATTGCACCAAAAATTCGATCAAGCCCTGGCGGATGTGCGCGCCAGCCTGGGCAGGGAACACGCCATGTTCATTGACGGGCAGGACGTGTACGCCGAAGAAAAATTCGAAGACCGCAATCCGGCAGACACCAGCCAGGTGCTGGGCATCTTCCAAAAAGGCAGCGCCAGGCACGCCCAGCAGGCACTGGCAGCCGCGCGCAGAGCCTTTCCCCTGTGGAGCCGCATGCCCTGGCAGCAGCGGGTAGCGCTGGTGCGCAAAGCCGCCGAAATCATGGACTCGCGCATCTACGAGATGAGCGTCATCGTCGCCCTGGAGGTGGGCAAGAACCGCATGGAAGCCCTGGGCGACGTTGCCGAGACCGCCGACCTGTTCCGCTACGCCTGCCAGCGGATGGAAGCCTCCGGCGGCTTCATCACCGAGATGGGGCGCGACCCGCTGACCGGCTTTGAATCCACCAACCGTTCGCTGCTGCGCCCGTACGGGGTGTGGGTGGTGATCAGCCCGTTCAACTTCCCCTGCGCGCTGACCGGCGGACCGACCGCCGCCGCGCTGGTGACCGGCAACACGGTGGTGATCAAGCCTGCCACCGACACGCCCTGGACCTCGCGCCTGATCGCCGAATGCCTGCGCGACGCCGGTCTCCCGGATGGCGTGTTCAATTTCGTCAGCGGACCCGGCGGCACGCTCGGTCAGGCGCTGATAGACAGCCCGGAAGTGGATGGCGTCACCTTTACCGGCTCGTTCGATATCGGCATGAAAATTTACCGCGATTTTGCCCAGGGCAATTGGGTGCGCCCGACCATTCTGGAACTGGGCGGCAAGAACCCGGCCATTGTCAGCCGCCACGCCAACCTGGAGGACGCCGCGCTGGGCATCGTCCGCTCGGCGTTCGGCTTGCAGGGGCAAAAATGCTCCGCCTGCTCGCGGGTCTTCATCGAGCAGCCCGTCTATGACCAGCTGGCAGCCCGGCTGGTCGAGTTGACCCAGAAACTGGCCATCGGCGACCCAACCGACCGAAAAAATCAGTTTGGTCCGGTTGCTAATCGCTCCTCCTACCGCGACTATCAGCAATTCTGCGAAGACCTCAGCCAGCACGGCAAATTCCTGACCGGCGGCAAGGTGCTGACCGAGGGCGAATACGCCAAAGGCTACTTCTGCGCCCCTACCCTGGTCGCCGACCTGCCCGCCAGCCACCCGCTGTGGAAAGTGGAGATGTTCCTGCCCATTGCCACCATTGCGCCAGTCGCCGACCTGGAAGAAGCCATGCGGCGCGCCAACGACGTTTCCTACGGCTTGACCGCCGGCTTTTACGGCTCGCCGGAAGAAACCGAGTGGTTCTTCGACCGGATTGAAGCCGGGGTGACCTACGCCAACCGCCCGCAGGGCGCCACCACCGGCGCCTGGCCCGGCTTTCAACCTTTTGGCGGCTGGAAGGGTTCCGGCTCGAGCGGCAAGAATGCCGGCGGCGTGCATTATTTGCAGTTGTACATGCACGAGCAAATTCAGACCCGCGTGCGCCGCGCCTGATGGATCCCCTGCCGGGCAGGCGGGCAGATCACCCGCCTGCCCTACCTCCGCTATGTTAGTCAACCGCACCGGCACTTTTTTTATGATCTTGGGCGGCTTTTTGTTGCTGCTGTTTATCCTGTCGGTGCAGGGTTCTGCGGCAGGCAATTCCGCCCTGTTTTTTTGGGGGATTGGCTGCTTCTTTTTGGGGATTTTCCTCTGGCTGCGCGGACCTGCCCAACCCCGCCCGCCGGCGGATCGTTTCCGCCTTTTACGCCGGATGTCCAAAAAGGACAAAAAGACTCCCGATACCCGCGAGAATGACCAGCGCAGCCCGCGCTCCAACAGCCGGTAATCAATTCCAAATCTCAGGTAGAATCCATTCATGAACTCCAAACTGTGTTCCCTTTCCGAAGCGGTTGCCCAGTTCGTCCACGATGGCGACACCATTTACGCCGCCGGTTTTACCCACCTGATCCCGTTTGCCGCCGGGCACGAGATCATCCGCCAGCAGCGCCGCAGCCTGGTGCTGGCGCGCGCCACCCCCGACCTGATCTACGACCAGATGGTGGCTGCCGGCTGCGCACGAAAACTGATCTTCTCTTACATTGGCAACCCCGGCGTGGGTTCGCTGCGCATCGTGCGCGCCGAAATCGAAGCCGGGCGGCTGGAATGGGAGGAATATTCCCACTTCAGCATGATCTCGCGCCTGCAAGCCGGCGCCAGCGGGCTGCCTTTCATCCCCATGCTTCCCACCGCCGCCGGCGACCTGGAACGCGCCAACCCCCATTACCGCCGCGTGGTTGATCCCTACAGCGGCCAGCAGGTGATCACCGTGCCGCCGCTGCACCCGGATGTCGCCATCATCCACGTCCAGCGTGCCGACGTACACGGCAATGCCCACATTTGGGGTATCATTGGCGAGCAAAAGGAAGCCGCTTTCGCTGCCCGCAAGGTCATCCTGACCGCTGAGGAGATTGTTGATCAGGAGGTTATCCGCTCGGATCCCAACCGCACGCTGATCCCCGACTTCATCGTCTCCGCCGTGTGCCGCGTGCCACACTGCGCCCACCCATCCTACACGCAGGGCTACTACGACCGCGACAACGCCTTTTACCTGGAATGGGATAAAATCAGCGAAGACCGCGCCGCCACCCAATCCTGGCTGGAGGAGTGGGTGCTGGGCGTGCGCGACCGGGCGGAGTACTGGCATAAACTGGGCGAAGCCGCCCACCGCCGCCTGCGCATTCCGCCGCGCATGAGCGCGCCGGTTAATTATGGAGCCTACTGAGATGGACTACACCGCATCCGAACTGATGACCGTCAATGCCGCCCGCCTGCTGGTGGACGGCGAGCGGGTGTTCGTTGGCGTCGGGCTGCCCAACCTGGCTTGCAACCTCGCCCGCCGCACGCACGCCCCCAATCTGGTGATGATCTACGAAGCCGGGGTGATCGGCGCCCGCCCGGCGCGCCTGCCGCTTTCGATTGGCGACCCCACCCTGGTCTCCGGCGCGTGCTCGGTGTGCAGCATGTACGATATTTTCAGCCTGTATTTGCAGCGCGGCAATGTGGATGTCGGCTTTCTGGGCGGGGCGCAGATAGACCGCTACGGCAACATCAATGCCACCGTGATCGGCGATTACTCCCAGCCCAAAGTGCGCCTGCCCGGTTCGGGCGGCTCGATGGAAATTGCCGCCTGGGCAAACCGCTGCTACATCATCACCCCCCACCAGAAACGCCGCTTTCCGGCGCGGGTGGATTTTCGCACCTCGGCTGGTTTCCTCGATGGCGGCGGAGAACGCGCGGCGGGCGGCGTGCGCGGCGCCGGTCCGCAGGCAGTGGTCACCAACCTGGGCATTCTCCAGCCCGATGAAAGCGGTGAACTGATCCTCGCCGCCCTGCATCCCGGCGCGACCTACCAGCAAGCCCGCGACAACACCGGCTGGGAACTGCGCGCCGCCGCCCGGCTGGAAACCACCCCGCCGCCCAGCGATCACGAACTGCGCATCCTGCGCGAAGAACTCGACCCGCAAGGCATTTACCTGCACAACTCATGAGCACCTCTCCGATCACCACCCTGGCTACGGTCAACTTTCCGCCCGAATTGCTCGAAAAAGTGATTCGCATCTCGCCGCGCATCCGCCTGATAACCCACGCGGCGCGCAGCGCCGAGGAAATCACCCCCGAACTGTGGAAGCAGGTTGAAATCCTCTACACCGACCGCGTTCTACCCGATCCATCCCTGTCGCCCAACCTGCGCTGGGTGCAGTTTCACTACGCCGGCATTGACCACGTCGCCGCCCACCCGCTGCTCTCCAAGCAGGATATCCACATCACCACCCTGAGCGGCGCGGCTGCCCCGCAGGTTGCCGAGCATGTCCTGCTGGCGCTGCTGGCGCTGGGGCACAAAATGCCCGAGCTGTTCGCTTTTCAGGCTCGTTCCGAGTGGCCTAAGGACCGCTGGGAGCGTTTTCGCGCCCTGGAACTGCGCGAAAGCACCATCGGGCTGGTTGGTTATGGCAGCATCGGGCGCGAGGTCGCCCGCCTGCTGCGCCCGTTCGGCGCGCGCATCCTGGCAGCCAAGCGCGATGCGCGCCAACCCGAAGACAGCGGCTACATGCCGGAAGGCTTGGGCGACCCGTCCGGCGATCTGTTCACCCGCCTGTACCCGGTGCAGGCGCTGCGTTCGATGATCAAGGAGTGCGACTTCGTCGTGGTGTGCGCGCCGCTCAGCCCGGCGACGCGCGGTTTGATTGGCGAAGCCGAAATCGCCGCGATGAAGCCCAGCGCCTTTTTGGTGGATGTCAGCCGCGGTGGAATCGTCAACCCGCAGGCGCTGCAAAAGGCGCTGGAGGAGAAACGCATCGCCGGCGCCGCGCTGGACGTATTCACCGAAGAACCCCTCCCGCCCGCCAGTCCGTTCTGGAAACTGCCCAACGTCATCATCACCCCGCACATTTCCGGCATCAGCGCGCATTACAATTCGCGTGCTATTGACCTCTTTGTGGAAAATCTCAAACGTTACCTGGCGGGAGATTCGCTGTATAATCGGTACGATCCTGAGCTGGGTTATTAGCCCGGCTGCCTTGCCCGCGGATAGATTCTGTCCTCTGCGTTACGGTTATGATTCGCGTTGTCCTCTTCGATCTCGGCAGCACCCTGATTTATTTCGCCGCCTCCTGGCAGGAGGTCATTCCGCGCGCCAGCCTGGCACTGGCGGAGAACCTCATCCAGCACGGGCTGCCTCTGCGGCGCGAATCCTTTGTTGCCGCCTTCCTGCGGCGCATTCAGGAATACTACCTGCAGCGCGAGTCCGAGTTCATCGAGTACACCACCCTCAGCGTGCTGCGCGATCTGCTCGCCGAGCAGGGCTATCCCGCGGTCGAGCCGTTCGCGCTGCGCCGCGCGCTGGATTGCTTTTACGCCGTCAGCCAGGCGCATTGGCAGGTCGAGGACGACGCCCACCCCGCCCTGCAGGCGCTGCGCCGCGCCGGTTACCGCCTGGGGATGATCTCCAACGCCGGCGACGCGCTGGACGTGCACGCTCTGATTGACAACGCCGCCCTGCGCGATTACTTCGACCTGATCCTGATCTCCGCCGAGTTGGGCATCCGCAAGCCGCATCCGCGCATTTTCCGCGTGGCGTTGGATCACTTTCAAGTCAACCCCCGCCAGGCGGTGATGGTCGGTGACACCCTCGGCGCGGATGTGCTCGGCGCCAATGGCGTCGGCATGGCCAGCATCTGGATCACCCGCCGCGCCGCCACCCCCGACAACCGCGACCATCTCGATACCATCCAGCCCAGCGCGGTCGTCGCGACCCTGGCTGAAATTCCAGCCGTGCTGCAAGGCTGGTCAACCTCTCCATCCCCGGATTCCACAGCGTGACAAAACCAAAAATCCTCCCTTACCTGGCGCTGATCAGCGGTATCCTCGCCCTCAGCCTATCCTCGCTGTTCGTTCGCTGGGCGGAAGCCCCCGGCGCAGTCACCTCCTTCTACCGCATGACCATCGCCAGCCTGGTTTTTCTGCCCGTCTTCCTGCGCCAGCCGGCAGAACAACGCCGCCTCGACCGGCGCTGGCTGTTCCTGCCGCTGCTGGGCGGCTTGTTCACCGCGCTCGACCACGCCACCTGGGCAACCGCCATCAATTTCACCCGCGTCGCGAATGCAACCTTGATGAATAACCTTGCCCCGTTGTGGGTGGCGCTGGTGGCGTTCCTCTTCTGGCGCGAAAAATTGTCCGCTCGCTTTTGGGCGGGGCTGGTCATGGCAATTGGCGGGGCGTCGGTCGTGCTGGGCAGCGACTTCCTCGCCCGCCCGCAACTCAACCAGGGCAACCTGCTGGCGGTGCTTTCCAGCCTGTTCTACGCCGCCTACTTCCTGACCACCCAGCGCGGGCGCGCCCGCTTCTCTACCCTGACCTACGTGTTCATCATCACCGTTTCATCCAGCCTGATCCTGTTGTTTGCCAACCTCGCGCTGGGCAATCCCTTGTCGGGCTACTCCACCGCGACGCTGCTGTCCTTCCTCGGCGCCGGGCTGATTTCGCAGGTGGTCGGCTACTTTTCGGTCGGCTACGCCCTGGGACATTTGCCTGCCTCGGTCGTCTCGCCGACCATGATCGCCCAGCCGGTGCTGACCGCGCTGATGGCGATTCCGCTGGCAGGCGAAGCCCTGCTGCCCGCCCAGTGGATCGGCGGGCTGGTGGTGCTGAACGGCATCTACCTGGTTAACATCAGCCGGCAGGCACAGGAAAAGCCGGCTGCCAGCAAACAACCCGTCACGAGCATTTGATTTTCCGACCCCACAGGACTATACTCAAACGCATGCCCGCCTCAACCCCGCTTGAACGCATCCGCGACGAAATGGCCGCCTACATCTGCGTGGATGTCGAAACCGCCGGCGGCGTCCCCGACCAGTACGCCCTGCTTTCCATCGGCGCCTGCACCATCGCCCGACCGCGCCAGACCTTTTACATTGAGTTGCAGCCCGACCGCGACGCCTGCGACCCGCAGGCAATGGCAATCCACGGCTTAAGCCTGGACGCGCTGCGCCGGCACGGCGTTCCGCCAGCCCGGGCGCTGGAACAGTTCGAAGCATGGATTAAGCAGATGGTGCCCGCGCCGCTCAAGCCGATCTTCGTCGCCTTCAATGTCCCTTTCGACTGGATGTTCATGCACACCTATTTCCTGCGCTACCTCCAGCGTGATCCATTTGGGCACAAAGCGCTGGACATCAAAGCCTTTTACATGGGGATGAGCGGCAAGCCCTGGCAGCGCACTTCCGGCGCCGAATTGCACCGCCTGGTACGCCAGGCAGACGGCTTGACCCATAACGCCCTGCAGGATGCCCTGGATCAAGCCGACCTGTTCGAAAAATTGCTCGACCAGATCGAGCCGGGCAGCCTTTCTTCTTCTGACGAATCAAGGAGCACATGATGAGCGAGAATGCAACCGACCAACCCAGCCAGAATTTAGCCCGCATTGTTGAATCCGCCCGCCGCCTGGGGGTGGAACTGAACGAAAGCGAAGCCTTGCAGTGGCTGGCTGCCATGGCATCGGCGGGCGGCAAGGACGAGGTGGCGGTGGATGTCCGCCAGGGCGTTTTCGGGCACCGCATCACCCTGCTGGATTTCAGCCCCGAGCGGCTGGATTATTTCCGCCGGGTGGGCAAACTGGTCGAATTCAGCGACCGACCCGGCGTGGTGGAAACCGCGCTGGCGCTTTCCGGCTCGGCTGCCCAGTCACGCATCCAGACCTACCCGGGCGACGCCGATTTCTTCGAGCGGGTCAACATCCGCGCCGCTACTCGCGAGGAAGCCTGCCGCATCCTGGCGGATGTGATGCGCGAAAAAGCCCTAACAACCGCGCGCGGCGAATCCTACCAGTTGATCGAGGTCAAGTTCGGCAATTACCCGCGCGATATCGAGCAGCGCGGGCGGCTGCACAAAGCCGGCTCGCCCATCGCCTGGACGGCGGCGGAAATTGAAGCCGGGCGGCTGAGCGGCACGCTTGCGCAGGGGCAGCCGGTGGAGGTCGCCTGGCAAGAAGTCTGCCTGCAGCCGGGCTGGTGCAAACTGGATTGGGTGGTCGCCGACCCGCTGGACAAGACCCTGGTCAACGCCAGCAACATGCTCGATGTCACCTGGGAAGCCCCCGATGGCAGCATTACCCCGCTGGACGGCTATCTCGACCCCTATTTTCAGGAAGTCTATTTGGATGCCGAGTCGATCCCCATTTTCACCAAACTGGCGAAGCACGTTGACAGCAACGCCCTGGACGAATACGTCGAGGCGCTGGAAAAGGAAGTGCGCAAGTACGTCACCTCCTCGCCTAATTACGGCAAAGCCGCCAAGCGCATGTACAACATCTTCCGCCTGACCGGCAAGTATGAAGAAGCCGCCTACCTGCGTGAGTTGTTTGACGAGCCAGCCACTGTGCTGTACCAGGTCTGGTCGCTCATCCGCACCATTGACGATACCTTCACCGCGGGGTCCAGCATTCCGCTGCATACCCTGCTTGCCGAAGCCGAGCGGCTGATCCTGACTGTGGTGGACGTGCTGGAAGGCGAAAAGGAGACCGAAATCGTGCGCCTGCTGCTCAAACTGCGCGGCTTGCTGGCAAACGAAAATCCGGGCGAGGCGCTTTCTCCCCAGGCGGAAGCCGCCCGCGATGAGGTCATCAACCTGGTCAACAACTTTTTCTATGAAAAATTGACCGGCGTGCCGCAAATCAAGGACTACATAGACCACCTGGCGAAGTAAAGCGCGCCCCGTTCGACAGCCAGCAGGTTCAATCTGCCGCGTTGAGCCGTTTTTCCATCAGCGCGCAGAACACCTCCACCACGCGCGGGTCGAACTGCGCCCCGCTGAGTGAGCGGATGTACTCGAGCGCCTCGTGCTCTTTCCAGCCGGGGCGGTACAGGCGGTCGTCGGTCAGCGCATCCCATACATCCACCACCGCAAAGATGCGCGCCGCCAGAGAAATATCCCCGCCGCGCAGCCCACGCGGGTAGCCGCTGCCATCCCAGCGCTCGTGATGACCATACGGAATATCCAACGCCGGGCGCAGGAACTCGATCTCCGACAGCAGATTGAACGAATAGACCGGATGCATCTTCATCACCTGCCACTCCGCGTCGGTCAGGGTTGAGGTTTTCTTCAAGATGCTGTCCGGGATCGCCATTTTGCCAATATCGTGCAGGATTGCCCCGCGGCGGATGTGCACCAGCGCTTCGCCGCGCACGCCCATCGCCGCCGCCAGTTCCACCGTCAGGTCTGCCACCCGTTGGGAATGCCCCTCGGTATTGCCGTCGCGCAATTCCAGCGCGCGCGCCCAGCCGGCAATGGTATCATCGTATGCCAGGGTCAGATCCAGGTTGGCAGACTTGAGGTTCTTTAGCAGTTGAGCATTGTCAATGGCAATCGCTGCCTGGTTGGCGAGCGCCTCGACGAAATTCATCCAGGCGGCGTTGATATTCCATGCCGCGCGGTGGAAGATTTCCAGCACCCCTTTGACCTGCCCCTTGGAGATCAACGGCAGGCTGATATAGGAGACAAAACCCTCCTCGCGCACCCATTCCTCCGTCCTCAGGTTATCCGCGGATTGCGCCAGGTCAGCCACCCGCACGGTGCGCCGCTTGAGCGCCGCTTGCCCGGCATACCCTTCGCCCATGCGGATGCGCAAGTCGCGCTCCAATCCGCCGCGAAAACCCTGCCCGGCAGCATAAACCAATTGCTGGGTCTCATCCTCCAGCAACAGCACGCTGGCCGCATCCGCCCCCAGCTGCATGGTGACTTGTTCCAGCACCACCCGCAGCGTCATGGTCAAATCCATGCTCGCGGTAATCGCCATATCCACCGCGCGGAGCGCCGCCATGTGGCGCAGTTGTTGCTGCACCTGCTCTTCGGCGCGGCGTTGATCGGTGATATCAATGAACATGTCCAGGGTTGCCGCTGTCTTTTCCCATTCAATCGTCACCGCGTGAACCTGCGCCCAGCGGGTTTCGCGCGCCCGGTTGATCAAGCGGAAGGCGTAGTACGCCGGAACGTCCTCGCCGAGCAGGCGGCGGCGGTAACGGTCCATCACCATCAGCAGGTCGTCCGGGTGAATCAGATTGGCAATTTTCATACCAATCAGTTCATCCACTGCGTAACCGGTGATGGCAGCGGCAGCCGGGTTGGCAAATACCAGCACATCGCCGCAGGATACCACCACCCCTTCGCGGGCGTTCTCGACCAGCTGGCGGTATTTTTCCTCGCTGCGCCGCAGCTGGCGGGTACGGTTGTCCACCTGCTTGCGCAGCGACCATGCCACCAGCAGGCTAAGCAGCAATAAACCACCCGCTCCGCCCAGCCCAAAGATCCACGGACGCAGCAGCTGCCAGGTCGGACGGGATTCGTACACCCCAAACCACTTCTCCTGGATTTCATTCAATTGACCGCTGTTGCTGACCAGATACAATCCTTCGTTAAGCCGCGCGAGCAGTTCCTTATTGCCGTCCTTGACCGCCATGCCATACTTGCTCGGCAGGATTTCGCTGCCCACCCGGCGAACGTTGGACAGCCCCAATTCGGAGATCAGGAATTGCCCCTGCAAACGGTTAAGCAGCGCGGCGTCATACACGCCATCATGGATCAGGCGCAGCGCGTTGCTGACATCCTGCACCAGAATCGGCTCTGCGCCGTAATTTTGACTTTGCAGGTATTCCTGCATCAATCCGCCAGTTTGCACCACCACCGTCTTGCCGCGCAGATCGTCCAGCGTGCTCACATTGGAATCGGACGGAACGAACAAGTCAAAAGCAATGTAGGTGTACGGTACGCTAAAATCAATCACTTTGTCCCGCTCTGCGGTTGGCACCATGCCCAGCAGCAAATCGTACTTTCCATCCAGCAGCCCCTGGCGCACCTCGCTCCACGCGCCCAGGGTTACCTCCACCTCAAAGTCCATCTCCGCGGCAATTGCGTGAATCAAATCAACATTGAAGCCGGAAGGCACCCCGTTATCAAGGAATTCGAACGGCGGGTAAGTCTGATCGCCCGCAACGCGGATCACCCGCCGCTCCGGCGAGCCGGCTGCTGGCGCGGTTGGCGTCGCGGATGGAATGACCTGCGCCGTGCCGCGGGTGTACCCATCCCGGAATCCAAACAACCAGACCCCCACCAACAAAACGACCGTAAGTCGGGCAACCCACTTGTGTTTCATTTGCCGTTTAATGGGTACTGGTTAACAATCTTGCGGATCTGGTTGTACAGCGGCTGCAAGCGGGAGTACATCTTTTGGTAAACGGCGTAATACAACTCCTGGTAGATCAGATGAACTTTCGCATCTGGTTCAAAGGTGTCCCCGCTGTGGGTCATCGCGCCAACTGCCGCCTGGAAATCTGGAAACCATTTTAAACCTACCGCTGCGTCAATGGCTGCCCCCAGCCCGGAGGCTTCGTACAGGTGCGGACGCGAGACCGGCAGCCCAAACACATCCGCGGTGATCTGCATCGCGCAGCGGCTCTGACTGCCCCCGCCTGCTACACGCACTTCATTAACCTTAATCCCGCTGCGAATTTCGGTGCGCTTTTTCCCTTCCAGCAGCGCGTATGCCAGCCCTTCCAGGATGGCGCGGTAGAAATGCGCCCGCGTGTGCACATCGCCAAAGCCAATCACCGCCCCGCGCGCCTCAGGTCCCGGCACTTTTAACCCCGGCGACCAGTACGGCTGCAACACCAATCCCTGCGAGCCCGGCGGCACCTGCTCCACCAGGTGGTCGAATAATTCTTCCGGCTCAATCCCCAACATCTCCGCCTGCTGCTGCTCGAACAGCCCAAATTCTTGCTTGAACCACGAGACCATCCAGAAACCGCGGTAAATCTGAATTTCCATCGTATACGCGCCCGGCACGGCTGAAGGGTAAGGCGGGATGAGCGGGATGGCTTCCACATAACGGTGATGGGTGGTGTTGATGGTTGCGGTAGTGCCGTAACTCAGGCAAGCCACCTCGGGCTGAACGCAACCCGCGCCGATTACCTCGCAGGCTTTGTCCGCAGCAGCAGCAATCAGGGGCAGTCCGGCGGGAATGCCGGTTTCGTTGGCAGCCTGTGAAGTGATTTCTCCGAGCAGTCCAGCCGCCGGCACCAGATCCGGCAGGATTTCGGCATCCATCGGAACTGCCTGCCATTTCCAGTCGGCTCGCCCTGCCCAGCGCTGCAATTTATAATCAAACGGCAGGTAACCCACCTGGCAGGCGACCGAATCGACATATTTTCCGGTCATCCGGTAAGTCAGGTAACCGGAAAGCAGCAGAAACTTGTGCGTCTTTTGCCAGATATCCGGCTGGTGAACGCGCAGCCAATTGGATTCGGCTTCGGCTTGCAGGTATGCCACCGTTTCGGTCATACCGGTCAACAAAAACGCCAGCCCCCACAGCCCGCTAACCGGCTTCAAGCCCTCGGTTCTGCGCTGGTCCAGCCAGACGATTGCCGGACGCAGCGGATTTCCATCCTTGTCCAGGTTGATCAGCGTCGAACGTTGCGTAGTCAGCGCGACGCCTGCAATTCGCTCGCGCGTTACGCCCGGCAGACGCCATAAACCCTGGCATGCCCGGCAAACGCCCTGCCAAAACACCTGCGGGGACTGCTCCGCCAGTCCTGGGGCTGGGGAAACATAAGGCTGGATCGGAATCCGGTTCTTGGCGACCAGATTGCCTTGCGGGTCAAAGATCATTGCGCGGATACTTTGGGTACCATTATCAATTGCCAGGATATGATCTTTTTGCATTCAGTACCTCATAAAGCGAAAGATTTTTCCGGTCAACGCCAAAAGGGATGTGCCTCAGGCTAAGCCCGCCAACATTTTCCGGGCGTCGGGGAATTGTTCCTCGATCTGAGTATAGATCTGCGAAAGCACGCTTGTTTCGGGCAATTTTCCGTCGCTGGCATTCTTTTCCACCATCAGGCATAAGCGGGCTGCCTCTTTCGCGCCTACATAAGCACAACCTGATTTTAGCGTATGGGCGATTTCACCGACACTCTCCACGTTGCCTGCCTGCCAGGCGCGCTGCAACCGTTCCAGGTTAATCACAATTTCGTTCAAGAACAAGCGCGCCATTTCTTCGCTTTCCTCGCCAAGTTCATCCAAAACGATCGAGAAGGCAGCCTTCTCCGCCTTCTGCCCGCCATCCCGCGCGGTTGCTTCGCCTTTCTTCCGGGCAGTCACCTCGATCACCTTGCGCAACTGATCCAGGGTGATTGGTTTATTCAAAATATCATCCATGCCGGCGTTCAGACAATTCAAATTCATCTGTTCGAAAGAAAATGCCGTCAGCGCAACAATGCGCGGCTGGCGTTCTTGCGGCAGTAAACTGCGAATCTGGCGCGCGGTTTCCAATCCATCCATCTCCGGCATTTGAATATCCAACAGCAGCAAATCAATCGGTCGCTGCAGCGCTACTTGGATCACTTCCACACCGCTGGCAGCCCGCAGCGGGCTGTATCCCAACTGTTCCAGAAACAACAGCGCCACTTTACGGTTCAGATGATTGTCATCCGCGACCAGGATATTCATCGGGTAGCGGCTGGCAAAATTGGATTCGATCCGGGCAGGCTGCTTCTTCCGCGCCGTGGCGCGCGGTTTGACATCCTTTCCCTTGATCAGAAGATTTTGCATAGTTTCCGTAAACTGGATGGATTTGACGGGGGCATGAATTATCCCGGCAAAACGAGAGTGCGTCGGAATTGAGCGTTGAGTTCCAAACGGCGCAAGAAGCAGCAGAGGATACCCAACGTCCGGCAAAACTTCCCAATTGTCCTCCTGGCTGACCGTGCCTTTGTCCCCCTGCATCCGCTGGTCAATCAGCGCCACGTCCACATTTTGGTTCGTTTGCAATGCCGCCAAACCCGGCGCGTTATCTTCGGCAGGGATTACCTGCATACCCAGGCGGGTGGCGAATTGTTGCAGCATTGTTCGGGTATAAAAATTGGGCGAGAGGATCAGAATCCGTTTTTGATTGAGAGCCGGGTGCGGGGCAGTTTCGGGTTGCGCCTCCAGCGGGAGCGTGAAATGAAAGACCGAGCCGGCGCCCGGCTGGCTTTCCGCCCAGATCTGCCCGCCCATTTGCTCCACCAGCCGGCGGCAAATTGCCAGGCCAAGCCCGGTGCCGCCATAGCGGCGGGAGATACCGGCATCAACTTGCGAAAAAAGTTCGAACAATAGCGGCAATTTCTCGGGGGGAATACCAATCCCCGTATCCCGGACCATGAAATGTAATTTGGGTTGATCGTCCTCGCAGCAGGTCAACTCAACGCGCAGATTGACCTCCCCCTGCTCGGTGAATTTGACCGCGTTGGCGAGCAAATTGACCAAAACCTGGCGGATGCGCCCCGCATCGCCACGCACAAATGAAGGAACGCCGTCCTCCAGCCAGTACGTCAGGTTCAGTTGCCGCGCGCTCGCCTGGGGAGCAATCATCTCTGTGGCTTCTTCCAGACAGGTGTACAGTTCGAAAGATTGCCGCTCCAGATGCACCCGCCCGGCTTCGATCTTGGAATAATCCAATATTTCATTGATGGCATTCAACAGCGTGCTGCCGGCGGTGTGGATCACGCGCGTATATTCCGTCTGCTCGGCATTCAGACGGGTATTGAGCAGCAGCTGACTCATCCCCAGTACCGCGTTCAGCGGGGTGCGGATTTCGTGGCTCATATTCGCCAGGAACAACGATTTGGCGTTGGCGGCTTCTTCCGCGATATCTTTCGCCAGGCGCAAATTCTGTTCCATTTGCCGCTCAGCGGTGATGTCACGCAGTTGGATCAACCGCCCCGCCGATCTGCCCCACCAGGTGGTCATCAGCCAGGTGGACAGTTGGAACACGCGGGGATTGTTCCCACGCGTCAATTCAATTTCGATTTCAACCCGTTCTTCCTGATCCCGTCTCACTCCCAATGACTCCCACTCTGGAAAAACCAGGTTCAACGGTGCGCCAATGGCATCGTTCAAACCGATATTTAAAAATTTCTCTGCCGCAGGGTTGATATCCAGAATGCGCAAGTTGCGGTTGATCACAATCACCGCGTCATCCATCGCATCCAGGATCAACGTGCGCACCTCAGGAACTACATCCAGCATCCGGTAGCGGAACACACCAAGAGAGAGGATTGGCACGCTGGTGGCGAAGGCAAGCGAAGTCATCCATATTTTTTGATCCGGAGACGCTCCAAACATTAGATATATACTGGTCAGGAGGGGTATACCAGTTCCAGCCAGGAAAATGGCGACCTGCTGGCGGCGGTGATAACTGGTGCGGAAATAATATTGGATCAGCACGCCAACGCATAACACCGTCAGCAAGAGCGGCAATATCAAAATCAAGTAATAACCTGCGCGCGGCTCAAACGAAAGGAGAACGAAGCTGTAGGAAATGATCAAATGAGAACGAGTAAAAAACCAATGATGCAGCGGATTGGTCAATATCCCAATCAAAAGAATACTCTGGAATACGGCATAACCCGCCAGCCAACGATACCAGTGATTGGGCTTTCTGCCGGTGTATTCGAAGGTGAACCAAATCAGGCTGACCGAGATCAACGCAACGCCGATAAACTTTAATCCAAAAAAATGGATTTTGGAGCGCATTGGGATGCTGATCACCTCGAACATGTACATCAGGGTGAACAAGGCGATGCCCACGCAGATCATGCCAAAAGGACGCGCCGCTGGAACCGTTTTTCGCAAATTCGAGTAGGCTGCCAGGGTAAACGAAACCACCGACACAAAAATAAGGATTAACAGAAAAACGGATATTTGGGTTTGCATTCAGGAGCTTTAGGTCAACGCCAACCGTAATAAAAGAAGATGTTCCCGTCTAAACTCTGCGCCGCCAGGGCTTGTCCATCGGGGGCAAATAGTAATGCCGCAATCTCCACCCCAACTTCTCGCCGGTCGAGGACTTCGCCCGTTATGGGTTCCCAAAAAGTCAGCCAGCCGTCCTGGCTGGCAGTAGCCAGTGATTCGCCATCCACGGATAGCGCCAACGCGCCGACAGGCGCTCCGGCGTCAATTTCAAGCAGCCGTTCGCCGCTCGCCACGTTCCACACGCTGACCTGCGCGGCAGAAGCGCTCACCAGCCGGCTGCCATCAGCGCTCAAGGCAATCCATGCGGCTGCCGAATCGCTTACCGTTTGCTGGAACACAACTTCCATGCTGTCCAGATTCCAAACAACCACTTCCCCATTTTCCAATCCAGCCGCCAGCCAGCCGCCGTTTTGCGCAACCGCCAGCTGGCGGATGTTCTCCGGCGCGCGAAGGCGCTCACCGGTCAAGCCAGGAAGTTCGAACGAGAACAGGTTGACTCCGATAGGGTCATTGGTAAAGACCAACCCCAGCAAACCCGGAGCGAGAAATTCGAAGCGATTGATCCAGTTCTGTTCGCGCGTAGCGGTTGGCAGTTGTTCGATTTCCATTGACCAATCAGCGATATTCCACGTCCTCAAATCCGCCCCAGCACACGCCAGGCGCTCCATGTCGGGTGAAAAGCGGCAAATGGTCTGGCTGTCCGCCAGGTCGAGGAAGCGCGCCGTTTCAAAGGAGCGCGGATCGTACAACGAAATCCCACCGGTAGATGAGACGACGAACAAATTGCCATCGCGCGCCCAATCAACCGAATAGACCTGCGATCCGCTCAGATAAATACCCGGCGGCAAGGGTGGCGCTTCCCCTTCCTGGTCGAGGGGCGTTTCAGTCACTTCCTGGGTGGCTGCAATAGTGCCAGCCGGCTGGGTTAAACCCACATTCGGCAGGGTTGGCGTGGCAACTTCGCTGGTTGGCGGAACTGCCGGTTGCATTGCGCCCAGTCGCAGCGGGCTGATTGGGCTAAAAAACAATCCAAAACCCGCCACCCCCAACAGGATCGCCAGCACGACGATTAAGAACAACGCCAGCAGATTGAACGACGAACGCCTGACCTCCACCGCCTCTACCACCGTTTTGACGGTTTGCATCGGCGCGGCAGGCGCTTTGCCCAATTGGGAGCGCAAATCCGTCAGGGTTTGCGGGTCCATGGTCTCTTCCATTGCGGGGGGCGGTTCGAATGTCCGGCTTGCGGCGGGCGTTGGTTCAGGCTGCGGAAGGTGCCACTCAAAGGCAGGTTCATCTGCCTGTTCATCAAAACGGACAAGGTTTTCCTGCCAGTCTGCCTCGCTTGGTGGTTCATTGTCCAGTTGCCGCAGGGCGTCCCACCCCTGCGGCTCGGATTCAACCTGCTCACCCGGTAACTCGGCTCGTGCTTCGCTTTCCAGAGCCTGGTAGGGAGTGACTTCGGGTGTTTGCGGCGTTTCTTCGGCTTGCGCTGGTTGGCGGGCTTGTAATATCGCCAGCGCTTTGCGCGCATTCTCGCTGTCCGGCAAGTGCTTGAGGCACTGCTTCAACGTCGCCATACGCTGGGCATCGCTGGGCATTGTATCCACCAGCCAGATCCACGCCATCTCATTGGCAGGTTCCTGCTGAACCAGGCGGAGTAAAATCTGCCTCGCGGTGTCTTTTTCCCCCGCTCGCGCCAACTGCACCGCTTTCATCAGATCCTGTGAAGACATTCCGAAATCATTCTCCTTGTTTTAGTATTATACCGAAGTACGCTGGTTTTGATCAGTCCGTCTTCGACTCGGTTGCCACCCCGCAAACCGGCAAAAGACCTCCCGTTCATTAACCCCGACTCGGTCTGGGTTGACCCCAACTGAGTCGGGGTCAGCCCCGCCGCTGGGCAGGAAGACGGAAGACGAGGCATGGATTGGAACACCCCTGGCGCGGATATATCCGCAGGCAGCGGGAAAACCCGGTTCAGACAGTCCGGGAAAGCACCTTGCGCACCGCTTGCAGCTGCCCGGCGCTGCCCAGTTTTTCGTTCTTATGGGCGATGAATTTGGCGTATTCACCCATAAATAATTTGCCCACCGGGCGCAGGTCGAAATTCTCCGGTTGATCGCGGAAGTATTCCCGGTGCACCCGTGTCCACACCAGCCGGCCGTCGGTGTCAATATTGACCTTGGTCACGCCCAATTCCGCTGCTCGCCGGAACGTGTTTTCATCTACGCCTTTGGCGCCTTTCAATCGCCCGCCGGCGGCATTGATTCGCTCCACCTCTTCCTGAGGTACGGAACTGCTGCCGTGCATCACCAGTGGAAAACCGGGCAATTCTTTTTGGATCTGCTCGAGCACGTCGAAGCGCAACCCCTGCGAACCGGAGAATTTATATGCCCCATGACTGGTGCCAATTGCCACCGCCAGCGAGTCGCAGCCCGAGCGCTCGACAAACTCGCGCGCCTTCTTCGGATCCGTCAATTTAGCATCTGCCTCTGCTACGGCAACGTGTTCTTCCACCCCGCCCAGCTGCCCCAGTTCGGCTTCGACCACGATACCCTTCGCGTGGGCGGCTTCTACCACGCGCCGGGTAATGGCGATGTTTTCGTCAAAATCTTCATGGCTGGCATCAATCATTACCGAGGAATAGAACCCGCTGTTGATGCAATCGTAGCAGGTTTCCTCGTCGCCATGATCCAGGTGCACAGCAAAGACTGCCTCCGGAAAGACCTGTTCCGCGGAGCGGATCAAGCCTTCCAGCATCAGCTTATGGGTGTACGAACGCGCACCTTTACTGATTTGGATGATGAAGGGCGACTGGCTGTCCAGATTGCCGCGGAACAAGCCCATCGCCTGCTCCAGGTTGTTGATGTTATAGGCGCCTATCGCGTACTTGCCGTAAGCGGCTCTGAACAATTCTTTGGTTGTAACGATCATTTGACACTCTCCACGAGAAAGGATTTCCAAACTTTGCGCCGCGCCAACCCATTCATGCCCGGTTAGCGGACAACCGGCAGCATAATTTCGCCATTCAATTATACCCAATTAATGACAGACGCCGCTGCCACTGTCGGTTGCGCCCATGCCCTGCTGCGGGATGAACTCCCAGAGATAACCGTTAGGCTGCAGGATCAGCTTGAGCACCCCATATGTGTACAGAATGCGCTTCTGACTGTTGGCAGCCACCTCACCAATTCCGCGCAGACCTGCTCCGCCGGTGCCAACAATAAACTGGCGAATGCCGCGCTCGATATCCACTTGACCAGCGGCATCCATTGGCGCAAAACGCTCGTAATGGTGGTCGTGCCCATTGATAATGATCTCTGCGCCGGCAGCGTGCAGCGCCTGCCAGAACGGGCGCACTACTTCATTGCTGCCGCGCGCGCCGGAGGTGTAGAGCGGGTAATGCCAGATGGCAAGCGTGCACAAATTGCGGCGGGATTGCAGCTGCTCGTTCAGCCAGACCATTTGGGGAGAATCCTCGCCGCAACCGCCAGCGTATTCACACACGCTGTTCAACACCAGGATCTGCCAGCCACCCAGGTCGAAACTGTAATAGCCTTTGCCAGGATCACCCGCGCGTTTGCCAAAATAGGTGTAATACGGCGCGCCATCACTGGTCAACATGTCATGATTGCCCACCGCCGGGTAGATGCGCTGCTTGTGCCGCCCCCAGGTTGGGTCAAAACATTGACTGTAATCGGCACTTGAGCCGTCTTCATTGGAATTATCTCCCGCGGTGAACACTATTCCGGGAATTTGATCCAGCAAGGCTGCGGTTTCCTGGCTGCCAGCCGAGCCGCAAATGGCAATATCGCCCGCGCCGACCAGGACTGCATCCTGGTTACCCAGCACCTGATCCAGCAGGGCGGCATAATTTTTACCGTTGCGGCGCAAGGTTTCCAGGTAATACTCACCCACTGTCCCCAGCACAGATGCCGCCTCCAGGTTCATGCCGCCTTGCCAATCGTTGTACGAGCGCACCAGTTGCAAGCCATCCTCCAGGCTGCCCGCCCGGCTGACCTGTTCGCCCCAATCGCGCAGGCTGCGCTCCAAAGCCGGCAGGTCACGTCCGTCCCACGAACGCGCCAGCATAACACGGGTTTTATCCGGGCGCGGCTCGATCGGCATATCGGGGTACAGGTCAATCCACATATCCGGCTGGCTGCCGCAGCGATCGTAGCCGGGAAACACCTGCATGATTAGAAAAAAAGCCCCTTTGCGGTTGGCTTCCTGCCAGCGGCTGACCATGCCGCAGCCATCATCCACCTCGTCCACATCCAACACCAAAACCATCCGTCCATCAAAACGCCAGGCGTTCGGGTGCGCGGCGATTTCCTGGCTTAAGTCGTACATCAGGCGCTCAATTTCGGCTGTGCTTGGGTCGCGTTCCCGTTCCAGGTCGAGAAAAGCCCCCCAATAGAACGACTCGCCGCGCGCGGCATCCAGAATGCCTGCCAGGTCATCCAACCATGCCGGGTCATCGAGCAGAACTGCTCCCGCGCGGATACCAACGGACAGCATCTCCGCCATCTGCGCGGCAATCACTGCCGGGTCGCCGGAATCGTAAACGCCGCGGGCAGGCTTGAGGTTAAGATCGTTCCAGTTGTCTGCCCGCTGCGGGTAATAAAGCGCCGCGCGCAGTGGCAGGCTCAGGCTCACCCCGATCGGGGTGGGTGTCAGGGTCGCCTCCGGCTGCCTGGTCGGAATGCGCATCCGGGTTGGCGCAGCTGACGCCGTGGCTTCCACCGTCGGCGTGGTTGGCGGCGGCGGTACCGCGCAGCCCGCCAGCAGCGCCAGCAACAAACAGAACATAAACAGCCGGTTCGAATGTTTATCAAGACCAATTTTCATGCGTCCCTCCTTCTATCACCACCCCGGCAGGATTTTAATAATTATTGTACCGAAAATGGGTATAATTACCCGGTTTTTAGAAACGATTTTTTTTACCGGAGGCGCCCATGAGCATGTATCAATTAAATGATATTCAACGCCTGATTTCCAGCCTGCCGCGTAAGGCAACCCCCTTTCTCATCCTGGACAGCCAGCGTCTCCGCGAAAATGCCCAACGATTCCGCGCTGCCTTTGCAGGAGCGCAGGTATTTTTTTCGGTCAAAGCCAATAACCATCCAGCTGTGTTGGAATTATTCGCCCGCGAGGGCATCCGCTTCGATGTTGCCTCGTGGGGTGAAATTCAACGCCTGATCAACCTGGGCGTGCCCGCCGAGCACATGATCTTTTCCGCTCCAACCAAAATACCCCGCCACATAGACCTTGCTTACCGCTTTGGCGTGCGCGTGTTTGCCTTCGATTCCGCCCTGGAACTGGAAAAACTCTCCCGCCTTGCTCCCGGCGCCAGACTCATGGCGCGCATTGCGGTGGATAACGAAGGCAGTCATTGGCCGCTGGAGCGCAAGTTTGGCGTCCTGCCGCAACAGGCGGCGGAACTGATCCGCCAAGCCGCCGGTTTAGGTTTACACCCGTTGGGACTGACCTTTCACGTCGGCTCGCAAAACCGTGATCCGCTTTCCTGGGTGCGCGCCCTGGAACGGCTGCATCCGCTCTGGCAGACCCTCCGCGAGGAAGGGATTGCCCTTCGCGCCATCAATACCGGCGGCGGCTTCCCGGTGGAATTCGACCAGCCGGTGCCCACCGTCGAGCAGATTGCTGCCGACCTGCTGCCCGCTCACCAGCGTCTGTTTGACAACCAGGTGGAGCTGTGGGTGGAGCCCGGTCGCGGGCTGGTCGGCAACGCCGGCATCATGGTGACGACCGTCATCAACCGCGCCACCCGCGGCGACCAGGAATGGCTGTACGTTGACACGGGCGTGTTTCACGGGCTAATCGAAGGGCTGGAAATGTTTCACTTCCCTTACAATGTGCTCAGCCAACGCCAGGATGGCGCGTCGCTCATCCCGTACACAGTCTGCGGTCCCACTTGCGACAGCGCAGATATCATCCGTCCGGGTGTCCACCTGCCTGCCAGCCTGACGCTGGGCGACCGGCTGTATATCTTCCCTGCCGGAGCGTACACCAACTCGCTGGAAAACTACAATGGTATGCCGTATCCGGAGGTCTTGTTGGCAAAAGCCGAGCACCCGGCAGATTAGTTGCCCATCAGGATTACCGTTTATTCTTACCGGCTGGGCTGTAACGGTCATTCTGATTATCCGCAGCCTTATATGATCCATCCTGGCGGCGCGCCACCGTACTGCCAAAAGACGGCTATGATATAATTCTGCCATCCCATCTCCCTGCGTAGGTTCGGAATGAACCTTTCGGTTGTTGTCCCGGTTTATAACGAAGCAGAATCGCTTCCTTTGCTTCACCAATCGATCCATACGGCGCTCGATCCGCTTGACCTATCCTGGGAAATGATCCTGGTGGATGATGGCAGCCACGATACCAGTCCGCAAATCATCGAAAAACTTGTCCACACAGACGCCACGCATGTGCGCGGGGTGTTGCTGCGCCGCAATTTCGGTCAGACCGCCGCCATCGCTGCCGGAATTGAATTCTCTTGCGGCGAAATTCTCATCCTGCTCGACGCCGACCTGCAAAACGATCCGGCGGACATCCCCACCATGTTGGAAAAACTCAACGACGGTTATGATGTGGTCAGCGGCTGGCGCGCCAACCGCCAGGATCAGTTTGTCACCCGCACCCTGCCTTCGCGGCTTGCCAATTGGCTCATTTCGCGCACCACTGGCGTTCACCTGCACGATTACGGCTGCACGCTAAAAGCCTACCGCCGGGAGGTAATCACCGGCTTTAAGTTGTACGGCGAAATGCACCGCTTTATCCCCGTGTTTGCTCACTCGGTTGGAGCAAAAATTTACGAAATGAAAGTTCACCATCATCCCCGCCGCTTTGGAAAAACAAAATACGGGCTGGAACGCACCTTCAAGGTCATTCTCGATCTGATTACGGTTAAATTTCTCAGTATTTACGGCAACAAGCCGATCTACCTTTTTGGCGGAGCGGGCACCCTGATGATCGTCATTAGCCTGATCCTGCTGTTGATCCTGTTCATCCGCCGGGTATTCTTCCAGATCCCCGTGCTTGATTCTCCTTTTTTCCAAATGAGCACGATGATCTTTATTCTCGGCTTCCAATCCATTCTGATGGGGTTGATCGCCGAACTGCTCGCCCGTACCTACCACGAATCGCAGGGCAAGCCGACCTACGTGGTGCGCAAAATTCTACCGGAGGCGAACCGATCCGATGACCGCCAGCACTAAATCCCGACCCGGACTGCTCAGCCAGCCAGCATTACCTGACCTTGCCGCCGTCCGGCTATGGCTGGCAGGCTGTGTCCTGCTTTCAGGTTGGGTGTTGTTTGGCTGGCTGCCTTCTGCTGGTGCTCCCGCGCGCCTAATCGCTGCCAGTGGCAGCCTTGCGCTCTGCCTGGCTGCCCTGATCCTGTTATTGACCAGCGCAACCGGCTGGCTGCGTGCCAGGCTGGTTGATCTGCTGCGCGTTTTGGCATCGCTGCGCAGTTGGAATATCGGGCTGTATCTGCTTTTCTGGCTGCTGTTTGGCTGGTTGGTTTTTATGCAGGGCAGGGACGGTCTGGCATCCCTCGCGCCGCGCTTGTGGCTGGTCTGGCTGGCAGCCGGCATGAGCGCTGTCTTGCTGCGCGCCGCAAAGCCGGGCGCGCCGTTTTTTACGCACTTCGCCATGGGGCTGTTGGTTGGCGGCTTGCAGGCAACCACCCTGGCTTATTTCGCCAAGGTGAGCAGTTATCCTTTTACGCTGGGCTGGTCGGAAGCCAGCCGCCATTATTATGCCTCGCTGGTCTTCTCCGAATCCATTTACGGAACGTCCATTCCCCTGTCACCGCTGCACCCATCCCGCTATTTCCTGCTCAGCCTGCCCTTTCTGCTGCCCGATTCGCCGCTCTGGCTGCACCGCGCCTGGCAAGCCTTTTTATGGATTGCGCTCAGCCTGGTCACGGGTTGGGCATTAGCCCGCCGCCTCGGCGTGCGCGGCGCAGCGCCAATCATCAGCCTGACCCTGTGGGGGTTTTTGTTTTTAATGCAAGGACCGGTCTACTACCACTTGCATTTGTGCGTAATCCCGGTGCTGTTGGGTTATAACCCGCGGCGTCCCGCGCAAACCCTGCTGATCGTCTTGCTCGCTTCGGTGTGGGCGGGGCTTAGCCGGGTCAATTGGTTTCCCATGCCAGCCATCCTGGCAGCCACCATTTACCTGCTCGAGACACCGCTCCATCATGCCAAAAACTGGCGGGTGTATTTTGCCCGTCCATTGACATGGGGTATAAGTGGATTGGCAGTTGCCTTTCTTGCCCAGGCAGCCTACATCCCCCTCTCCGGGCATGAAGATGCCAGTCTTTTTGCCTCCAGTTTCACGTCCCCATTGCTCTGGCACCGGCTGCTGCCCAGCGCATCCTCCGGCTGGGGCGTGCTGCCCATTATTCTAATCGTTTCCCTGCCGCTGCTTGTCTTCGTCGCCTGGAACACCTTTAAGCCCGGCGCCGGCTGGCATCCATTGCGCCTGGCAGCACTTGCCGGCTTGGGCGGAATATTATTTGCCGGCGGTCTGGTTGTCAGCACCAAAATTGGCGGGGGAAGCAACATTCACAACATGGATGCCTACCTGGTTATGCTGCTGCTGGTTGCAGCCTACTTATGGTTCGAAAAGGCTGCTCCTGATGCGCCGGAACGGGCGCCCGTTGCCCGACCCTGGCTGCTCAACGCGGTCACGCTGATCGTGCCGGTAATTTGGACTTTAAACTTCCTCAACCTGCCCGCCCCGCGCGACTTACAGCGAGCCGAAGCCACTCTGCAGGAACTCAACCGGATCGTCCAGCGCGGCGCCCAGTCAGGCGAGGTATTGTTCATATCCCAGCGCCACCTGATCACCTTTGGCTATATTCAGGGCGTGCCGTTAAGCCAGGATTACGAGCTTCTCGTCCTCTCGGAAGCCTCCATCTCTAAAAACCGCCCCTTGCTGGACAAATTTCGCGCAGACCTTAGCCGCCACCGGTTTGCGATGATTATTTCCAACCGCATGATTCCCAGCGTACAACGCCCCAAATTGGATGTCTTCGCCGAAGAAAACAATTTATGGACCGATTGGATCGTCTATCCAGTACTGGAATACTACGGTGAAGATTACTTTTTCGATCGTGAGAATATTCAGGTCTTGGTACCCAAGTGACCCCGCCTGCCGCCCGCGTAGTTAACCCGCCGCGCCCGTGACTCACGCTTCATCTCACCCTTCCAACACCCAGCCGCCCGGCGCGGATGCCCGCCGCCCGGACTGGAAACGCGCCAGCCAGATCATTGGCACGCTGCTCTCCATCGTTCTGCTTGCTGCGTTGGTCAGCCAGCAGGGCTGGCGTGAGGTGCTCACAGCCACCCGGCAGATCCCTCTGCCCGCCTTTCTGCTCGCGCTTGGTTTGATGCTGCTTTCGCGCCTGTGGGTGGTGTTGCGTTGGTATGTGTTGCTGCGAGCCGCCCGCGCACCGGTGCGATTCCAGTCCGTATTCCAACTGGTCTTCATTGGGCTGTTTGTTTCCAACTTCCTGCCTTCCACCATTGGCGGGGATGTCGTCCGCCTGGCAGGCGCAATTGCCCTCAAAATTGATGCCGGCCTGAGCGCCGCCTCGCTGCTGGTTGACCGCCTGGTTGGCATGGCAGGCATGGTTTTAATGCTCCCGGCTGGTTTAAGCCTCATCTTGTCGCGCGCTGCCATCAGCGGCGGCTACTGGTTAGGCGCATCGGCCGCCCTGCCGGACCGTTGGCGACAGCAAGTGAAAACCTGGATGGCGCAAGTGATGAGCAGCCTGCGCCATTGGCTGCGCAACCCCACCGGGCTGGCTGTGGCATTCCTGGCAACCCTTGGGCACATGACCTGCACATTCCTCAGCGTATCGGTGCTGCTAGCCGCGATGAATACGCCGCTGGATTACTGGCAGGTTGGCGGATTGTGGAGCATAAGTTACTTTGTCACCTTGCTGCCCATCTCGATCAATGGTCTTGGCTTGCAGGAGGTTTCCATATCCTACCTGTACCACCAGTTCGGCGGCGTGCCGCTGGAAAACGCCCTTGTGCTCAGCCTGGTAATGCGCCTTTTTTTCGTTGCCGCCAGCTTGCCCGGCGCTCTCTTTCTGCCGCTGCTTTCCAGCCTGATTAAAGCGGGGCGGATAACCGCGCCGGCTCAGGACTGGCAAGAAGATCATTTACCCTGAGCCGGCAGTTCACCTGAACACAAAGTGAGGTTAAATCAACCAGCTGGCAAAGGAGTCCTTGCCGGCTGGTTGTGATCCGCTGCTAACCTTAGGGTCTCCCCTTGCCCGGGTTGGCAGGCGGCTGGTTATCCTTGGGGGGTTTATTCCATCCCGGCGGAGTAATTTGCTTGCCGGGGTTCTCTTTATCCGGTTTACCCTTGTCCGCAGGCTGATTACCGGGTTTGCCGTCCGGTTTTGCGTTTTCGGTTGGATCGGGCGTGCTTTCCGGGCTGGGATTGGGAGTGACTTCTGAACTATCGGGTGTGGCCTGGCGTTTTCCCTTGCCAATCAAGCCCAGTTGTTGCCATACCTGACCCCAACCGCCCTGCTCGGTCTTCATTGCCAGCAATTCCGCCGCGGGCAGCCCGGTTTTCTGGCTGGTTTGCAGCGCCAGCATGATCTCGCCCATGCCGTACCCCTGGCAGAACCAGCCGATCACCTCTTCGTAGGTCACGCCGTATTCGGCTGCCAGTTTCATGCCTGCCGGATGCTGTTCGGTTGGGTTGGCGCAGTAATTGCCGTCGCGTGCCAGGTCTTCAGTCGGGGTCGGGCTGGGGGTCAGCACCGCTTCAGTCGGCGCGGGGGTCAGCGTCTCAACCGGTTGTCCGGTTAGCGTGGGGGTCGGGGTTTCTCCGGGCTGGTCCGGTTCCAGCATTGCCAGGTGTTTCCACACCTCGCCCCAGCCGCCCAATTCCAGTTTAAGCAGCAGCAGGTCTTCGGCGGTCAGTTCGGTGCGCTGGCTGGCTTCGAGAGCCAGCATGATCTCGCCAAAACCAAACCCCTGGCAGAACCAGCCCATCACGTCTTCATACGGGACGCCATAGCGGGCAGCCAGTTTTGTGCCTGCCGGATGCGCCTTACCTTCGTAGCAGACCGGCTCTTCGCCCTCCACCGGGGGTTGTTCTTCATAATCCGGCAGCGGCGGTTCAGTCTCATCTTCGATGACCAGCTCGATCTGAGCAGCCGTGTCAGCCGGGAGTTGTTCCATCAGGCTCGCCATACTGTCCACCTGCGCCGCCAGGCGTTCAGCATTGTTCGCTGCGCCGCCGCTCGTTTGCATTAACGGCGAATACGACACCGCGCCAAGCGCCTGCTGGGTCAACTTCCAGTAATCCGCGACCACGCCGGGCAGGTATTCGTACGCGTGTTGTTCAGCCAGCTGGCTGGCTTCCTGCAATCGCCGGTCGGCAAATTCGAGGTACAGGTCTGCGCGGCGGGAGTCACCAGAAAATGCCAGGCGAACCCCCTCGATGCCGGTCTTCAACGGGTAAAGCGCCTGGTCGGGCAGCGCCTGGCTGGATGCCTGCACAGCGAACCCGCCGCCAAACAGGCTGCCTAACAAAACGAATACTGCAATCCAGTTCATCACTGTTCTCCTTGAAAATCGCAAAGGTCGGACTTGATTAACAAGACGAAATGGATTGCGATTCGTTACAGCGGGGCGTTGCGGCAGGCGCGCGGTCAACCGCGCCCGCGCCGAACGACGAAAAGCCGCGCGCGGCTCGATTGTGGCTGCTGCTCGCATCATGCGCGCCGCGCTCAGGGCTTCTTCCAGCGGCTGGCGGTAATCAGGATAGCGCGCCAGGCATTCGGCTGCGCTCATCCGTCCGCTCTCGACCGCATCCAGGCATTCCGCCAGGATTTCATTTAATAATCGTTTATCCATCCTCTTTCCCTCCTCTTCGCAGTAGCCCCGCCAGCTTCTTCAACGCCCGATACTGGAGAATGCGCACGTGGTTTTCGTTCAGTCCCAACACCTGGGCAGTTTCGGCATGGCTGAGCTGGCTGACAAACCGGCAAACCAACACCTCCTGATCCTGCGTCTCGAGCCGACCAAAGGCATGATGCAGCGCCCGCCCATCCTCGCGCGCCTGCACCCAGTATTCCGGATTGGGTTGTGTATCCGAAGCCACATTTACCCGCTCGAGCGGCTGTGAATTTTTGCGCGTGCGCAGGTAATCCACAACCCTGTTGTGTGCAATCCGGTACAACCAGGCGCGAAACGAACGGACTTGCCTGACCGGCAGGTTTTCCCATGCTTTAAGGAAGACCAGTTCAGTCAGATCCTCTGCCTCCAGCGGGCTACCCACGCGGAAATAACAATAACGGTAAATGGGCACCAGATATCGTTCATACAACATGCCGAAAGCGTCTTTATCACCCCGGGCAGCACGGCAGAGCAGATCGTCGTCGCTAATCAGTTGCGGCGCGGCATTGGTCATAACCTAGAGTATACAGACGAATCAACCCGCGATTCGTTACAATCCTTTGTCAATATCCCGCCTGTCAGCGTGGATTCTTGCCCGCCACCCGGTAAAGATACGCCAAAACCTCCGCCACCACCAGATACAGTTCCGGCGGGATTTCATCATCGAGGTTGACCAGCGCCAGCGCGGCAGTCAATTCCGGGTCTTCGAATACCGGCACATCGTGTTGGCGCGCCAGGGCAATAATTTTTTCGGCAGTTTTGCCTGCGCCACTGGCAATTACCCGCGGCGCACCATCTGTTTTCGGATCATAAGCCAGGGCAGTCGCGCTCAACCGCCGCGCTTTGCCTCTGCCCTCTCCCTGATAAATCCGCATCCGCCGGTTCAAGGTTCAAGCCTCAAGGTCAACATACGCCATTCCGGTTTTGCCGGCTGCCGGCTGCAACACAGGCGGGATCATATTCACGTCGCCGATCTCCAACCGGCTTTCACACAGGGCATAACCCAGTTCCGCCAATGAGTGCTCCAGAGCAGGCAATTCACAACGCGCCTGGTGCAGCCATTCCTCGCCCGGGGCAGTGATCCGCGCGCGCATTTGTTTTCCCAATAACGACAATCCGACTTGAAAGACCTGCCCAGGTTTGATTTCCACCTGCACCGTCAGCGAGGTGTAACCCGCATCAATCTCACCGTTTTTGCTGTCGCAACGGCGCGCCACGCGCAGACGCGCCGGTAGAGGATTTTCATCCGCCTTTGCGCTCGGCGCCGCGAGGAAAGCGCCGATTTCGGTCCATGCCCCGCGACCCGGCTGCGGGTCGGGACGGGCATTGAGCAGCCAGGTCAGGCGAGCCTGATCAAGAAAGCGCTCGATGCGATCCGCCAGTTCGTTTTGCCCGCTGTTGCGCAGCATCTGCATCAGGCGCACCAGTTCCAGGATTGTATTCTCGCCAGCCGGCGAGCCTGCCAGGGGGTGGCTGCCATTTAAAATGCTTTCCAGCGAGCATCCAAGAAAACGCACCATCCGGCGAAGATGCTGCGCCAGGACTTGCGCGTTTGCGTTCCACGGCAGGATCAACTGCTGTAATGCCGTGTACACCGCTTGCATCTGGCGGGACTGCTCGGCAGGTAAATTTCCGCTGGTCAGCGCGCTGCGCAGGCTGATCAACAGGTGCGCCAAAGCGTCATTGAAATCCTGCCGCGCTCGTAATGTCAGCAGCAGACTGCCGGGCGTGAGCGGCAAACCGGCAGCGTACAGTGCGGCTGCCTGATCCGCTTCCACCTGCCCCCACCCAGCCGAACCAAGCGCTGTTAACATGTGCTGGAGCGTTTCCAGGTTGACTGGCACGTTATGGTTGAGTGCTGCCCGCGCCAGGATGAGCATCTCCGGGCGCAAAGGCAAACCGCTCTGCTGCAGAATGCGCGCCGCCATATCCTGCACGGACTGGGCTGCCGCCGCGCCTGCCGGGCTGGTTTGCGGCGGGCGAAAGATTTTCAGGATGACCGTCTGCTCATCCATACCGGTAACAACGAACTGGGCAAGTTTCTGCCCCGCCAGTTCGGCCGCTTCTTGTTTGGATGCCAGACGTGCCACTACCAGGTGACCATCAATGGAAAGCACTGCCTGAACGCCGGAAATTTGCACGATCTCCGCAGTTACCCGCTGAAACATACGCAAGCCGGTGTCGGCAGCGGACGAATTTTGAAGCGGGGAGAGTGGCGCAGGTGCTTGAACGTTCATTGCAGCCTCAATCCAAGCCTATTCATGGTTGGCGCAACCTGACACGGCTGCGCCAACCATGAATGGATACAAGCCATCAGCGTTTCAGGTTGACCAGTTCCTGCAGGATCTCATCCGAAGTGGTGATCACCCGCGAAGAAGCCTGGAACCCGCGTTGGGCAAGAATCATATTGGTGAATTCCTGCGCCATATCCACATTGGAGGCTTCCAGATAACCCGCCGCCACCAATCCTCGCCCTCCCGAACCGGGAATTCCAATTTCAGGTTCGCCGGAGTTCAAGCCCTGTTGGAAACTGGTGTGGCCAACATGGATCAAGCCGGCTGGGTTGTTGAAGCGCGCCAGCGCCACTTGGGCAACCTTTTCGCGCATGCCGTTGGAATAGACCAGGATGATCCCACCGTCGTTGGGGGAAATGTACACATCCGAGACTGTGCCAGTTGGTAAGCCATCCTGACTCTGTACTGTGACGCTGCCGGGTCCAGACAACATGGTTGTAGTGGACAGGTTAAGGTTCAGGTTGGTGATTGGGTTGGCGCCCGGGCTGGCAGGGATGTTAACCCCGGTTGTGACCGTGTTACTGGAAAAGTGTCCATTACCATCAAACGTCAGGCTGCCCTGACCGGCAGCGCCAGCCGGCGCGGTGACCTGCCAGCCCCAGGTATTGGCGCCGCTGCGGGTAAACACCACCGTGGCGGTGTGCAGCACGCCGAGCGAGTCGTACACGCCCATCGTGGTGGTGATTGACCCGCCAATGGCGGTATCCGCGCTCAGGTTGCCGCCATAATTGACCGTCCCCGTTGCCCGCGCCAGGGTGCGGTTGGCATTCAACTGGATATCGCTGATGGGAATATTCATATCCAGATTACCCGACGCATCCGCCTGCCAGCCTTGCAAGCGCAAACCGGTTGAGGAATTGACCAGGAAACCTTCCGAGTCCATTGCAATCGAACCTTCCCGCGAGTAGTTGCGCTGGGTGCCGCGCCCGTAGATAAAGAAGCCATCCCCCTGCAGTGCCAGATCCATGTTGCGACCGGTGCTTTGCAGCATGCCTTGGGTAAAGATGGGGGAAATGAAGCCCAGTTGCAAGCCAAGACCGATCTGGATCGGGTTGGTGCCGCCCAGTGTGGTGCTGGGACTGGCGCCTGGGTTCATCAGTTGTGAAAATTGATCGTGAAACAGCACCCGGCTGGATTTGAAACCGGTGGTATTGGCGTTGGCAAGGTTGTTTGCGACCACATCCAGGTAGTTTTGGTGCAAATTCAGCGCGCTGATTGCGGTAAACATTGAGCGTAACATGATTGTGCCTCCGGATTGAGTTGATTTTTCACAGGCTTCCTCCGCAAGGGCCGACCTGTGTGAATTGAGCAGGAAATAAACTTTTAACCTTTTTTATCGAGCGAAACCGGCGCAGAGCGGACCGGTTCGGCGATCACCACGCTGTCAATCTGGGTGAACACGCCTTCGCCGCGGTGACCAGCATCCACGGCTGTAACCACCAGCCGTTCGCGCACATTGACGACAAATGCCAGGTCATCCACCATGACCAGCGAGGATTTTCCTCCGCGCTGCTCAGCTTTATGGATTGCCTGTGAAAGACGGTTGACATGCTCATCGCTGAGCGCGATGTCGCGGCTTTGCAAGCGTTTTTGGGCATGGTTGGAAAAACGCACTTCCTGAACCTGAGCGAGGGTCTCGGCGAATGCCGGGCTGTGCGCAGCGGACGCCGCCCGCGCAGCCTGCGGCTGCCCGGCAAGCCCGCCGTTTTGAGCGCATTCCAGTTGAATGCGGAAAGCATCACTCATGACACGCCTGCCTTGATTTCGACCACATCTGCCAGCGGGGCTTTCTCCGCGCCGATCTGCAGGAACAGCTCGCCTTTTTCACTGGTTACCCCGGTAACCATGCCTTCCAGGCTGGAACCGTCTGGACGGGCAACTTTGACCAGTTTGCCGATCAGACTGGCTGCATAGGCGTTGTGACCCGCCGCCGCCGATTGGCTCAGGATGACTCGCATGGATTGCAGTTCGTGCAGCGAGTTCAATTGGCTAAACTGGCTCATCATTTCGTTATCCTTCATTGGCTCGAGCGGATTCTGGTGAGTCAATTGCGCCATCAGCATGGTCAGGAAATCGCTCATACCGGGCTGATTGACAGTTTTAGACCCCGCTGCCGGGTTGAGTGCGCTAAAGATGGATTGGTTAACCTCATGAACATTCATCTATGCCTCCTTTCGATACGTCAAACCCTGTAATCCACCCCGTTGGCTGCCATGTTCCGCCAGCCCGCCATCGTTTCCAGCAACGGAGCAGATTCTCCGCCAGCAGCGCGGTTGAAGCCGTGTCGCCCGTGCGGCTGATGCCCGCTGAAAGTTCCCTGCTGATGGTGAGACTGGCTTTGATGGTGAATATTCAGTTGAGTCAGGTTCACGCCTGCCTCATTCAACGCCTGGCGCAACTGGTTCAGTTGGGCTTCAAGCAGCCGTCCGGTGCTGGCTTGTTCCGCAAATACCGTTACGCTAATGCCCTGAGAATTACTGGCAAAACGAATATCAATACCGCCCAATTCCTGGGGATGCAGCTGCACGCGCAGAGAGGATCGTCCGTTTTGGATGGAGCCTTCCATCTGATTTGCAATCTGGCGCACCATGTCTGCCATCAGGCGGGCATTCTGAAACAGCGCCTCTTCCTGCGCGGAAAAAGCCACTGCGCCGCTAACCCCCGCCGCAGCAGCAGATGGAACCCCTGCCGGATTATGCGCCTGAGCATGATCTATGACTGCCGCGTCCTGCTGGAGCATTTCGAGCCGGGCTTGCGGGTGTCCATTCAGTTCACCCTGCGGACTTGCGCCAGCCCTTAAAGAACCAGCCTCTATAGTTGGGTTAGCCTTAATGTTGGTCGGCGCGCTTTCCCCCGTTTTACTTACCGGCACTTCCACAGCCGTATTTTCAACCTCACCGCCAGTGGAGGCTAAAACCTGCGCTTTTTGCGCCGCTGCGTCCGGCGCATCGTCCAGCACAGTCACCAACTCAACCTGCGGCTGGATGGGTGCTTCCTCTCCCGCCGGCTGTTCAACCAGTCCAATCATTCCATTGACCGGTGTGCCTGTCGGCGGGGTTGGCTCGCTCAACAAACCCAGGGCTGTAGCGGACAGGCGCAAGCCTCCGTCAGTGCCTGGCGGATTTGCGCTGCCCGAACCAGACGGCGATTCACTGCCCGGCGGGCTGTTTGGTGCTTGCCCACCCGAGACGCATTGCGACACTGCCGCCTCTGCCTCGGGTTGGCTGATTGTATCTTCCCGTTGACGAGCGCGCAGAGTCTCTTCGAAACTGGGCGCATCAGAACGGCGCGGTTCGGCTGCCGGTGAACTGCCGCGCGCGCAGGTTTCCGGCGGCGGTTTGTTTACAGGCAGCGCTTCGATCCAATTGATGTTCATGTTCACCTCGAGTTAGCAATCAGTTTGAGGAGCTGCAATTTCTTGCTGACCGACTGGGTGAGCGCCTGATATTGGATACCTGTTTCGCTCATTTCGAGCAGCTCCACATCAATATCCACGCTGTTCAGGTCGGCGCGCAGACTGCCACCCGGACGTTGGCTTACCTGAGCGCCTGCTTGCTGCGTGGGAGATGCCAGATGGGCGGCATGGGATTGTTCCAATCCCAACGACCTTTTGCCCCGAAAAACTTGTTTTAACGTGTCTTCGAACTTTACCTGCTGGGCGCGGTAGCCGGGCGTATCCACATTTGCCAGGTTGCGACTGATCACCTGCTGGCGCACGCTCAAACCATCCAACGCCAGGCGCGCCGCGCGCATCATATCATCCGAAAAAATGGAATCGCTCATTGTCTCACCCCGACCACTGAACCGAACTGCTTTGGAAATACTCCATCACCCGGTTGACGTAGGTTTGCGTCTCGCGGTAGGGCGGAATGCCCTGAAAACGGTCAACGGCGCCGGGACCGGCATTGTAGGCTGCCAGCGCCAGCTGGACATTACCGTTGTACCGTTTGAGCAGCCCGCTCAAAAAACGCACCCCGCCATCAATGTTTTGCGCCGGGTCGAACGGATCACTGACTCCCAGACTGCGCGCAGTGCCGGGCATCAACTGCATCAATCCCATTGCCCCGGCGCGGGAGACCGCCTGCGGGTTGAAATTCGATTCCGCCTTAATCACCGCCTGAACCAGCGCTGGATTGACTGCGTACCTGTGCGCCGCCTGCTGGATCAATCCGTCAAAGCCGGAGGTAGTGCCAATCGGACGGTAGGCGTTGGTATACCCACCGCCAGACTCGCCAGCCAGCGGGTTGGCTTGCGCGGACGCTTCGTTTTTTTCCTGCGGGGTCAATTTTTCAATCAATTGGAACAGCAGCCGGTAAATGACCCCTTGAAACTGAGTGCTGAAAATCGAATTATCCATTGGGACTTGCCTCCGAAAGCCGCCGGCGGTAAGCATGGGCAATGTAGATATCATCCTGCGCCCGGGCTTCCTTTTCCGCTTGCTCCAGGTTATAAACATCCACTTGCTTGCGTTTCAGGATTTGCAGGGTTTCTTCGTCCTGACGCGCTTTGATCAGTTCGATCCGTTTGCTCTCCACGGCGGCGCGCGCTTGCTCCAACAACCCCTCCAGCCGTCTTTTGCGCCGGTCGGTGTCCTGTAATTCACTGCGCAGCAACGCCAGGGCGGGCAGGTCCAGGTCGCCCAGCTGAGCTTCGCCGAGTTTGCGCATCAATCTGACCCGCTGCTCGCACAGATGTTCGAGATCATTTTCCACTTTCATCTGTTCGACCAGCCGGGCGCTCAGTTCTAATTCACAGGATTCGACGCGGCTATGGCGGAAATCGAGCACGCTTTGCAAGTTAAATCGCGGTGCCATCAATTCATCTCCTCCGGCGGGGCAGATTCGCTCCGCCCGGCTGCGGCTTCCAGTAGGGTTAAGGTCTGTTCAAAAGCAGAGACATCTTTGCTGTCCTGCTGCAAAAACGCGGTCAACATGGGTATTACCGCCAACGCAGCGTCAATCTCTGCATCCGATCCCTGCACATACGCTCCAATATTGATCAGGTCGCGCGCCTTTTCGTAAGTCGCCAGGTGCTTCCGCGCGGATGCCGCCAGCGAAAGGTGTTTGCTGCTGGTCAGGGCGGGCATCACCCGGCTGACGCTGTTCAACACGTCAATCGCCGGGTAGTGATTGCGGGCAGCCAGCGCCCGGCTGAGAATAATGTGCCCGTCGAGAATGCCGCGCACGGCGTCGCAAATCGGCTCATTGAAATCATCGCCCTCCACCAGCACGGTGAAGAAGCCGGTGATCGAGCCGTGTTGGTTGCGCCCGGCGCGTTCGAGCAGGCGCGGCAGCAAGGCAAACACCGACGGGGTGTAGCCTTTGCTGGCGGGCGGTTCGCCTACCGAGAGACCGATCTCGCGCTGCGCCATGGCAAAGCGAGTGACCGAATCCATGAGAAACGTCACGTCCAGACCGCAGTCGCGGTAGTATTCGGCGATGGTCATCGCCACGAAAGCCGCTTTAAGCCGCACCAGCGCAGGCTGATCGGAAGTGGAGACCACCACAACCGAGCGCGCCAGACCTTCTTCGCCCAGGTCGCGCTCGATGAACTCACGCACTTCCCTGCCGCGCTCGCCGATCAGTGCGATGACCGAAATGTCGCTGCGCGAGTTGCGCGCAATCGAGCCGAGCAGGGTGCTCTTGCCTACGCCGCTGCCGGCGAAAATACCCAACCGCTGCCCTTTGCCGCAGGTCAGCATCCCATCAATCACCCGCACGCCCGTCACCAATGGGTCAACGATCGGCGGTCGTTCCAGCGGGTGCGGCGCAGCGCGGTTGGTGACTTTCCACTCGACTGTACCCAGCGCGCCGTTGCTGTCTATCGGCTGCCCCAGCCCATCCAGCACCCTTCCCAGCAGCGACATGCCCACCGGCGCCTTGAACACGCTCGAAACCGGGCGCACCAGGCTTTCCGGCTGAATGCCTTCCATCGTCCCCAAGGGCATCAGTAATGTTCGTTCATTACGAAAGCCGATCACCTCCGCCTGGATACGCCCACCGGTGTTGGAGAGGATCTCGCACACCTCGCCGATCTGGCAATTCAAGCCCATCACCTCGATGGTCAGACCAATCACCTGGGTAACCCGCCCGGAAACCTGCACCGGGTTGAGGCTGCGCAGAACACTGCGCAGGCGTGAAAGATCAGGAGCAGCCGGATTCATCGCCATCAATTCGCCTCACCGCTAACCTGCGCCTCGACGAAGGAGGTTAACACGTTGCGCATCTGCGTCTCAACCCGCGCGTCAACTGCGCCCATCTGCCCCTGAATATAACACCCGCCGCGGGTGATCCCTTCCGCCGGGATGATCTGCACCTTGCTGCCCAGCACTAAGGACTGGTACTCCTTCCACGCCGGATCGAGCCGGGCAGCATCCAGCGGGTGGAGGTAAATTTTCAAATCGCCCAGCGCGCTGGCATTCTCCACCACGCGGTTGAGATTCATTTGCAGCGCCTGTTCGTCCAGCGCAACCCCTTCACCGAAGACCGCCTTCGCCATTTCGCGAATCATTTCGAGGACAATCTCCTCGCTGGTGGATGCCAGGTTTGCCTGCCAGGCATGGGCTTCTGCCACCAGGTCGGCACAGGCTTGCAGCGCGGCAGCCATTTCCGCCTGGGCGCGTTCCATTCCATCGCGGTAGCCCGCCTGGCGCATGGCTTCCATCTCATCGGCAGCCTTCAACCGCACCGTGCCAGCCTGCTCTTCAGCCTGGCGAATCAATTCCTGCGCCTGGCTGCGGGCTTCCTCAAGGATCGTCTTAGGCTGCCTGCCTGCCATGGATGCAATGCCAATAAACTCGGCGGGTGGCTCACCGGCTTCCTCGGTAAATGGCGGAGTGTATTCCAGGTCAACCGCGTGCCAGGCTCGCAGCCCTTCTGCTTTGTCCGCCGGAATATAACCAGACCGCCCGCGCGCCGGATCAGACCCAGCCGGTTGATTAAGCATGAAAAGGTGGAGCATCTCCGCTGCCTGCTCCTGACAGTCTATCTCCTCGGACGAATCAAAAACCGGCGGCGTCCAGGCAAAACAGTTGCCGGAGGATGCGTTCTTGAAAACCCTAGAGGATGACTTCATTTTCACCACCGCCGCCGACCACAATTTCGCCCGCTTCTTCCAGCGCCCGCACCGCATCAACAATCTTGCGCTGCGCGGCATAAACGTTTTTCGCCAGTTGCGGACCGAGAATCTCGATTTCCTCTTTTAGATTTTCGCGCGCCCGTTCGGAAAGGTTGTTGAACATTTTTTCCTTCAATTTTTCTGGCGCGGCTTTTAAGGCAAGCGCGAGCTCCGATTTACTGACATCCCGCAGCACCCGCTGGATGGCGCGCTCGTCCAGTTTGATCAGATCATCGAAGGTGAACATGTTGGCGCGGATTTCTTCCACCAGTTTGGGATTGCTGGCATCCAGCGCCTCGAGTATGGTTTTCTGCACCCCGCGGTCAACCATGTTGAGCATTTTGACCAGAAAGGTCACCCCGCCGGTGGCGCGGAAATCGGCTTCGCTGATCACGCTGGAGAGTTTGTTTTTCAGGTTGCGCTCGACCACCTGCACTACCTGAGGCGATACCCGGTCCATCACCGCCAGCCGCAGGGTGACTTCGATCTGTAATTCCTTTGGCAGACTGGTGAGGATATCCGCCGCCACTTTGGCTTCCAGGTACGAAAGCACCAGCGCGATGGTTTGCGGCATTTCCTCTTGCAGCAGCGTTGCCACCTCTTCCGGGTTTGCGTTGCGCAGCATCTCGAAGGACGATAACTGCTGATGTACCGAGATGCGCTCCAAAATTTCCGCCCCGCGGCGCGGACCGACCGCCCGAGCCAGCAGTTGACGGCTGTATTCGATCCCGCCGCCGCGCAGCGCCGCGTCAGCGGTACTGAAATCTACCGCCTCCTGCAGGGCAATACTGCGCACATCCGACTGGATGGGTCCCGTCTTACCCAGCACCAATAACACCCGCTCGATTTCCCCTTCGGTCAGGTATTGGAGAATCTTGGAAGAGGTATCCACCCCCAGGGTCAGCAGCAACGCCGAGGCTTTGTCAATTCCGGTAGCGGCAGCAAAAGCGATATCAGCCATGGCTCTTGTTGTCCTCATTCAGCCAGAGTTGAATGATTTCAGCGACCGTTGCCGGGCTTTCTTCCGCCAGCCGGCTGACGATTTTCGCGCGCTGTTCATCCTCGGCATTATGCGCCGGGGTAAAGCGCGGGGCGAACTCCATCATTACATCGTCGCTGCGCGGGTTGAACATAGACCGCTGCCCATTGCCTGGCGACAAGCCAGCCGCGGCTGCCTGTGGCGCCGAGATTTGCCCGCCGGGCGAACCACTCTGCGCATACAGCGCCAGGTCGCCAGCCGACATCATCACCGGCTTCCACGCCTGTGACGATGCCGCCCGCAGCGCGCGGATCTGGCGCGAAAAGAAAATCACCAGCGCAGCCAGCAGAATCACCGCCGCGGCAGCCATGCCGATCTGGATATACAGGTTGGTTTGCTCGCTTTGGGCAATATCCGCCGCTTGCTGTTCAAAGTAAGAACGGTCAAAAGCCATCGATTCAACCACCACCTGATCGCCGCGGCTTTCATCAATGCCGGCGGCGGCAGCCACCGCCGCGCGGATCGTGTTGAGTTCGGCTGGCTGCAAGCCATCCACCATGACCGAGATGCTGATGCGGGTGATCTGCCCGGGTGACTGGATCTCGCGTTCCTCCACCTGGCTCACCTCGTAGTTGTAGGTTTCCTCGGTGCGCGAGTAGTTACTGGCGCCTTCTCCTTCGCCAACCGGCGGGAGCGGGTTGGGAAGGTTCGAATCAGCGCCAGGCACGCCGCCTTCCACTGCGCCGCTGGTGGTGTAGTTTTCAACCACCTTTTGCGAACTGCGCACAATTGGGGTCGGCTGCTGTTCCATTGTGCTGGATATAATTTCGCGCTGAGTCCAATCCATAGCAACCGCTGCCTGGACAATCGAGCGATTCGGTCCAAGGATGCGGTCCATCATCAACTGCACCCGCTTGCGGATTTCCATGGCAGCCGACAGTTCCGCCGTTCGCTGATCGTCGGTCTGCGCGCTCAGTGACCCGGCTTCGGTGCCGCCGCCTGCCAGCATGTTGCCGGCGCTATCCACCACAACCACGTTTTCCGGTTGCAAGCCCTCCACGCTGCTGGCGACCAGATGAGTGATCGAGCGCACCTGGGCGGCATCCAGCGTTTGCCCAACGCGCTCCTGGATCGTCACCGAAGCAGTGGTAGGCGATTGTTCGCTGCTCAACAGGCTGCGCTCCGGGGTAACCACGTGTACGCGCACACCCTCAACCGCTTCCAGATTACTGATCGTGCGTTCCAACTCTCCTTCCAGGGCGCGCTGGTAATTAACTTTTTGAGAAAACTCGGTCATGCCCAGCGTATTGCCGCTGAAAAGTTCATAACCGACCGTGCCGGTTTTGGGCAATCCCTCGCGCGCCATGCGCAGCCGGACATCATATACCTGATCGGCTGGCACCAGGATGGTGCCGCTGTCGCGCAGGCGGTACGGAATGCGGTTTTCGTCCAGTTTTTGAACCACCTGGCCGGCATCCGCCTCGCTTAAGCCGCTATAAGCAACCGAATAGGTGGGCGTGTTTGCCCAGTTGATCAGCACCGGGACGAGGATCAACGCCGCCAGCAACAAGGCAATCATCACGATGCGCTGTGATTGACTTTGTTTTTTCCAGTAATGAGCGAATTGATTTTTCAGCGGGATCATCATATTCGTATCTCAACCAAGATTTAGATCTGCATACGCATCACTTCGCGATAGGCTTCCACCAATTTGTCGCGAATTGCCAGCGCTACGCGGAAGTTGACATCGTTTTCTTCCAGACCAATCATCACCTGGTGCAGGTCAACGTTTTCACCCAGCGCCAGTTTTTTCACCAGTTCATCGGATTGCAGCTGCGACTCGTTCAACGCGGCAAGCATATCCTGGAAGGATTGGGTTACCTGCTGCATACCGCCGGCTGCCGGTTTGGCAATGTTTTGAGGCTCGCTGGCGCGGTATACCGAAGAGATCGAAACAGGGGGAATATCCATGCTCACCTCCCAATATCCAACGCGCGCAGCGCCATCCGTTTGGCGGCTTCGATCAAGGTCAGGTTGGCTTCATACGAGCGGGTTGCGGAAAGCATATTGGTCATTTCCACTACCGGATTGACATTCGGGTAGGTGACGTACCCTTCCTCATCGGCATCGGGGTGGGTTGGATCGAAAACGCGCGGTCCGGCTTCCTCGTCAGTAAAAATTTGCGCAACCCGCACGCCGCCCTGCACTGCCGCCGGTTCGCCGCGCCGCTCGGCTACGAAGTCTGGCAAAAAGCCGCGCTTGTTTTCCGGCATAAAGACGACATCCTTGCGCTGGTATGCACCGCCCTCAGCGGTGCGCGTGGTTTGCGCGTTGGCAATGTTGTTGGCAATGACATCCAACCTCATTCGTTGAGCCAACAATCCCGATGCGCCAATGCGTAACGACTCCCAGAAACTCATAAATCCACTCCTTGACTCCTGTGGGTAGAATAGCACAAGCGCGGAGCGATTCCTGTAAAGGCGGTATGAAGGACAAATAAAAAAGGCGTTAAAAACGTGAAATACACCGCCGGCTGGTGGTGTATTTCACAGTGGGAGAAACGATATGAAATTGTGGGAGTGGCTTACGGTTAATTCGATCGCACGTCAGGAGTCAAGCCGCGTGCGTAATCGTGGATGCGTAGGCTTGCGGATTGACCTGCGGCTGCGCCGGGGGCGCGAAGCGTTTTTCGGTCATCTTCCAGGCATCGCGCAATTCGGTCAGGATACTGCGCGGAACGTCGTAATCGCCCTTGCGCAGGCAATCCAGGCACCACTGGTACAGGCGGAACAAGCCTACCGAAACTTCGGGATAATCGAAGTTGAGCGCATCGCGCAGGACGCTGATCGCCTTGGTGGCTTTTTCGAAGTCCTTGACCTCGCAGGATTGGATTGCCAGATCATAAGCCATGATCACCAGGCGGAGCGGGCTGGCGCCCATCACGTCTTGCTGGCGATATTCCTGAGTTCGATAAGCAGTCTGGAACATGATCTGGTCTCCTCGTAATTTTGGCTTACTGTTTTCTTGAACTACCCTTATTTTCGGCTGCCTGAGCAGGAACTTGAGCCGGCAACAGTAAAAATTACGTAAAACTTCAAGCCAGCAGTTCGATCAAATCGCCGGCATTGAGTTTATTCAGTTCGTCCGGCGGGATGGTACGCAGTACCTGGCGCGAAGCGCGGTCCATAACGTACACGGTCACTTCGCGTGTATCGCGGTCAACGTTGAAGCGCAGCACAACATCGGATCTGCGCGCCTGCGGCGGGGGTTCAGCCTCAATTGGCTCGGGTTTTCGCGCCGCCGCAAGGATCTCTCGATAAACAACTGCTGCCTGCCGAACCGCGGGAATGGGTTCGGCGGCTGGTTTGGCAACAGGGGGAACATGTATTTCGTCCACTTCGCCGCCTCACTTTCATCCAAACAAACCAGCGGATGGCACCATGGGCTTTCCACCCCGGGTTAACCGCTGCGGTTAAACAAACCATAGATCGCATTCATTTGCTGCTGAGAATAGAGCATGGTGGTCATCTGAGCCTGCAATTCAGCAAATTGTTGTATCAGCGATTGTTCACGCTGTGCCAGGCGCAGGTTCATTGCCTCGATCGCCTTCTTCGCCGCGTCAATCTGGTCATCCACAGCCTTCTGCGCGCCGCTGATGTACCCGCTGGTGCCGGTGAACTGGTTGACGCGCGCATCCAGCGAGCCGAGGGCGGCATCCAGCAGCGCTTTGACCCCCACGCGGTTGTTCTTGAGCGCGTTTTCCAGGGCAGCCCGGTCGCCGATCACCGCCTTGAGGTCGCCATCCAGTTTCAAGCCAATATCGCTCAGGCGCGTAAACGCGCTGCCGGTGGCGTAGCGCATCTCCATCTGGCGCAGCATATCCATTCGCAATCCGCGGAACATGGTATCGCCCGCCAGCGAGCCGCGCGAATAACTGCCGTCATCCTTTTTGATGGTGGCGGTTTTTTCCGCCAGGTATTTTTGCAGCGCGTTGAACTGGTCGAGAAAGCTCTGCACAGTACGCGCATCGGCAGCCAGGTCTTCCTCTATGCTGAGTTGGGCGCTCTTACCCTCTGCGTCAGGAGTGAGGTTGAGGGTGACGCCATGGATCACATTGGTCAAGCCATCATTGCGGGCGCGGCGCACGCTGACCCCGTTGACGGTAAACAACGCATCCGCGGCGGACTGGAGCACATTTTTGAACGCCCCGCCCTGTAGGATACCCAGCCCGTGCAGCACACTGCCGCTTTCATCCACCGCCAGGATGGAATTGCCTTCACCGGAGCGCTGGTTGGTCAGCACAAGTTGGTTGTTGACGATCGTCGCGCTGACCTTGCTGCCCTCGGCATACCCAGCAGCGTTGATTTTGGATACCACGTCTGCCAGGCTGTCGCCTTCGGTTATGCTGACCAGCGCGCCTTGCGGGGTATACACCAGCGATGCAGCGCCGCTGGAGCGGGTTCTGGCTGCCAGCGCGGCGGGATCGAACTCGATTCTCAACCCGCGCCCGGTATCCACCCAGCCCGGCTCAAGCGGCGTCGCCTGCCACTCGCTGGAGTAATTGCCCCCTGCCGCGCGGATGCTTTGCGCCTCGCCCTGGCTGTTGACCAGGCGGAATTGCCATGCGCCGTCCTGCTGGCGGGTTTCGATAGAATAGGTATCCCTGCCAAGCGCAGACTGGTTGTCCATTGGCGCGGCGGTCTGGTAGCCGGTAATGCCGCTGCCGGTCAGCGGCGCGCTGAGGGCGGCATCCGCCAGCCCGCCCAGGCGGATCGCGCCGCTCATGCCGAGCGGCTGGTTGCTGTACTCGACCGCATCCGAGCGCACGCGGTGGGCGCGCGCCAGGCTGGTGACGTTGATTTCGTATCCAGCGGGTGCCGCGCTGCTGCCCGCGCTGGCGGTCAGCACACTGCTGCCGGAAACTGCCGGAATGACTTGGGTCGAACGCCCGCCGTTCAGCGCGTAGGTGGGTTTGCTGCTCAACAGGTTGTGCAGCGAGGTTTGCAGTTTGCCGAGCAGGTTGTTCAAATCAGTATAGATCGCCCGCTGAACCGAGAATTCGTCCCGCCGGGTGGTTAAACGCCGCAAAGGCTGGCGTTCAGCCTCCAGGGTTTGCAGGATGATGGTTTTGTAGATCGAGTCCAGATTGCTTGAGGATACGGTCGTGCTCATGGCGTAATCCTTTTTTCAGCGGGTGCGGGTGAGCGGGGGGCGCTCGATCCGAGCCACCCCCCGCTTTGCTACCATCGGCGGACGGTCGTCCGGAGATTAGCGGAACAGCGAGAGCAGGAACTGCGGCGCGGTGTTGGCTTGCGCCAGCATGGCGGTCGCCGTTTGCTGCAGGATGACGTACTTGCTCGCGTTCACCTGTTCTTCCGCCATGTTGGCGTTCATGATCCGGTTGTAAGCGGCTTCGACGTTGATCTGGGCAGCCGATACCTGATCTTCCTTGAAGGACAGGCGACCGATCAATGAACCCAGTTCAGACATGTGATCGTTGATCGTGCCCATGGCGGTTTCAACAGAACCGAGATAGGCAGTGAAATGCGTAGCGGTCGCGGTTCCATCGGGGATAGCAACAGCAGTGGGTTCAACCGACAAGCCAGCCGCATCAATGCCGCTGATGGCTGTGAAGCTAATCGCGTCGGTTGAATCCGCGCCGGTTTGAAACCGGAAATCAGTCGTGGAATCGAGCAGACTGGTATCGTTCCACTTGGTCTGCGCGACAATATCATCAATTTGCAAGGCGAACTGAGTGAGCTGGGTTTTGATGATATCGCGTTCTGCTGCGCCCATGGTATCGCTGGCTGCCTGCAAGGATTTATTGCGCATTTGCAGCAAAATGTCATTGATGCGTCCCAGCCCGGATTCAGCAACCGCGAGCAGGTTCTTGGCGTCGCCGATGTTGTTCAAGGCAACTTTCAAGCCTTCCGAGCGCGATTGCAGTTTGGTAGCGATGGACAAACCAGCCGGATCGTCGGCGGCGGAGTTGATCCGCTTGCCGGTCGCCAGACGAGTCTGGTAGGTTGCCAGTTGTTTGTTGATGCCCGAGAGTGCGTTCAGGGCATTCATTGCGCCGATGTTTCCGGCAATTCGAGTGATATCTATGTCAGCCATTTCAAACCTCCATGTTTGAGTGTTGCGGGGATCCTTCCCCTTTTGAATACGATTGGATTACGATTGGATTACGATTGTTGATTGCGCCGGGTTCTTTCTACCGTTCCCGCGCTGGGTTGTGAACCCGGGACCAGCGCCACCGCCGATTGGTGTCTATCCTTAGCACCATTTTGGTTCGCTACCGGAACACCTCCTCTTGCAGTTTGCTATAATAGATATCGTCCAGTGAGTCCGATTCTTTAGCCGCAGGCATAAAAAGAACATAAAAAATGAGCCTGAATTCAAAACCTTCTGCGCGCACCCTGATTCTGCAAGTCCTGCTGGTGATCGGATTGTGCGTCATTTCCATCGTGGTGCTTGCCAGCCTGGGAGTTTTCCGCCAGCAATCGCCGGAAGCGGTGCTGGTCTTCCGCGTCGAGGCGTCCGGCGGCTATGCCAACATCACCCTCGAGGCGGGAGGGGAAATTATCCCGCAAGCCATTACGGTCACCACCCCCTGGGAGCGGCGCATCATCGTCCCGCGCGGGGAAGAAGTCTACCTGACCGCCGCCAACCCCACCCAGACCGGGCAGCTGTCTTGCACCATCTCGATCGAGCGGCGGGTGTGGAAGCGCGCCAGCACCGAAGCGCCTAAAAACGGGGTTGCCTGCGCCGGGATCGTGCCATAAAAAAGACGCGGCTGAGCCGCGTCCTGTCGAACCATCCGCCGATTGCGGTTGTTTAAAAGCCTTTAAGGACGAGAAAAGCGCGCGCCAGCTCCGGGTCGAAATGCGCGCCGGCGCTGGCGCGGATATGCTCCAGGGTACGTTCCTCCGACCAGGCTTCCAGCCGGTAAGGGCGGCTGGAACGGAGCGCGTCATATACATCAATGATCGCAAACAGGCGCGCCTCCAGCGGGATTTCCGCGCCTTTCAAGCCGCGCGGGTAACCGCTGCCGTCCCATTTTTCGTGATGACAGTACGGGATCGGGATTGCCGGGCGCAGGTAGTCAATATTGCGCAGCAGTTCCTCGGCGTAAACCGGGTGTCGGCGCATGATGTCCCATTCTTCGGCAGTCAACGGTCCCGGCTTGAGCAGAATGGCATCGGTAATCGCCATCTTGCCGATATCGTGCAGCAGCGCGCCGTGGCGCAGGTTAAGCACCTCATCCAGGTTATAACCAATCCAGGTAGCAAGTTCAATGGTCGCCTCTGCCACCCGTTGGGTATGACCATGCGTCTCGAAATCGCGCAGTTCCAGTGCCCTGCCCCAGCCTTCCAGCGTGTCGGTAAAGGACTGTTCCAGCATCAGGTTGACCGCGATCAGCTCATTCTGCACCTGCCGCCACTGGCTGACATCCCGCACCAATGCCTGAGCGTAAGTTTTGCCATGCTGTGGGTAAGGTGCAAAGGTCAGGTAAACCGAAATTCCAGATCCGTCACTGGTGGTGATATCAATCTCCAGAGGTCCAATCCGGCTGCGGCTGTAGAACATAAGTTCCAAAAAGGATTGGTAATCCTCGCGGCTCGATTGCTGAACATGGTCCACCAGCCTTTTGCCGCTTAATTTTCCAATCGGGCATCCCAGCAAGATTTCAAGTGCCGGATTGCATTCCACCACCACGCCGCTCTCATCCAACAGGCAATAACCATCCAGGAGGATGTTGATCAGGCGCGAGCGCAAATTGCGCGGGGCAGATTTCATCCGCCAGCGGCTGAGCGCTGCCTGTCGAAAGTTGGATAAGCCGGCGGAAGTTTCCATTTACGCCATCACAGCCAGGGCATCCCGTTCTTCGGTCGAAAGCACTTTTCCCAGATCCAGCAGGATAACCAACTGGTCATCCAGTTTGGCAATATTCTTGATAAACGCCGAGTTGACCGTGACCGACATTTGTGGTGGCGGCTCAATTTTTTCTTCCGAGACGCGAATCACCTGGGTAACCGCGTCAACGACAATGCCGACCTTGTTACCGTCCATATTGGCGATCACGATGCGCGTATCGCGGGTAGGTTGTTGGGCAGGTAGCCCAAAACGGGTCCGCAGGTCAACCACCGGCACGATCGTACCGCGCAGGTTGGTGATTCCCTCAATGAATTCCGGCGCGTGCGGCAAGCGGGTGATTTCCTGCATTTTGATGATTCCCTCCACCGAAGCAATATCAACGCCGAAATTTTCGTTTTCCAGTTCAAAAATGACCAGTTGCAACTCCATGATGGTGTATTCCTTTCTTTTATTCAAAAAATTTAAGAGTGCGATTGCCCGCTCGGCATGGCAATCTGAGGGGTTTTCAGTCCGCGTTTTCCCTCCCGCAATGCCAGATGAATGGTAACGCTGCCGACTTCGGTCAGCAGCGGCACGACCAGGCGCGGATAATCCAATGTCGAAATGGACGCCCCGCTGCCCAGAATCAAGGACGGGGTCGAGATGTTGGACTCAAAGCCCGACTGGGATAATTTCATGCTGGCGCGCCCGGTGATCACGTTGCCGATCTCGGCGATTCCTGATTGCGCCAGCCCATCGAATTCGTCAAGCGGTTCGCCCAGCATCAACGAGGCACAGCGCAACGCCGAACTCTTGTTCAAGGAGTAAAACACGGTTCCTTCAACTGCGCCGACCAGCGAAAGAATAACCGTCACGTCATCGGTGATGTACATGCCCTGTTCCAGGCTTAACTCGCCGCGCTCTACCTGCACCCCGGTTTCGGCTTGCAGCACTTCGTAGGCGGCTTCCACAAATGGGTTGAGAAATTTGACATTCATGGATGGCTCCTCCTTTCAACTACCGCGGGCTACCGGCGTTAGCGCGACGAATTCTTCGCTTTTGCCGTTCAGGTTTTCGCGCAGCGCCAGATGTACCGTCAACATGCCCAGGTTGGTTTCCAAAGGCACAACGATTCGCGGAAAATCGAGGGTCGAAATTTGCACCCCCTTGCCGGTAATCAACGTTGGCGGTGAAATATTGGAGGAATATCCAGCCTGCGAGAATTTAATCGTCGCCCGCCCGGAGATCACATTACCCAGTTCGGCAACCCCGCTCTGCGCGAGCGAGTCAAACTCGTTGAATTCCTGCCCAAGGATCTGAGCAACGAATTGGATCCCGGCGCGCGTGTTCATCCCATACAGGACCACGCCCTGCACCTGCCCAACCAGATGGATAAGCACCGTGACGTCATCGGTGGTCATTGCCGATTGTTGCAGCGACAACTGCTTGCGCTCAACGTTTACCCCGATCTCGGCTTTCAACACCTCGACGGCTGCTTCCACAAACGGGTTTAAAAACCTTACATCCATACCACGTGTCCTCCTTCGATCAACCTGGCAAGTTACGACCTGACGGGCAGGTCAATCAACAATTCCGCCATCTCGATTTGACTCATGACTGAGTTATACAATTCTTCCAGCTCTGTATCACTCATGTTGAGCACCTCCAGCGCGCGGGCATCCAGCCCATATTGCAGTCCGTCTCTGCCAATGCCGACGCCCAACATCATCATCACGCTGTCGCCAATGTGCACCGCGTATGCCTGGGAACGGTGCGGTCCAGCCAATTCAGGGTTGTGATGGTTGGCAATCACCGCCACCAGCCCTTCCGGCAGCCGCCAGCGGCGCGCCATTTCCGCGCCGAGCATGGCATGATCAATGCCAAAATACGACCGCTCGATTTCAAGAAAAGAAGCCGAGCGCCAGTCATCAATGCTGAACGCCAGTGCGCGCAGCATTTTCTCCAGCGCCAGTTTGCCAATATCGCTCAACAGCCCGGCAAAATAAAACTCCTCGACGTTCTTCCACTTGCGTTTTTCGGCAATCATGCGCGCGCAGATCGCCACGCCCAGCGAGTGACGCCAGAGATCCCCTTTGCGCAACTCGTAGCCGGGCAGCGGGCGATTCAGAAAACTGCCCAGGCTGGCAGCCAGGATGACCTCGTACAGGGCTTGCAGCCCAATCACCACCACCGCCTGGTGGACGGTGGCAATTCGGTTTGGCATCCCATAAAATGCCGAATTGGATACCCGCAGCACCACACCGGAAAGAACCTGATCTACCGCTAACACATCCGCTACTGCGCTGAGGTGGCAATCCGGCTGGCGCATTAATTCCAGCGCCCGCTGCGAAGCCTGAGGCAGCGGCGGCAGTTTACCCGTTTCGCGAATGAGATCTTCCAGTGTGTAACGCATCTTGCGCTCCGTTCAATCTCGCGTGTAAAAAGAGATTCCCGCGTTGCAGAAGCCCAGTTCGCCCGGACGCGGCATGATCTCCGTCCCGCCCAGAAAAATAATCCCACCCGGCCGCAGCGCGTCGTGAAATTTGCGGTAAAGCAGAGCCTTGGCTTCGTTGGTGAAGTAAATAATCACATTACGGCACACAATCAGGTCAAAACCATGGTCAAAAGGATCGTTGAGCAGGTTCTGCTCGCGAAAGGTGACCATGCGCGCCAGGCTTTCTTTAACGCAATAAGGCGCCAAGGGAGTAATGTAGCGGCTGCGCTGCTCGGGATTCAAGTTGCGCATCTCGTCAGGATGGTAAGGTCCGCGCGCGCGCGCTTTTGCCAATGCGCCATGATCCATATCGGTCGCCAGGATGGCGTGTGGTTTACCAGGGGCGGCTTCTTCCAACAGAATCGCCAGCGTGTAGGCTTCCACCCCGGTTGAGCAGCCCGCGCTCCATACTCGCAGCCCGCCGCGCTTGTGGTTATCCTTTGCCGCATCGGCAAGCAATTTTGGCAAAATATCGCGGCGCAAGGCATTCCAGCGTTCCAGATCGCGGAAAAATTCGGTCACATTGATGGTCAAATAGTTGCGAAATTTTTCCAACTCGTCGGCGCTGTCGCCCAAGCAGCGCAAATAATCCTTCCAGTTGGAAGCCCGTGAGCGCACCAGCCAGGAATCCAGGCGGCGTTTCATCTGCTCATCCTTGTAATGGTTAAGATCAATGTTGAGCAAATTTTTGATCGAGGATTTAATCAAGGCGTAGACTTCTGCTTCCATCCGAATCCATGCTCCGCTAATTAATTTTTTCTTTGATGTTCTGATGCACCGCCAGTTCAATGGCTGTTGCCACTTCCGGCAGCGGCGCCACCACGCTGGCAGCTTTTTTTTCGACCACGCTGCGCGGCATGCCCCACACCACGCAGGTCGATTCATGTTCTGCGATGACGGTTCCGCCCAGGCTGTTGAGCAGCGCGCACCCATTGGTGCCATCGCTGCCCATGCCGGTCAGGATGACCGCAATGACCCGCCTGCCGTAACGCTGCACCAGCGAGGTTAAGGTCACATCTATCGAGGGACGCACGCCATGCACCGGGTTGTTCTGATTGAGTGTGACCCGATTGTTGTCATCCAGCAGCAGGTGAAAGCCGCCAGGCGCAATGAGTACCTGCCCAACCATCAACCGGTCGCCGGGCTGGGCTTCGCGCACTTTAAGGCGGGAGGTGGTATTCAACCGTTCTGCCAGCGAATGAGTAAACCCAGCCGGCATGTGCTGGACGATGACAAACGCAGCCGAAACAGCGGCAGACAAGGCAGGGATAACCTCGTTCAATGCGCGCGGTCCACCGGTCGAACTGCCGATCAACACCACTGGGTCGCTGGGCAGCCTCAGGCGCACCGGCTTTTCCACAACCGGCTGGGCTGGCTGGGCTGCCACTGGAAACGCCGCGGGGCGAATGCGCGCCCGCGCCGCCCGCAGGATTTTGCCGGCTGCCTCGTCCATTACGGTTTGAATATCGAGCTGCCGCTCCGGCTTGGCAATGAAATCCACCGCCCCAAGCGTAAGTGCCTGGATGGTGGTCACTGCGCCTTCGCGGGTCAGGCTGCTGAGCATGACCACCGGGCGGGGAAAACGGGTCATGATCTGGCGCAAAGTGGAGATTCCGTCCAGGCGCGGCATTTCTACATCCAGGGTAACCACATCCGGATTAAGGGTTGGGATCATTTCCAAGGCTTCCTGCCCGTCGCGGGCGCTGCCCACGATGCTAATCTCATCCCGGCTGCCAAGATATTGGCTAATGGCAAAGCGCATAAAAGCGGAATCATCCACTACCAACAGGCGTACCGGTTGCGCAGCCGAGGTTTGCGAGGAAGAAAGCGGAAACGAACCAGGCATTGGATGTATAACCTATCCTGCCAGTTTATGGATTGCGTTCATAACCCGGTCATGCTCGAACGGCTTGACGATGAAATCGCGCGCGCCAGACTTGACCGCTTCCAGCACCACCGATTCCTGCCCCAGAGCAGTCAACATGACTACCTTGGCTTGCCCGTCAATCTGGCGGATTTCTTTAAGCGCGGCAAGTCCGTCCATTTCCGGCATGGTAATATCCATCAAAACCACATCGGGACGCACTTCCTTATACTTTTGTACTGCTTTGGCGCCGTTCTCTGCTTCAAAGACCTCGAAGCCTTGACCCGTGAGCATCTTGATAATCCGCACCCGCAAGAATTCTGCATCATCAACAATCAGTATTTTGGTCATTCCACACATCCTCCTGAAAGGCTTACAAATCTTTTTCCACGCCGCCGACGATCCTGACGGTCGTTCTGCCGGTAGCGATGTATACGCGCACTGTTCTGCCGCTGTGACCGCCGGTTTCTTCCCCGCGCAAAGGGAGCTTAAGGCGATGCAAGGTTTCATGCGCGCTTTCAATATTGCGGGTGCCCACATCAAAAGTCTGAGAAAGCCCCGCGCTCAACAACATATTGGCTCCGCCAGCAATGCGCACCACCAGATTGCGCTGGTCGGCACCCGCGCGCAGCATCGCATCCAGCAGCCCTTCGATGCCGCTGTCAACATATTTGGCGCATAAGGGATCCGCGCCGTTCGTTCGGCGCGGCAATACCGCATGTAACAATCCAGAGACATGGCGCACCCGATCCACCATCGAGATTCCCAGGCAGGAGCCCAGCCCGTACGCCACCAAGATATCCTGCGGGTCGCGCGATACGGCAATCTCACCAAGATTGACGCTGGTCGGATCTTTCATAACCCCGTTTCATTCTGGCGCAGCGCCTGGAGAGATTGGGCATCCGGGATAACCCAGAAATCGGTCAGCACCGAGCGGTCTCCATCCGTAAAGCAGGTCTGGAGCAGCAACACCTGGTCACTCACCCCGCCGGTTGTCGCCACTATAATATCCAGGATTGCCCCGACCATATCCACCATCACTGCCGGCGGCGTTGGGCGAATTTCGCGGCGGAGCGAGTTGGCAACCGCATTCATGAAGAAGGTGCCAGTCATGTTGCCAACTTCACCCAGAGCGGAGCGTTCTAACGAGCCCAGGCAGGTGGTTTTGCCTTCCGGCTGTTCCAATAACAGGTCAACCAGATTCAGGGCTTTCTCCAGACCAAGGATCATCATGATCTGGGCATTGAAGTCGCCCTCGGCGCGCAGGTAAATACCGACCGCCTCATTTTCAGGTCCACCGACGATCATCGGGATCTGGGTCAGCGGAACCACCTTGACCTTTGGCTCGTGAAATTCCAGATGATGACCCAATAATCCCGAAAATCCACGCACCGCATTATGAATCCCGATGGTGGTGATCGAACGCAACGTTTCAACCAATTTTTCGTCAAATTCAATCCGATTCATCATCTGTTATCACCCCGCTTCAACGTGTGCCGGCAATCCGCAACAGTTCAGGAACATCCACAATCAGCGTAATGCTGCCATTGCCAAGGATTGCAGCGCTGGATATGCCCGCCACCTCACCCACGAACTTGCCCAACGACTTGACCACCACTTCCTCTTCACCCATAAAAGCATCCACCACCAAACCAACCCGCTGCTTGCCTGATTGGATTACAACCGCAAAAAGGCGCTTAGGTTGGGGTTCGTTACCGTTCAGCGCGTATAGCTCGCGCAGGTGAACCAACGGCAGAACGCTGCCACGCAGCATGGTGACCGGCTTCTGGCGGATCGTCTTGATATCACTGGCTGAAAGGCGCAGCGTCTCCAAAACCGTCACCAGCGGGATGGCAAAAATCGCTGTTCCCACTCGCACCAGCAGGGTTGGCACAATTGCCAGGGTAAGCGGCAGGACGATCTGGAAGGTCGTGCCGCGCCCCAGCACGGTTTCGATGTGGATGGTGCCGTTGACGCGCTGGATGTTGGTCTGGACGATATCCATCCCAACCCCGCGCCCGGAAATATCGGTGACTTTTTCGGCGGTCGAAAAGCCGGGCAGGAAAATCAGGTCAACGGCTTGCTCGTCGCTCAATCCCGCGGCTTCCTCAGCAGTCATCAAGCCTTTTTTGATCACTTTCTTGCGCAACTCGTTGGGGTCAATGCCGCGCCCATCGTCCGAGACGGTCACAATAATCCGTCCCTGTTCGTGCCGTGCATCCAGCGTGATTTTCCCGCGCTCCGCTTTTCCGCACGCGCGGCGATCCTCCGGCGTTTCAATCCCGTGATCAATAGCGTTACGCACTAGGTGTATCAGCGGGTCGTTGATTTCCTCGATCACCGAGCGGTCCAGCTCGGTATCCTCACCGTGGATGACCACGTCCACCAACTTGCCGGCTTTCTGCGACATATCCCGCACCATGCGCGGGAATTTGTGCAACAAGTTGCCAATCGGCAACATGCGGATGCGCATTACTTCTTCCTGCAGCTGGTCGGTGATGCGGCTAAGGTGCGCAACCGTTTCAGCCAGGTTTTCCACCAGTTGGTTGTTCCGAGTTTCACTTTCCAAACGGTTGCGTACCTGGAACAGATGATTGCGGTCGGTGATCAATTCGCCAACCAGGTTCATTAAATTGTCCAGCCGTTCGACGCTGGTGCGCACCGTCATTTCGGAATTTTTAACCCCGCCGGCGGTGGATTTGGCGCGGGGAGAAGCAGCCACTTCCGCCGGCGCGGCAGATCCAGCCTTTTTCTCCGCCGCTGATGGCTGGGCAGTCTGCGCGGGCGGCGGATTAAGTTCATCCGCTTTTCCCACCTGGATGTGTTCCACCTCGGATACCTGGCTTAATTTTTCGTGCACTTTCTCGGCGGGTTGTTCAGTGAGCAGCGTGGCAAAAAAATCGCGCACCGGCTGAGCCGTTTCGATCTGCGCCTGGGTAGGCTGCATGGCGGAGATCTCGCCCAGTTCCATCAAAATCATCATCAATTGAAATGCGCGGGCTGCCGAGGCAATGCTGCGCGGGTCAATCACCGCTTTGACGATCAGCGGGTATCTCCCATTACTGCCGACCGCGCCGCTGGTGGAGTTTTGGTCATTTTTGCATTCTTCCGCCTGCCGGCTGGCGGTTGGCGGGGTCATTAAAGCCTGGCTGGCGTCGGATGTATTGAAATCCGCAAACGCAGCAATCAATCCCTGCGGGTCGAAGCCGCTACACGCTCCATCAACCACCTCGTCGCGCAACTTACGCAAGCCATCAACCGCATCCAGGCACAGGTCAATCAACAAGGTGCTGACGGCGTAACTGTGCTTACGCAAACCGTCGAAAGCCGTTTCCAGCGCATGAGTCAAACCGGTCATGCGCTGGTGACCGATCATGCCGGACATGCCCTTTAGAGTGTGCGCCGCCCGGAAGGCATTTTGCAGCAGGTCGGCATCCTCGCTGCGGTGCTCCAGTTGAACCAGAATCTCGTCCAGGGTTTGCAGATGTTCATCCACCTCTGCAAGAAAGATCGGCAATTCATCCTGGCTGATATCGAAAACAATCTGCATAGCATCCCGCCGTGTCGTGAAATAATCCATGCGTGCTGGGGTAAGGGTAGCATAAGGCGGGAGGCAGTTCAGTAAAGAAAACGTAAAATAGAATTAAAGAAGACATGAATAAATTAAAAATCCAGTATCGCCCCAGGCATCGGCAAGCCTGCCCGCGCTCGGCGGCAAAGCCATCGTTAATGAACGGGCTGTGTTTTTCGTTTTCCTGCCCCTGCTCGCGGCAGCGGCGTGGCGATCTTCGAAAGGCGCCGCTGCCATGCGGTATAATGATAAGGTTATCATTTTGGCATGGGTAAGGAATGGATTATGGAAATTGGGACGATTCAGCCGGTTGATATTGACGACCAGATGCGCTCGGCGTATTTGGATTATGCCATGAGCGTGATCGTGGCGCGCGCCCTGCCCGACGCGCGTGACGGGCTTAAACCGGTTCACCGGCGAATTTTGTTTGCCATGCACGAGTTGGGCGTGCGCGCCAACAGCGCGCAAAAGAAATCCGCCCGTATCGTCGGCGAAGTGCTGGGCAAGTACCATCCGCACGGCGACATGGCAGTGTATGATGCCATGGCTCGCATGGCGCAGGATTTTTCGATGCGTTACCCGCTGGTGGATGGGCAGGGAAATTTTGGTTCAATTGATGGCGATGCCCCCGCAGCCATGCGTTACACCGAAGCCCGGTTGAGCGCCATGGCAGAAGAAATGCTGGTGGATATTGATAAGGAAACGGTTGATTTCAACGACAACTTTGATGGTTCGCTGCGCGAACCGGTTGTTTTGCCGGCGCGGCTGCCCAACCTGTTGCTCAATGGGTCGGCTGGCATTGCCGTTGGCATGGCAACCAATATCCCGCCGCATAACCTGGGTGAATTAACCGCCGCGCTCATTTACCTGATTGATCATTACGACGCGCTGGAAGATGTCAGTATCGAGGATTTGATGGAACGCCTGCCCGGACCTGATTTCCCGACCGGCGGATTGATTGTCGGACAGGAAGCCGTCCGCCAGATGTACACTACCGGGCGAGGGCGGCTGACAGTGCGCGGACAGGCGCACATCGAGGAGATGCGCGGCGGGCGACACCGGATCGTTGTCACCGAAATCCCTTTTCAGGTCAACAAAACCAGCCTGATCGAACGCATCGCCGACCTGGCGCGCGAAGGACGGTTGGACATGATCTCCGACCTGCGGGACGAATCCGACCGGCGCGGGATGAGTATCGTCATCGAATTGCGCCGCGGGGCGCAGCCGCGCAAAGTGCTCAACCAGTTGTATAAATATACGCCGCTGCAAACCACCTTTGGGGCGCATCTTTTGGCGCTGGTCAACAACGAGCCGCGCTTGTTGACCCTCAAGCGCGCACTGCAAATCTACGTAGAACACCGCGTAGAGGTCATCACCCGCCGCTCGCAGCACGAGCTGGACAAGGCGCGCCAGCGGGCGCATATCCTGGAAGGATTGCTGGTAGCACTGGCGAATCTGGATGAAGTTATCCAGACCATCCGCCAGTCGCCGGATGCCGAGACCGCCCGCCAGCGGCTGATCACCCGCTTTAAGTTGAGTGAAATCCAGGCGCAGGCGATTCTGGATATGCAGCTGCGCCGGCTGGCAGCGCTGGAACGCCAGAAAATCGAAGAAGAGCACCGCGCACAGTTGGAGCGCATCCAGTATCTGGAAGATCTGCTCGCCTCGCCGAACAAAATCTTGGATGTGATCAAAACCGACCTGGAGCAGGTCAGCCAGAAGTACGCCGACCAGCGCCGCACCCACATCCTCGCCGAAACCAGCGACAATATCAACGAGGAAGACCTGGTCGCGGACGAGCAGGTGCTGATCATGATCAGCCTGCACGGCTACATTAAACGGGTGGCGGCACGCGCTTTCCGCACCCAATCGCGCGGTGGGCGCGGGGTAACCGGTCACAATCTAAAAGAAGAAGATGAGACCCTGTTGATGATCCCGGCGCGCACGCTGCACACAGTGTTGTTCTTTTCGGATAAAGGCAAAGTGTACTCCGAAAAGGTATACCAGTTGCCGGATGCCGGGCGCACCGATCGCGGCATCGCAGTGGTCAACATCCTCTCGCTGGATGCGGATGAAAAAATCACCGCGGCGGTGGCAGTAGCAAATTTCGAGTCGAGCGGTTACTGCACCATGTCAACCGTGAACGGACGGGTCAAGCGGGTTGCCCTGGCAGAATTTGCCAGCGTGCGTCCTTCCGGGCTGATCGCCATCAGCCTGGAAAAAGACGATCAATTGGGCTGGGCGCGCGTTACGCGCGGCGGGGATGATATTATCCTGGTCACAGCCCGCGGGCAGGCGCTTCGTTTCAATGAAATTGAAATTCGCGCAACGGGCCGCCAGGCAGCCGGGGTAAGCGGCATCCGTTTAAGCCGCGGCGACCGGCTAACCTCGATGGAGGTCGTCCAGCCAAACGCGGATCTGCTGGTGGTCACCGAGCGCGGGTTTGGCAAGCGCACGCCGTTAAGCGAGTATCCGGTTAAATCGCGCAACACCGGCGGGGTGATGAGCATTGACCAAAAGAGTTTGAGCCGGATTGGGCAGGTTTCGACCGCGCGCGTGGTGGAAGCCAATGATGAAATCACGCTGGTATCCGCGGCAGGGTTGATTATCCGCATGAAGGTGCGCGATATCAACCAGACCGGGCGTTCGACGCGCGGTGTCCGCTTGATGGATCTGGCGGAAAATGACAGCGTGACGACGGTGGCACGCATTCCAGCCATTGATCTGCAGCACGCCGTAGAGGAAAAAAACGATCCTGCGCCTGTCAACTTGCCCGAAAACCGGTCAGACCCAAACTCTGCCGGTAGCCACCAGGCATAAAACCCCCAGAACGCAGGTCATCAGTAGCAGCAGGATGGCAATCACCAACCGCTGGGGAGCAGTCATGCCCAGAAATTTGCGCTGCGAGCGCAAGGAACGGGAGGATTGAATTTGTTCAAGCAAGGGGGTCTGTTCTTCGTCTTCGGGTAGTTCCGAATAGGCTGTATTGCGCAAGTCGTCTAACATTAACCACCTCCTGATGGATGGGGCATTTCGTCCGTTGGTCTCAGGCGGACATCCCCCGCGGAGAAGCAAGCCTCGCTTGCATCCGCCAATTGAACTCGTAACTGCCCCTGACTTGTAACGCCCGCCAGCTTGCCGGTCACGACCTTGCCGGTTGAATCTTCGAGCCGGATGGGCTGCCCAAGGTATGCCAGCCGGTCCTGCCAATCACGCAGAAAAGCCGGGCTGCCGACATCCCCCAGCCGGGCAAGGAGTTGTTCCAGCACCCGCGCCAGCAGCTGCCAGCGGTCGAGCGGGCTGCCGCTGTACGCCTCGACGCAGGTGGCGGGAAAGATCAGCAGCGATTCGGGCGGCACGGCAGAGGGTGCAACATTGATGCCGATTCCCAGCACCACCGCTTGCAGGCGGTCGCCCTGCCAGGCGGCTTCTGCCAGCACCCCGCACACTTTGCGCCCGCCGAGCAGCACATCGTTCGGCCATTTGATTTGCGGGGCAAGATGCCAGCCGTTTTCCAGCGCCAGGCTGACCGCCAGCGCGCCAAGCGGCGAATAGAGCGCCAGCCAATCACGCGCTGGCGCAGCGGGGCGCAGCACCAGGCTGAACGCCAGCGCCGCGCCGGGCAGCGTCTGCCAGGAGCGTCCCAGCCGCCCGCGTCCCGCCGTCTGGCGGTCGGCGGCAACCAGGGCAAGGTGCGGCGCCCCCCGCGCCGCCCATTGCAGGGCATCGTCGTTAGTCGAGCCGGTTTTGTCCAGGTAGCGCAGGGCAGGGATAGGCAGATGGTTCAGGGCGGCGCGGATGCGGGATTCGCTCATGGCTCAATTGTACTTGATTCGCCCGGCTGCGCGGCAGCCGGATGGTCTCTTTTTTTAGGGGAAGTGGTGGATTCGCTGCAAAAAAGCCGTCCCCTCCATACGGATAGGAGCGGACGGCTTGAGCCTGTCGCAAGGCAGTTTTTTTACTTCGCCTGGACTTTGATCGTCTTGGGGCGGGCGTGTTCGGCTTTGGGAACATACAGCGTCAATACGCCGTCTTTTAAAGTAGCCTCTGCCTTAGCCGCATCCACCACTTCAGGCAGGTCTATGGTCTTGAGAAAACGACCGCCGGGGCGTTCCGCCAGCAGGTATTCGACATTCTCCGCCCGCTCATTGTTGAGATTGCCCTGAATGGTAACGCGGTTGTCAACGACCTGAATATTGAGGTCTTCGGATTTTACGCCGGGCAGCAAAGCGGAAATGGTGTAGCCGTCTTCGCTAACCATGACATCCGCCGGGAAGATCACCTGACCCTGGTCTTCCTGCCAGTTGTCGCCATATAAGCGGTTGATCATGTTGCGGCGAGCCATGCGGCGCGCGTAGGGTGTCAGCCAGTAAATACTCATCGCATCCTCCTGTAATAGTTGAAAACGTGTCTTGATGTGTTGATCTGGATGATACCGGCAGACTGTTGGAATCCTATTAGAGAGATATCATCGTTTTATTAATTGCGATCATCAACCGTTCCTGCCAAAAATGGGCCGCTGAAAACCTTGTAAATTTGAAAACGCTGGATATTTAATTTGTGGTATCATAGCCCATCGGAGTACTAAAAATGGATGACCGAATCACAATCATTGAAGGACCACCGCCTGATTTCGAGACAATTGATGACGGCTGGGCACTGGGCTTGAATGAAAGCCCGTCATTATATGACCTGGCGCTGACCCGTTTGCGCACCTTCAACGGCGCAGCGCTGGTCGAACGCTGCCATCGCGCCTGGCACAAACGCGACTCAATCTACCTGCATTACCGCAATCCGATGGGGATGGAAGAACGGGTGCCAATCATGGCTGCTCAATCGCTGGAAACCAACCAGGGGCAGGTGCTGCTGCTGTGGGTGCGCCGCCAGCACGACGAAACCGAAATCGAGATTGACCTCGATGATGACGAGGAAGGCGGCGAAACCGGTAATTGAGGGTGTCACCATCCTTCAGCCCCGCCTGATCGCGGGGCCTTTTTATCCCAGTGCCCCCGGCCAGAGTTGAACTGACAACCTCGGCGTTAGGAGTGCCTTGCTCTATCCTTTTGAGCTACGGGGGCAGGCTTTCGAATGGATTATAGCATTGCCAAAATTTCTATGCAAGACCCCGCACTCTAAGGATGTCCCTCCCTCGCCCCGCAAATTCTCAATTGTGTGTTAAAATAAACATCGCTTTGCGGCAAGACAAAGCCTCACTGGGGCGTGGTGCAACGGCAGCACACCAGACTTTGGATCTGTGGATCTTGGTTCGAATCCAGGCGCCCCAGCCTGTACAAACCTCATGAATGCGGACAGCGATTCACCTGACCCTGCCAGTGCCGCCTCGCGGAGAGGCGCCCTCTCACGCGCGGCATGCCTGCCGCGTTCCTACAGCGCGCTTTTCTGCGGCGCACATCAGCCGCATGGTTCGGCAAGCTCACCATGCGGTTTACCGGTTATCGGCAGGCTCGGCGTGTGCCGCAGTCATCCGGGCTTGAGCGGGAGGATGCGATGAGCGCGCCGGTTTCGGTCGTCATTCTGGCAGCCGGATCCGGCAAGCGCATGCGCTCCAGCCTGCCCAAAGTGCTGCACCCGCTGGGCGGCATCCCGCTCATCGAACACAGCCTGCGCGCCGCCGCCCAGGTCAGCCACCAGCCGCCGGTGCTGGTGGTCGGTCACGGCGCCGAGCAGGTGCGCGCCGCGGTCGGCACGCGGGCGCGCTACGCGCTGCAAGCCGAGCAGTTGGGCACCGCCCACGCGCTGCGCACTGCCCAGCTGCTGCTGGCGGGCGCGGGCGGGCGGGTGCTGGTCATCACCGGCGATATGCCCCTGCTGCGCGGCGAGACCTTCCGGCGGCTGATTGACCTGCAATCGCGCAATGAGGGTCCCTTTAGTATGCTTACCGTCACGCTGGACGACCCGCACGGCTTCGGGCGGGTGGTGCGCGCCGACGACGGCGCGGTGCGCGCCATCGTCGAGGAGGCGCTTGCCCCGCCGGAGGTGCTCGCCATCCGCGAACTGAACGCCAGCGTGTACTGCTTCGAATCGGACTGGCTGTGGGGCGCGCTGCCACGCGTGCCGCTCTCGCCCAAGGGCGAATACTACCTGACCGACCTGGCCGGCATCGCCGCGCAGGACGGGCTGCCCGTCCAGGCGCTGTCCGCCGGAGACGCCGGGGAGGCGCTGGGCATCAACACCCGCCAGCACCTGGCGGAAGCCGAAGCCGTGCTGCGCCGGCGCACCAACCAGCGCTGGATGGAGGCTGGGGTGACGCTGATTGACCCGCTTGCTACCACCATCGAGGTGGACGTGGAAATCGGCGCGGATACGCTGCTCTACCCGGGCTGCTACCTGGCCGGGCAGACGTGCATTGGCGCCAACTGCCGCATTGGACCCCAGGCGGTCATCCGCGATTCGCGCATCGGCGACGGCTGCCGGGTGGCAGCCGCCTGGCTGGAGAATTGCCGGGTGGAGGACGGCGGCGAAGTGCCCGCCTGCCGCTACCTGCGCGGGGAGACCGTCCCCGCCGCCCGACAGGGGGAGTGAGATGAGCCTGACTGCTTTGTATATCTTTTCTGCCATTGTCTTGGTGTTCGATATCCTGGCAATCGCGGTGCGGGCGACCCTGGTCAACACCCGCCTGCCGGTGCTGATGCAGATCGGCGGGCAGCGGGCGGATGTCAGCATGGAACGCGAAATGCTGCTGATCGAAAAGGTGTCCTACCGCCTGGGACTGCGCCTGATCATCTCGCTGGCGCACGTCCTTCTGGCAGCCGCCGGGGTGTTCATCGCCGCCAGCCTGCTGCCGCAGCTCAGCCAGCCGGCGCTGCTGGGGATGTTTGCCGCGTTTGGTCAGGCGCTGGTCGGGCTGGAAATCGCCCTGGAAGGCGGCGTGCGGCGCAACCCCGAAACCTGGCTGCTGCGCCTGTTCCCGCTGGCGATTGGGCTGGAATTTGTCCTGCGCCCGTTTTCGGCGCTGCTCGGCGCATTGATGGGCGCGCCGCTCAAGCTCGACCAGTCGCGCGGCGGGATGAGCGAAGACGAGTTGAAAACCTGGGTCGAGGTCGGTCAGCCGGCTGGCAGTCTGGAAAAAGGCGAACGCCAGATGATCTACTCTATCTTTCATTTCGGTGACACGCTCTGCCGCGAGATCATGGTGCCGCGCATTGACATCCTTGCCCTGGAGGTCAACACCCGCGTGCCGGAGGCGGTGCAGGCGCTGACCCTTTCGGGGCACTCGCGCGTGCCGGTGTACGATGAAACGATTGACAACGTGATCGGGCTGCTGTACGCTAAAGACCTGCTGCGCGCCTCGCTGGACGAAAACGAGCCGGAAAACATCCGCCCGTTCCTGCGCCCGGCGTATTTCGTCCCGGAAGCGAAAAAGGTGGATGACCTGCTGCGTGAAATGCAGTTGAACAGTATTCACATGGCGATCGTGGTGGATGAGTACGGCGGCATGGCTGGGCTGGTCACGCTGGAGGATATCGTCGAGGAGATCGTCGGCGAAATTCGCGACGAATACGACCAGGGCGAGGAACTGCTCTACCAGCGCATCTCGCCGGACGAGGCAATATTTCACGGACGAATCGACCTGGATGATTTTAACGAAGTGTTGAACACCAACCTGGTCACCGACCTGGCGGACACGCTGGGCGGGTACATCTACGGCATGATCGGGCGCGTGCCGGTCGGCGGCGAACAGGTGCAGGTGGAAGACTGGAACCTGACCGTCGAGCAGGTCAGCGGGCGGCGCATCCGCCGCGTCCGCGCCCGCCGCCAACCGGTCAAAGTGAGCCGCGAGGAGCGCCACGAGCATGACCTGCGACCCTGAGATCATCCACCGCCTGGTGCAATCTGCCATTGCCGCGCGGCGCTGGGCATACGCCCCCTATTCGCATTATCCGGTCGGCGCGGCGCTGCTGACCGCATCCGGCAAGATTTACGAAGGGGTCAACATCGAAAATGCCGCTTTTCCGTCCACCATTTGCGCCGAGCGGGTGGCGGTGTTCAAAGCCGTGTCGGAAGGCGAGCGTGAATTCGATGCCATCGCGGTAGTCACCGCGAACGGTGGAACGCCGTGCGGCGCCTGCCGCCAGGTGCTGGCGGAGTTCGGGCTGGACACGCTGGTCATCATCGCCGACGCGCAGGGTGTCATCCACCAACAGCATCCATTAAGCACCTATCTACCCGGCGCGTTTACCCCAAAAGACTTGCAGCCCTGACCCCACCCGCCTGACAATTTCGTAAACCCTGCCCGGCGGCTGAGCGGCTTGCCCGCTGTTCCGCCCTGTGCTAAACTGGTAGCATGTCCGCCGACCATTCGGCTTTTCAGGAAGTATTCAACGCCATCGAACAGGGCAACCGACCGCGCGCCCGCGACCTGCTCACCCGCCTGCTGCGCCGCGACCAGTCCAACGCGGAATATTGGCTGTGGATGAGTGCAGTGGTCGAAACGCGCAAGGAGCGCATCTACTGCCTGAAAGAGGTGCTGCGCCTGAACCCCAACAACCAGTCCGCCCGGCGCGGGCTGACCCTGCTTGGCGCGCTGCCGCCCGAGCCGCGGTTGATCGTTCCGCCTCAAATGCAGCGACGCAACTGGCAGGTTAAAATCGAAAAGTCCGCCGCGCCGCGTCCAAAACTTGCCTGGAAGCAGCTGGCTTTGTTTTCGCTGGCGGGCGCGCTGGTGATTGCCATTTTCGCGTTGGTGTTGGCGGCGCCGCAGCTGCTGCGCCCGCGCGAAATCAGTCAGCGTCCGACAATTTCCTTTCTGCCGGTCGCCGAAGCAACCAGCCTGCCCACAGCCGGCGCGCCCACTCTCACCCCCACGCTGATCCTGCCCACCCCGCCCTGGGAAGGGCTGGCAGCTACGTATACGCCCACCCCCGTTTATGGGCGCACCCCGCACCCGGTGATGGAAGCTTACTCGATCGCCGCGCGCGCCTTCGACCGCCAGGACTGGCAGCGCGCCGCAACCTACTTTCAACAGGCGGTCGATTCCGAACCCAATGCTCCGGATTTACTCTACTGGCTGGGCGAATCCCACCGCATGAACGGGCAGGCAGCCCGCGCGCTGGATGCCTGCAACCAGGCGCTGCGCGTCAATCCGCGCTTCGCTCCTGCATTTTTGTGCCGGGCGCGCGCCAGCCTGTCTTTGGGACGCGCCAATATAGAGGACGTGCGTAAAGACCTGCAAACTGCGCTGACGCTGGACGGCGCGCTGTTCGACGCTCACCTGGAACTTGCCCGCCTGGATATGGGCGCCGCCCGCTACGTGGACGCGCTGGAACGTCTGGAAGCAGCCGCAGCCATCAACCCCGATTCGCCGCTGGTCAACCTGTACCGTGCCCAAACCTACCTGGCACTGGGTGAGCCGGACACTGCCTTCGAGCAAGCCAGCCTGGCAAATCAACGCGACCTGACCTTGCTGCCCGCCTACCTGGCACTGGGCGAGGCACTGCAAGCCAGCGGCGAATACCAGCAGTCGCTCGACCCGCTGGCGATATACGAACGATTTGCAGATCCGCCCGAAGCGCGCGTCTATGCCCTGCTGGGCAGAGCCTACCGCGAAGCCGGTGACGACGAGCGCGCGCTGGAATCCTTCGAGCAGGCGCTGCGCCTTGACCAGCAGAATTTCGAAGCCCTTTACCAGCGCGGGCTGCTCTACCTGGAGCGCGACGAACCACGCCGCGCGCTGGGTGACTTCAACGACGCGCTCAGCCTGCGCCCCGACTCGTTTGAACTTGCCATCGCGCGCAGCCGCGCATTGCTGGCAATCGAAGCCTACGGCGATGCCTATATCCAACTCAACAAGATTCAGGAAGACGCGCTCAGCGAAAGCCGCCTGGCCGCCCTGTATTACTGGCGGGCGCAATCGCTGCAGCCGCTCAATGCGCGCGCCGCAATCAACGACTGGAACAGTCTGCTGGCATTGGATGAGGGTATCGTCCCGCCGGAATGGCTGGAGTTTGCCCAACAGCAGTTGCTGGCGCTGATCCCGCCCAGCGAAACCCCGCCGGCGACGCCCACCGCCAGCCCAACCCAGACTGCTCCCGCCACGCGCACCCCAACGGTCACCCGCAGCATTGCGCCAACCCGCGCGCCGACCGCCACGCCAACCCGTATTTCCAGCCCCACCCCCTAAAACCGTGCGCTCGCTCGACTCCATCCTGCTGGTTAAGAATCGCCGCCGCCGCCGGGCTGCCGCCCGCCAGCGCTCGTTCAAAACGCTGCGCGGCGGCACCTGGGCATTGCTGGCATTCGCGCTGACGGCGCTGGCTTCCGGCGCGCTGGGATTAACATTCCTGTACGCAGACCTGAGCGCCGACCTTCCATCCGTTTACGCGCTGGAAACGCTGCTCAACCCGCGCGACGGCGCGCTGTACCAGCCCACCCGCTTGTACGACCGCACAGGTCAAAACCTGCTGCTCAGCCTGGAAAACCCAGGCGTCAGCCGGCGTTACCTGTACCTGGACCCGGCGCGCGGCGAAGCCTTCCACCCGCTGCTGGCGCAAGGCGCGGTGGCTTTGTTCGACCCGGATTTTTGGAAGCGACGCGGCATCCGCTGGGACTCCCTCACCGACCCGGCGCCGCGCGCCATCCCCGAACGGCTGGCAGCCGACTTGCTACTGCACAACGAGCCGCCCGGGCTGCGCCGCGCGCTGCGCCTGCGCCTGCTGGCAAACCAGATCGTCGCGGTGTACGGGCAGGAACAGGTTCTGGAATGGTGGCTCAACAGCACCAGCTTCGGTCACCTGGCGCACGGCGCGGACAGCGCCGCGCAAGCCTATCTGGGCAAACCCGCCAGCGCCTTGAGCAACGCCGAAGCCGCTCTGCTGATCGCCGCGCTGGAAGCGCCCGCGCTCAACCCGCTGGACGCCCCCGCCGCGGCGCTGGAAAATCAGCAGGACGTGCTGCTGCGCCTGCTGGCATTGGGCGTTCTGAGCCAAAGCGACTACGAAGCCGCCCGCGACACCTCGCTGACCCTGCTCGACCCGCCGCCCGCGCCGGCTCTACCGGCGCGCGCCTTTACCGCCCGGGTGCTCGACCAGCTCGCCAGCCAGATCGGGCGCCAGCGGCTGGAGCGCGGCGGTTTAAAGATCATCACCACCCTCGACCTCAACCTGCAGCAACAGGTGACATGCACTCTGCGCGCGCAATTGCAGCGGCTCGCCAACCCGCAGACCGGTCAAGCCGGGGCAGATTGCGAAACCGCCCGGTTGCTGCCTGCGCTGCCGATCCGCACCGTTCCTGACGCGAGCGGCGAATGGCAAGCCAGCGCCATCCTGCTCGATCCAAACAGCGGCGAGGTGCTGGCGCTGAGCGGTGATACCTCGCTGCAGGGCGAAGGCGCAGTGCTGCGCAACCGCCCGGCGGGATCACTGCTTTCGCCGCTGCTGGCGCTGGCTGGCTTTGTGCGCGGTTTATCCCCCGCCAGCCTGGTATGGGATATCCCCGCCCCGGGCGAGGACGCACTCGCCGCCATCCCGGATGAACGCTATCACGGTCCGGTGCGGCTGCGCACCGCGCTGGCAAACGATTACCTGGCAGGCTTATTCACCGTTCAGCAGCAGGTGGGCAGCGCAGCCTTGAAGGCAACAGCCGGCAGCCTTGGGCTGGACGGCTTTGAACTGCCTGCTGAAGGTGAAACGCTATTACGCGACGGCGAAGCGCTCGACCCGCTTGAACTGGCGCACACCTACAGCGTCTTTGCCAATCTGGGGGTACTCCACGGGGCAGCATCCGAATCCGGGCAGTTGCCGCAGCCGGTTTTAGTGCTGCGGGTGGAAGATAGCGGCGGCAGCCCGTTGGCGCTGGAATCGCAGCGCTACAGCCGCCCGGCAGTCAGCCAACAACTGGCGTACCTGGTTCACCACATTTTGAGCGACGAAGCCGCGCGCTGGCAAAGCCTGGGTTACCCCAATCCGCTGGAGATCGGCCGGCCGGCCGGGGCGAAGATTGGTCAGGCGGACGGCGGGCGGTCAACCTGGGCGGTTGGATACACCCGCTCGGCGCTTGGGTTGGTCTGGCTGGGCAGCCAGGAGCAGGACGCCCCGCCGCCCGGCGCGCTGCCTGCGGCGGGCATCTGGCACGCGCTGATGCAGTCGGTCAGCCGCGACCAGCCGGTGCAGTCCTGGCAGACGCCGGACGGCATCGCGCTGGTGGATGTATGCGACCCGTCCGGGCTGCTGCCTACCGCGCATTGCCCCAGCATCGTTAGCGAAGTGTTCCTGGAAAACAACCAGCCGACCGGGTTGGACACCCTCTACCGCCGCTTCCAGATCAACCGCGAAACCAACCGCCTGGCAACCGTGTTCACCCCGCCGGAATTGGTCGAGGAACGCACCTACCTGGTCGTGCCGCCCGAGGCGCAGCAGTGGAGCCGGCTGGCAAACCTGCCCGTCCCGCCGGATGAATACGACATCGTTCAACAGCCGCCCGCCAATCCGCAGGCGCAGATCAGCGAACCGCAGCCGTTTGATTTTGTGCGCGGCGTGGTCAGCCTGCGCGGCAGCGCCAGCGGAGAAGACTTTTCCGCTTACAGCCTTCAGGTCGGCGAGGGGATCAATCCGCCGGCGTGGATGACCATCGGCGAAAGCCGCAGCGCGCCGGTTGAAAACGGGGTATTAGGCGAGTGGGACAGCAGCGGTCTCAACGGGCTGTACGTGGTGCGCCTGCTGGTGGTGCGCGGCGACCAGCGGGTGGAATCCAGCCTGCTGCAAGTCACGGTGGATAACACCCCGCCGGAGGTGCGCATCCCGTACCCGTTGGCGGGGCAGGTGTTCGCCGGGCAGGATAGCATCACCCTGCAAGCCGAAGCCAGCGACAACCTGGGGCTGGCGCGGGTGGAGTGGTGGCTGGATGGGCGCAAGATTGGCGAACGCAGCCAGTCTCCCTATGCGCTGGTCTGGGAAGCGCGCCGCGGCGAACACAGCCTGGAAGCGCGCGCCTTCGACCTGGCGGGCAACGAAACCCGCTCGCAGAGCCTGCCGTTCCGCGTGCGTTGATTCGAAAACTCACGCCAGTTCAAGCGCTTGGCCAGCCTGAAGCCGAGCGCGAAGGGAATTGGGTCTCATTGGATCAGTCCTTTGGTGTGGTGGTTTCTTCGGCAATCAGAACATCAACACCCAGAGCGCGTATTGCCTCGATTTCCTCTTCGGGCGCGGATGCATCGGTGACCAGAGCGGCAAAATCGGTGATGGGTGCAATTTGTCCCAGAGCGACAGTACCCACTTTGGAACCATCTGCCAGCACGAAGGCTTGTTGCGATATTTCAATTGCCTTGCGTTTGAGGGGAATCCGGTCAAGGATGCGGTTGGTGACCCCGAATTGCGCCGAAACTGCGCTCGCGGCGATTAAAGCTTTGCTGCAGCGGATCTTGTACACATCCAGCACGGCTAAAGCAAGCGCACCGGAAATACTGTGCGAGTCGGTATGCAGTTCGCCGCCTACCACATAGGTGTTGATGTTCTGTAGCCGGTTCAACTTGTAAGCCACGTTCAGCCCACAGGTCACTACGGTCAGATTCATTTTATTAGCCAGGTAGGGGACGATAAATTGGGTGGTAGTGCCACCGTCAATAAAGATGATATCGCCGTCCTGAACCAACTCGGCCGCCCGGCGGGCAAGGCGATCCTTTTCAACAGCGTGCAGCGTTTCGCGCAATTCGAAGGGCGGCTCGTTCCAGTTCTGTTGCTCTAAAATAGCCCCGCCAAAGACGCGACGCACCATCCCCTGATGCGCCAACTCGTCGAGGTCGCGTCGGATGGTAGATTGAGAAATGTTCAACCGTTCTGCCAGGTCTTTGATGTTAGCGGTAGAGTTCTCCTTGAGAATGTTCAGAATGTTGAGATGCCGAACGCGAGCAACTTGGGTATCATCATTCGTGACAGGTTTTGCCTTCATAGACTGTTTCCTGAAAGTCTCCATGATCAAATGCGGCTGAAGAGGTTTCCTTTGATCTTCCGGTTGAATTATACCATGTGCTTTCAAAAACCGCTCTTATTTTGACCGAGTTTGAAATTGTATGATAAACTTTTTGGCGTAATTGGCTGGATTGATCATTTGCACGCGCCTCTCCAAAGAACCTATATGGTTATTCGCTTCCCAGTCGCTGGCATTGTCGAAGGATCTCAGAGGATTAATCATTGTGTTTACGATGCATACAGTCACTTCGCTTGGCTGTCGAGATGATCGGGTAAATCAATGATGAAGGTTGTTCCCTTTCCCAATTCGCTCTGTACGCTGATCAAACCGAAATGCGCGTGAATGAGCTGCCTGGCAATTGCGAGCCCCAAGCCGCTGTGGGTTCGTTCGCTGCGTGATTTGTCACCGCGCCAAAAGCGGTCGAAGATGAAAGGCACATCTTCCGGCGCGATCCCGTGTCCGTTATCCTGGACGATGATCTGTACACTCCTTTCCGAATTTGGGCTGTTTTCCGTTTCGATCAAAACCTGTCCACCCGCGGATGTGTGGCGTAAAGCGTTGGAAATGAGATTGGAGAGCACTTGATCGAGCCGGTCGTAATCGGCGGTGATCTCCCTGTCCACATCCGCATGACGGGTTTGCAAATTAATTCCATCCAGGCTGGCTTGAGAAGCAAAGCTGGTGGTTACGTCTTGAATCAAATCGGCAAGCAGGAATCGGGTTGGGTGAAGGGGAAGTTGTCCGGTTTCCGCCAGAGAAAGCGTTTGCAGATCGTTTACCAACCGGGTGAGCAGACGGGTTTCATCCAACGTGGCATTGATGTGTTCGGGCGTAGGCTGATAAATGCCGTCGAGAACGCCTTCGAGATTGCCTTGAATGATGTGCAGCGGGGTGCGAAGTTCGTGGGCAATGTCTGCCGTCAAATTGCGACGCTGCTGTCCGGCGCGTTCCAGCTCGCCGACCATGAAGTTGAATCGCTTGAACAGGTCGCTGAACATGTCGGATTTTTCTTCGGACACCCGTACCGAGAGATTGCCGCTACCGACAGCGTTGATCGCGTTGAATAGTTCTTCGAGCGGTTTGCCAAAGCGGAAATAGAGATTGATAACGAGGATCAAGAGCAGGAGGATGATCGCCGAAGGCGCGCCGCAAACGAGCAGCCAAATATTGCGGATGCCGGTGTATTCCGAGAAGATGAGGTAAAGCAGGGCTGCACTGCCGCCGATCAGGAGGACAAAGAAAACGAGGAAGAAAATCGCAAAACGGGCAAAGCGGCTCATACTTTGGCGTTTGGGAGTGGGGGAAGAAGAGGACATAATCACTTAAGTGTTGGTTTGCCGTGACCGCCGGTTGCCATCCCAACTTACTTGGATGTAAACCGGTAACCAATGCCGTATACTGTTTCGATCATCGGTTCGCCCGATGCCGCTTCGAGCTTCTTGCGTAAATTCTTGATGTGCGAGTCGACGCTGCGGTCCATGCTTGTGGCAGTTCCGTGAAGGTCATCAAGCAATTGCTCTCGGGTAAGGGTTTGTCCAGTCCGGCCGGCCAGCATCTGCAAAATCTTGAACTCGGTGGGGGTAATGCGGATGGCATTACCCCGATAGGTTACTTGATATTTTTCCGCGTCGATCTCCAGCCCGCCGGTGCGGATAATGCTGGGGGCTTTAACATCGCCGCGGGTTCTGCGCAATAATGCACGTACCCGCGCCACCAACGCCCGCACCGAAAACGGTTTCGTGATGTAATCATCGGCGCCGATTTCAAGCCCGGTGACCTGGTCAATCTCTTCTGCCAGGGCAGTGAGCATGATAATGGGCACATCACTCTCGCGGCGCAGGATGCGGCAGACTTCGCGTCCATCCATTTGGGGCAGCATCAGGTCGAGGATGATCACATCCGGTTTTTCACGCCTGGCAATCGCCAGCGCCGTTTGGCCGTCGGCGGCGCTGAGTGTGCGAAAACCGCTTTTTTCCAGGTAATCCCGCGCCAGCCGGGCAACCTTGGGCTCGTCGTCAACAACCAGGATGAGCGGGGGCATGGGATGAGTATACAGTAGAACCGAGTTGGAAGAAATGGTATCGCCTGGCAAAGCCTGCCTCAGGGCATTGTGATCACGATTTTCCCGCGGGCATGGCCGCTTCCCAGGTAATGCAGGGCATCCGTAATTTGATCCAATGGGTAGGTCTTTTCCACGACCGGTTTGACCAATCCTCGCTCGAACAGATCAGCCAAAAACTGGAAATCCTCTCGTTTGAAATTTGCGATAAAGAATACCACTTTTTGGCGGGCACCCAGTGCTGCCAGGCGAGTTCGCAGGATGAACGTCAGAGGTCCCAACCAGCGGTTGGTTTTTGGCGCTCCAACGATGACATAGGTGGACTGCGGGGTTAACACCCGCCGGTTGTCATACCAGGAACGGCTCCCCGCAATATCCAGCAGTACATCGAATTGTTTGCCGCACCGGGTATAGTCTTGCTGGGTATAGTCGATGACATGGTCAGCGCCAAGTGAGCGGGTCATCTCCACGTTGCGGGTGCTGCATACGGCAGTAACCTCGGCTCCGAGAGCTTTGGCGATTTGCACCGTAAACGTCCCAACCCCGCCAGATGCGCCATTGATGAGAATCCTGTGACCGGCTTGCATCTTGCCATGATCGCGCAGTCCCTGCGAGGCAGTGATGGCTGCCGTGGCAACGCTGCCGGCTTGCTCGAACGTCAGGTTCGCGGGTTTGGCAAAAACAAAATTGCGGGCGCACACATACTCGGCAAAGGCTCCGCTGCGCGAACCGAATACTTCGTCGCCGGATTTGAATTGAGTCACATTCTTGCCAACCGATTCCACGACCCCGGCGTAATCCACTCCCAGACGGGAATCTTTCGGCTTGAGCAGGTTGCTGCCGATGCGGGTAATCATCAACCCGGTAACGGCGTACCATTCCGCCGGATTGACGGAAGAAGCAAAGACTTTTACCAGAACCTCATCATCCTTGGGAACAGGCTTTTCCACATTTTCGATTTTCAAAACGTCCGGTGAGCCGTAGGATCGAAAAATCGCTGCTTTCATGTTAGCTATTCTCCCAGATTGCCCATTTGCCATTGCCGGTGATGGGTAATCCCTCACCAGCCCATTCCTCCATCGAGCCATCGTAAACAGCAACATTATCCTTACCGAGCATGAGATACGCCATAGCGTTGACTGCCGCCGCGATACCTCCCCCGCAGTAGGTGATCATCCGTTGATACCCGGTTTCCTTTTCCAGTCGCGGGACGAGAAGGTCGTTGGGCAGGAAGGCATCCATGCCTTGCATCAAATCCATGCAGGGGGAGCAGACCGAACCGGTGATGTGACCGGCTTGGTAGCTTGCCAGAGGTAATACGTTGATAGTGGATACCTCAGCATCATCCATGGCATCCAGGACGGCTTCCTTACCGGCAAACATTTCCGGTCGAAAGCGTGCCTCGTAAACGGCGGGGATGTATGACCGGGTTTCGGTCTCAAGCATGCCCCCGGCGTTTTGCCAATCCGCCAGACCGCCATTGAACAGGCGGACACGGTTGTGTCCAGCGTACCGCAGAATCCACCAGGCGCGGGCAGCATAGGGAAGCATACCCCAGGCATATACAACCACTTCGGTATGGTTGGAAATGCCGATCTCGCCGATGCGGGCTGCCAGGTCGGCATCCGGCAACAGGGTATACATGTACTTGCCCGTCAGATCGGAAAACCGCTCGTGATCGAAAAAAGCTGCACCGGGGATATGCCCTTGCCAATATTGAGTATCGCTGACCGAAGCATCAAAGATGCGCAAGCTGGTATGATCGGCAATCTTCAACAACTCTTCAGGTTCGATAAGCATGTCTTCACGTTTCATCATCCTGCCTCCTTGTAAAGTTAATACCCAGCATACCAGCCTATTGTGTGGAAATTGTGGAGAAATAAGCCAGGGTTTGTGGAGATCGGGATCATTGAAAATGATTCAGTATTCCCTGGAGAGAACCCGTGGCTGTTCGACCAACAAGCATGAAAATCAATCCACTGCAAGGACGAATAAAAATTTGGAGACCAGTCAGGGCGGCAAATACTGGCGTCCGGTTTTATTTTTGATATAGTAATGTTGTTACCAGAACGTTCACATTTTTCCAGAGTTTGTTCGGAAAGGTGACCCGTGAGGCGATTAATAGTGTAGGTTAATCGATTCGTAATATTTCAACCGGAATTAACAGCGCAATCGAGGCGCAGCATAAGGGATTCGATATCGTTCACCATGTGCCCTTGCTCGTCTATCACCGGGACGAATTCAACCTACAAATTTTCAGGCCGGCGGCGGATGCCGATTATCCTGTTTTTCAGGGGGCAGCCGGGCAGTCAGCAAACAGGCAGAACGGTTCAATACTCACCACCCGTCCGCGGCTATTGATGTTCAACATCCAGCGGCTGCCTGGCTGCGCCTGCTGGAACAACGACAGGTCGCTGGTTTCGTACGTGTAATTTTCCTCGCCGGAACGAAACACAATCTGGTAAACCGCCTGCTGACTGCCCACCCGCTGGTCGCCACTCAACTGCGGCTGCTGGAAAGACGGGTTCAAGTCGCTGCCTTGCAGGTTGAGCGTATCCACCACCTGCCAGTCGAGAACGGTGTAGGAACAATGTTCGGCGTACACCTGATACACACAATCCTGCACCACCTCGCCAAACCCGGTGCCCTGATCAACCGTATAAGGCGTGCCGCAGACCTCGGTTGCCACCGGCTGAGGTTCGTCCGCTGTAAACGCAAACCGGTATTCGCACGCCCCCAATTCTGCGCCCGTGGGTATCTGGTCGCGCCAGGCGCTGCGCTGTACGGGCGACAGCGCTTCAACCGCCAGCTGCGTGCGCCAGGAGACGCTTTCTACCGTGCCGGTTTGTTCGGTCGTGCGGTTGAACACCCCGCTGATTGCCAGCAGGCACAACACAGCCAGCAGCAGAACGGCCACCCCGGCAATGATCATGCCGGTGCGCGGTCGCGGCGGCGCTGCCACAGGCGCGGGGATCGCTACAGGGGTTGGTTTGCTCAACGGCGCGCCGCAAGTGCGGCAAAAGCGCGCATCTGCCGGATTAAGCGAGGAACACGCCGGGCAGGCTGCCTCGGCTACCGCCGCAGTCGAAAAAGATCCCACCACCGCGCCGCTGGCGCGCCGGCTACCCTGCTGTAAATCCGCGCCGCATTGCAAACACACCGCAGCCTGGGCAGAATTGCGCGTACCGCAAAAACCGCAATGGATATCCGGCTGCTGCGCGGCGATTGTTTCGGCTTGCTCGCCGGTGATCAGTTCCTGCTTTAACGGCTGCTCGAAGGCAACATTCTCCGGTTGCGGTCCGCCGCAAGACTGGCAGGTCTGCTCAGGTCCAGGATTTCGGGCGCCGCAGCGCGGACAGGTCCATTCCAACTGTGTGTATCCCAGGATTTTTCGCGCCATGTTTCACCTCTCTTCGCTGAATCGGTGATTATTGCTTTAAAGTATCACGGCTTTTCATAAGTGGATATAAATTTTACGCATTATGCGATCAAGCCATTAAAGATTATAATCCTCACTAGAGGTTTGAGATGAAAATTCTCGACGCATTGCTCGCCTTGCTCCCCGCCCAACCTGCTCCGGTGCACGAGCTAATTGTTGGCATTCATTGGACAACCGTTGTCAGCCACCGCTGCGGAATGGCAGCCAGTTTGCGCGGCGAGGGCGAGTACGGTTCGCAGCGCATTCGCGATGTTGGCAGGCTGCACCAAAAATCTGCCCAGGAACTGGCAGGATGGGTTACGTCAGACAATCCGCTGGAAGCCAGCATTGGATTGGCAGCCATAAACTCGCTGCTCCCCGAAGTCCATGCACAGTTCAACGGAATCAATGCTTTTGATATCCTGAAACAGCGCGGGCAGGGCAAGATGATCGTAATCGTTGGGCATTTTCCGCATGTGGACAAACTCCGCCAGAGCGGTATTCGCATGTTGGTATTGGAAAAAAAGCCCCGCGGCGACGACCTTCCCGCCGAGGCTGCTCCCCAGGTGGTGCCGCTGGCAGATATCCTTGCCATTACCAGCACAACTTTGATCAACCACACCCTGGAAGATCTGCTCACGCTGCGCCGTCCCGGCAGCGTGGTCATGCTAATCGGTCCCAGCACTCCGCTTACCCCGCTGTTATTCGATTATGGCATTGACATGCTTTCCGGCACCCGGGTGGTGGATGAAAAAGCCGCCTTGCTTACTATCCGGCAGGGAGCCGCTTTTTCACAGATCGGCGGCACCCGCCTGGTAACCCTCAGCCGCTCGCGCGATCCGTTGTAAAAAAAGCAACTTTTGCCTGTTTTAATCGTAAAAGGTAGTGGAGGTATTAAAACATGCAAACCAAGCGATTGTATCGAAGCACTCGTGAAAGAATGATCGGCGGCGTATGCGCCGGTTTGGCGGATTATCTCGGCATGGACGCGACAGTAATCCGGCTGATTTTCCTGCTGCTCTTCTTTATGGCTGGCAACGGCTTGCTGATCTACTTGATCATGTGGTTGATCGTGCCGGAAGAGCCCAGCATTCAACAGTAACCTGCTAACACCGCGCTTTGGCGTGCGTGCTTACGTATGGCAAGCCGCTGGAGCCATTTTTGTGAGGAAAATCCAATGAATGATCGTCGTTATCGTTCTCTTTTTTGGCCCATTCTGCTGATCGGCGTGGGCGTAATCTGGCTGCTCGGCAATCTAGGAATCATCCCCGCCGCAAATTTCGCCGTCCTGGCTTCCCTATGGCCGGTGATTCTGATTATCATTGGGCTGGATGTGCTCTTCGCCCGCAGTTCGCCGCTTATCGGCGCTTTGATCGGTCTGCTAGCCATCGGCGGGGTGATTGTCGTCCTGATCGCCGGACCTGCCCTGGGTTTGCCCAACGCTTCGGTTCTGCGCCATGAGGCGATCCGCGAACCTTTGGGTGAAGCCGTCCGCGCCGAGTTGACCCTCAATTTGAGCAGCCAACCAGCCCGCATCTACGCCCTTAATCAAAGCAACTCCAACTTGTTGGAAGGTGAAATTGACTTTTTTGGCGATTTACGGTTTTCTTCTTCCGGCAGCGCGCTGCGTAAAATCCACCTGGAGCGCTTCAACGCTGCCCCATCAGTGATGTTTTCGGTAGATCCCACTGCCCGCTGGGAGATCGGTCTCACCCCTACTATCCCGCTGGATTTGAACATCAATTCAGCCTCCGGCTCGGTAGAACTCAACTTTTCCGCGTTGCAATTGTCCGCCTTGTACCTGGATCAGGGTTCGGGTAGCCTGAACCTGACACTGCCCTCCACGCTTGATCCTTACATCGCCACTGTCAAAGGCGGCTCCGGCAGTCTGCGCATCCAATTGCCCCAGCAGGGTCCCCTCACCTTGCGACTGGATGGCGGCAGCGGATCCATCAACATCAATTCCTTGCGCCAGTCTGCCATTCGTCTGGAAATCCGCGATGGCGGTTCGGGCAGCGTCAATGTGCCCAACTGGATGCAGCGTATATCCGGGCAGGACAAGGAAGGCGTTTGGGAAAGCGCCGATTACCAGACCGCCGCCAACTCGATCCTGATTATTTGCGACGATCTGGGCTCCGGTTCATTCAATCTGCGCTGATGAAATCATCTCTGCGCTATCGTCCTTTGCCAATTGGCAAGGGACGATTTTTAATGCTGGCAGGTGAGACAAATAAACGCCCTTGTGGGATAATCATGTTGATTTCCTCACCGTGGAGCCGCTTATGCGCCTGCTGGAAAACCTGATCCTGTTGTTGTTATTGTTTTCGCTGGCTTGGACGTTTCTGCCCCCGCACCGCCGTTCGCGGGTGATTCTGTACCTGCCCTTCATAAGCGGCTTGTTGGTAATCATCCACCTCCTGGTGGAAGGCTCTCGCTGGCAGATGATCCCGGCTTATCTGCTCAACCTGGTTCTAATTGCCAACAATACCCGCCTGCTCGCAAATCCCGCAGCCCGCGCCGCTCACCAACCCGCGGCGCTGCGCCTGCTGCTGGTCTTCGCTTCGTTGCTGCTGTTCATCCTGGTTTACCAGCTGCCCAGTCTGATCCCTGTCTTCAGTCTGCCAAAACCAGACGGCGGTTATCCGGTTGGGGTCACTCAGGGGGTGCTGGTGGATACTGCCCGCCTGGAAACCTTTACCCCTCAAGCGGACGATGCCCGCCAGGTGGCGCTGATGATCTGGTATCCGGCTGAACCGCAAGCGGAAGCCCGTCCGGCAGATTACTGGCTCGGCAAACCGCCCATCAGCCGTCACCTGACTCGCCTGTTGGGGCTGCCTTTCTTTTTGCTCGACCACCTCTCCTTGGTAAACAGCAACGCCATTGTGGATGCTCCCCTGGCATCTGCCCAGCCAGCCTACCCGGTAATCCTATATTCGCACGGCTACCGGCTGGGTTACTTGCAACAAAATACCTCGCTAATGGAAACCCTTGCCAGCCACGGCTACATCGTCATCAGCGTTGCTCATCCGTACCAGGCAGCGGCAGTCCCAAACCAGGAGGGAAATCTCATCCCGTTCGCCATGGAAAACTCGGCGCGCTTTTCACAGGATGCCGCCTACCGCCAAAAAAGCCTATCCATCTGGAGCGAAGATTTACGATTCACGCTCGACCAACTCGCACAGGTCAATCCAGATACCGTTTTAGAGGATTTTTCCAACAAAATGGATTTATCACGCGTGGGTGTGGCGGGCATGTCGTTTGGCGGCTCCGCCGCCACTCGCCTTTGTTTGAGCGATACACGCTGCGCCGCTCTGCTGACCCTGGACAGTCCGCAGTACGAACCGGCTCTTTCCCAATCCTTGCAGCGCCCGGCACTGTTTTTTTCCGCCCAGGATAGCGAGTACATCCGCCGCGAGGTGTATGAGATGGTTGCCGCTCCTGCTTACCTGGTCACCATTCAGGGTAGCCAACACTACGATTTCACCGATCTCAGCCTGGTATCGCCGCTGAATGCAGCCTTTGGCTTTTCGGGTGGTATTTCTGGCAGACAGATGGTCTCCATCCTTAACCAGTACAGTCTGGCGTTCTTTAACCGCCACTTGAAGGATCTGCCCGCCCCTTTGTTGAACGGCATTTCCGCCGATTACCCCGAAGTCACGATCGAATCGCGCAACTTGCGTTGAAGCGCTTCCGTTAACGGCAGCGATTGCAGCGCGGCTTCGATTACCGGCTGCAAGACACCATTTTCCAACCGGTCGAAGACCAGTTGGGCGGTTTGCTGTAAGTAAGCCTGGCCATTTTTTGGTACGCACGCCAGGTCAGCCAGCGCCAGCATGGCAACATCATTATGTCCGTCTCCCACGGCAACCAGCGGCGCGCCGGCAAGACGAAGAGCCGCAACCATCCTCTTCAGCCCGCTGGCTTTGTTGACCTGAAAAGGGGTGATCTCGTAAATATCCGCCAGACTGAAGTTGCACTCCACTCGCGCCGCCTGGAACCCGGCTGCCAGTTGTTGCAGTTGCGCCGGCTGGTCGGATATGCACATCATTTTATTAAACTCCGGCAGGGGATCGGTTGGCTGAAGTATTTCCGGGCGGAATCCGTACCGTTTTGCCGCGCTCATGCCCTGCCCGCTCCAGTCTATCAACCAATCCTGACGAACCCCCTGCAAAACGATACTGATGCCCGTGGAACGACAGGCTGTCTCCGCCAGCCAGGTGGCAAGTTCCGGTGGGAAGGGATGATGTTCCAGCAGGGTTTCTCCGGGCAGAAAAAGCAGGCTGCCGTTGTTCAACACCAAAGCGTAGGGCAGGTACTGATCCTCCCCAACTATTCCGTTTTCCTGCATCGGAAGGCGGACACCAGACAACGAGCGGCCGGTCGCCAAAACCAGCGTCAGCGGCAAACCGCGTTTCAATAACTCAACATCCCGCAGGTGAATGCGGTCATTCTCGAATAACAACGTCCCATCGAGATCAACCGCAAGGATCAAATGTTGGCTTGGATTTACCACAATTACACGTGCCCAGAACAAAGATTTTGTTTAGATCGCGCGCAGGATTGCGCCCGCCCGGAACGGGGCAACCGGGCCAAAGTTGCGATTAATTATCACCTCAAGCGTATCGGGCGGCAAGGTGCCAAATGTCCTGATCTTTCAAGGCGCTTCCGGGCAATCGGACAGCAGGCAGAACGGATCGAGGGTTTTGAAAAAACCACTCACCCGCCACAAGCAGTACGCGCCCATTTCGTCCACCCGCGCCGAGTCATCGTAGTGCGCCATGGACGGCAGCGTTACCCCGCCGGGTCCCACCCGCACTTCCAGGTGCAGGTGTGGCGCCAATGCGTTGCCCGATTCGCCGATCTGCCCAATAGGCGCGCCGCACGCCACCTGCTCCCCAATTTGAACCGCTGGCGGCTGCAACAGGTGGGCGTATAACAGGTACAGCGAGCGCGGCGCGCTGCGCCAATTTTCCGGGATGTTGTATTCCGGGCAGGATAACGCCAGCGGGCGAATTGGCTCGGCGGGCATCTCAGGCACGTTCAACCGCGCCTGTAATGCGGCAGGCAGTTCTTCCAGCCGCGTCTCGATAATTACCAGATTACCGTAGGGAAACCGGTCGCGAGTCACCCCGGCAACCCGTCCGCTCAATACTGCCTGTACCGCCATGCCGCTGCGCGCGATGCGGTTTTGGGGTTGAAAATCCGCCAGGTCGCTGCCGTGATGCGGGTCATCACTGCCGGGCGGGGGCGGGTTGTACGGGTTGGAAACCTGCCCTGCCAGTTGATCGAGCGGGTAGCCTGCCAACGGCGAGCACAATTGCGCCTCCGGCTCGGCGCCGGGGGTGATTACCGGCGTTGGGCTGGGCAGCGGGCTGGCGGTGGCGGTTGGCAGTGGAGTGGACGTTGAGGCTGCGGCGCCGGGGGTTGATTCGACCGGCGGATTAAGAGCCGGCGCGGCGCAGCCGGCGCCCACCAACAGGAGTATCATGCCCAGGATTCCGATACGCCCCATCAACACAGTCCAATTCTACCCGCTATCCCAAAAATTCTCTCGATTTTGCTTCCGATTTTTACCGGCATAGGGTATTATGGAAAATATCTATTTCGAGTGTGTTTTCAAACCACAAGCAACCATGAAAGATGCTATGTTTTTGGACTCATCCACCAACCAGCGTATCTTTGCGCTGGTGCGTCAGATTCCCGCCGGCAAAGTCGCCAGTTATGGACAGATTGCCCGCATCGTTGGGCAGGGGGTCAGCGCGCGCCAGGTTGGATATGCCCTGGCATCGCTGCGCTCTGCAACCGACGTGCCCTGGCAGCGGGTAATCAATGCGCAGGGACGCATCAGCCTGCCCGGCGTCGGCGGCGCAATTCAAAAGAAATTGCTGCTCGAGGAGGGCATCGAATTCGACGAAAACGATCGGGTGGATTTTGACCGTTATGGCTGGGACGGCGCCGCCGCGTAACCCGTATTTTAAACGCCAAGACCCGCATAACCCCGAAACCAGCGATTCTTTACCCCATACCCCAAACCGCATGGCTGATCTCAAGGAATTCGTCCTCCCTTACTATCTGCGCGTCAACCGCTTTACACGCGGTACGCTGGAGATCCTCCGCCGGACGGTTAAAAATTTCACCCTGGCGCGCGGAAGCGAAGCGGCTGCTTCGCTGGCGTATTACGCTTTATTCTCGCTCTTCCCGCTGCTGTTAGTGCTGATGTCCATCGCCGGTTTTATCCTGAACCGCGAGGATTCGTACCAGGCCGTGCTGGAATTCGTCTTTCAGATATTGCCGAACGCCCAGCCGCTTATCGAACGCAACTTGCAGGTCATCCTCAACCTGCGCGGAACGATTGGCGCCATTGGCTTGATCGGCGCGCTATGGTCGGCATCGGGTTTTTTCGACACACTGGTGCGCAACATCAACCGCGCCTGGTTGAACCTCAAACCACGCGGAGCGATCCGCACCCGCCTGCTCGCGCTTGCGCTGGTTGGCATGGTCATCCTCCTGCTGGCGTTATCCCTGCTTTCCACGGCAGCATTCAAATTGGTGCGCGTGATGGATCAAGTTTTGCTCGACGGCACCCTCCTGGAAGAAACCCCCATTTACCCCTACCTGCGCTTGCTGTTGCCGGCTTTTTTCACCTTCCTCATGTTCCTGGTAACCTACCGGTGGATTCCCAATACCACCGTGCGCTGGTGGGCTTGCATGTGGGGCTCGCTGTGGACGACGATTGCCTGGGAACTGGCAAAATTCGGCTTCAGCGCCTACCTTGCCAGCGGACTGGTGCAATACGATATCCTCTACGGCTCGCTGGGAACGGTGCTCATATTGATGCTGTATATCTACCTGAGTTGTACCATCGTGTTGATCGGCGCGCACCTGACCGCGACCATAGATCAGCGCAAGCCGCGCCGCGCATCTCAAGCGGAGACAGCCGATCCGGTCGCGGCTTGATCCAGTTTTGCCCCGCCTGCCCGGGCATACCCTTCGACAGGCTCGCCAACCGCGAAGTCGAACCGCTCGACAGGCGGTCATCGAGTTTGCGAGATGCGGGATGTGGGATGTGGTTCTCGCAGCAATCTCCCTGCCGGGTGGCACTGCTGCTCAACGGCAGCAAACATCTCTCTTTACAGCGTTACCAGAAACAATCCGCCAAAGATGATCACATCCAGTAAAAAGTGGATCAACCACGCCCAAAACATACCCTCGCTTTCGGCAACCGATTTAGCCAGCAACCAGCCCAGGAAACCCGCCATCAGGGCACCCAGAATGCCGCCGGGCACGCCAAAAAAGTGGGGCACGCCAAAGATAGCCGCTGATGCGAGGTAGATCGCCGGGCGCGGGATGCTGCCATCCAGCGCAGTAACCAGGCTCAGGCGGGTAATGGCTTCTTCCGTAAAGGCATTCATCGCCGCCAGGATCAGGATAAAGGGCAGGTAATGGACGATCCCGGCTTGCAGGGGGTATCCCTGCGCAACATTGAAGTAGATATACGCCCCGGTTGCCAGGGAAACGATGACGGCAAAGTTGCGCCCGACCGTTTTCCAGGTATCTGTGGGTTTAATTCCCAACCATTTAACCGGCTCAGCGCGGGCGTTCAGGTTGCCCATCCTGTAAAAGCGCCGCGCATTGGAGGGGAAGAGCGCAAAAACAATCGTCAAGACAACCAACGCAAGCACAAATGTGACGATTTGATACTTTAGTTTGGCATCCATAAAGGGATTAACCGCCAGCCTGAAAGGCAGCCAGGTGGAAAGAGCTTCCGGCGCAATCGCGCCGAAGTACAGCAGGCAAATCGTTGCACAGATAATGACCGAAATCGCCAACACAGGGCGCACAGCAATGGTTTTCAGCACGGGTATCACCTATTCCTTTTCCAGTTCCATTTTCAATGCTAATCAAGTGCCGGAAGAAGGTAATTTCCGGAACGCACCCGCTCCAGCACGCATTTTAACCAATCGAGCGCAGCCCGGTTGGTTAAAATGCCGTACTCAAGGGTGCTCACCATCAGGACCGAAGCGCGCAGATCCGCCACATGATGGATCACTGCCTGATTCATTTTGTAAATCGATTCGTAGATAGCCAGCCTTTCTTGCAGGGATTGGATTTCGTGATTGAGCAACTGGATGAGTTCTTCATCGCTAAGTTTTCCGCCAAAGTAAATCTGGATCAGCGTCGGCTCGCGATAATCCTGAGCAGGCAGGGGGGTCGAAAGCCAGCGGCGCAGTTCCTCCCGCCCCGCCTTGGTGATGCTATAGACTTTCATATCCAGCCGCTCTTCGCGCGGGATGACTTCCTTTTCGACCAATCCCTGTTCGTCGAGTTCGGCAAGAGTGCGGTAGATCTGGCTCTGGTTGGCTGGCCAAAAGTGCCGCACCGATTGGTCGAATGCCTTTTTGAGATCGTAGCCGGTCAGCGGGTTATTCGACAGGAAACCTAAGATGGCATGCTTGAGAGACATCGCAACCCCCATAGAAGGTGGAAAAACAAACCTGGAATAGTATGGTATTTGATATATAGTATAAATACTATACCACTAATACCATAATATATCAAGCGTGATTTGACAGATTCCTCTGCTTACCCAAAGCAGCGATGTTCATTAGGTCTTAATGCCCTTCAGCCGCTTGATGATCTTGACATAGAATTCGGCGGCGAGATTGGAAATCGCGTTGGGTGAGCGCGGGTCGGGCAGCGCGTCCTCGCGCGCCGGCTGCGCCGCCAGATGATAGACGCAGATAAAGCGGGAGCGCGAGGGCGGTCGTTGATACCCCCGCGCCCCATTTGTTGCCAGAGCCGTTTTTTCGCCACGGTCATGCAACGGCGCAACTTATGAGTGCGCTGTGCGCCTTTTGTGGATCCTTTTTTTGCCCGACGACGATGTTTTTGGGCGGCATGATACGGTGACCTCTCTCATCCCCGGCCCCTGCTCTCTCTCCGCAACGGAGAGAGCAGGGGAACGGCTTCCCTTCCCGCTTCGGGGAGGGTCCGGGGGTAAGGTCATGGGGAATCCGCGCAGCGAATCCCGACGTGGTTGATACGAAATTCTGGCAGCAAGCCAAAACGGGCGGCCGTACGCACATATTGTTCGGTGGTTAGCCAACTTCCCCCGCGGTGTACCCTGTGGGTGCCGTTGATGGGTCCCGGCGGGTTACCAGGCGGTGAAACGCTGTAATAATCCCCTCCGAACCAATCATTAACCCACTCCGAGACATTGCCCGCCATATCGCGCACCCCGTAGGGCGACGAATCAGATGGGTGGCTGCCCACCGCGCTGGTATCGCCAACACATTCATCAATTCCAGGTATTCTGTTAAAATTCGTCAGGCTGCACGTCGGGCTGGCGTCGCCCCATGGGTATGCGATCACGGTGGTTCCCCGAGCCGCCTTTTCCCACTCGGCTTCACTTGGCAGGCGTTTGCCCATCCAGGCGCAATAGTTTTGCGCTTCGGACCACGAGACATGGATGACCGGGTAGTCGGCGTAAGCCGGGTTGTTGTAATAGTCAGAGCGCGTGAAGGAGTTACCGTAGTATGGCGCAGAGCACACCGCGGCGGCTACGCACTGCGCATACTGGGCATTGGTCACCTCGTACTTGTCAATACGGTAGGCGTCCAGGTTAACAGTATGCAGGGGCAATTCCCCGGAAGAGCAGGGCTGACCACCATTGTAATTTGGGTGACAGCCCATCGAGAAGTTGCCGGCAGGGATGAGGATCATTTCGCCACCCGGCGGCGGGGTAGGAGTCAGGGGTTGTGATCCATTAGAGGCAAGGGGTAAATAGATTATAAACAGAGTATCTGTTGTTGCACTGTTGTTGGGTTCACCTGTCACCCGCGCGGGGATGGTGTAGGTATCCTGGGGCAGGACTGGGCTCAACTCTGCTCCGCCGGAAACCGAGGCGGGAACGACCAGGCTGACGATCAGCAGGATCAAAAGTAATGATGATAACCAGTTCGGCATAGAACTATCTCCTTTCATACCATTAACGCCTAAACAATAACAGGTAATTGGGTTGGGGAATAGCTATATTATGGGGTGCAAAATCCTTAATTAATTGATTAGACAAATTCCCCAAGGGACAAACAAAGTATATGAGATGTTCATTTTGTTTTCAATCACCCGTTTATTTGTTTTCAATCACCCGTTTGATTACCGGACATAATTTTTCTCCAGTTATATAAGAAAACAGGGATCGGGATCCGCTTATTCAACATATGATCCGGATGAACATGTTTCGGCAAATGTCCTTTATATCCTTTGACCACCAACCAGGTGATTGGCAAGGCTCGTTTGGCATAAATCAGGCTGTTTGGTCCGACTGTTGGCATTAGGTTCTGTCGGAAATGTTTGTTTCATGGACATTCTGTTGATACGATATACGCAACGATTGTCCATTGGTTCACTCCTGTTCTTCCTTGGCCAGAAAAAACATTGTGTACCCTATGAGGCAATCGTCATTTATAAAAGTGGTCGGAAATCAAAAAATTATAAGAATTTGCGGGTTGAATTTGGCAATGAAACGCAGTAATATAACAAAGATGATAAACAAAGTCGAGAATTCGACGGCAGATCTTTCCCGATTCGGGCGGTAAACACGCAGGAGGCTTACCCTGCGTGTTTTGATTCCCCCGCCCGCCTTGTCATCCATCCAACCCTCATCGAACGGTCGAATTTGAACCGGTGCGCTGCAATTGCAGCCGGCGGCGGCTTTGTGGACGTTTTTTACCTGATTCGAAGGAGGTTTCGATGGCTTTTACCGACCGATGCGACATCTTTGGCGCTGTTCATGAGAACGGCATCAACCGCGTTGTGCGCCACATCATGCGCCAGCGCCCGTCCCTGTTCAACTACGCCACGCCTTTCTTTCAGCAGCGCCCCGACCTGTTTTGCGCGCCAATAGAAGCCGAAAAAAAGGTTTTCGAAGCCGGCAATCCGCTTTTTACCGAGCAGGAACCGCTGCCAATTCTGGGCGCGCCAGTGCCGATTGGGGTCAACTTCTGCATCCAATTAGTCGAGGCGCAGATTGACTTCCACCCCGGCAACGTCTTCAGGCTGCCGCCGGAATTGGGCAGCCTGGCTGCCCAGCGCTTTGCGCTGGGGATCAAAGCCTGCGCCGGGATTGATTGTCCCCCGCGCGGGATGATCGAGGAACTGCTGCCCTTTATCGAGCGATTCCTGGCTGCTCAACAGATGCTGGCAGTGGGCAGAACCGACGAGCAGATCACCGCCGGGCATACTCCGGGCATCTCGACCGCGACTCACTTCACCCCGGTGACCAACGCCTTCGCCGCGCGCGGCGAGCGCCCGCGCACTGTTGCGCTGCCAACCCGCGAACTGGTCTGCTTCTGCCTGGAACTGTACGCGGTCGGCTTTTTCCAATGGGGCACGGTGCCCGGCTCCGCCCAGACATGGCTCAAGCCGCGCCTGGAAGGGCTGGAGATTGTTGATCTCGCGCCCAACACTATGGAAACCGCCATCGAGTGCTACCTCTCCACGGTGCTGCGGTTGGGAATCCTGCCGCGCCTGATGGTGCCGCTCGAAAAAATGGTGCTGGATGTCACTTCCGAACTGCGTGAGATGGGCTTGAACGTTGGGCAGCAGGTTAACTTGCAGCCTTCCGCGGTGCCCGCCGATGTACCCAACAACCCGGCGGTCGAGGAAGACCAGCTCAAGGCGTTCGTCAAGTTGACCATTACCTGAGGAGGTGAATCATGGCAGACATGACCGTTGCCGTTTCCGAAAGCGCTTTTCGGCGCTCGTTCGATTTGCTCGTCCGCAACATTGCCTGGGAAGCCGAGGACACGCAGGATTTCGGTGCCTTCAGCGCCGGGTACCACGTCAAGGGGCACCTGGAAGGCGGTTCGGTGGATTTGCGCGCCGACAATTCGATCCTGATCGATGAACTCGACGTGCGCTGGGACAAATTCGAATTTACCCTCGGGCTGGATATCCCCGAAATTTGCGTGGGCGGCGGATGCATCAACATGCCCTGGCCAATTCCGGATATCTGCCTGCCGCGCTGGTGCGTGTTCTCCGCCGATCCGGACATTTCCATCTCGCCCGACCTGGCTGCCTTTGTCGCCCAGGAGATCAGTCTGGCGGGACGCATCGAGGCGCGCTATTACGACGCCAGCCTCCCGCCGCCAGTCATTGATCCGTGCGGCTTCCTACGCGATGTCCTCGCCAATTCCAGCCTGATTGATCCCTTCCCCAGTCACAACCAATGGCATATCCACCTCAACCCGGATTGGATTGACCTCGACCTGTTCGATTTTGCCGATATCGTCGGCAACCTGATCGAGGATGCCCTGACTGCTGCGGTCACCGCGTTGATTCCCGGCGGCTGGGTGCGTGATTTGATCCTGGCAATCATCGGCGGGATTGCCGATTTCATCCGCTGGCTGCTCGACATCCCCGATGAGATTGACGAATGGCTGAGCGACCTGTTCAATATCAGTTTTGGGCTGGGCGATTTGCTCATTCAGCTGGTGAGCGATTTCTTCACCGCCTGCGTGCCGGTTTACCGCATTGACGACCCATTCGAGATCATGCCGGCGGAGGTGAACACCAGCGTGTTCCTCAGCGGCGCGGCGGTGACCCTGGTGCCGGTGGCTGTGCCGGTGCGCAACCTGTCGGTCAGCGTGAATGACGTGGAACTGGTTGTTCAGGCGGATATTGGAGCGTGAGTGATGAGAACCGACCCCAAAAAAGAAGTTTTACTCAACCGCTCGTTGTTCGTTCAACGGGCTTTCGACAGCGGCGCCATCACCGTATTGACCACCCTGATGCACCGTTTTGGCGAAAGCGGCGATTACGAATTGTTCGTGCGCCGCTCCAGGCGGCTGGCTGCCCGCATGATGGTGCGCGTGGTGGATAGCGATGCTGCCTACCAGCACAATCTCGATCTTGCCAATCTGCAGCCCAAACAGCGCGAGTGTTGCCGCGAGGAAGCCGATGTGCTTTTGCACACCGGCGGAGTGCTCGGCTTTTACACTTCCACGGGCTCGGCATCCTTCCAGGTCGAGGTTCAGCGTCTGGGCGCCAAGGACAAGCAGGTGCTGCTGGATAACGCCGAGCAGGTGCCGGGCGGCGACTTTTTCGCCGTCACCCCGCTGCAGCCCGGCGTGTACCGGGTGAGCGACGCGCTCAATAAAGCCGAGATGCTCCTGCGCGTGGTCATGCCGCCGCTGCCCGGCGCGGGAGGCAAACCGCCAACCGGCAAGGAGAAAAAAGTACGCAGCGAGCGCGAATACCGCCCCGACCAGCCCACCCTGGTGGATGCCGGCAAGGGCGGTTTTGGGCGCAAGGAAGTCAGCCTGTTTTCCGGTCAGGCGCTGGTGTTCCAGTGCAAGCAGGCGGCGCGGCTGCGGGTGGAAATGCAAAAGCCGGACACACCCACCAGCAAACCGCCCAAGTCCATCCGGCGCGGCAAGTCCGCGGCGGCTTAGGTTTACGTCAACGCGAACCCCCGCCGGCTTTGGCATACCCTGGCGGGCACGTGGCTTAGCCTGCGGGGGTTCATTTTCGTTCGCACGCCTCGACCTGCCCGGTGCGCGGGCGTGACCGGGGGGATCATCGCGCAACGGGTTGAATGACCAACCCGGATTAACGACCTTTAATTCCAATATCATGCCTTTTGGTTGGCAAAATTCCCGACATAATCAGCCTATTGGGGGTATTATTAACTCGTTCCGGTTTGTGAGATTTTCAATCTCCCGTCAGGGGGATAGTATCTATATAACAGGGAGATAAGGAGAATGGCCATGTCTGGTGAATTGAAATTTTGCATATTTTGCGGCGCTCCCCTGGAAGCGGACATGAAAACGTGCGCCGGCTGCGGTCAGCCGGTGGAAGGCAGCGGCTCGCCGGTGGAATACCTGCGCGGGCAGGCGGAACAGCCCCAACCCACACCGGTCGCGCCTGCCGCCGAAACCCCGCCAATGGAAACGCCTGCCAAAACTCCGCCGGTGGAACCCCCGCCGCCGCCCCGCCCGGCGCAGCCGCCCGCCCCGCCGAAAAAGAGCGGTTTCCCGGTCTGGGCGATTGTGGTCATCGGCATCGTTCTGCTCTGCCTGTGCGTGGGATTGGTCGCGGGAGGAGTGCTGTTATTCACCACCCTCCGCGATACCACCAGCAACGTGGATGGCGGCATCCCGCCGCTGCCCGACATCTTGGAAACCCCGATCCAGGTATTGATCGAAACGCCGCAGGTCATCGCCACCGAAGTTCTGGAACAGGTTCTGCCAGTTCTGCCAGTCCAGCCGACCCCCGATACGGCTGTGATTCCCCCACCCATGCCCAGCACGGAACTGGCGCAGAGTTTGAGCGAAGACACGATCACCGAGAATTTCTCCTCCAACCAGTACGAGTGGGCGGAAGATCGTGACGACATTTCCGAGCACGGTTTTGCCAACGGGCGCTACTTCATCCGCGTGTTCGAGTCGGAGTACTTCGCCTGGACGTTCATCCCGACCGAATTCAACCCGACCACGGTGCGCTTCGAGGCGCAGGTGGAAAGCGGCTTCGAGCAGGGCACCTACGGGGTGATCTGCAACTATATTGACGGCGATCATTTCGACTTCGTCGAAATTGACCTGGACACTCGTGCGTACAAATTCGCCCGCGAGACGCTGGAGGACACCATTCCGTTGACCGAACAAGACTGGCTGGATGCCATTTTCCTCAACAACGACCCGGCGGCGGTCAACGCCATCGAGGTGCAATGCACCACCGAGCGCATCCAGCTCTCGATCAACGGCAACCTGGAAAATTCCGTTACCCTGGCGCAGCCCGCCGAGCCGGACGGCTGGGTGGCGATCTTCGCCGCGACCTGGCAGAACATTTCAGCCGAAGGCTATGTGGTTTATTTCGACAACCTGCTCGCCACCACCCGCTAGGCGGTTTGGCAGCTTCAGACCGGCGCGGGTTTTGGTAAACTGCATAACCTTTCCCGTTCTAAAGGATTGGTTTAATCATTTCGCGTAAGCCTTTGTAAACCAACCACACCACCAATCCACCAATCGCCCATTTTACTTTATCACCCCCCGGCAATCGCGCCGAGGATGATGAATGGCTGCCGCCCGGCAAGCACATCCTCCGGCAGCGGGTCGTCGGGCGGGGCAAAGGACAGGTCTTGCTGGCAGGCAAAGTAGCGCAGGAACGGGCGGCGCTGCCGGGTGAGCGGGTCGCGAATGGTGCCGCGCAGGGTGGGGAAGCGCGCTTCCAGCGCGTCCAGCACTGCCCGCAGGGTGACCGGCGGCGGCACGTCTAAAGCCACCTCGCCGTGTGCCTGCGCCAGCGTGCGTAAATGAGCCGGCAGGACGACGCGGATCATGGCAGCGTCTGCGTCTCGACCGACAGCACCGCCGGCAGGTCGCGGGCGATGGCAGTCCAATGGTCGCCCCCGTCCGCCGAAGCATACACCTGCCCGCCGGTGGTGCCGAAGTACACCCCGCACGGGTCGAGGCGGTCAACCGCCATTGCATCGCGCAGCACATTGACGTAACAATCCTGCTGCGGTAAACCGCGCGTGAGCGCTTCCCATTCGTTGCCGCCGCTGCGGCTGCGATAGACGCGCAGTTTGCCCTCCGGCGGGTAGTGCTCCGAATCGCTTTTGATCGGAACGACGTACACCGTGTCCGGCTGGTGGGCGTGAACATCAATCACAAAGCCAAAGTCGCTCGGCAGGTTGCCGCTCACCTCGTGCCACAACCCGCCACCGTCGTCGCTGCGCATCACGTCCCAGTGTTTTTGCATGAACAGCACCTCCGGGCGGTCGGGATGCATGGCAATGCGGTGCACGCAGTGACCCACTTCGGCGTCGGGGTCGGGAATGTAATCGGACTTCAGCCCGCGGTTGATCGCACGCCAGGTTTGCCCGCCGTCATCGCTGCGGAACGCGCCAGCCGCCGAGATGGCAAGGTACATCCGCCCGTGGTTGCGCGGGTCGAGCAGCACGGTGTGCACGCTCAGCCCGCCCGCGCCAGGCATCCATTGCGCGCCGCTGCCGTGAGCGCGCAGCCCGGCCAGTTCCTGCCAGGTCTGCCCGCCGTCGGTCGAGCGGAACAAGGCGGCATCCTCCACCCCGGCGTAAACCGTGTCGGGGTCGTCCAGCGAAGGCTGCAGGTGCCAGACGCGGGTAAACTCCCACGGGTGGGGCGTGCCGTCGTACCACTGGTGGCTGCCCGGCACGCCTTCGTAAAGGAACTGGTTGCCGGCTGGCTGCCAGGTCTGCCCACCATCGTCCGAGCGCTGGATGACCTGCCCGAACCAGCTGCTGGACTGCGAGGCGTAAATGCGCCCGGCATCAACTGGCGAACCTTTGAGGTGGTAGATTTCCCAGCCGCCGAAATGCGGTCCGCTGATCTGCCATTGCTCGCGCTTGCCGTCCGCGCTGAGGATGAACGCGCCCTTGCGGGTGCCTACCAGGACTCTTACTGCGCTCATGCGAATACTCCTTGTGCTAAACTCCGGCGGGGTAAGCCGGTGAATACCGCGCCAGTTGGGACGGCGCGGCGGGCTGGGTGGGTTGGAGGCAACGCCAAATCTTTACTATTTCTATCTATTTTATTCGAAAATCTGTTCGAGTCAATAGGCAAAAACCAGGAAAATAGAACAAATTTTCAAATCGAAAGGCGAACGAGTACCACAACGATGGTTGAATTTGCGTTTTAATTTTCGACCAGCGCTTTAATTGCTTGTAGTAACAACCCGAGCATTGTACTGGCGATTAAGCCATAAACCGGAAACAAACAGTAAAAAAGAATCGCCATCCCACCCTGACCATATTTCCACATCCACAGATTCCCATCCTCGGATAGAACACAACGAATCACCGTTTCACCTTCTGTTTGTGGAAAGGCCATTTCGTAAAATTGCTTTACCTTAAAAAACAACGGCGGCGAGATAAATTTCATGAACGGCTTGCTCGCAGGCTGAACCTCAATATCCTGGCGCATCTCCTCCGTCCAGACAACCGGATTTGGAAGGAAACGATCCCACTTTGCGTAATAAGAGTACCGCAGCGAAAAAAACTTTCCCGACTCAGTTTCCACAATTACACGGTCCCGGCCGGAGAATCCGAGGATGCGCACGATTTCTTCCCCGGGCTTACCCGCTAGCTGCCAGCCTGCTATCAGGCCGTGGATGTGCATATATGTATAAACAATGCCCCCAAGGATGCCCAATATAGCAAAAGTCCAGTATCTATTTCGAAGCCAAATTTTCATCCTTTTCCCGCTCGGTTTATTCTACATTATCTTTGAAGAAGGACTTTTCGCGCGGCTTCAGCGATTTGGTGGGAGCGATCCATTAAACATCATCAAAGAGCGTGTTGGATACCATGATTAACATCCGATGTTAAAGATAGTATATCATCAGATCATATCAGGCGTTTATGGCAGGTTTTTCCTTAGATGCGAGCGCAACCCGAACTTCTCCCGGCATCTGCCCGTACAGCGGGCGCACCGCCGCCAGCAGCAGGCTCATCAGGATCACCCCGCTTAAGGTCAACAGCGTGCTTGCCAGCGGGGAGACGTTGTTGAGCAAAATGCCTTGCAGCCAGGGCAGCACCATCGCGCCGATGCTCGCCATGCCGTTGACAATCGTCATCGCTTTGCCCGGCTGGGCAGGGAAGGCGCTGCCGGTCAGCGAAACCACCGAGGGGAAGATCGAACCAAAGCTGAAGCCGGTCAGTAAAACCCCCGCCGCGCTGAGCGGGATGCTGCCGATGCCCAACACCAGCAGCAGGCTGCCCGCCAGAGCGCCGCCCATGCTGAACGCCAGAATGCGCATTCCGGAAAGCCGCATGCCCAGCCAGACGGTTACCAGCCGCCCAATAGTCAGCGCCAGCCAGAAGCCCGAGGCTGCCAGCGCGGCGGTTTCCAGCGAAAGCGGCGTGGTGCGATTCATGTGCACCGTGATCCAGCCGCCCAACCCGCTTTCAACTCCGACATACAGCAGCAGCAGCGCCGCCAGCAGCCAGATCAGCCGGCTGCGCAGCAGGCTGCCAAAACCGCCCGCCTCGGCGTTTTCCTCCACCGGGCGGGGAGGGATGCGCAGGGGGAAGAAGAGGAGAAACTGTATTGCCACCAATCCGCACACCAACCACAGGATCATCCGCCCCTGCCCGAAGCGCTCGATGGCATAGCCGACCAACGCCGGGCTAAAAAACGCCCCCAATCCAAAAAACAGATTGAGCAGGTTGAGTGCCGAGACGCTGCGGCGGGCAAACACCCGCGCCACCAGGATGTTGGCAGTCAGCACAATGCCGCCCGCTCCCAGCCCGATCAGGGTGAACAAGGTCATGCTGAGAGCAAAGTTGGCGCTGTATGGCAAAGCGGCGAAGCAGGCGGTCAGCAGCAGCGCCGAGCCGAGCAGCAGCGGTTTTTCGCCAACGCGGTCGCTCAACGGACCGCTGATGAACTGCCCAAACAACGCGCCGAGAAAATAAAAAGTATACAATCCACCGATGGCGGTCAGACTGACCTGGTTGAGCAGTGCCAGTTCGGGCAGCAGCGGACCGTAGGCAGCCACTGAGGTACCCAAAGAAAAGAAAAACAGGCAGCACAACAGCAAAATGGTATAGCGATGTTTTCGGGTAATCACGTTCTTACAGCCTTTCTCGACATATCAAACGGCATCATCATACCCCATTTTTGGGATTCGCGCGAACAAAGCGCTTACTTCTTGCCGTCCGCCGCTTACCGCGCCGACAAAAGCCGGTTTTTGTGATACCATTTAACCCGCCTGCCATGCCAACCCTGAATGATATTCTCCACAAACTGCCCCCCGAGACGCGCGACATCTTCCGCATCATCTGGGAATCGCTTACTCCGGCTGACCGCAGCACGCTGCAAGCCTTGCTGGGCGGGCTGCCGCCGGATGCCAACCTGCTGCGCCTGCTGATGCGACTGTCGGCTAACCAGTTGCGGGCTGCCTTCGGGCAGAAGAGCCGGGTTGCCATCCTCGGACCAGCCAACGTGGGCAAGTCCACCCTGTACAACCAGTTCATCCAGCAGAAGAACGACCGCGCCGAGGTTTCCCCGCTGCCCGGCACCACCCGCGCCAACCAGTCCGCCGATACCGGTTTGTTCAGCGTGGTGGATACGCCCGGCGCCGACGCGGTCGGCGAGGTGGGCGAGCGCGAACGGCAGGAAGCCCTGTCAGCAGCGGAAGCCGCCGACTTCCTGATCATCGTCTTCGATGCCATCCAGGGTATCAAGCAGACCGAACTGGATCTATACCAGCGCCTGACCGCGCTGAACAAACCCTACATCGTCGTGCTGAACAAGATTGACCTGGTGCGCAAGCAGTCCACCGCGGTGATTGCCCGCGCTGCGCTCAACCTGGGATTAAACGCCGAACAGGTGCTGCCGGTGGCGGCAAAAAGCGGCGAGGGCATCCCGCAGATTCTGGCGGCGATTGCCGCGCTGCAGCCGGAGATCACCGCGGCGCTGGGGCGCGGGCTGCCGCAGTACCGCTGGCAATTGGCATGGCGCTCGATCGTCAGCGCCGCTTCGGTGGCAGCAGTGATCGCGCTCACCCCGCTGCCGCTGATTGACTTTGCCCCGCTGATCGTCACCCAGTCGGTCATGGTGCTGGGCATCGCCCGCCTGTACCAATATCGCCTGACCCTGGAACGCGCCCGTGAACTTGCCGCCGCCTTCGGTTTGGGGCTGCTGGCGCGCACCCTCTTTGCCGAACTGAGCAAGCTGGGCGGACTGCCCGGCTGGCTGCTGGCGGCGGCGATTGCCGCCTCGACAACGGTAGTCATGGGTTATGCCGCCGTGATCTGGTTCGAACGCGGCGAAAAACTGTCTGCCGCCACTTTGCAGAACCTGACCCAATCGCTGACCGCGCTCTTCCTCGAAGCCTTAAAAGGCTTGGGAAAGCGAAAACCCGCCCACACCAGCCTGCAGCAACGCATCAACGAAGTGCTTTCCAAATCTCCGCTGGGTGAGGATCGCAGCCTGCTCGATGACCATGTTCAGGACCAATCTTCAACAATTCACCAATAGCCGTTTCGCCGTCTGGCTGGCGCTGGGGTTGAGCAGATACTCCCCGCGCTGGTTGGGCTACCGTATTGCCGACCTGGCTGCCGCTATGGTTGCTTCACGCCAACGCAGCCCTATGGTGCGCGCGCTGCGCGCCAACCAGCAGGTGATCTCCGCCGACGCGCTGCACGGCACGGCTTTACAGCGCCGCGCCGGCGAGGTTTTCCGGCTGCACCTGCGCGGACTGTACGACTTTTACCACAATCTCGACCGCCCGCAGGAGATCCTCCGCCAGGTGGACTTTCACCCCTACTTTGCCGACGTGTTCGAGAGGGTCAAATCGGGCAGTCACCCGGCGCTCTTTCTTTCGCCGCACACCAGCAACTTCGACCTGGCAGGGCGCGCGCTTGCCCTGCGCGGGTTGGATTTTCAGGTGCTGTCCTTCCCGCAGCCGCCTTCCGGCTACCAGATGCAAAACCGCCTTCGCGCCGTGCCGGGCATCGAGGTGACCCCCATGTCGGTTGGCGCGGCGCAGCAAGCCCGCCAGCGTTTGCGCGCCGGGGGGGTGGTGCTGACCGGGCTGGACCGTCCGCTGGCTGATGCGCGCCTGCGCCCGCGCTTTTTCGGCCGCCCGGCGCCGCTGCCGGTGGCGTACGCTCACCTGGCATTGCATACCGGGGTGCCCATGTACGTGGTCGCCTGCGTCAGCCCAGAACCTGCCCGTTACCGGCTGGTGTGCAGCCCGCCCATCCAGCCGCAGCCCTACCCCGACCGCGATGAAGAACTGATACGCAACGCCGAATCAGTGCTCGCCGAAGCCGAAAAGATCATTGCCGCCTACCCGCAGCAGTGGGCAATGTTCTACCCGGTGTGGCCCGAAACGCTCGATCAGGCAGAGAATTGAAGGAAAAAGCGGGCGGAGCGTGTGTTCCACGCCCCGCCCAGTGCTAGCGAAAGAATTTGTTACCGCGAGCGGTCAACGGCTAATCAGTGGGAACCAGGTCATGATGGGTTCAACGATATTTAGGCGTCCTTCGATCTGAGGATTGATCGGATCGGTTTGTGCCTGGATGTACTCGATCACCGCATCGCGCACGTAATACTGGGTATCTTCGGTAATCTGATCGAGCGGCCAAAGGGTTTGCCCATTGTCGTTAAAGTTGCACGAACCGGCAGCCAGATAATTGACCGTCGAGACATTGTAGTACGTATTGGCGTCGGCAAAGTTCACCCATCTACCGTTGATTTCTAAAGACGCGACGTTATGATTGTTGGGTAATTCGGGGTAGGTGTCGAAATAGGTGATCTTATTGCCGGCATCGATACCCAACATACAGGTAGTGTAGTAAGAGTACCCGCCGTAACCGGGAACATACTTGTAGTAATAGTAGTTCCGATACGCCCGTTCCAGCACGGCTTTCAATTGCGGACCGTTCATGCGCATCACCACCAGCGAGTTTTCGAAAGGCATGGCAGTGAACATGTCGCTAATCTTCAGTCCGAAGGGTGTAGCCAGCGTGGCGGTATCGGCGATGCGCCGGTTGGTCATTGCCCCGGAGAGATGAAAATCAACCTCGATGTCCTCTTGTGATAATTTCCATACCGAAGCATCCGCCTGCAAGTTGGCGCCGTTGGTCTCCTGGGTGAAGGCATTCATTGTATCGATTGGGGTGATGGTTTCGCCGATGACTGTACTGTTATAGGTGTTCAGGCGATCGGCATATGGCTGGATGATCGCTTTTACGGTCGGGTCTTCGACATTGCTCGTGGTCACCTGAATTGCGCGCCCAGCCCTCGAGACAACTTCATAGGCATTGGAAAGAATGCCCGATTCATCGGTCAGGATGCCACCCTTGGGGCGCAAACCGATGACGATTTGTCCAAGGAAGGTGTTATGGCGGTTGGCTTGCCCGATGATGACCGGCGCACCGTCCGGGTTTCCCAGCAGGGTGGGCAGGAATTGGAAGGGCGGCACCAGGAAGCGGGTATCTGTGGGGTGACTGTGTGAATGTCCGCCGATGATGGCATCAATGCCCGAAACATTTTCAGCCATGTAAGTATCTACATTGTCATCCACCTCGATGCTGGCCGGGTTGGGGGCAAAGCCAATATGAGTCAGCGCGATAACCACATCGCTGCTGTCGCGCAGCATATCCACATACTGGCTGGCGGTGGTGATTGGGTTGGTAAAGGTCAGTCCGATGATGTTGCTGGGCAGTTCGTAATTGGGCACGCGGTGGTTGCCAATACCGATGATGCTGACTTTGATCGCCTCGCTGCCCACCGTGCGGCGCACAAACGGCTGCACCGGCACCCCGGCAATGCCATACCTGCCGTCGTCTTGCAGGTTGGCTTGCAAGATCGGGAAGGTGGCATCCGAAAGCGTGCTGAACACCTCCTTGCCAAAATTGAATTCATGGTTACCCAACACCATGGCGTCGTAATCCATGACGTTAAAGGCTTTGATGAGCGGGTTGATTTGCATATCTGCCGGCAGATTGCTGCCATCGGCGCTATAACCCAGCCCGGCGGATTTAAAGAAGTACATCATAGAATCGCCCTGAATGTTATCCCCCGCGCTTAATAACAACGTGCGGCTGGGATTGTGGGCGCGTTCCTGACGGATCAACGCTGCCAGGTTGGTATACCCTGCCGAACTTCCGGATGGCAACAGCCGTCCATGCGAGTCGTTATGGTGCAGGATGGTCAACGGAATGATCGGTCCGGCGCTGTCAGTTCCCTCGCGCAGGATGCGCTCGTCCAGGTTGCCATCGCCAGTGGGACCTTTGTAGGGATTGGTTTGGGTGTACCTACTCGCCCATTCGATCACCAGGTTGAGCATGTCACCCCAGTAGGAGATGTTCTTGGCGTACTTGAACTGGATGAATCCATCCTGTCCGGCGGGCGCCAGGAAACTGTTGGTGGCAATCCGGTAGGTGCGCCCGGCATCAATTGGCAGCCAGGCGTCTAAGGCGCGATCATACACCTCGATATCGTATGCACCCCATGCCCAGGGCTGCGGACCGGGCAGGGCGTCGGCATAGCGGTAGAATTTATAGCGCACGCCCGCCACCGACAGCGCGCCTCTGAACAGGGTGGCGGTCTGGTTGAGCAGGTCGGTGATCTCCGCGCCGGTCATGTCAGCCACCACGGTGTCATTGCCGAAGGGCAGCACGGAATACAGCATTCCGTAGGTGAGTTTCATTGGGTCGTGCGTCCATACCCCGGAAGCCGAGCAGTCAGCTGCGGCGTTGCTCCAAATGTACGTGCCTGGGTTTGCCGGGTCTTCCTTGTCGCACCAGTCCGAGCGGATGCCGCCCGGATTATTGAAAACCATATCCACATCGTTGTCTGGAGTTGCGTCGTTGTTCAGCTGATTGAAGATGGCGTCCTGAACGAAGGTGCCCATCATTCCATCGCCATTGTAGTTGCGCATCAGGTCAACCTGTGCCCAACCGATCTCCTCGTTGATCAATGCCTGATAATCGGGGTCGGCTACATACCCATCCACCAAGGCTTTGATGACTGTATCCTCTGGTCCGGTGGTTGAGACTGCATTGCGTGTCCAGGTAATGCTTGTTGCGCCGGTAGTGGCGTTGTAGGTAAAATCGGCTCGTCCAACCACGCGCCCGGAATGATGCGCCTGCACAACCGCGGTATTGCCAACCATGACAGCCGCAGTGACATTGGTATGGCTATGCCCGCCAATGATCAGGTTTACGGGTTTTCCGGCAGCATTGAGCATGGATGCCAGGGTTTGGTCGCCATAGACGGTAAAACCGTAACCGTAGCCGCCATCCGTAAAGCCATTGTGGCTGAGAACGACCATAACATCTGCGCCGGCTGCTTTCATTTCGTCGTAATAATACAAGATGGATTGAGCCGGGTCTTTGAAACACAATCCCTGGGTGGCTTCGGCGATTGTGATAAATGGGGTTTCAACGGAACCAACCCCGATCACGCCGACCTGCACTTTATTGGGATCGCTGCCAACATCCAGGATGGTGTAAGGTTCAATGGTGTAAGATTGCCCGCTGTTAGTATCCTCGAGTTCCGCGAGGTCCCAACCTGCGCACGAATCGCCAACCTTCTTGACGATATTGGCAGCCAACATCGGGAAGGTTTTTTTGCCCGTCTCCGGCGTCGCCGCCTGGATAGCCCGCTGGGCAAGAACCGCCTGCCCCCAGTCGAACTCATGATTACCCAGAACAACCGCATCGTACCCGATCGTCTTGTAGTAATCAATGGTGGGTAACCCTTGGGTGAGATTGGAGATGAGCGAACCCTGGATAATATCCCCGCCATCCATGGTGAGTACATTATCTGCCCCTACTGCTGTGCGCACCGAGTTGATCAGGTGCGCTACTCGCGCAGCTCCAGGATTGGAGCCCGCCGCTTCCAAGTTGCCGTGGAAGTCATTGGTGTGCAGAATGGTGAAGTTGATCACCGTATCCGCCTGAGGGGCGGCAGGCGCGGCGCTGTGCACCGAGTACGGCAGCGCCAGGCAAAAGATCAAGATCAGCGATACAACTCTTAACAATTTGAATTTCATTTTCCCTCTCCTGAGACTAAAAAAATAAACTTCAGGCTTGCCCGATTGCCGGGGAAGCCGCTGACCTGATGCGCGGGGGCATCACCTCCTTTCATAAAGAAAGCCGGTTTAAATGGATTGAATGTTTGATTCCCGTGTTGGGTGGTGTTGGTCAAGTTTGCCGCCATTTACACACTGTGGAAAAATGGGATACTGGCAAATAAAAAAACACCATTATTCGCTATCACGATTGGCAATCAAAATCAATATAACAGAAACTCGATATGAATAAGTGGGACTTGTTATGAATGGAGCGCGGACGCTAATAAACAATAACTAAACCTATTATACACCCACCCGGCGAATTTTCAGCCTTTAATTTCACCGCTGTAAAAAAAATTTGAACACCGGTTTCCACGCTATGCAATGCGCGGCAAAGATTTGACTCGCATCCCGTTAAGTTGTATGATCAAGTTATCAGGGCTTGATTTCGGCAATGGAGGGGATGATGAACGCATGGGGTCGGATATTTACGCTCGCGGCTGGATTGCTGCTGCTCGCCAGTCTGGCGGCGTGCAACCTTCCCGGCGGGGCGCTGCCGGCGCAACCAGCCGAGGTGGATGGTGAATCCGATGGAGCGGACGAGCCGCCCCCACCGCCGCCCGCGGATGCCGGCGGTGCAGCGCCGCAGGGTATGGAGCTGGCGGAATGCCCGCCGCCGCCCAACCTGCTGTGGCTTAAGTTCTCCGCGGACATTGTCTTCACCAGCGGGGTGATGAACCTCACGCACAACCTGGGTGACGGCGTGCTGACCCTGGTCGTCACCAGCGGAGAGCCCGATTTCGCCATCCAATCACAGGGATCAGCCAGTATGCCGGTGACCATTTCCGGCAGCATGGACGACTGCACCCTGCAAGGCGAAAGCAGCATGACCGCCAGCGCGTCCGGTTTCTGCCGCGGCGGGGTGGTTTACCTCACTATCCAGGAGAACTGGCAGGCGGGCAGCGGCACGCTGACCTGCCCGGAGCAAGATCCTGCGCCATTCCCGATCCCCGCTGTTGGGGTGATGACCCACACCGGAGCGGGCGGAAACGGCGAGGCGTTCTACCTGGACAAGGGTTTCTCCGAACACAGCACTGGTTCCATGCTCGAAAAACCGTTCGCCGGGCAAGGTGGCAGCGGGATGCACACCTGGACACTGTTGATGGATCCAATTCCATTGCTGCCGCTGGTCACGCCGTGAGCCGCGGCGGAGAATAAAAAAGCGCACGGTTGAAGATTCAACCATGCGCCTGTTTTGCAGCCGCGCGGTTTACAGGTTGCGCTTCTCGCGGTCGTAGTTCTGACCGAGGAAAGCCGGCACGCGCGCCTTGCGGAAGGTCAGCACCATGATCAGGATGGTCGCCAGGTAGGGCACCATCAGCAGATACTGGTAGGGTATTGCCAGCCCAATCACCTGAGCGCGGAAAGCAAGCACTTCCACGCTGGCGAAGAACAACGAGCCGCCCAGAATGGTCAGCGGGCTCCAGCCGCCAAAGAAGGTCAGCGCAATCGAGAGCCAGCCGCGCCCGCGCGTCATCCCCTCGGTGAAGGTGCCGGTATAGACCATCGGCAGGTAGGCGCCTGCCAGCCCGATCAGCGCGCCGCCGATCACGGCGGTGATATAGCGCGCCCGCACCGTGTTGACCCCCAGGCTGTCGGCAGCCATCGGGTTTTCACCGACTGCGCGCACTTCCAAACCTTTTTGCGTGCGGTAGAGGAAATACCACAGCGTGAGCGAGAGAAGGATGGCAAAATAGACCAGCCCGTTCTGCCGGAAGAGGATGTCGCCCAGCACCGGAATCTGGCTGAGCAGCGGAATGGGGATTTCCGGCAGGGTGGGGATGAGCGGCGGTGAGAGGGTGATGCCGATCGCCAGTTTAGGCAGCAGCGTTGAAAGCCCGACGCCAATGAAGAACAGCGACAAGCCGATGACGAACTGGTTCATTTTTAGCGTGGTGGTCAAGTACGCCAGCAGCAAGCCGAACAGCGCCCCGGCAGCCATGGCAGCCAACATGCCGGCGACGTTGTTGCCGATCTGGTAACTGACCAGGAAACCGAGCGATGCCCCCAGCAGCATGATGCCTTCCAGGGCAACGTTGTAAATACCGGCGCGTCCGCCCAGCGCCATTCCCTGGCTCGCCAGGACGAACGGCACCATCGAAAGCAGCACCAATCGCAAGAAGACGACAAGCGTATCCATAGTGTGAATTACCTCCTGCGGACAACATCCGAGAGCAGAACGAACAATAACACCAGAGCAATGACGATGAACACCATTTCAACCGGCACCATCAGGGTGCGCTGCATGGCACTTGCGCCCACATCCAGAACGGCGATAAAGAACGCAACAAACGGCACGGCCAGGATATTGCCCTTGGAGATCAAGCCAATAATCAGACCCAGCACCATGAAGTTGGATTGCATGCCTTCGATCAGGCGGTGATGGTTGCCCGCCACCTCGATGGCGCCCGCCAGCCCCGCCAGGGCACCCGCCAGCACCAGCGAAAAGACGAACATGCGCTTGACCGGGATGCCGAACACCTGCGCAGCGCGCGGATTGGCGCCGCTGGCAACCAGCTCGTAACCGCCGGTGGTACGGCTGGTGTAAACATATATGCCGGCTGCCACCAGCAATGCCAAAATGAGGCCCGAATGCAGCGGAGGATTGTTGACCAGCATAGGCAGCCAGCCGCCGCGCCCAATCTCGATCGTGGTGGGATGACCAGCCATTGGATCGCGCCATGTTCCGGTAGCGACCAGGTCAACGAACGCAAACGAGACAAAATTCAAGAGCACGGTGGTAAGAATTTCATTCAGCCCGAAGCGGTAAAGCAGCCAGGCGGGCACCAGTCCCCACAGCGCCCCGGCAAGCACGCCCGAAAGGATGACCAACGGCAGCAGCAACGGCAGCGGCAGATCGGTGAACACAATGCCGGCTGCCGTAGTGGCAATTGCCCCAACCAGCAGCTGCCCCTCGCCGCCGATGTTGAACTTGCCGGCGGTCAGCGGGACGGCGAACGCCAGCCCCATCAGGGTGAGCGGAATGAATTTGAGCAGCGTCTGAACGAAGCCGTTGGTAGTGCGGAAGGAGGTGGTTACTATCGTCGTGTAAGCCCTGCCAACGTCGAAGCCCATGGCTGCAATGAAGATGCCGACCGCAGCAAACGCTAAGGCAATCGCGATCAAATACGGAGTAATGGTACGTCCAAGTGTCTTCATGCTAACCTCGCTCAGGCAGCTCGTCCGCAGCGCGGATGCCGCTCATCAGCCGGCCGATGGTGTATTTATCGAACTGGCCGCGTTCCAAAATGCCGAGAATTTCACCCCGATAAATGACCGCGATGCGGTCGCACAAGAGCATCAACTCGTCCAGGTCTTCCGAGATCAGCAAGGTGGACTGGTTTTGCTGTTTGCGTTGCAGCATTTTCTGATAGACGAAGTCCGTCGAGGGAATATCCAGCCCGCGCGTGGGGTTGTGCGCTACCAGCAGAGTAGAATTCATCGAGAAGGCGCGCGCGATCATCACGCGCTGGATGTTGCCGCCCGACAGGTTGCCGCCCGGATCATCCGGACCGCCGGTTTTGATGTTGTATTCGCGGATCTGCTCGCGGGCGCGCTGGTGGACGGTCTTCCAGTTGATGAAATACCCGTCGCTGTACGGCGGCTGGCGGTGCACGCCCAGGATCAGATTTTGGGCAACATTGGCTTTGGGCAGAAAACCGTCGTGCAGGCGGTCTTCGGGGATGTATGCCAGCCCGCTGCGCAGCAGTTCGCCCACCGGCGTGGCAGTCACGTCCTTGCCGTTCAGTTCGGCCTTGCCGCTGCTGAGCGGGACGATGCCCATCACGCATTCAGCCAGCTCGCGCTGACCGTTGCCCGCCACGCCGGAGATGCCGAAGATCTCGCCCGGGAAAATATCCAGGGCGATGTTTTTCAGGCGCGGCAAGCCGTCTTTTTCGATCAGGCTGACATCCTGCAGGCGCAGCAACGGCTGCCCGCTGCGCTCAACCGCCGCGCTGGTTTGGCTGCCGCGGGCAAAGTACACGCTTTTCTCGATGTTCATCTGCTCGCCGACCATGGCGCGCACGAACACCTCCTCCGTAGCGTTGCTGCGCGCCAGCGTGGTGATGTTGCGTCCTTCGCGCAGCACGGTGATCTGGTCGCACACGCTGAGCACCTCGCGCAGTTTGTGGGTGATGAAGACGATGCTCAAGCCGTCGTTGACCATCACGCGCAGCGATTCGAACAAGGCGTCCACCTCCTGCGGGGTCAGGTTGGTGGTCGGCTCATCCAGGATGAGAATTTTGACGCCGCGATAGAGCGCCTTGAGGATTTCCACCTTTTGGCGAATGCCGATCGGCAGGCTGGAAATGACCGCGTTCAAATCCACCGGCAGGCTGAAGCGCCGGCACAATTCTTCCACTTTTTTGGCTTCCGGCTGCAATTGGAGCGTGTAGCGGTTGGTGATGCCGGTGCCCAGGACGATATTTTCGAGCACGGTGTAGTTGGGGATTTGCAAAAAGTGTTGGTGCACCATGCCGATGCCAAGTTGCAGCGCGGCGCGCGGAGAATGGATCTCCACTTTGCCGCCGTTCATCAGGATATCGCCCTGATCTTTGCGATACAGCCCGTAGAGAATGTTCATCAAAGTGGTCTTACCGGCGCCGTTGCCGCCCAGCAAGCCGTGAATCTCGCCCGGCAGCAGGGTAAAGGAAACATCGTCCAGCGCCACCAGTTTGTCGAACGTCTTACGGATATTCTTTAATTCCAGAATGGGTTGTTTTTCCATGAGAATCGATTACCTTTCGCCTGAATACGCAGGGAACAATGACTGCCGGAGGGGTCTCCGCAGGCGATGAAAACAGGGGTTCGGGTGCGCGAAACCGCTGCCCAGAACCCCTGCCCGGAATGACTAAAGTCCAGGAGCGTCCGCGATGGACGAGTCCTTACTGGATTTCACTGGTGTCCTTGATCACTTCGATCCTGCCGGCGCGCAGATCTTCCAACAAGGTGTCCATCGAAGCCTGGATTTCGGGGGAGACATTGCGCAGCGGGGTCTGCAGCGATACGCCGGTGGCAAAGCCGAGCGGGTAGTAGCCGCCGGTCTCGCCCGCCTGGATCCTGGCATAGATGTCCTGGAGCGGTGCGGCGAAATCGTACAGCAGCGAGGTTAGATAGTTGTCTGGAGCATAGGTGGTTTTATCGGTGTACTTGGCGGTAACCATCACCTTGGTGGGCGAGGCTTTGACCGCTTCGAACAGACCGAACATGCCCAGGTTGAGCGAGCCCATGATCACATCACAGCCTTCGGCGATGAGCGCATCGGCAACCTGGCGGGCTTTGGTTGGGTCGTTGAAATCGCCAGTCCACACGGCTTTGACCTCCACATCCAAACCCAGGTCAGCGATTGCCTGTTCGACGGCGTGCACTTCGGCGTAGGAGAACGGCAGCGCCAGCCCGCCCAGGTAACCGATCTTTCCGGTCTGGGTGGTCTTGGCAGCCAGGGCGCCGATACTATAGAAACCGACGTGGAAGTTGCGGTCAATGATCCAAAAGTTGGCTGGGGCGTTTTCTACCGGGGCATCGCCTTCACCGATAAAAATCACGTCCGGGAACTGGCGCGCCAGTTCGACCGTTTGAGTGAGAAACTGACCGCCATGGGTCCAGATGATGTTGTAACCACCGTCAATGTATTCGCGCATCACGCGGTCAACGTCCGGCACGGGCACGCTTTCCGAATAGGCGGTCTCGATGCCGGTTGCTTTTTGCAGCTCGGAGATGGCGATGTATGCCAGGGTGTTGTAGTCGGCGTCGGTGATCACACCGGGCAAGATAGCAGCCAGTTTGTAGACCTTGCCGGCGGCTTGCGGGGTAGGCGTGGCTGCCGGCGCGCACTGCGCCGCAATCAACGAGAAGAGAATCAGGACGATAAACAGTCCGAATCGGGTCTTACGCATTTCTTTTTCTCCTTTAATTATTGGGATTGCAAACGGTAGGGTGAAATCTCTTATATTTTAACAAATCCCAAATGTCTGTCAATTACAAAATATCCGCGCTTAATCGTACATTTATCCTGAATTTTGCGGGGATTGCCGCCGGCTGAACTTGCGTGCCCGCCAGGGTATGCGAAGGTCGTCGAGGGGCGCGGGCAGCAGGCTCACCGCGCGTTCAGGGCTGGTAGATCACCCGGTAAACGCGCATCCCCTTATCGTCGGAGATGAACAACTCGCCGTTGCGCCCAAAGATCACATCCGCCGGGCGGCCCCACGTCGCGGCATCGCCACATTTTTTGCCTGGCGCGCGCCAGCCGTTGGCAAACACCTGGCTGCCAACCGGCTGCCCATTTTGCAGCAACACCCGCTCGACCTTGCAATCGCGAAAATTGGCGGGATCGTTGGTGTTCCACGAGCCGTGATAGGCAACATACAGGTCGCCGGCGTAATCAGGCGGGAAGTTGACGCCGCTGCCCAGCGTCATGCCCAGCGGCGCGGAGTGCGCCGGGGCGGTGAAGATGGCAGCCACTGCCTGGCTGCAGGTGAAACCGGAAGGCAGCGCTATGCGCGTGTCGCGCGTTTCGGGCGCGCTGGAGACGCCCAAACCGGGGGTGTAACAGAAGGGCCAACCGTGCGAGCGGTGCGGCTGCACGTCAATGACGATCTCCTCGGGGGGCAGGTCATCGCCCATGCCATCGCTGCCGTTGTGATTTACCCACAACCCGCCCGGTGGCGAAATGACCATGCCAACACTGTTGCGCAGTCCCCAAGCCCACAGCGGGCGGCGGCGTGGGTCGCTGTCGTTGGCAAAGGGATTGTCCGCCGGGATGCTGCCATCCGGGTTGAAACGCAGAATCGCCGCGCGGCGCGGATCATCCTCGACGCAGAGATTGCACGAAGATCCGGCGCTGACGTACATCTTGCCATCCGCGCCAAAGATAACTGTACGGCTGGAGTGCCCGGCCGGCGCGGGAATGTTGTCGCTGACCAGTTGGGGCGGGCTGAAATTGCCGCTGGCATCAGGTCCCGCCAGGCGCTGTACCCGGCTGCCCTCGGCAACGTACAGCCAGCCCTGGTGAAACGCCAGCCCGTGCGGCAGTGATAAACCGCTGGCGATAATCTCGACGCCGTCAGACAGCCCGTTGTTGTCGCGGTCGGGCAGGCGCACAATCTGCCCGCTGTCGGTCAGGGTCAGGTAAAGGTGTCCATCGGGCGCGAGTGCCATAAAACGCGGGCGGCTGGCGAGTCCGGCGGCAAAGACGCGAATGTGAAAGCCGGGCGGCACTTGAATGCGCTGGCTTGCTTCATCCGGCGGGGGCAGGGGTAGCGCACCGGTTCTGGAAACCAGAGGCAGGAAGACCGTACCACCACCGTTGCTGTTGGCCCGGGTGTGCAAACCGCCCGCCAGCAAAACCAAAGCCAAAATCAAAGTGGCACTTTTTGCTATTTTTGTCAGCATCGAATTATTGTTCAAGCCAAAGTATAGTGCTCGTCCGCATCCAACGCGCGCCGGGCGGCGGCACTCAATCCTCGGCGGATGGCATGCGCACCCGTTCCAGCATCTGGCGGATGGTGGCGAGGTGATAAGCGGCATGGGGCGCCAGAGCGAGCAATCCGGTAAGGTAATCGCCTTCGAGTGACTCCTGTTTTTGGATCGCATCGCGCAGGGTTTCAAATTCGCGGCGCAGCTCCTGGCGCAGTTGATCCCATTCGCCTTCATCCACGGATTGCAGCGCCCAGCTTTGGCTCCAGTTGGGGTTCCACGGCTCACCGCGAATTGTGGCATTGACATTCGCCAGGCTCCAGCACAGGTGCATCGCATGCGAGGCGATGGTCGTGCCCGCGTTGCGGCTGCCATCCACCGAGACAGAGGCTTCAACCGCGCTGATGCCTTTGAGGACGCCCAAAACGCCCGAATCCGGCTGGTTATCAATAAACCAGGTGGCAGATGGTTGGATTGGTTTATCGTAAGCCTCGGTCAATAATTCAGCCATTGCAGCAAGCAACGATTTTATTGGAACATTGGACATAGGAACCGGTTACCCTTCTTTTGTTTGAGGATTTTCCCGTTCGGAAAAGCGCTGTGCTGAGCGGGCTTTCAGCCGCGCGGTTTCGACCGCGCGGTTTTTGGGGGCGGCGGTCGTTTCGAGGAAAGCAAGAAGATCAGCCGAAGCGGCAGCAACAGCCTCCACGGCAGCATTGAAGACCGCTTCATTGGATTTGGAAGGGCGGGTAAATCCGCTAATTTTGCGGACGTATTGCAACGCAGCCAGGCGGATTTCGTCCTGAGAGACTGGAGGGTCATAGTTGAATAAAGGTCGGATGTTTCTACACATGCGCAGGTCCTGCACAAGCTCAAACGAATGTTCGATAATAAGTATAGAATAATTACTCTATTTGTCAAGATTCCATAAACTTCATCCGCCGTTTTCTCGGCGATGCGGATGACCGTTCGGTCGCGGTGGCATTCTTTTGCTTGCGGTATCCGCCAGATGGCACGCTGAGGGCTTACCCCCTGAGGCGGGATTCATCCCCCGCCGCGCTATTGCCCGCGCCGACCAAACCGCCGCTCACGGCAGCGACCCGGAAGGGTCCGGCTTACCGCACATCCGCTTCCACGACCTGCGCCCCACGGCGGCTTCGCTGATGATGAACCGCCAGGTTCCCATCCTGGTTGCGTCCCGGCGACTGGGACACTCCAAACCCAGTGTGATCCCGGATATCTACAGCCACCTTTACCAGGAGTTGCAAAACGATGCGCCTCTATTGCTGGACGAGTTGGTCACACCGGTGGCAGTTGAGATGCCAACCGTGAGCGTAACCAACGAACCAACCCGAATTCGTTAACATTAATTGGGGACAGCAAAATGCACCCAATTGCACCAGCGGAAAGGCGGTTCGCGATTCCGGATTTGTTAAGGTTTAGAGGAAGACGACGAAAAAGTGTCCGAAACGCAGGCTACTTCAAAGATGTCTCTTAGCCTGTTTCTTTTGCTGCAGCCCAAATCAGGTCAGCCACATCGTAGGCAGCCCGAGGGTATCCCAAACTGCAAGCATTTTGAACCCGCTTGTTATAGAGTTCTCTTCCATTTTCTAACCAGTGGCACATGACCTCGAGGACCTCGACCGGGCTTTGCGCAAGGTCACCCGCCCCGCCGTGAACCACATAATCCGCGTTGCCGGTTTCCTGCCCTGGGATGACGCTGACCAGAATCAGAGGCAAGCCGCATGCCAGTGTCTCGGTTACGGTTAGCCCACCTGCTTTTCCCAGCACGCAGTCTGCACCTCTCAGGAAAGCGGGCATATCGGTTACGAAATTGTACAGATGTGCCTCCTGATGCCATTTTGTTTCTTGTAAGCGTTGATAAAGGGCTTCATCTCCGCCGGCTACAATTGCCAGTTGTAAAGGCAAGCCGGAATGATTTAAAACACTCAGCGAATCATACAGATGCTCGACGCGCTTACTGCCAATGGCAAGTACCGTAAACACATCCGAACGCCATCCCAAGTTGGCGCGTATGGCGGCTTGTTCTTGCCTCCCTTTTGCCAGCGCTGGATGGACAGGGAGACCTGTGATCTTAACTTTTTCAGGGGGTAACCCCGAGTTAATTGCCAGATCGTGGACGGTTTGAGTAGGTACCAGGCACATATCTACCGTTGGATTGAACCACATCTTATGGACGGTTGCCAGGTCAGTGACCACCGTGAATACGGGGATGTGGCGCTTTTCGATGCTGAAAATGACCTGTAAGATAGCCTGATAAAGGGGATAGGTGCATACGATGGCGTCAGGTTGATATTTATTTAGGGTTTCGCGGAATACATTAAATAACAACAACGTAGCCGTGTTCTCGATTATATTGGCGGCTACCGAGGTGTCACTGACCTGATATCCGAACCTATACAATTCGGGCATTTGGCGAATGATGCGATCGTAATTGGCCTGGTCCTTCTTTAAGAATGCGGGGGCACGCTTATCATTTAAGGGATTGACCACTTCGACCACACATTCGTGGGGATGAGTTTCTTGCAGCGCCGCAGAAATTGCATTAGCCGCGCTGCGATGACCATACCCATAATCAGCCATTAAAATGAGAATTCGCTTCATGCTGTCTCCTTTCTAATTGACATAAATTTCTTTCTTGCACGGATTTGGCAATTGTAAAAATCTCCGGTTCAAACCATTTTTGTTCATGTTCAGAGGTTATCAGCGTTGGTAAGTTCTATCACGCAATGAATGATCACTTTTAGAAAAAGGCTTGAATATACTGGCAGCCTTTTTCTGCAAATCCCATGGTTTTTTTTGTTTTAAGACTGCTTGATTTTGCATCTCTTCCTCCTGTGGAAAAGGATTCACACCCAGTATTTTGTGGTAAATGTAGCGCACGATGTCACGCAGGGTAGCGATCACCGGTGTTGCCAAAAGCACGCCAAGCAGTCCGCCAACTTCAGCGCCTACCAGCACGCCGGTCATCACTACCAACGCTGGCAGGTTCACTGCCTTCCCTAATACCTTGGGAACGATGAGATTGTTTTCAAACTGTTGCACCAGGATATAGAACAGGATCACCAGTAAAGCCATGATCAACGGGCTGATCTGCAGGTAGGTAGATCCTTGCGCCAAAGCGACGATGACTGCCGGTATGGCGGCAAGAACAGGACCAATATTGGGGACTATTTCGAGCAGGCCGGCGACAATCCCTAAATAGGGCGCGCCGGATATACCGAGGATCGTCAGACCCAGCCAGACGATAATTCCAATGAAGAGCATTAAGGTCAGCTCACCACGGAAAAATGCCTTCCACGTCCGCTCAATCCGGGTGATTAGCACCGTCAATTCGGGACGGAAGCGTGCAGGCACGGACTGTAAGACCGCATCCTTGAAGGTGTGCGCGCTTAAACTGATATAGACTGATGCCAGGAAAGTAAAGAGCACTTGTGCAGTGCTCGCAACCAAAGACGAGATAATCCCAGCCGCTGTGCGAAACGTGATGGAGAGTGTTTCGGTGATTGACTGGAAAATTGAATCTACGGGAGCCGGTCCCGGTTCAGGGATGGTCGTGGTCGTTTGGTCAAGTGTCATGAGGAGCGAATCGACAGCCTGGTCAAGGTATACGTTGAGTATTTCCATAGGGATCGGCTGTGTTTTGATGGTATTCAAAGTAGCCCGAAGCCAGGTGATGATGTTTTGAAGAATCATTGTATAGTCGAGGTTCTGGAAAAATTTTCCGGCATCAAGAATTGCCGGCATGACTAAAATCACGGCCAAGGGGAAAAGGATCGCCATGATCAGGTAGATCAGGATGACTGACAGGCTGCGTGGTAGATGAACCGATTTGTGAAGCCAAAGGATGAGGGGGCGCACGACAACTGCGATGAGGCCAGCGATGATTAGTAATGGAAGAATCGAGCGGCTCAAGGAGAGTATCCATATCCCAAAGAGCATCAGGCTTACCCCGGCGATATAGCGGGTTGTTTTACTCCAGTTCAGATTCGCACTTTCCATTCCATTTTCTGATCTATTCGGGGTATACCCCTCGGCTTGAGATAAGTTATTCTTGGGCTGGTTGATTGTCATTGGTTAATACTTAAAAAGCTGGTTCGGGATGTGGTTCCTGGCTCCACTCGGCGATCAGTTTTTTGGCTTTTTGGTAGCCTGCCTTTCGGAGTCGCGGATAATCGCTGAAGTCCCACAGGGGAGTTTTTACCAGTCCCTGAAAATCGATGCGACGCACGGTAACGCCTTGCGCCTCGGCGATTTGTGTTTCCAACTGGATATGTCTGCGGCTGGCTGCGAAGAGATATTTCTGGCAGTATTGCACCAGCGTCAGGTTTTCATTAGGAATCAGGTTGGGATCGTCCAGGTCGAGGGCAATAATCTCGGTTGCGCCCATTCGCAGGGCTGGCTCAATGGGCAAGGGGGAGACTAAACCGCCATCCATAATGATTCGCCCATCTTTCTGCAACGGCATGAACCAGGGCGGCACAGCAATGGATGCCAGCAGACCTTCCAGGAGCGGATCTTCTGGATTTTGCCCATAGAGTAGCGTCTGACCGGTTTCCAGGTCGGCGCTGACTAACGCCAGGCGGATATTGGGCAGCATGTGAAATTCAATCGCGCGGGTAAGTCCCAGTGAGACAAAGTAATTTTCAACTTTCTTTCGCGCCTGGTCGCTGGGTTGACCGACCATAATGCGAAAGATCAGCCGGGAAATGCGCGGGTCTAGAATTTCGGTACAGGCGACCTGTTCCCAAACGCGTTCCAGGGCAGACAGGCCGTTCAGATTGACCCCCCACAGCGCCAAACCGGCAGCGTTCGCTGCCCCGATGGATGTTCCCACCAGCAAATCTGGAACAATGCCTGCCTCTAGCAATGCCCGCAACGCGCCAACCTGCAGTGCGCCACGCGATCCTCCACCTCCTAATACAAATGCTGTGCATTGTTCCATGCTTCACCTGATCCAATATCGCTCATTCTAAATATCGGTGTCTTTCTATTTGTTTTGCTCTTTTACATTTAGCATATTTCCATCTGCTAAATTCTTCTCCTGGGCACCTTCACCTGCGCTGTCAATCGATTCAACAGCACTTTCCTCTATGGCTGCTGGATTTTGATCTTTGGGGTTGGATAATGTTCGATTCAACCGGCGTTGAAGATCACCGGCGAACAATCTCAGAAATCGATCACCGAAGAGATTATGCATTGAGTTTTGTTCTTTTGACCTTTCCAATAGATTTTTACAGCCCTATCTTCCTTTACAAAAGGAATTGAGTGAACAAATCCAAGCATATCTTTTCCAAGAAAGATTGTCATGAACCGAAAGTGCTATTAAAGTGTCAAATGGTGGGAAAAAACTTAGGAGATCAAACCCATCTGGCGCGCGACCGATACCGCTTGCGTGCGCTTCTGGACGCCAAGCTTGGCATAGATGTTATACGCATGGCGCTTAACGGTATTTAGTGCCAGGTAAAGTTCCGCGGAAATTTCCTGGTTGGATTTACCCTCGGCGATCAATTTCAAGACCTCGACTTCCCGAGCAGATAGCGTGATTGGCAGCCCATCTTCAGTTTTAGCGGTGAACGGCTCATGCGTCAACTGGCTGCCTGATTGGGGAAACGATTGGCCTGAAACCACGCCTTGCAAGTCGGTCCGAAGACTATTAATAAATGCGCTTGAAGGCAGCAGGCTGTTAGAGTCTTGTGGCTCGGATTGGCAGTGAACCAATAATTCCGCTATCGGCTGACCGCCATCCAGGTAAATTCGCCGGAAGCCCTCCGGTTCCCCCAGAGCCAGCGCGCTTCTAAAAGTCTTGACCGCCAGTTGAATTTCTCCAAACGAATATTGCACGATAGCCCGCAAAACTTGAATTTCAATAACAGAAGCGGTGCGTTGGAACTGTTTCGCCTGCGGTAGAAGCAAATCCAATAATTTCGCACTCTGCAACAGGTAGATGTCATTCATTCGGCTGCTTGCCAATGCGATCAGAAGCCGCGCTTGAGTGATCACCAAGTATTCGTAAATATGGTAAGGGTAATTCGTAGATGAAATGCTGGCGGAAAGTTCCGCATTATTGCCCCTGTTCCACCATTTTTCTGCATCAAGCAGATCGCCGCGTTGTAAAGCCAACCGGACGGCAATCGCAGCGATCAGGGTTTCGTCCCATGGGCTGGATTCGTTGCTGAGCGCCAGATGTAAAGCATCTTCGATGACCGCCTGCGATCCGGCTATATCGCCCTGGATTTGGCGAAGACGAGCCAGTGAAACCATACTGTCCAGGTTTCTGAGTAACCAAATGGTTCCGGAGGCTTTCATTCCGCGTTCCAGATAACCACGGGCTTCTTCTAATAAATTGCGTTCCAGGAGGATTTCTCCCAACCCAATATCCACCAACTCGGCGGGTGGAAGCGGCTCGCCATTTGGCCCAATTGCCATCAATTGCGCTTTTTGTAAGGTAATCCAGGCTTGGTTAAGTTTACCCTGCAGCGCTTGCAAATCAGCAAATTGGCAGGTGGCGAGGATCAAAACAAGTAGATGGTTAGCCTGCCGGGCAATTCGCGTGGTATTTCGCAGTGACTCGCTGGCTTTCACCGTGTCGCCGGAGAGGGTTAATAACAGACTCTCTTCAAAAGCGAGCATGCTTCGAATAAACGGGTGATCATCCTGCAAATACTCCGTTGCCTGGCGCGAGAATTCCGCGGACTGTTCTATATCACCACCTAAGAGCGCCAGCGTGGACTGACAAATAGCCAACCCACCGTGAATATTCCACAAGCCGGTTTGCGGCTCGCTCATCTTTGATCCAAAATTTGGCTGCCCCTCAAGTTCACTCAACCGCCTGCGGACATCATCCAGCCAGTACCGAGCCAGGTCAAGGTGGTAGGAAGCGATCAACCCCCAGGCATGGTTCAAGCCGAGCGCCGGGCGCTGGTGAATCACTGCATCAGGTAACTGACCGATCCAATGGGTGAGAGTCAGGATCTCACCTGATGAGATTGTGGCTTCAAGGTTACGCTGGATTAAATCTGCAGCCCACTCGTAATCACAGGAAGCCAGCGCATGTCGAAAGGCTTCCTCCAGATTTCGGTTTTGTTCAAACCAAATCGCTGCCCGCTTATGCAGTTCTGGAATCTCGACCCGATTGGTCCTGGCGTGAATATTGCGCAGGAAATCAATAAACAGGTTGTGATACCGGAAAAACTCATGCTGTTCATCGAGAGCCGTGATAAAAAGCCTGTCATGTTCCAGGCGGTTCAACATGACTCTGCCAAAACCTGGTTGGGCGTCGGGGTTGACGACCGCTTCACATAGTGGGCCGGTGAGCGTATCCAGAATGGAACTTTTCAACAGGAACTGGCGCATATCCTCTGGCTGCTGGTCCAACACTTCTTCGGCCAGAAAATCAACCAGGTAATGGACGTCGCCTTTCAGGTTGGTCAGCAGGGTATTGGGATCTGGATGGCGCCCTAATGAAAGAGCCGTCATCTGTAATCCGGACGCCCAACCATCCGTGCGCTCCAGCAGCGACTGGATATTTTCTTCCGGTAGTTTTATTCCCATGGACTGTTGGAAAAACAACCCTGCTTCTTTCCCTGTAAAGCGCAGATCGTCCGCGCCGATTTCGGTCAATTGGCCCTTACCGCGTAATTTCGCCAGATCCAGATCAGGCTCGCTGCGGCTGGCAATGACTACGTGCAGGTTGCTGGGAAGATTTTTTAAGAATATGCTGGCGCTTCGAAGCTTATTCGGGTCTTGAAGTGCCTGGAAATTGTCCATCACCAGGACCAACTCTCTGGGCAGTACCGATAGTTCATTGATCAGCTGCGTTAACCCAATATTCGCGATGCTGTTCGTGATCCCGCTGCTTCCTTTGGCGGCTTGAATGATGTCAATCGCTTCTTCCCCAATATGAGGCTCAACGGTTTGCAGAGCGCCGATCAGGTAACGGTACAGGTAATCATGTTCGTTATCAGCACGGTCGAAGGTAAGCCAGGACACCCGAGACCTGGTGCTTCGCGCCCACTCGATCAATAAGTTGGTTTTTCCAAAACCAGCCGGCGCACAGACCAATGTTATTGGACCCCGGACGCCACGTTCAATCATTTCCGTCAGGCGCGGCCTGGCAACATACCCAGCCGGGAGAGGTGGTATCGTGATCTTCGTCTTAAGGAGAGGAGATTCGACAACCCGGATTTGATCGGCAATCATATATTGATCATATCATTAATTGCTTGAGTTTAGAGATGGCAAACCCAACGCGGCAGATGCGTTGAAGTCAGTCGAACCTTGACAAACGAGCGGCAGAAGCAAATCTAGCAAATTTTCGGTAAGGTGTGTGCCTTTTTGGTATTGAAAACGAGGTCAAAGCGTTTTCTGGGAGCGGGGTGATATCCTTTTCGTCGGCCGTGTCTTTTTCCTGCGGGTCTGACATTGGCTGCCGGGGAACCAGACCGCACAAAAATGTCTGTGCTGAACGCTATACCTGTGCCGGGGTCAAAGGCTTGTCTTGGTCATCTTTCTTGTGCGGATGCCAAGCTGGGCGATTGGGCTTGACCGTATTACGCAGGAGTAGCACTTGCTAGTATGCCAGTGCTACAATCCACCTCCAGCGTTGCAAGCTTTCCAGGTTGGAGGAACGATTGCTATTGAGCCCCAAGTGTTGCTTCAGGAAGCGAAACAGACGCTCAATGGCGAACTGCCACAGGGGACGTTTGTACCGTGGTGTTCCGTCTTCCTTCAAGAACTCGACACAGACAACGGAACCCACGACTTTGGCTAGCCGCTTGAAATGCAGCTTGTGCCGGACACGCACCCGCACGTTCTGCTTGCCAAGCAGAAACTCTTCCCTGGCATCTGGAGGGCGAGAAATATCTGTCAGGTGGAAGTCAGCGCCGTGTTTGCGGGGCGCACCTCGGCTGCCTTTCGGCTTGGGCACGGGTGCCTGGCTGAGTTTCTGGTTGTTTTGCAGTCGCACCAGAGCAAGGGTGTTTTCCAGACCGGCAAAAGCGCCAAAAAAGTGCTGATCCCGATAACGGCTGTCGGCGGTGATGACTTTCGGATGCGGGTTGCGTCTCGCTATATCTTTGACCTGTTGAGCGCCGACCTGCGTATCGGTTGTTGCCGTGCTGATGCGCTCCACGGCTTCTGGCGCAAACCAGGAGGTGCCGCTCTGCACCAAACGAACCAGCCAGGAGGATTTGTGCCCATAACGCACCGCTTCTTTCTGTTGCGCTTTCAGCGCTCCACGATCTTCGAGTGTCTCGGCCGCCATGCGCTCATGTGGCGTGGCATCGATCGCGTGGACTTCGTATCCAGCTATCGTTTCCCAGTCTGGATCCTGACTTTCACTGAACAAGTCCTTTTCAGACCCTCACCCAAATCGCCATGGACCAAGGCGTCATATACGCTGCTGAATTTTCGCCTGAACATCGGCGACTCGCTCAGAGCAACGGGCGAATTGACGTGCCCAGCGATCGTCAGGGCATCCATCAGATCCAGAATCGCGGCGGATCGCCAGATCACCTTTTGGTATAGTGCTTCTCGGAACTCGCTGATAGTTGTTTTGCTCACCCATCGGCTCGCGTTAGCGGCTTGGTGGGAGGACCAGCCAACGAAACGGAAAAAGGCTTTCGCCGAGACGGCGGTTCTAGCGCGGCGCGTACCACCAAGTCCGCCTGCACGCATTGTTGGGCGACGATAACGCGACGAGCTCGACTCTCAGGAACATGATTCCGTAAAGCATTTGCGCCAGCGTGGTTTCGAGTCACCCGAGAGACCACGCGTAGCAATTGCGGACGAGCGAAAAAAACTACTCATTCCGCCACGAAGCACACGCTGTGCTAAAAATAACTTGGTTCAAATAAGATATTCATGTGGCACAGGGTGTGCGCGTTCACTGGAGCAATTCTTCATGACGATCAAGCGAACCCGCGGTATTTCTTCCGGCGCTCAACGAATGGCGCTTAAGCTGCGAGCGACTCCTGGCCGGGCGCAAGGAGCCTTGCTCGGTGCAACGCCGATCAACGGCTAAGCGCACAAATGAACGGTTTCCTCCAGCAGCACTCGGCAGCTTCAAGCGCTGGTTAGGCGGCGCTGCTAGCCACGCGGCCGTCGACCAACCCGACCGCCCCCGAAACGCCCGCCGCGGACCGCCCGATCTCTGGAAGCCCGCGCAGGCGCTCGGCCTCAGGCAGTCGGCGCGAGGGGTGGGCCCTCGAGCACGCGCGGCCGGTACTCGACGAGCAGGATGCGGCCGTCGAAGATGCGGTGGTTGATCATGTCGAGCGCGACGTCGGGATAGCCGTCGTAGATGCGTTCCGCGCCGGTGGCACCGGTGATCACGGGGAACATCACGACCCGGAAGCGATCGACGATCCCGGCGCGCACCAGCGAGCGGGACAGGCTGACGCTGCCGAGCGTGCTGAGGATGCCGGAGCCCTCCTCCTTCATTGCCCGGACCGCCTGCACGGCGTCGCCGCGCACGAGGGTTGTGTTGGCCCACGTGAGGGGCTCCTCGAGCGAGGCCGAGAACACCACCTTCGGCGCTCGCGTGAGCTCGTCGAGACTGGCCTCCTCCTCGGCTTCAATCGCGGCGGTTCCCGGCGGCGTCTCTCCGCCGGCGAAGCCGGACATCAGCCGGTACGTGTTCGCGCCCATCAGGTACGTCACCGGTGGTTGCTCGCCGAGCCAGGCGAGGTACTCCGGCCCTTCGAGACCCCACCAGCCGGGCCAGCCATCCCCCGACGCGTAGCCGTCCAGGGTGGTGCCGAAGTCGATCAGGAGCTCTCGCATCGTGCTCCTCCTCGAGCGATGGATTGGTCGTCGGACGATGTTGGCATCAGAACGTGATTGGTTACCAGTTTCATGGTTCTTCCTTTCTCTCATACCTATATTTCTGAGATTGGTTTATTCCCTCACTCTGCGTAAGCTAAGTTAAAATACTGCTTCATGAAATCGCACCAATCTTCATTTTGCCGAAGTTCAAAATAGGCGGGTGCAGAAGCAGCGAAATCGCGTGGTGTACAGTCTGCAAAAGACTTAAATTCGCGGATCAGGTGCGCCTGGTCACTGTAGCCATAGACATCCGCCAGATCCGCTAATCGGATGGATGGATTCACGAGTAATGCGGCCTGGAGGCTACCAAAGCGAACGATCCGGGCATATGCCTTAGGCGAAACAGCCGTGTAGTGTTTGAACTGTCGCTCGAATTGGCTGGACGACAGGTAGCTCTGTGCGGCAAGGTCTGCGATGCGGATTTGACCATGAGAGCGATGCAGTAAATGTCCGGCAGTGCGGATTAGCGTGACATCGTGCTTATGCCGATAAGCAGTTTTGCAGACATACTCCTGATAGCAGTCGATGGCTTCTCCATATCCTCGATGCGCGACAATCTGCGTCAGATCATCCGCAAAACGCTGCCAATCTGCATCAAGGCCGATCAAATGCACAGATGATGGATCAGCATCAATATTCAAGATCGGCTTGACCGCCCAAGGATACAACTGCATCGAAATCATCTGGCAGAAACCAGCAGCGCGAATCCGAAGCGGCTTAAATTGAAGTGGATTTACAAATGCTCGTGGTAGTTCGAGCATTCCGTGTTCGCTCTCCAACACGAGCGGCGCACCCACATTGATTATCACTTCAATGTAGGCATCGGGTAGGTACACCTCACGGTTATAGCTTTCCTGGTCTTGCTCAAGTGCCCAAAAGCAGTTCACATCTGCTGCCAACATTTGCACCGGAGCATATGTCGGTTGATGCAACATTCAACACTCTCACTATAGTGACTCGGCAATCCACAGTATAAACGCAAGCGCGATATATTGTATTGAAAAAATTCCGCATCGTTTTGTTAATTGTCCATTTTCCTAGGGGCGAACGCATCAAAAATAACCTTAAGTGCCTGCCCTAACGCGTGGCGCTTCAGAGTTCGTCCCGGTCGCGCCATTTCAATTTCAGGTTCCAGCCAGATTTTAGCATCATTGAAGTCGTCCTGGGAGTCTTTGCCCACATGGACGCTTGCCCGCTCCTCATCACGAGCATCGTAGCTGTGAAACCAGAAGATCAGGGCACCTTCTTCCAGGATTTTTTGGGCTTATCCGGTTATCTTTGCTCCATTGGTGGATTCTATTCTAACACTGCTTTGCTCCGTATCAGAAATGCTTAGAACCACAATGAAGCCCAACACTTTTATCAGCAAGTTCCACTTCTTGTTAAGGGGCTGTTCCTATGCGGAACTCTAAACTCAAGTTAATTGCTGAAACGGAAAAATTGGATCAATCTAAAGTCTGTCCCAAAAATGGCGGGCAATTTCAGGAAATTGGAAACCGAAAGACTTGTCTCAATCCTGGATCAGGTGTTTATGCCACACCTACCCCAGCCGCCATCAACCCACTGTCCATACCCGGCCAGGTCTTGTACCCCCGCACCGTTCTGGTTCTCACTTCATCAACCAGACCAATCCATTTCACCTGCAAAGCTGCACCGAGCACCTCATCACCCAGCTGTGGGCTGTCAACCCGGATCGCCCTACTGTCCCTGTCAATGTCCTGCATACCCTCAGAAAGGAGTGCGACTCTTCGGTAACGTTTTCTTTTGCCTTGACAGGGGACCACCACCCCTTCCGCCCGGTTTAGACATGCTCTCACTCTGGTTTGACTCGGTTCATCCAAAAGGACGTATAATTTACTCTATCCCCTTACGGAGTAGCAACCCATGCCCCTGGAACTTTCAATCATCCGCAACCGCTTTCCTGCCCTGCAATCCGGCGCAGTCTTTCTGGATAATCCCGGCGGCACGCAGATCGCCCTGTCCTCGCTCGACCGCATCCAGCAGTACCTGACCGGCTGCAACGCCAACCACGGCGGGGCGTTCCGCACCAGCCAGCAGTCTGACGCTGTGCTGGATGCCGCTCACGCTGCCATGGCGGATTTTTACAACGCCGCCCGCCCGGAGGAGATCATCTTCGGCAATAACATGACCACGCTGACGCTGTACATCAGCCGCTCGATTGCCCGCGCGTGGAACCCGGGCGACGTGATCGTGGTCACCCGGCTGGATCACGACGCCAACATCACCCCGTGGGTGCTGGCAGCCGAAGACCGCGGCGCCCGCGTGCGCTGGGTGGATTTTAATCCCGCGGACGGCACGCTTGACCTGGAAGATTTGCAACGCGCGCTGGAGGAAAAGCCGCGCCTGCTGGCGGTGGGTTATGCTTCCAATGCGCTGGGCACAATCAACCCGCTGGATAAAATCATCCCAATGGCGCGCGCTGCCGGCGCGCTGGTGTACGTGGACGCGGTGCAATACGCCGCTCACGGTCCAATTGATGTGCAGGAATTGGGCTGCGATTTTTTGGTGTCTTCATCGTATAAATACTTTGGTCCGCATACAGGCATCCTCTACGGGCGCTACGACTTGCTGGAAAGCCTGTTTGCTTACAAAGTGCGCCCGGCGCCCAACAGCCTGCCGGGCAAGTTTGAGACCGGTACGCAAAATCACGAGGGCATTGCCGGCGCGCTCGGCGCGCTGGAATATCTGGAATGGTTGGGGGAGACATTTGGCAGCGAGTTCAGCAAGGAACTAAGCGGCCGTTACCGCGGTCGGCGGCTGCGCCTTAAGCAGGCGATGGCAGCTATCCGCGCTTACGAATACGTCATCAGCCGGGCGGTGCTGGACGCGCTCAAAGCCGTGCCCGGACTGACCCTGTACGGGTTGAGCGACCCGCGCCGCATCAAGGATCGCGTGCCAACCTTCTCCTTCCGCCTGGATGGCATTCACCCGCGCGAAGTGGCGGAACGGCTGGCGCGCGAGGATATTTACGTCTGGGATGGCAATTATTATGCCCTGGCGATCACCGAACGGCTGGGGCTGGAAGGCAGCGGCGGCATGGTGCGGGTGGGTCCGGTGCACTACAACACCGCCCGCGAGATTGACCAGTTTGCCAAAGCCTTGCAGCGGATTGCCAAAGCGGATAAACAATAAGCCTTATTCGCTGCTGCTACGGCGATCTTTGACCCCCAGGGCGGCGCGCACCGCCCGGCTGGCGCGCACCACGCCAAACACGTGCAGCGAACGGATCACCGCCGCCGCCAGTTCGGGTGGAACATCGGCATCAATAGCCACCATGCCAATCACGCGCAGCTCGAGCGTCTCGCCTTTGCGCCGGCGCTCCTCCAGCTCGGCGAGGCTTAGGCGCAGCGCGCCAAGGGTCAGCCCGCGCCGGTTGATGATTGCGCGCACAGAGTCCCCCTGCCGCTCGAGCTGAGCGCGGGCAGCGGTGCGCAGAAAATCGGTGCGGCTGGAATAATAGCCTTCTTCCACCAGCATATCAATCTGCCCGATATCCACCACGCTCAGGTTGATGGTGACCTTTTCGGGTTCCGGCATGTAAGCATCACAAGCGCGGCGAGCGCATCTTGCCGGCGCTCAGATCTGCCTGGAAAACGCTGGATTCCTCGAAGATAATTGGCAGATCGCGCGCCGGATGCTGCTGCGCCCTGCGGCGCAAAGCCGCCGAGAAATAATAGGCGTGCGCCGGGCGGATCAACCCCGGACGGAAGACGCGCCGCGAGCAACGCAGCGGCAGGTGAATGGAAGGCAGCGAAAGGAGGATTTGCATTCTATACTCCATATAGATGGTATATAACATCTAATAATTATTTATTTAGAGTATAGAAGCACCGGGCGGGTTTGTCAATCGAAAACAGCGCGCAAACCGTCCATGCCGTGATATTTATTCTGATTGACGCTCATGCTGAATGGGCAGGCCGAATTTCCGACCTGCGGCGCATTCGCGGGTAAAATAACACCATGCTGCCCAACCGCGTTTATCACGGCGACAACCTGCCTGTTCTGCGTTCCCTGCCGGCGGAGAGCGTCGAGCTGATCTACATTGACCCACCGTTCAATACCGGGCGGGTGCAGCTGCGCGTGCGCCTGCACACGCGCAGCGATGGCAGCGGTGACCGGGTGGGGTTCGGCGGGCGGCGCTACCGCACCGAGCGGCTGGGGGCGCAATCCTACGCCGACATGTTCGACGATTACCTGGCGTTCCTGGAGCCGCGCCTGCGCGAAGCCTACCGTCTGCTGCAAGTCAACGGCAGCCTGTACTTTCACATTGACTACCGTGAGGTGCACTACTGCAAGGTGTTGCTTGATCGCATCTTCGGGCGCGATGCTTTCCTCAACGAGATCATTTGGGCATACGATTACGGCGGGCGCACGCGGCGCAAATGGCCGCCCAAGCACGATAACATCCTGTGGTACGCTAAAGACCCGGCGAACTACATCTACAACGTGGACGAGATCGAGCGCATCCCCTACATGGCGCCCAACCTGGTGGGGGCGGAAAAAGCAGCGCGCGGCAAGCTGCCAACCGACACCTGGTGGCACACCATCGTGCCGACCAACAGCCGCGAGAAGACCGGCTACCCGACCCAAAAACCGCTTGGCATCCTGCGGCGCATCATCCAGGCTTCCTCGACGCGCGGCGGGCGGGTGCTGGATTTCTTCGCCGGCAGCGGCACGACCGGCGCCGCCTGCCTGGAACTGGGACGCTGCTTTACCCTGATTGACAACAACCCGCAAGCGCTGGCGGTGATGCGCGCCCGCTTCGCCGGGGTGGAGGGCATTGCCTGGCTGGACGGTTTCACTCCCGGCGCGGAGAATTGTTAAATGAATCCGCCCACTTTTGGCAGGGTGACCCCGCAGGCTGGCGGAGCGACCCGCCTGGCGCAGTTGCTGGACGGCATTCGCGATACCCTGCCGCTGTTGGTGGGGATCATTCCGTTCGGGATGATCTACGGCGTGCTGGCGGTAAACGCGGGCATCCCGCCCGCCGCCGCTCAGGCGATGTCCGCCATTCTGTTTGCCGGATCGTCGCAGTTCATGATCGTCCAGTTGGTCGGCGCGGGGACGCCCTGGCTGGTGGTGGTTGCCACCGCCTTCATCGTCAACCTGCGCCACGCCTTGTACAGCGCCTCGCTGGCGCCGCGCCTGCGCAGCCTGTCGGCGGCGTGGAAAGGGCTGCTGGCGTACGTGCTGGTGGATGAAGCCTACGCGATTGGTATCACCCGCTACGAACGCGAGGGGTCGCAGGGCAGGCAGCACTACTATCTGCTGGCTGCCGGGCTTTCGGTATGGGTGTGCTGGCAAGCCAGCACCGCGCTGGGTATCTTCCTCGGCGCGCAAATTCCCGCCGGCTGGTCGCTGGATTTCACCCTGGCGCTGACCTTCATCGCGCTGGTGGTGCCGGCGCTCAAGGACCGCCCGCTGGCGCTGGCGGCGGCTGCTGCCGGGCTGACCGCCGTGGCGGCTCACGGGCTGCCGTACAAATTCGGGCTGATCCTGGCAGCGCTGGCGGGCATTGGAGCAGGTTTATGGAGCGAACGGCCGTGGCGCACACCTGGCTGATCATCGTGCTGGCGGGGCTGCTCACCTTTGCCATCCGGCTGTCGTTCATCGCGCTGCACGGGCGCTGGCAGCCGCCGGCGCTGTTTCAGCGCGCGTTGCGTTACGTCCCGCCGGCGGTGCTGAGCGCCATCATCCTGCCGGAAATGCTGCTGCAGGACGGGCAAATGCTGCTCAGCCCGCTCAACCCGCGCCTGCTGGCGGGCATCGTCGCCATTCTGATCGCCTGGCGCACGCGCAGCACCCTGTTGACCATCCTGGCGGGTATGCTGGCGCTGTACTTGCTGCAGTGGGCGCTGGGGTGAGGCGCCGGCACCTTGATGCGCCAATTCTGCTCTCATCCGGGCAGTTTTTCCGGGATATTCGAGCGTCCCTTTGCGATCTGCGGAATGTATTGGCTAATTACCGATCGGGTTTATCCTTTTTCGGTTGGTAATCTGATAATCAGTATACTGCCCTTGTCCAGCTGGCTTTCCATTGTGATCTCACCGCCCATCGCTTCAACCAGCGATTTGGCGATAGCCAATCCCAAACCGAAGCCGGGCAGGTTCGGGCTTGTTTCGCCGCGATAGAAACGGTCGAAGATGTGCGCGAGCATTTCGGGCGGGATTCCCGGTCCAAAGTCGCGCACGCTGATTCTGGCCTGCTTCCCGCTCCGGTCCGCGCTAATCTCCACCGGTCCGTCTGAGTGTTTGATGGCGTTATCCAGAACGATGAGCAGCACCTGCTTGAGGGCGTCCCGGTCCCCGACAATCAATAAATCTTCGGCTTTCAGGCGAATGTCTCTAGCCGGGTCGAGGGCGCGCGCCTGACGGCAGATTTCCTCCATAACAGGCAAGACGGCGACCGACTCATTCACCAGGCTGCGTCCCGCGTCGGCGCGGGCAAGCACCAGCAGATCGTTGACCAACCTTATCAGCCGATCGCTTTCATCAGTCATATCCGCCAGGATGTCATCCCGTTCCTCAGTCGGGATGGGAGGCTGGCGACGCAGCAAGCCCAGATTGCCGCGCAGGGTGGTTAGCGGGGTACGCAATTCATGTGAGACATCGGCGACAAAATTTCTCTGCATCTCGAGACTATGCGCCGTTTGCTGATAGGCATCTTGCAATCGGGAGAGCATGGCATTGAGGGTGACCGCCAGTTGTCCAACCTCATCCTGCGGTCCCGGGTGCGATACCCGGCGGGTAAAGTCGCGCTCCTCGCCGATGGCGCGCGCGGTCTGCGTCAAGCGCTGGATGGGCCGCAGGGTGATGCCTGAGAAAACCCAGCCGATGCCGAAAGCCGCCAGGATGGTAAGCAAACTAGCAATTGTAAAACTGGATGCCAGGAATTGCAGTGAGCGATTACGCTCAGTCAGCGGGCGCGCCGATTGCACGATGAGGGCGACTTCCCCGTTCACAAGCACCGGGCGGGTGTAGATGAGAAATTCCTGTTCCTGGAATTGTCCGCTTTCCCACCAGTCCTGTCCGCTTTGGGCGGCTGCCAATCCCCGCTCACTTAACGGCAGGACATCTTCGCTGCGCCCGAAAGGGCTGGCAATCAGGGCGCCGGACGAGTCGAGAATGCGCGAAATTTCGCGCTCGGGCAGTTCACGAAAAACCTGTTCGCTGGGGAAGCTGCCCAACCCGACGGGCGGCAGCTCGCGGAGGAAGGGAACTTCCGGACTGAGGAAAATATCCGCGCGCAGTATCAATTCAGCCAGGCGGTCGCTGCTGCGCACCAGGTCTTGTTTGAGCGCGCCATACGTGACACGCGCCTGCACGGAGTAGAGCGCGAATCCGAAGACGGCCAGGGTCAGAGCCAGGATGGCGTTGTAGAGCAGGGTAAATCGCAGGCGGATGGACATTATTGCTCACGTAAAACGTAACCGACGCCGCGCACAGTCTGGATGAGGCGCGAACGCCCGCCCGTTTCCGTCTTTTTGCGCAGGTAGCCAATGTAGATCTCGAGCACATTGTCGCCGCCGCCGAAGTCGTATCCCCAGACCTCGTGCAGGATTTGGGCGCGTTCCAGCACCTGGCGCGGATGGCGCAGGAAAAGGTGCAGTAGATTGAATTCGGTCACGGTGAGCGACAGATTCATGTCGCCCCGCCGCGCTTCGCGTGTGCCCGGGTCGAGAAAGACATCCAGGTATGTGGCGGCTTGCAATTCAGGTTTGGCTTCGACGCGCCGCAGCAGGGCATGAACGCGCGCCACCAATTCTGCCGGAGCAAAGGGTTTAACCAGGTAATCATCTGCGCCGCTTTCGAGGCCGTCAACGCGGTTTTCGATGGCGTCGCGGGCGGTCAGCATCAGTACCAGGATTTTATTCTTCTCGGCTCGCAACTGGCGGATGAGCGTAACGCCGTCCATTTTGGGCATCATCCAGTCTGCAATCAACAGGTCGGGAGATTTTTCGTCAATGACAGCCAGGGCATCCTCGCCGTCGCTGGCAGTTAGGACGGTCAGGTTTTCGTAGACCAGCGTGCGCTGAAGCATTTTGAGGAGTTTCAGGTCGTCATCAACAATCAAAACGGTGGTCATAGTTCGTATTCTTTCGATTCATCATATCACAACATCAAATATATGAAAAATTCCTGTGAAAACGCTGTAAAGGAAGGCGTAGGCGCCAGTTTCTCAGTATTTTCACAGGGTTTTCTTGGCTTGACCACAGGATGCGATTTTAGAATCACAGCATCTAGAATCTGTCAATTCCTAAAAGGACATCACCCATGCAAAAACACCTGAAGATCTTCCCGCTTCTGCTGCTGGCGGCGCTCCTGTTGATGGGCTGCGCCGGGCAGTCCAACGCCCAGTCCAGCGTAACATTCCAGCCAGTCACTACCGTCACACTTGGCACGAGCATCGAATCGAGCGGCACGCTCAGCGCCGGGCAGTTGTCCACCCTGGCGTGGGGAACGAGTGGCATCATCGAAACGGTCAACGCGCAGCCAGGCAGTCAGGTCAAAAAAGGAGATGTGCTGGCAAGCCTGCGGCTTGATTCCGTCCCGGCCAGCATTCTTCAGGCACGCGCCAATCTCGCTTCTGCCGAAGAAACCCTCACCAACCTACAAAACAATGCCTTGACCTTGACCCAGGCAGAGTTGGACGTGGTTACCGCCCAACAAACCCTGGCGGAGGCTGAAAAGACCTTTGCCTCACTCGATTATCCCCGCGCATCAGACGCACTGATCAAGAACACCGAGGCGCAAATCCGCCAGGCTGAACAAAACGTGGCCCGCGCCGCCGAAAATTACCGGTCAGTACAAGACCTGTCAGATGGCGACTCCCGAAAAACCGAAGCCATGCTGGCACTGACAAACGCCCAGCTAAACCTGAACTCGCTCACAGCGAAACTGAACTGGTACACCGGCAAACCCTCCCAGACCGACTATGATTTGGCTCGTTTGAACGTGGAAAAGGCAAAAATTCAACTGGCTGAGGCTCAGAAAGAAGTGGAACGCTTGCAAAGTGGACAGCCTTCCACTGACATGGCGCAAGCCGAAGCCAGCCTGACCGCGGCGCGTGAGCAGGCTGAAACCATGTATATCCTGGCGCCTTTCGATGGCGAAGTGATTGTGTTATACGCCAAACCTGGCGATGTCGTCCAGAATGGCACAACCGCTCTCGGCATGGTAAATTACGAAACCATGAAGGTCGAACTGGCGATTGATGAATCTGAAATCACCCAGGTCAAAGTGGGCAACTCGGCGGAAATCACCATCGATTCGCTGCCCGGTCTCACGCTTACCGGCAACGTGACCCTGATTGACCCCATCGGGCAAACCGTTAGCGGGCTGGTCAAGTATACGGTTATCGTCTCAGTCGAACGTCCTGATTCGCCCATTTTATTCGGCGCAACCGCCAACGTGATTGTGACCACCGGCGAGCCGCGCGCCCTGCTGGCTGTGCCGGTTGGCGCGGTGTCAAGCGATTCGCAGGGTGAATATGTCTTGCGGGTTGGCGCGGATGGGCTGACACAACGGGTGGATGTGGAAACCGGCGACCTGGCAGGGAGCCTGGTTACGCTGGTAAAGAGCGGCGGACTGAAAGAAGGCGACCAGGTGCAAGTCGGCGGTTCATCCAGCCCGAATCAAGACCAGCAGCGCAACCCGGGCGTGCTGATGCCCTTCGGAGGATGATATGACGCTCATCGAACTCCGCGGCTTGACCAAAATATTCCAGATGGGTAAAAACGAAGTCCGCGCCCTGGCGGGCGTCTCGTTCGACATCGAAAAGGGCGAAATGCTCGCCATCATGGGTCCGTCGGGATCGGGCAAAAGCACGCTCATGTCCATCATCGGCTGCCTGGATATCCCAACCAGCGGCTCGTACAGCCTCGATGGGCAGACGGTAGAAAAACTCAGGGATTCGCAACTGGCGCAGGTTCGCAACCGAAAGATCGGCTTCGTCTTCCAACAATTCAACCTGCTCTCGCGCGCCAGCGCACTGGAAAATGTTCTGCTTCCGCTTGGATACAGCGGACTGGGCACGCGCGCCAGCCGCGAAAAAGCCCTCAAAGCATTGGAAATGGTTGGGCTGACCGACCGTATCCGCCACCACCCGGCCGAACTCTCCGGCGGACAGCAACAGCGCGTGGCAATTGCCCGGGCGCTGGTCAATGAACCGGCCATCCTCATCGCCGACGAACCCACCGGCGCTCTCGATAGCAAAACCGGCGAGGAAGTGATCGGTCTGTTCCAGCGCCTGCACCAGGATTTCGGGCAGACGGTCATCATCGTTACCCACGACTCCTTCGTTGCCCGCCACACCCGCCGCATCGTGCGCCTGTCTGATGGGCTTATCACTTCGGATACAGCCAACCCCAACCTGATCGCCGCCGGAACGCCGCGCCCCGAACTGGAGATGTGACCATGCTGCTCACCCAGAACATTCTCACCGCCCTGCGCAGTCTCATGGCGAATAAACTGCGCTCCGGGTTGACTATACTCGGCATTGTGATTGGCGTGGCGGCTGTGGTCGCGCTCATGGCGATTGGCAACGGCGCCACCAGTGATATTACCAGCCAGATTCAGAGCACCGGGACAAACCTGCTTTCCATCCAGGCTGGGCGAACGCAGCGACCGCAAGCCGGAGGCGCGCCGCCCGCCTTTTCTGTGCTGACTTACAAGGACTACCAGGCGCTCCTGGCTGCGCTGACCGATATAGCCGGGATTGCGCCCGTCTACCAGGCAAACAGCGCGGTCGTTTTTGAAGACGACAGTTACAGCGTTTCTGTGACCGGAACGAGCGAGGACTACCTGAAGGTCTATTCCTACGAAATGGAGCGCGGGCGCTTCTTCACTGCCGATGACCGCCAGGCCAACAAACAGGTGGCCGTGCTGGGCGCGACCACCGCCGGTGAACTGTTCCCAAACACCGAAGCCGTTGGCCAGACCGTCAAAATTGACGATGTGCGTTTCACGATCATTGGCGTTCTCAAAGCAAAGGGCAGCTCCGGCTTCAGCGACCCGGATGACATTGTGCTGATTCCGCTCGAAACGGGTTATCTCAAACTGTTTGGCGCAAACGCCATCCGCAGCGGACAGAAAACGGTCAATTCCATCGCGGTTTCGGCAGCTTCTGCCGAGGCAGTCGATTCGGTCACCGCCCAAATTAATTTCATCATGCGCCGCCAGCACAAAATCGAACCCGGCGCCGAAGCCGATTTCCGCGTCCAGGTGCAGAGCGATATGCTCGAAACACTCAGTACCGTTACCACCACCCTGACCACCTTCCTCGGCGCGATTGCCGCCATCTCTCTGCTGGTGGGCGGGATTGGGATTATGAACATTACCCTGGTCTCAGTCAGCGAGCGCACGCGCGAAATCGGTTTGCGCAAAGCCGTCGGCGCGCGCAAAGACCACATCCTGCTCCAATTCCTGGTGGAAACCATGTCCCTCAGTTTGCTGGGCGGCGTCATTGGCATCCTGCTGGGTATCGGTATTGCCCAAACGGTCAGTGCGCTTGGCTTGATTAATTCCTTGATAACGGCTTCCTCCATCCTGATGGCTTTCTCTTTCTCGTTAGGGATTGGACTGTTCTTTGGCTTGTACCCGGCTTACCGCGCCGCCAACCTGCACCCCATGGAAGCCTTGCGGTCGGAATAATCTTTCGAGGTGAATAATATGCAAACATCTCTCCCAAAATCACTGCTGACGGTCTCGATTCTGCTGATCATCCTAGCGCTGGTCAGCTTGGCGACACCCTTATTGAGCGGTTTCGGGATGAATCCCGCCGGACGCCTGCCTGGGAACATGCCACTAGGGGGAAATTTCCGCCCGGAAAACATAAATCCCCCGCAGGACGGGGAATTCCAGGGCGGCAATTTCCCGCAACGTTCCGGCTCCGGGGCGTTCAGCCTGGCAGGTATCTTGCGCGCGCTCGGCATTGGCGGTCAGGCTATGATTTATATCAACTACGGTATCGGGATAGTCGGCGCGGGATTGGCTGCGCTGGCGGCTTACCGGGTGTGGAGGAAAAAAAAGGGCGGGTTGAACCTGTCCCTCGTGCTGGCGATTGTCTTCCTGCTTGGGGCGCTGCCGGGCATCTTTTTCGGCTTGCGCATGATGGACGCCATCACCATCCTTCGTTATGCCCTCAACCTCCTCAGCGCAGGTGCGTCGCTGGTCATTCTGGCGATGAGCATCCTGCCCTCGGTGCGGGATGAAGCGGAATAATCTGACATCTGGAACACGCCGAATCTGCCTTCTTCTTACGGCGCATTCAACACTACCGAAAGCGCCAATCCCGCTGCCTGGCGGGCAGCCAGCGGATAACAATGCGTTGGCTGCTCGTTCGCCGCGTATCAGACGCGCAGTTTTGCGCCGTTTTGCTCCAGGCGGCGGATGATGCGCTGGCGCAGCTGGGCGGCTTCGGCGGTGCTTAAGGTGTGGTCGTCCGCCTGGTAGGTCAGGCTGTATGCCAGGCTCTTGTTGCCCGCGCCGATCTGCTCGCCGCGGTAGATATCGAACAGGCGCACAGCGGTGAGCAGATTACCGCCAGCCTGCCGGATGGTTGTTTCCACCTCGCCGGCTGGGGTGCTTTCGGGGACGATGACGGCGATGTCCTCCAGCACCGGCGGGAAGACGGGCAGCGGACGGGTATCGCGGCGCGGCTGCGCCAGCGCGGCGACCATCCCCAGGTCAAGGTCGGCAGCCAGCACCGCCGGGGCGAGCAAGTCGTACTGTTCCTTAACCAGCGGGTGCAATTCGCCGAACACGCCCAGCACCGCACCGCCGCAGCGTACCTCGGCGCACTTGCCGGGGTGAAAAGAGGGCTGCCCGGCAGGGACAAACTGGCAGTCGGGCAGGCGCAGTTCATCCAGCAGGGTTTGCAAAATGCCCTTCAGGTCGAAGAAGTCGAAGCGGGCAGGCGCGGCGCCGTCCCAGCCGGACGGCTGGCGCAGTCCGCTCAACGCAATGGCAAGGCGTACCGGCTCATCCGGCAGCGCAGCCCCCTCGCGGGGCAGGAACACCGCTCCAATCTCGAACAGCGCCAGGCGTTCGCTCAGGCGGGCATTCTTTTCCAGCGCGTCCAGCAGCGAAGCCAGCAGCGAGCGGCGCATCACCGCCCGTTCGGGGGTGATCGGGTTGCGCAGGGTCAGGTAGGGCGGCGCCGGCGGGCGGGCGGCGGGCGGGTACAGGCGGGCTTCGCGTTCCGGCGAGGTCATGCGAAAACTGACCACCTCTTGCAAGCCCAGCCGCACCAGCGTATCGCGCGTCCGGTTTTCCAGTTCCAGCGCCGGGTCGGAGCGCGGCGGGGGCAGCGGGTCTGCCAGGCGGGTGGCGGGGATGCGCTCGTAGCCGTACACGCGGGCGATCTCCTCGATCAGGTCGGCTTTGCCGGTCTGGCCACTGCCGATGTCCAGGCGGTGCGGCGGAGTGACGGCGCGCACGCTGTCGCCTTCCACCTGGCAGGTGAATTCCAGCCGGGCGAGGATGGCGGCAATCTCGGCGGCGCTCAACTCTACCCCCAGCAGGCGGCGCACGTCCGCCGAGGTCAGGCTGACCGGGGAGTGTTCGGGCGGCAGCGGATATTCGTCCACCAGCCCGGCATACACCTGCCCGCCGCTCCATTCCGCCATGCGCCGCAGGCAAAGCACCACTCCCTCCTCCGCCAGAGCGGGATGCACCCCGCGCGAGAAACGGTAGGCGGCTTCGGAATTGAGCCGCTGCGAGAACGCCGTGCGGCGGATGTTGATGTAGTTCCACGCCGCGCCCTCCAGCAGCACGGCGTGGGTCTTTGCGGAAACCTCGCTTTCCAGCCCGCCCATTACTCCGGCAAGTGACAGCGCTCCGGCGGTGTCGCACACCAGCACGGTGAACGGCTCCAGGCTGCGTTCCACGCCGTCCAGGGTGGTCAGTTTTTCGCCCGGCTGGGCGGCGCGGGTGAGGATGGTCGGCGGCTGCCCGCCGGCGCGCTGCACCAGCACGTCGTAATCGAAGGCGTGCAGCGGCTGCCCCAACTCGAGCATGACGTAATTGGTGGCGTCCACCACGCTGTTGATCGGGCGCATGCCCGCCAGGCGCAGGCGGCGCTGCACCCAATACGGGCTGGGCTGCGGCGTGACGCCCTCCACCAGCCCAAGCACGAAGCGCGGATTGAGTTCCGGCTGGGTAATGCGGATGGCAGCCTTCCCGCGTATGGCGGGCGCGTCCGCGGGCAGTTGGGCAGCCGGGCGGCGCAAGGGCTTGCCGGTCACGGCAGCCAGCTCGCGCGCCACGCCCACCAGGCTGGCATTGCGGATCATGTTGGGCAGGATGGAGACCTCCAACACGGCGTCGCCCATGTAATCCACCAGCGGCGCGCCGGTGGGGGCGTCGTCATCCAGCACGATGATGCCCTCGTGCTCGTCGGAGATGCCCAGTTCCTTCTCCGAGCAGACCATCGAGAACGAGTCGACTCCGCGGATCCTGGCGCGCTTGAGGGTGGTCAGCACCTGCCCGGGCTGGTGGCCGTCGTAGATGCGCGCGCCCTCGCGGGCGTAAGCCACCTTGACCGGCTTGGGCAGCGCGCCAATGCCCTTGTACTCGAACAGGTTGGACGCGCCGGTCAGCACGATGATCTCGCCCGTGCCGTCGTTCAGGCGGCACAGCACCAGCCGGTCGGCGTTGGGATGCGGCAGCACCTCGTCGATCTGGGCGACGACGATCTTGTCCGCCTGCCAGGAAATGCCGCTGACCTTGATCTCGCGCGGGGCATGGGCAAGCGCGCCGGCGTACGGGTCGGGCAGCCCAACCAGTACGATTTCCTCCACCTCCAGCCCGGTCTGGGTCAGGGTTTTTGCCAGCGCCAGCAGCGGCAGGTCAATATCAATGTAATCTTTCAGCCAGGAAAGCGGAATTTTCATCAGAACTGCTCCAGAAAACGGACGTCATTTTGCCAGAAGTAGCGGATATCCTCGATGTGGTGCTTGAGCATGGCGATGCGCTCGGGTCCCAGCCCGGCGGCGAAGCCGGAAAAGAGCGCCGGGTCGTAGCCGCCGTTTTGCAGCACCACCGGGTGCACCATGCCGCAGCCGCCGATCTCCAGCCAGCCGCCGCGGCACACCGCGCAGCCCTTGCCGCTGCAGATGAAGCATTCCATGTCCACCTCGGCGCTCGGCTCGGTAAAGGGGAAGTAGGACGGGCGCAAGCGGGTGCGGGCATGCTCGCCGAACATGCGCCGGGCAAAGGATTCCAGCGTGCCTTTCATGTCGCCAAAGGTGATGCCGCGCCCGACGGCGAGCAGCTCGATCTGGTTGAACTGCATCTCGTGGCTGGCGTTGACCTGCTCGAAGCGATAGACCATGCCAGGCAGGATGACGCGGATCGGGTTGGGCGCCATCTCGCGCATGGCGCGGATTTGCCCGGGCGAGGTATGCGTGCGCAAAATCACGCTGGGGGTGGTGGTGTGGAAGGTATCCCACATATCGCGCGCCGGGTGGTGCGCCGGGATGTTGAGCAGCTCGAAGTTGAGTTCGTCGCTCTCCACTTCAGGCGAGCGGTAGATTTGAAAGCCCATTTCGATGAAGATGGCGCAGATTTCCTCCAGCGCCTGGGTGGCGGGGTGGGCGCGCCCAAGCGGCGGGCGGCGTCCGGGCAGGCTGACATCCAGGCGCTCGGCGCTCAGGTTGCGCTGCAGCGCGGCGGCGCGCAGCGCGGCGCTGCGCTCTTCCAGCGCCTGCTCCAGCGCGGTCTTGACCTGGTTGGCGTGCTGCCCGACCTGCTGGCGCTGTTCCTTGGGGATGCCGCCCATGCGGGCAAAGACCAGCATCACCGGCGCGCTGCGCCCCAGGTGGGCAATGCGCCAGGCAGCCAGTTCGTTCTCGTCGTGCAGGCTTTGCAGTGCCAGCAAGCCTTCTTGCAGGATGCGCTCCAATTCTTCGATCGTAGTGGCGGTGTCGCTCATTCATGCCTCCGCAGTGGATTGGTGGGTGAAACAAAAATCCCGTCCCCGCTAAGGGACGGGAGCGATTCCCGTGGTACCACCCTTTTTGGCTGCCGTCCGGCAGCCCGCTCAACCCAACAGTCGCCCCGGGGGGCGGCAATTGGCGCGCCGGTTAACGCTGGCGGTGCGGCGCGGACTAGTGGCTCGTGGCGAGCGTTCACCCGCGCGGCTCGGGAGGGAACTTCGACCGGTTTCCATCGAGCGCGGGTTGCAGTCTTCGCCCGCGCCTCCCTGGCGGCTTCCGCCGGTTTACTTTCCTCCGTCACAGCCGGTTGGCGAATCAGGTTAAATGTATTATCTACAAGATTCGCGCCTTGTCAAGGTGGGATGAAGTGGGGACTATGGCTTTCTCAAGAACGGGATTTGACCGTAGTGAGCAGGGAAAAAGGCTGATTCATGCGCCCTTCGAATTAACGGCGAGCCTGACCAACTCGATGCCACAAAAAACCCAAATCAGATGGGATTACCCTGCTTCAGTTTCATGATTGTCTTGACAATCCCCCCGCGCCGGGCTATACTAGCCGCAGTAAACACGATTCGGGGAGCCCGGTACACCGGGCTGAGAGGAGGGCAGTCAGCCCTCGACCCGCTGAACCTGATCCGGGTAATGCCGGCGGAGGGAGAAACCAGCAGCACGCCAGCCCACCCCCTCCTCCCGGCGAGGAGGTTTTTTATTCATGTCTGAAAAACGAGCGGTAATTTTTGCCAACGGCGACCTGGCAGACGCGCGCGCCGCGCGCGCGTTGCTGCGCCCGGACGACTACCTGGTAGCGGTGGACGGCGGTTTGCGCCACCTGAAGCGCATGGGGCTGAACCCGCACCGCCTGATCGGCGATCTCGACTCGGTGGGTGCCACTCAACTGGCAGAACTGCAAAACGCCGGCGTGCAGATCGAACGCCACCCGGCAGAAAAAGACGAGACTGATCTGGAACTGGCGCTGCGCGCGCTGCTGGCAGAAGGCTACCGCCAGATGCGCGTGGTGGCTGCCCTGGGCGGGCGGCTCGATCAGACCCTGGCGAATTTGTTCCTGTTGGAGATGCCCGGCCTGGAGCAGGTGGATATCCGCCTGGACGACGGGCGCGAGGAAATCCTGATCATCCGCGAGCGGGCGGTGGTCGAGGGCGCACCCGGCGACACGCTCTCGCTGCTGGCGATGAACGAATGCACCAAAGGTATTGTCACTCAGGGATTAAAGTACCCGCTCAACCATGAAACGCTATGTCCCAACCGCACCCGCGGGGTGAGCAACGAAATGCTGGCGGAACAGGCGGAAATCCGCCTGCTGACCGGGCGGCTGCTGTGCGTTCACACCCGCCACGCCCGCGCTAAAGCGGGCAATTGACTTGAAAGGAAACTGTTGTGAAACGTGGATTACAACTCTCAACTGTTTTGGCAGCCATGGGGCTGCTGCTGGCTGCCTGCATGCCTGCCGCGCCTACACCGACCGCCGGGACGCCCGCGCCGGTCGAATTGCGCGTGCTGACGCACGATTCGTTCGCCGCCAGCGAGGAGGTCATCCGCGCCTTCGAGGCGCAGAATAACGCCAAACTCACCTTTTTGCCCTCCGGCGACACCGGCTCGATGCTTAACCAAGCCATCCTGACCAAGAACGCCCCGCTGGCGGACGTACTCTTCGGGGTGGATAACACCTTCCTCTCGCGCGCGCTGGAAGAGGATATCTTCGAGCCGTACGCCTCGCCGCTGCTGGAGGAAATCGACGCGCAATTCATCCTCGACCCGCAAAACCGGGTTACGCCCATCACCTACGGAGATGTGTGCATCAACTACGACAAAGCGTACTTTGCCGAAAAAGGGCTGGCGCTGCCGCAGTCACTGGACGACCTGACCCGCCCGGAATACCGCGGGCTGCTGGTGGTGCAAAACCCGGCCACCTCCTCGCCCGGCTTGGCGTTCCTGATGGCAAGCGTGGCCGCCTTCGGCGAAGAGGGCTACCTGGACTTCTGGGCGCGCCTGCGCGATAACGGCGTAGTGGTGGTCAATGACTGGGAGACGGCCTACTACACCAACTTCAGCGCTTCCTCCGGGCGTGGAGCGCAGCCGATGGTCGTCTCCTACGGCTCCAGCCCGCCCGCCGAGGTGATCTTCGCCGAGCAGCCGCTGGACGACGCCCCGACCGCCTCGCTGACCGCGCCGGGCATGTGCTTCCGCCAGATCGAATTCGCCGGCATCCTCAAGGGCACCGCGCAGCGCGCGCTGGCAGAGAAGTTCATTGATTTCCTGCTCAACGTACCCTTCCAGGAAGACCTGCCGCTGCAAATGTTCGTCTTCCCGGTTAACCCGGCGGCGCAATTGCCGGAAGCGTTTGTCAAATACGCCCAGATTCCCGGCCAGCCCGCCACGCTCGATCCGGCACTGATCGCCGAGCGGCGCGAGGCGTGGATCGAAGCCTGGACGAAAACCGTGCTGCGATGACCCCGCCTGAATCTGGCGGGGTGGGACAATCCGCCATGAACCGCACCCGCCCGGCGCACGCTGCCTGGCAGGTGTTGGCTCTGTGGCTGCTGCCGCTGGCTTTCCTGGTGGTATTCTTCTTTCTGCCGCTGGGGGAGATTTTGCGCGTTTCGGCGCAAGGCTGGATGGAAAATGGGCTGGGCGCGGCGGCGCTCACCCGCCTGAGCCGCGCGCTGGGTTTTACCTTCTACCAGGCAGGACTGTCCACCCTGCTGACCGTGCTGGTCGGCTTGCCGGCGGCATACGTCTTTGCCCGCTTCAACTTCCCCGGCAAAGGCGCGCTGCGCCTGCTCTCCGCCCTGCCGTTCATCCTGCCGACCGTGGTCGTCGCGGCAGCCTTCAATGCGCTGATCGGTCCGCGCGGCTGGCTCAACCTGCTGGCGATGAACCTGTTCGACCTGAGCGTCCCGCCGCTCGATCTGCTCAACTCGCTGCCAGCGATATTACTGGCGCACGTATTCTACAACACCACCATCGTGCTGCGGGTGGTGGGCAGCGCCTGGGAACAGCTCGACCCGCGCCTGGAACAGGCCGCCCGCGTGTTGGGCGCCTCGCCGTGGCGCGCCTTCCGCGAGGTGACCCTGCCGCTGCTGCGCCCGGCGCTGCTGGCGGCAGCCCTGCTGGTCTTCCTGTTTAACTTCACCAGTTTTGGGGTCATCCTGCTGCTGGGCGGGGCGCGTTTTGCCACTTTGGAAGTGGAGATTTACATCCAGGCACTGCACATGCTCAACCTGCCGCTGGCGGGGCTGCTCTCGCTGGTGCAATTGCTCTGCACGCTGATCATGACGACGTTGTACTCGCGCCTCTCCGCCCGGCTGAACATCCCGCTCACTCCGCGCCTGCGCGGCGAGGGGGCAGCAGCGCCGCGCAGCCTGCGCCAGAAAGCGCTGGTCGCCGCGACTGCGCTGGCGTTGTTCTGCCTGCTGGCGCTGCCGCTGGCAGCCCTGGCAGCGCGCTCGGTGGCGCGCCTGGAGCCCGACCGCGGGCAGCGCAGTGGCTTTCAGGCTGGATTAACCCTGGATTATTACCGCGAATTGTTCATCAACCGGCGCGGCTCGATTTTTTACGTCCCGCCGGTTGTGGCGGCGCGCAATTCCCTGTTGTACGCCGGGGTGACGGTGGCGGTCTCGCTTGGGCTGGGGCTGCTGGCGTCCGCCGCGCTCAGCCGGCGCGCGCCGCTCAACCGCCTGCTCGACCCGCTGCTGATGCTGCCGTTGGGCGCCTCGGCGGTCACGCTTGGGCTGGGCTTCATCCTGGTCTTCAACCGTCCGCCGCTGGAGGCGCGCTCGTTTCCGCTGCTGGTGCCGCTCGCCCACAGCCTGGTGGCGCTGCCGTTCGTCGTGCGCACGCTGACCCCGACGCTGCTTTCCATCCCGCTCGGGCTGCGCCAGGCGGCGGCGGTGCTGGGGGCTTCGCCGCTGCGCGTCTGGCTGGAGATCGACCTGCCGATCATCGCCCGCGCCGCGCTGGTGGCGGCGGTCTTCTCGTTCACCATCTCGCTCGGCGAGTTCGGCGCGACCAGTTTCCTGGCGCGCCCGGAATTTCCCACCCTGCCGGTGGCGATCTTCCGCTTCATTGGGCAGCCGGGCGGGCTGAATTACGGGCAGGCGCTGGCAATGTCCACCCTGCTGCTGGCGGTGTGCGCGCTGGGCATCGCCCTGATCGAGCGCATCCGTTTACCCGAAGGCAAAGGATAGGGGATAACTGGCACATGCTTCAGGTCGAATCGATCTACAAACAATACGAGGGCAAGCCGCTGCTGCGCGGAGTGTCCTTTGAAGTGGCAGCCGGCGAGACGGTCTGTCTGCTGGGCGCCTCGGGCAGCGGCAAGTCCACGCTGCTGCGCATCATCGCCGGGCTGGAAGAAGCCGAGCGCGGGCGGGTGTTTTGGAATGGCAGCGACCTGAGCGGGGTGCCGGTGCATACCCGCCAGTTCGGGCTGATGTTCCAGGATTATGCCCTTTTTCCGCACCGCAGCGTGGCGCAGAACGTCGCTTTTGGGCTGCGCATGCAGCGGCTGCCGCCGGAGGAGATCGCGCAGCGCGTGGCGGAGGCGCTCGGGCGGGTTGACCTGGCGGGTTTTGCCAGCCGGCGGGTGACCGACCTGTCCGGCGGCGAGCAGCAGCGCGTCGCGCTGGCGCGCGCGCTGGCGCCCCGTCCGCGCCTGCTGATGCTCGACGAGCCGCTCGGCGCGCTCGACCGCGCCCTGCGCGAAGACCTGGGACAATTCCTGCGCGACGTGCTGCACCATAGCGGCATCCCGGCTATATACGTCACCCACGATCAGGAAGAGGCGTTCAGCATCGCCGACCGGCTGGTGCTGCTGCACGCCGGCCGGGTGGAGCAGCAGGGCAGTCCGCAGCAGGTCTATCAGTGCCCGCGCTCGGTCTGGGTGGCGCGTTTTCTCGGCTTGAGCAACCTGCTGCCCGGCAGGGTCATTCGCCGCCAGCCGCTGCTGGTGGATACCGCGCTGGGGCGTTTTCGCGCCGGCAGCGATGCCAGCCCGCCCGCGGAAGGCGCCGCCGTCACCCTGCTGCTGCGCCCCAACGGACTGGTATTCGAAGCACAAAACGGCAAGGAAAACACTTTTGCCGCGCAGGTCAGCGACGCGGTCTTTCGCGGCGAGGGCTACCGCCTGACCCTGCGCAGCGGCGGTCACAGCCTGGTGTTCAACGCCGCCAGCGCGCTGCCCGAAGGCTGGCAGGGCAGGCTGGCGGTGCGCGCTGAGGCGGTGTGGTGCCTGGCAGAAGAGGGTGGGGATGAGTGAGGTGGCGGTGATCAAGCAAAACCTGCAAGGCGAGGAGACCTGGCGCTACAGCGGGCAGGTGCTGCGCCGCGCGAAGCGCGGGGTGCTGCTGGAAGCCTTGTTCGACCGCGACGATCGCCTGTTCCACGGGGTATGGCTACGCAAGGGCGACCGCTTCCTCGAGGCGTATTTCAGCCACCGCTGGTACAATATTTTCCAGATTCACCACCATGAAGGGGACGCGCTCAAGGGCTGGTATTGCAACATCACCCGCCCGGCGCAGTTTTTGGATGGGCGGGTGGAGTATATAGACCTGGCGCTGGATTTGCTGGTTTATCCCGATGGCAGCAGCCTGCTGCTGGACGAGGACGAGTTCGCCGCGCTGCCCCTTGAAGCAGAGGAGCGCCGCCGGGCGCACCGGGCGGTAAGCGACTTGCGCCGCCTGTTTGCGCGCAACGCGGAGTTTGAATTGGGGCATCTGTTCCAACGACTGGCGCGTTGATACGGAATAAAAAAATCCCCCGCAAGAGGGGGGATTGAGCGGGCGATGGGACTCGAACCCACGACCTTCTCCTTGGCAAGGAGACGTTCTACCAACTGAACCACGCCCGCAACGATCGAACGCAAACAAATTATAGCAGGATTTCGTGAATCGTCAACCTTTTTACTCGCGGCATGGCGTTTTCAAAGCCGCCCGCCCCCTGCCTCCCTGCCAGAACAGCATCCTCGCTGTCGGGCGGTTAAAAACATGATCATCTTCCTGTCTTTTCCCGGAAAAACGGCGGATTACTTGTCTGACAAATTGAGCTATAATCATGGCGTACTTCTCATCCTCTCCCGCAGGGGCGGGAATAGCCCCGCGTTTTGAAATCTTTCCATGAGATTATGCCTTATTTCCCAATCCTCTTTTAACCTGGCGGTGCTGTCATGATTTATTTGTTGATCGTTTCGCTGTTGTGGGCTTTTTCGTTTGGTTTGATCAAAGGGCAATTAACCGGGCTGGATGCCAACTTCGTCGCCGCCGCGCGCCTGTTTTTCGCCGCGCTGGTCTTCCTGCCCTTTTTGCGCCTGGGCGGCGTCGAGCGCCCGCTGCGCTGGCGCCTGGCGCTGACCGGCGCGGCGCAGTATGGCTTGATGTACGTGGCATACATTTACGCCTTTCGCTTTTTGCAAGCCTACGAGGTTGCCCTGTTTACCATCTTTACCCCGTTATATGTCACCCTGATCCATGACGCGATCCACCGCCGGTTGAATTGGATCAGTCTGGCGGCAACCGTGCTGGCAGTGATCGGAACAGCGATCGTCCAGCAAGCCAACCTGCTGCGCCCGGAACTGGCGCAGGGTTTCCTTATTGTTCAAGCCAGCAACCTCTGTTTTGCGCTTGGGCAGGTATATTACCGCGAATTGATGCGTGATAAACCCGGACTCAAGGATGTGCGCATTTTCGGACTGCTCTACCTGGGTGGCTTGGCGGCTGCCGGGCTGCCAGCGCTGCTCACCACTCCGTGGACACAATTGACCATTTTGCCCAATCAGGCGTTAACCCTGGTTTATCTGGGGATCGTCTCTTCCGGAATTGGCTTTTTCTTGTGGAACGTCGGCGCGCGCAAGGTTAACGCCGGGACACTGGCAATCTTCAACGATCTGAAAATCCCGCTGGCAGTGACGGTCTCGCTGCTCTTTTTTGGCGAGCAAGCCGATCTGCCGCGCCTGCTGATCGGCGGGGCGGTGGTGCTGGCGGCGCTGGCGCTCAACGAATGGGCCGTCCGCCGCGCGTCGCTGCTGCGCCAACCCGCGCAGGGCTAAGGGTTAAGCGATTCCCCCGCCGCAGGCTGAGCCTGTCCTATGCCCTGAACCTGTCGCTGGGTGTCGAAACCTGCGGCGAGCCATGACCTGCTTTCAGGTCAAAAATACCTGTTGAAAAAGGCAAAAATTGTCGCATAATATAAACAGCCTTTCCAGTCATTCTGACTGGGTTTATTGTTTTTCAGCGGCTTTTGCTTTTGACAATGGAGGTTTTTAATGGCTACCAGCAGAAAGACCAAACCCATCGACCCCGCCAGACCCGCCCGCTCGCGCGGCTTAACCGCGCGGGTTGTGGTCAAATTTCACGACTATGTCCAACTGCCCTACGTGGATGGCGTTGAAAAATACATCGAAGAATACCAAATTGCACCCTGGCAGAATCTGGCGCAAGCCTTTCCGGGGCTGCGCATGCGCCGCTTGTTCACAGCGCTCAAGCCGGAACGCATCGGCGAACTGGTTCGCCAGGCAGTCGAGCGCGACTCGACCTACCTGCCGCCCAACTTTTTTACCTATTTTACGGTGATCTGTCCGCCCGGGGTCGACCCGCAGCGGGTGGCAAAGGAACTGAGCGCCTGGGAAGCGGTGGAGCAAGCCTACCCGGCGCCTAAGCCGCAGCTGCCCCCGGCGGTCAACCCGGATAACGACCCGCGTTTTCCCTTCCAGGGCTATTTGGACGCGGCGCCGGCCGGCATTGACGCCGAATTTGCCTGGAGTTACGATCCGCCCGGCGGCGGCGCGGGCGGGGGCGACGGCGGCGGCGCAGCCATCGACCTGCGCTTTGTGGACCTGGAACAGGGCTGGGTGCTCGACCACGAAGACCTGGTCGCCAAGGGTATCACCCTGATCTCCGGCGAGAATCTGTATTACCACTATCACGGCACCGCGGTGCTGGGGGAGGTAACCGCCGTGGATAATGCCATCGGCTGCATTGGGATCACCCCGCACCTGGCGTCGGTGCGGGTGGTGTCGGAATGGCGCGACGAGACCACGTACGACACCGCCGATGCGATCCTCTCCGCGCTGGATGTGCTCAATTTCGGCGACGTGCTGCTGCTGGAGGCGCAAACCGACTACAACACCTACGACAAAGTGCCGGTGGAGGTGCATGCCGCCATCTTCTCCGCCATCCGGCTGGGCACAGCGCTGGGGGTGATCATCGTCGAGGCGGCGGGCAACGGCGCGAACGATCTGGACGAATTCTCGCATGCCATATACGGGCAGATGTTGAACCGCGCCAGCGACGACTTCCGCGATTCAGGCGCGATTATGGTTGGGGCAGCCACTTCAACCGTCCCGCACAGCCGCATGTCGTTCAGTAATTACGGCAGCCGGATCGATTGCTTTGCCTGGGGCGAAAATGTCAATACGCTGACCGGCAGTCCCGGCGTGACCACCAACTATACCAGCACCTTCAACGGAACTTCCTCGGCTTCGCCCATTGTCAGCGGCGCGGCGCTGGCGGTGCAGGGCATTTTGCACACCAACCCGGGCTACCGCCTGCGTGCCTACCCGATGCGCGCGCTGTTGAGCAACGAATTCATCAACACCCTGTCCGCCGATCCCAATGTGGACCGGATTGGGGTAATGCCCGACCTGGGCGCCATTCTGGGCGAAGCGCTGGGACTGCTGCCGGATATTTATATCCGCGATTCGGTCGGCGATACCGGCGATCCAGTAGGCGGGGTACTTTCGATAAGTCCCGACCTGATCCTGCGCAGCGCGCCGCTGCCCGACCCGCAGGCTGCCTTTGGCGAGGGCAGCGGCAGCGAAAACAACGCCAACCTGAGCGAAAATGTCACCGAAGGGCTGGATCACAACGTCTATGTGCGTTTTCGCAACCGGGGCGGCGCCGATGCGGCAGGGATCAGCGCCACGGTGTACTGGTCGCCGCCAGCCACGCTGATAACCCCGGACCTGTGGAACTTGATCGGGTCTGCCTTCATCCCGTTTGCCGAGGCGGACGACAGCCTGGTGGTATCCAACGCCATCCCCTGGCTGGCGGGCGATATTCCCGGTGCCGGGCACTACTGCCTGATTGGGTTGATCGGCACTGCGCTGGATCCGATGCCCAACCCGGCCGATTTTCTCGACCTGGACAATTTCCGCGCCTTCATCCGCAACAACAATAATGCCGCCTGGCGCAATTTCAATGTGGTGGAAAACGAAGGCGGGGCTGACGCTGAACCGCCCGGATTTGTCCAGCTGCCATTTCTGATGCCCGGCGCGCCGCTCGAGCCGCATCGTTTCCGCCTGGAGGTAATTGCCCGCCTGCCGCGCGGCTCGCAACTTTTGCTGGAAGCGCCCTTGAGTTTTGTGGAAATGCTCCAGCAGCCGTACATCAAAAAATTCGACCCGAAGAAACAAACCGCCTGGCTGGCACTTAACCCGCACGGGTTGTGGAACAGCGGCTTCGTCAGTCTGGCGGCAAAATCGCGCACCCGGCTGCGCCTGCTGGTAGCCATTCCCAAAAAGATGCGCCACAAGTCGTACACGGTCTTTGCCCGCCAGATGTTCGAGAAAGACGAAGTCGGACGGGTGACCTGGCGGCTGGTGCCTGCCAAGGAAAAGTGAGCCGAGCCAGCCGATCATTTTTTCTTGACAGGCTGCCTGTCCGGCGGTACAATTTGCCCACATTTACGCCGAGATAGCTCAGTTGGTAGAGCACGCGACTGAAAATTGCGGTGTCGCCAGTTCGATTCTGGCTCTCGGCACAAATGGTGGGTTTTACCCAAAAAATCAACCTCCACGCCGTTTAATCCGGGGCGTGGAGGTTGATTTTGCGGATTCGCCAATCCCCGCCGGGCTGCGAATTGGTATCCAGCCTAACCGCAGGTCAGGGGATTAAGGCTGCGTCACCTCAACAATTCCCGTTTTCAAATCGTAGTACGCGCCCACCACTTTCACCTCCTGGCTGACCGGCAGCAGCAGATGCTCAATCCGGGCAACGGTCATTTTTACATGCGCCTTTACAACATTGTTCAGCAAATCCTCTTCACTCGGGCAATGGTCTATGGCTGGCGCGATTTGTTTAGTGATGAAAGGCGCGCTTTCATCATTCCCTAATACGCGCCTGTTTTGGATTGCAACGGATACCGCGCCGCAATGGCTATGTCCGAGCACCAACACCAAAGGAATGCCAAGCGCTTTGATGCCAAACAGCATACTTTCTATGGCGGCATCGTCCATGGTGTGTCCGGCCGTGCGGATGACAAATAAATCTCCAAGCCCGCAATCGAATACCACTTCGGGCGGCACGCGCGAATCTGAACATCCCAAAATCATGGCAAACGGTTGTTGGCGCTCACTGATTTGAGCGCGGCGGGTAACGCCTATATCAGCGCGCAGCGCCCTGCCCTGAGAAAACCGGTCATTCCCTTCCATTAACCTCTTCAATAACTCATTCATGATTACAGCCTCCTTGTGTGATGCGGCTGGATAAAACAACCGGCAGTCTTGCATCCATCCTGAAGCCGTTCTGCCCAGCCCGGGTATACTTCAATCCCCTATTATACAAAGAATCTTCCCCTACGCGACGGCAGGTGGCAACTCAGCCGGCGGGCATCGGCACTGCTCGATATACTCTTCGCAATCTCCGGGCAAGCCCGCCCGCAAACCTCGACAGGCTCGGTTTGCGGGCGGTTGGCGAGCGAAGCCGAACCACAGGGCAGGCAGCGCGGGTGTTGGCTGGCAAAGCACACCTTCCTCGCAGACTCGAACAGGCGACTTAATTTGAATGACATTCTTCATAATTGACAAATCCGGCGGGGGCAGATACAATTCAACTATTCATTAAATGAATACGGTTTCCACAGGTTTTTGATCAATGTCCCCCCGCCCGGCGCTGCCCCTGCGAATCGAATACGTCCTGCTCGGCCTGGTGCGCCGCCAGCCGGCGCACGGCTACGAACTGCTTCAACGCTGGAACATTGATGACCCGCTCAGCATGATCTGGAAGGTCAAGCCGGGCGCGTTGTACGCCGCGCTGGAAAAACTGGAGCAGATCGGCTACCTGCGCGCCAAGTTGGAATGCGGCAGCGCCGCCCCACAGCGCAAAAAGTACCTCATCACCCTTGCCGGCGAGCAAGTCTTCCTCGACTGGATGAACACTCCGGTCGAAGCCGCGCGCGATTTCCGCCAGGACTTCCTTTCGCGCCTGTATTTCGCCGCGGACGTTCCTCCCGCCGATCTCGCCCGGCTGGTTGAGCGCCAGAAGCAGACCGCCCGCGGCTGGCTGACTCACCTGATCAAGCAGCAAAACCGCGCCAACCAGGGAATCGCCCTGCAAGTGACCCAGTTTCGCGTTCGCCAGGTACAGGCTATTCTGGACTGGCTGGACTCGCTCGCGGTCTGACCAGCTGCCGCTTACGAAAGGATCGCGATCATGGACAAAATCATTTTTCAACCCATCGGCATCATCCACACCCCCTTTACCGATCCCGCCCAAACCCCAATTCAATCCATCCGCTCGACAGCCGCTGGCAAAGTTGAAGTCTATCCGCAATTCGCCGCTGGTTTGGAAGGGATTGAAGGTTTTTCGCACATCATCCTGTTCTATATCTGGCATCTCGCCCCGCCATTGGTAGATTTGCTGGTCAAGCCTTTCCTGGATGAGAAACGCCACGGGGTGTTTGCCACCCGCTACCCCTGCCGTCCAAACCCGCTGGGTTTTTCGGTCGTGCGCCTGGAAAACCGCGAAAACAATTGCTTGTTCATCCGCGGAGTGGACATGCTCGATGCCACCCCGCTGCTGGACATCAAACCCTACAATCCCGAATTCGACGTTCATCCCGCTGAGCGCACCGGCTGGTATGAAACCCGAACGCACCCCTGAGCGGCAGCCATGCAAACCGGATTGGAAATATCCACCTCAAAACCCATCCCCAGATCTGTCTGGCTGCCTGATGCTTCGCGGCGCTGGTTCAACAACCTGTGGGGGCTGGCTGCCGCTCCAATTCTCTTCTTTTTCTTCATCCCGATTGCGGCTGTTTTTTGGCGGCTTTCGCCAGCCGATTTTTTCCGCAGCCTCGTTGATGCCGCCGTGATTCAGGCAGTGCGGCTCAGCCTGCTCACCTCGCTCGCTTCGCTGGCGCTGATCATCCTGTTCGGCACCCCGGCAGCCTACTATCTCTACCGGCGGCGCTCGCGGCTGCACTGGCTGCTGGATACGCTGGTAGATCTGCCCACAGTGCTGCCCCCTGCGGTGGCTGGGGTTGCCCTGTTGATCGCCTTCGGGCGCGAGGGATTGCTTGGGCAAAACCTGCGCCTGATCGGGATCAGCCTCCCTTTCACGACGACGGCGGTTGTGCTGGCGCAGATGTTCATTGCCGCGCCGTTTTATATTCGCGCCGCTGCGCTGGGCTTTGCCGCAGTGGATTGCGAATTGAAGCACGCCGCCGCGCTGGATGGCGCCAGCCGCTGGCAGATATTTCGCTACATCATGCTGCCCATGTCCGCCGCGCCGATCCTCAGCGGCTGCATCCTGGCTTGGGCGCGCGCGTTGGGTGAATTTGGCACCACCATCATTTTTGCCGGCAATCTCGCCGGGCGCACTCAGACCATGCCGCTGGCAATTTACATCGGCTTTGAGACCAAACTGGAAGTTGCCATGACTCTTTCCGCCATTCTCATTCTGCTTTCGTCCCTGCTGCTCATTCTGCTCAAACTGATCGTCAACAGACGTTTGGCTGACGGTTAATAAATTCTACTTCAGGAGACTCTGTGCCATGAAAGTGATTTCCGCTCTCATTTTGATCGCCTGCCTGGCGTTCACTGCCGGGTGCACGCCTGCCCAACCGGCATCGCCAGCCCCCGCCCAAACCAGCCTGCTGGTGTTTGCGGCTGCCTCGTTGACCGAATCCTTCACCGAAATGGCTCAGGCTTTCGAACAGGAAAACCCGGACGTGGATGTGCAGTTTAATTTTGCCAACTCCAACACCCTGGCAGAGCAAATTATCCAGGATGCTCCAGCCGACGTGTTTGCCCCAGCGGCAATGCAGTTCATGACCCGCCTGGAGGAGCAAGGATGGGTTGATCCGCAGGACCGGCGCATTTTTGCCCATAATCAGATGAGCGTCATCCTGCCTAAAGAAAACCCTGCCAACCTCACCAGCCTGAATGACCTGGCGCGCCCCGGCGTCAAGCTGGTGCTGGGCGCGCGGGAAGGTCCGCAGGGCGCCTATGTTGAGACGCTGATCACCAACCTGTCCGCCGCGCCGGGCTTTGGCGCAGCCTTCAAGGAACAGGTGTACAGCAATGTAGTCTCATTCGAAAGCACCGTCAAGGGCGTGGTGAACAAAGTCTCGCTGGGCGAAGCCGATGCCGGCATCGTGTACGCCACCGATGCCGCCAGCGCAGCAGATACGGTTATCACCCTGCCCATTCCGCCGGAATACAACCTCACCGCGGTTTATCCGATTGCCGCGCCTAAAAACACGCCGCACCGCGTCCAGGCTCAGGCATTCGTGGATTTTGTTCTTTCTCCCGCCGGGCAGAACATTCTGGCAAAGTATGGCTTTCTGCCACCCGAGGAGTGATTTACTCCGCTGCGCCGCAACCGGCTCCGCGCGGGGACATCAACTTTTTGCCAGGTCATCCAACTGCGTGCCGGTGAGAAACATCACCGGCACGTTGCACGCTGGTTGAAAATCGTTCCGTGCATTGGGAGTTTTAGCGGTATAATGACAAGTTATTATTCCATTCGGGTTTTGATTTGTTCCCACCCTCCCGCCCGGTTTCATCCAAAACCCGGTGGGAGAGTTTAGAAAAATCCCCCGAACCCGCGCCAGGTGAGTATTTCAGAAAGGCAGCCCTCGGTTAAAAATCCGGGGCGGGTACGTTTTCCCATGCAGGACTTGAGCAAATTAAACCGCTACTTTCGCGCCCTGGAACAGCAGGAGCGCTTTTCAGGCGCGGTGTGGATCAGTCAGGGTGAGTTTTGCCTGTTCGCCGGCGCGTATGGCTACGCCAGCCGCTCCTGGAAGGTGAAAAACGAACTGGACACCCGCTTCGATACAGCCTCCATTACCAAATTGTTCACTGCGGTGGCGGCGCTGCAACTGGTTGACAGCGGCTTGCTCTCCCTGAATACCCGCGTGGTCGAGTACCTTGACTTACGCGATACCGCCCTGTCCCCGCGCGTGACTCTGTTTCACTTGCTTACCCACACCTCCGGGATAGGCGACGCCGCCGAGGAGGAAAACGGCGAGCAATACGAGCACCTGTGGAAAGCCCGCCCCAATTATAGCGTCACCTGTGGCGCAGATTTCCTGCCCCAGTTCGTTCACAAGCCAGCCAATTTTCCCCCCGGCGCAGGCTGCCGTTACTGCAATTGCGGTTACATCCTGGTTGGATTGGCAATTGAAAAAGCCAGCGGAATGGAATACCGCGACTACGTCCGCCGCAATATTTTCTCCCGCGCCGGAATGGCGGATACTGATTTTCTGCGCATGGATCAGGTCAACCCGCGGGCGGCGGAAGGCAGCGACCCGATTCGCGGCGAACAGGATAAAATTATCGGCTGGAAGAAGAACATCTATTCCTTCCCCCCAGCCGGTTTACCGGATAGCGGCGCCTATGCAACCGTTGCTGACCTGGATCGCTTCCTGCGCGCGGTGCGGCGGGGCGCGCTGCTTTCCCCGCCGATGACCGAAGCCTTCATGACCCCCCAGGTGGACTACCGCGCCTGCCAGAATTGGGACAAGCGCTATGGTTTGGGCTTATGGTTTTATGTAGAGCGAAACGGGCGGATCGTCTGCTGCCAAAAGGAAGGCATCAATGCCGGGGTAAGCGCCGTAATCCGTTATTTTCCTGCCGAAGACATCAGCGTAACGATATTGTCCAACATGAAAAGCGGAGCATGGAATCCAATTTGGGATATCCACAATCTGATCGTGAGCGATCAAACCGACCAAAACGACCCCGCCGAATAGCGTGGATAATGTTCTGGCTGGGATTTTTTATTCCGTTTGCCGCTGACGTGTTTTTTCACCGCGCCAACGGGCACCGCGCGCCCTGGTTCGCGCCACCCCTTTATATTTGAAAACTGGCAGCATCGTTGGCGCGAGAATGTCCATGTCGCAGAAAGGTTACATGAATTTCTTTTTTCATATTCACTCCCGATAAATTTCCAGGCATGTGGGCTAATCGTTTGCGTTACCGGCGTGTGGGCAGGTGTGGACAAGGCTCGGGTGCAGAAAAAAACTCGAAAACGCCGCACGCCAGGAGCAAGCATTGTCAGGGGGCGTTTCCCTGACATGTTCGATAACGGAGGAAAACCACGCCACTGCCAAAGCGGCGTTCCTCCAAAAGCTCCAGCTCCAATCGAACGTTGTCAGGGAGTGATGGTTTGCCCCCTCCCACGATGATTGGCGTGAGAAACAGGTGACACTCGTCAATCAACCCTGCTCGAAAGGCATGGGCGGCAAGATTGGGACCCCCGATGAGGATATCCGCTTCGACAGCCTGTTTCAACTGTCGAATGACTGCCGGATCGAAGCTGCGCTCCAATTGCGTCTTGCGCGTGGACACAGCCTGCAATGTTTTGGAATACACGATTTTATGCGCGGCTTGCCAGATGTCTGCAAAGTCGCGCAGGAGTGGAGACCCGGCAGCCAGGTTGGGGTCGGTTTCCCACACCATCAGGGTCTCATAGGTTCGACGTCCATAGAGATGGGTTCCGGCTGACCGTTCCAGGTTGTTGATAAAGGCATGTACTTCCTCGTCGGGTGCAGCCCAGTCGAACGCGCCCTTCATGTCCTCGATGTATCCATCCAGCGACGCGATTGCCGAGTAGATCAAACGAGCCATATGAAACCTCCTTTGGTGAATGGTACCTGTAATTCAAATCCCTTCAATTTGGAAGCGGAAAAATTCGAAAACACAGCGCGCTGCTCAGCAGCAGCCTCACGTGCTAGGCGCGCCGCCTCACCCAGCGCATCGCCACGAGTAAGCAAAAAACGAAAGACCAATTCTTCGATAAACTTTGAACCGGCTGGTTCAAGGAAATTTTTTATAAGCCCGTTTATGGCTTCTGCTTTGTCTTCCGGCAATAAGTGTTTTAAAGATTTATCCGATAAGCCCGCGGCCGTTAAAAGACCAGATTCTATTCCTTTGATTTTCAGTAAATCAGCAGGCGTTTTTGCGGATAACGCCGCGTTTTGGAGGGCGCGTGCTTCTGCGACATACGGTACAGCTTTACGATTCTTTTCCAATGCCAGGGCTACAAAACCGGCGCGGGTGGCTTCCTTCATACGTTGTAACTAAATCATCACTGGAGTTCAGATGGCTTCGATGAGAACTCATAATTTTCTCCAAACATACACGCACTTTCTTAAGGCTTCGCGTCCATGTTCTCCCATTTGCTGGCTGCTGTTGCCTTTGCCATTGGGTAATACCAGGATGCTTTCAATGAAAAAGCCCAGTTTTTCGGCAATCCATGAAAGAATCAGATCCACCGAGACACCTGCACCGGCATAACGAACATTGTCATTGACCATTATCAACGGAGCATTCGGGCGTAAAACCCTGGCGCATTCCGCAATTATGCAAGCCATTTCATAAAAATATCCGCGAACCATTCTGGGAATTCCATTGTTGTTCAATGTTCCTTGCGCTTTTTGCTCATCCAAATAGGTCAAAATGGCTTGCAATACTTCTTGCTCGTCTGCGGCAGAAATCGCATTTGTCCAAAGCGGATTGATTGCCAGTAAATCCTTAGCCCGGTTTTCCACCGTGCAGCTTAACATTTCTTGACGCAGGTTTACAAGCCCTTTTTCGTCGGTATTAAGCAAGGCTAATTCCAATGCATACGTGCGCGTGTAATCATAGCGGTTGCAATACGGCGGTGAGGTGATTATGGCGTCAAACGACTCTTTGGGCATTTTGGGCAATAATTGCAGTGATGAACCGCTGTATAAAAAGATCTCACCTTGCTTTACTGTGGCTGGAAACAAACCCGATTGTTTCGCGGGAGAAAGATCGGTGACTATTTCTTGAATTTTTTCTGAAATAGCCTGTTCGAAACTTAATATCTGCCCTTTATCGAAACTTTTCCCGCCCTGCCTGCGCCCCGACCGGTAATCCCAGCGGAGATATTGACCATCTTTACGGGTAAAACTGATGGATTCGAGCACGCAAAACAAAGCAAAATGTAGAACTGCCTTAACCCGGCTGTTTTCCTGTTCACAAGCGGTTAAATATTTTTCGATCGATTCTTTGGTGGCTTCAGGGTATGCGCCTTTTGTAATTCTTAATTCCGGCAGTGTTACCCTTTTCTCAATATTTCCCCAAACTTGAACTTTCCCCCATTTTTGCAAATCGTCAAAGTCGCTGGGGGTAAATTCCGATTCGAGAATTTTCTTTGTTGTAATAATCTGCTGTCCGATAGGCAATAACTCGATGCCAACCGCGTTGATTCCCATTGCGCTGGCGGCAAACAGAGCCGTTCCACTCCCTGCAAACGGATCTAATAGCGTACCATCAGAAATTCTGTATTTTGCAAGAAAATATTCGACTAAAGACGCCGAAAATGCTTCTTTGTACTTGTACCATCGATAAACAGGACGGCTTTTATTCGCCTGAAAACTGACCAGTTGTCGAGTTAAAGCAGGCTGAACCATCAACTTGCCGCTAAACTGATCTTGCAGCCTTTGGTCAAGTTGGTTGATCCGGGCTAATCCGATGCCTGCATCCCTCACCAACACTTTTTCATCAATTATCACAACGCATATTCTCCAGGTTAATAGTAGAACAATTATACTCTCCCCACTTGGGGACCCTCACTCCAGCTCGATATACAGCCGCTTGTTGATGCGCCCCTTGCTCTTGTAATCCACCACGCGGATGGCGCCCACCTCGCGCGTGTTGGCGACGTGCGTGCCGCCGTCCGCCTGCAGGTCCAGCCCGGCAATTTCCACCGTGCGCACTTCCTCAATCCCCGCCGGTAGCAGGTTGATCTTGGTGCGAATCAGGTCGGGGATCTGAAAGGCGGTTTCGCGCGGCAGAATTTGTACGCGCACCTCGCGCGCGGCTTGCACCTCGCGGTTGACCGCCGCCTCGATCACCTTGACCAGCCCGGCGGTCAGCGACTCGAACTCGAAGTCCATCCGCCCGTGCAGCGGCTCCATCTCGCCGCCGGTGACCAGCGCGCCGTAATCGCGGAAGACCACCCCGCACAAAATGTGCAGCGCCGAGTGGGTACGCATCAGCGCGTAGCGCCGCGCCCAGTCCAGTTCGCCGCGCAGCGGCGCGCCCGGCGGCGGCAAGGGGGCATCCCCCGCCAGGCTGTGCGCCAGCCCGTCCGGCGTTTTGCGCACCCGGCTCACCTGCCAGGTCTGCCCGGCTGCGCTCAACCAGCCCAGGTCGCAGGGCTGACCGCCCCCGCCGGGGTAAAAAGCGCTGCGGTCGAGGATGACGGCGCGGTTTTCTGCGTCCACGCCGGTAACGCGCGCGTCGAATTCGCGCAGGTAACTATCGCTGGGGTATAACAACTCGGTCATGTCAATCTCCTGGGAAGGATGGTTCTTCGAAGGTGTAGCGCATCATCAGGCGGCGCGGCGAAGGGCGGGCAGCCTCCACAAAGCCCGCCGCGCGGAACAGTCCCGGGCTGCCCATGAAGCTGCTCACCGGCGGCAGATTGCCCGGCGCGTCCACCGGGTAGGCTTCGACCATCTTCGCCCCGTTCTGGCGGGCATACGCCAGCGCGCCAGCCAGCACGGCTTTTGCCAGCCCCTTACGCCGCCAGGCGCGGGCAATGTAAAAGCACACCAGCGACCAGACCGGCTGCCCGTCGAGGCGTTTGAGCGCGCGCGAGCGCTCCAGGGCGGCGTAATCTTCGCGCGGCGCAAGCGAGCACCAGGCAACTGCCTGCCCGCCGCGGTAGCCCAGTACGCCGGTGATCTGCCCGGCGTCCACCAGCGCCTTGAACGCCAGGCGGTTGCCCTCGCCACCGTTGCGGCTGAACTCGCCGCGCGGGATGCGCCACCACATGCACCAGCAGCCGCCGTAGGCGCCGTGCGCCCCGAACAGCGCCTCGAAATCCGCCCAGCGCGCGGCGGTCAGCGGCAAAATGGTCAAAATGTCGGAAGCAGGTTGCTCGTTCATCGGGTATCTCCGCGATCAAATCAACAAATACCAGCCCAGCGCAAACAACAGCGCGTTGGCGACGGCATGAGCCAGGATGGCTGGGCGCAAACTGCCGGCAGACTGCGCCAGCAGCGCCAGCCCCAGACCGGCAACGAACGCCGGCAGCCAGAGCAGCGGGCGGAACTGCAAGGTGGCAAACAGCGCCGCGCTGGCAGCGGCTGCCCCCCACGCTCCCAGGCGCGGCTGCCAGCGGACGAGCAGCTCGGCGCGAAAGAAGCGCTCCTCCGCCCACGGCGCAATGCCAATGCCAACCAGCACAATCACCGCCTGGAGGAGCGGGGGAACGTCCGCCGGGCGGACAGGCAGCGGAATAACGCGGCTGGATTCAAGCCAGGCGCTGCCCAAACTGAACGCAAACACCGCTGCCAGCCCAATTGCCGCGCCGCCAAGCAGTCCGAGCGGCACGCCCGGCAGCCGGTGCGCTGAGTCCTCCGCCGCGCGGGGCAGCGCCGGCGGGGCACCCACAAACGCCAGGATCAGCGCCTGCCACAAAAACAGCCAGGGCTGCGCCGGAAAGAGGGAAGAGAGTCCCATTCCCTGGTGCAGTGCCTGGTTGAGAATTGGCAGGCGGTTAGCCAGAACACTGCCAAGGGCAAGGTACACCCCGGCTGGCAGCAAGTACGCCAGGAAAACAATCAGCAGGATGGGACTGAGGTAGCGGTTGGACAGGCTGCTGCGCAGCACATACCCCAGCCCGCCAACCGCAAAACCCAGCACCAGCAAGGTAAGCAGCGAGAGCAGCGCCAGCAGAGTCTCGCCGGGCAAGTTGGTTTGGTTTTCCAACAGCCGGAGCGTCAGCACCGCCAACAGGACAAGCGCCACGCCACCCGTCAGAAAGTTCAGGGCAGCCTTCCTGCGGCGGATGCGAAGGGATGGATCGCCGGACTGTGACACGGGTTAATTGTACGCCAGAATGAAAGCGAGCGCGCAGTTTACTCCCCCAAGGATAAATTGAAAGGTTTTTTTAGGTTACCAGGCGGTGTGGCTATGATACAATCAAAAACGTTCAGGTTGCTCTATCTAATGGATTACCTGCGGGCGGGTTGCGGGTAACCATTCAGCTCCATACCCAATCGGGCAAAGATCATGCTCCCGGCCACAAACCGGCTTCGCTTGGAGGTATTACCGCGACCGTGCAAGCCCTCGTTCCGGCTGTCCCTGTTTCGGATCATGTTCTGGCGTTGATTCCCGCCTACAATGAATCCGCACAGATTGGCGCAGTCACCGAGGCTGCCCGCCGCTTCCTGCCGGTGCTGGTAGTGGATGACGGCTCGCAGGACGATACTGCCAGCCTCGCGCGCGCTGCCGGAGCCGAGGTGCTGGCGCAGTTTCCCAACCAGGGCAAAGGCGCCGCGCTGCTGCGCGGTTTTCAAGCTGCCCTGCAGCGCGGCGTTCAGGCGGTGATTACCCTGGATGCCGATGGACAGCACGACCCGGCTGAAATACCCGCCTTTCTCAACCACTTCTCCCATGCGCGGGCTGATCTGATCATCGGCAAGCGCAACTTCCGCCAGATGCCGCCCGTCCGGCGGCTGAGCAACACGCTCGGCGCGGCGTTGTTCTCCTGGGCAGCCGGGCAGCCCATAGCCGACAACCAGTCCGGTTACCGCCTGATCAGCCAGCGGCTGCTGCAGGTCTTGCTGCAAGAGCCGGGCAGCGAGCGTGGCTTTGAGTTCGAGGTGGATATGATTGTGCGCTGTATTCAAGCGGGTATGCGGCTGGACTGGATCGAAATCCGCACCATTTACGCCGGGGAGAAAAGTCACATTCGCCCGCTGCGCCATCTGGCAGGATTTTTGCAAACCTGCTGGCGAACCCATCAGACTCTGCGCAACACTTCAAGGAAAGCATGAGAAACGATCTTTCCCTGCGACCGGCAAACGAACAAGACTTCGACTTTTTATGGCAGGTTCATTGCGCCGCTCTCAAACCATATATCCAGCAGACCTGGGGGTGGGACGAGGAATTCCAGAAACGCTACTTGCGCGAGCATTTCAACCCGCAGCACAGCCAGATCATCCGCTACATGGGCGCGGAGGTCGGCATGTTGAGCGTGGAGGAAACTTCGCTGGGGATTGTGCTGTCCAAAATTGAGGTGCTGCCCGAATATCAGGGACTGGGGATTGGCACAACATTAATCCGCGAACTGCTCGAACGGGCTGTCACGCGCGGGCTGCCGGTCAGCCTGCGGGTGCTCAAAATCAATCCGGCTTGCCAGTTGTATTTACGGCTGGGCTTTTCGGTGGTCGGGGAGACTGACACGCATTTTTGGATGCGAAGCGAAGGCGCGCCGCGCGCTTTTCTGCCCGAGCGCTGGGAGACACAAGCCTGCTTCCTGCACCTGGCGGACGAGCGCTCGCTGGATCAATTGACGCTGATCATGAGCGAAAACCAGGAGGTGCTGCGCGAGTCCGGGCAAACCCTTCCGCCCGATCAGCAAGCGCTTCAAACGCTGCGCCATAACGCGCTGCCGCCCGGCGGAGTAGCCTGGCGCGAATCAATCTACCTCATCCGCGATCTGGAAAGCCGCGATACGGTCGGCTATCTGGCAGTTTATTTTGGTCACCCAGCCCCGGATAGCATCTACATTGGCAGCCTGTACCTGCGCCCGGTCTTTCAGGGACGCGGCTTCGGGCGCGAGATCGTATCCAGCCTGGAACAGCGCGCCCGCGCGATTGGCTTTCGCGAAGCGCGGGTCAAGGTGGGTTTAAAGAACTGGCGCGCGCTGCGCTTCTGGACTTCGTGCGGCTACAGCCGGATTACCCGTATTCGCGGCGAACGCGAAAACGGAGCCAGCAAACCAACCATGGTGGAGTTGCAAAAGAGCCTGATCAGCAACGGTTGCCGGCAGGAAGAAACCAAACCCTGAACTGCCCGCCAACAGCAGCAGCGGTCAGGGCAGGCGCTGATCGCACTGGCTGCGGAAACCGCACCCCGCGCAGCGCTGCGGCTCATCGTGCGAGCGCCGCTGTTCTTTGTTCGCGGCAGCGCGCATTTCCTCAATCAGCGCGAGCAGTTCGCGCTGCGCCTGGGGGGTGTAGTCAATCGCAAAGGCGCGGTTGCGGTAACGCAAGATACCGTATGGCGGGCGGACGCCCATCCCTCGCTCGACCAACAGGCAGTATGCCATTAGCTGATACACATGCCCCGGATGCGGCTCGGACGGCGCCCAGCCGCTTTTTATCTCCACCGGAATGACCGCGTCGCCTTCGCGCACCAGGTAATCCGGCTTGCCGGTCAGCATGGTTTGCGCATCGAACAGGGCGCGCTCCGGCTCGCCGATGATCTTGGGGTCGCTGTACAGCACCCGCCCGGGCGGCAATCCGCTGCGGCGCTGCTGGCGCGCGCCTATCCACAACAGCACAAGGGCTGCGACCGCCAAAATTAACCCAAGCCAGAACGCCATTACCGCTTAATCGAGGAGCAGCAAAGTCAGACCAACCGCCAGTGAAACCAGCGCGGCAATCAGCAGCAGCCAGCCGAGCAGACGCAGCAGCCGCGCCGAAAGCACCCCGCGCGCATGGGCGCGGTGGGTGAGCGTGCCTTCCAGCATCGCCGGTTCGTTCTCGGATGGCAGCCCCTGGCGCTGGTACCACCAGGCGCGTTTACAATACAGATAAGCCCCAATCTCCGAGGCGCGCAGCGCGCGGCTCATGTCTGATTCTCGTCGGTCAGCCGCCCGGTGGCTCGCTCAATCGCCTGCTGCAAACGCTCCTCGCGCAGGCTGAGGGTCAGGTCGGCGCGGGTGCGCTCCACAATTCCGCGCACCAGGTCGGTCTGGCGGCGCAGACCATTGGTCAGCGCGTCCGGGTAATCCACCGTCACCAGCAGGTTGTAGATTTCATCCATCCAGGAAAGCAGCCGCTCGGCTTCCTCGGAATAGCCCTGGCGCAAGATATCCAGGCAGCGGCGGCGTAGTTCGCCGGTCACCTCAGCCATACCGTTCAGGTAAGTCGCATACTCGACCCCCAGCGCCTCGCTGGAAGGCAAGGAACGGTCTTCGATGATAGCGCAGGTCAGGTTGGCTTCGACATATTCCTTAAGCGCGTCCTGGGTGTATCCGGCATGAAGCAGCAGCGGATAATCCGCCAGCAGGAGATTGAGGGCGGCAACGGTGGCGGCGGCTTCTTGCAGGTTCTGGTGGGCGGTTTGCATCTCGCCGCGATGAATGGCGCGGATGGTGTTGGCGCACAGGCGGGTCAACTGGCGGGCTTGCAGCAACGCCTGCTCGCGCGCATGGTTGAGCGCCTCGAAAACCTGGTGGATACGGGCGTTAAGTTCGCTTAAATCCGGCATGTCTGTTTACCCCGAATCCGGCGTATCGCCGGGCTGAATACGGCGGAAAAGATCTCCCGCCAGCCCGGCATCGCCTTGCGGGATGGTAATCTCGCCAAAACTGGCTTCGTAACGGGCAAGGTTTTCGGTAAACGCGCGCAGGAATAATTTTGCGCCGACCGGCGACATGAGGATGCGCGAACGGATCAGGTTGCGCATCTGAGCGGGCAGCACCTGGACGAAATCGAGGACAAAATCGGTTGGAGTGTGGCTGATGCGCACCACGTTGCTATAGACCGGATGGAGGTCCTCGGGCAGTTCCATCGGTATGCCTGCCGCCGGCCGGTTGGAGGGGGTATTCATGGCTGGCGCAGCCCGTTAGAAGGGGATCTCATCGCCGCTTTCCATTTCCGGCAGGTCATCGCTGCCCGCTTCGCCATCCGCCTCGCCGCGCGTGGAGAGGAAGCGCACTGTGTTGGCAGTGACATCGTAGGAGGCGCCTGAGGTGCCATCGCTGCGCGACCAGATGCGCGGTCCACCGGTGGCGGAATCCGGCACCAGGCGGCCCTCGATCAGCACCTTGCTGCCTTTTCGCAGGTACTGGTTGCAGGTTTCCGCCTGCTTGCCCCACACCGAAACCCGAAACCAGATCGTCTCTTTGACCTTTTGGCCATTTTGTCCGGTATATTGGCGGTTGGAAGCCACATTGAAACTGGTGACAGGCTGACCGCTGGGTGTGTAACGCATTTCCGGATCACGCCCCAAATTTCCAATGATGATGATGGTGTGATACATGGCATCTCCTGAATTCCAACAAAAATCGAAAACTTATTTTGTATTGTACACGAAATTTCCCCCGCGCCTTTTGGCTGTGGGGGTGGAATTTTGGGGCATTCTTTATCTCAGGACTGAGGCGTGATCGTTGGCGGGCGGGTAGGGGTTGGGATAACCGCCCGGTCGAGCGACCAGACCGACAGGTCATCGAAACTGACCGTGAGCGGCGGGTCGCCGGCGGCGCGGATATACACCCCCGGGCGACCGCTCTGCCACAGCCCATCGCGCGCGCTGAACTGCTCGACGCCGCTAATATAAAAGCGCATCTCCGCGCCATACATCCACACCGCCAGGCGCACATCAACGCCCGCGCCAGCCGGCACCTGAGGCGATTCGATCCAATCCTGAACCAGGGCTATCGCGCCTTGTTTGACCTTTTCCAGCCGGGTGCGCCCATCACAGGTAAGCACCCAGCGATAATAATTCCATTCATCACTGGCGCGCAGCAGCAGACCGTACTGGTCGGCGTCGCGGCACAGGCTGGGGCTGGCAGTGATCTCAAGGTAAAAATCGTCCAGCTGCGGCTCATGGCGCAGTCCAACCAGGTAACCTTTTGCAGTTGCCACCGCCAGAGTCAGGTCGTCCACCCCATACGCCACGCTGCCGATGGCGGTGCGGCGGGTCGCCCAGGTGTCGCGGCTGGTAAAATCGTCGCTCAGCATGAGCCGGTCAATGCCCAATTGCGGGGTCGGGGTGGGGATATATTCGCGGGTTGGCTGAGGGGTAGGGGTGGAGGTGGGCGGGAACCAGACAATCGTCGCCGTGGCGGTTGCCGTCGGCTGCGGGGTGGCGGTTGGCGCGGCGGGTAAATCACCGTTCGCGGCAGGCGAACAGGCTGCCGCTGCCCCCGTCAGGATTAAGATAAGCAACAGCAGCAAGATAAGCCGGGTCACAGCGGAACGTCCACCACCTGTTCGCGTTCCGGACCAACGGAAAGCCGGCGCACGGGCACGCTGCAAAATTCGCTCAACCGGTGGGCATAATGCTGAGCCGCTGTGGGCAGCCCTTCCCACCGCCGCACCTGGGTGATATCCTCGTCCCAGCCAGCCAGTTCCTGATAAACCGGGTCGTAAGGTTCGAGGCAGCCGGGTCCCATCGGCAGCTGCGCGATAGTCTCCGTGCCGGATTGATAAGCCGTGCACAAGCGCAGGTTGCTTAAGCCGCTGAGGATATCCATCTTGGTAACCATCAGCTCGGTCACGCCGTTCACCCGCAGGGCGTAGCGCAGCAGGACGCCATCCAGCCAGCCCACCCGGCGCGGGCGCCCGGTGGTGGTGCCAAATTCATCCCACGGGTTCTTGCCGCTTCCGCGCAGCCTTTCGGCGGTTTTACCAAACACCTCGGTGGGGAAAGGTCCCGCGCCAACCCGGGTTTGAAAGGCTTTGGTTACCCCAATGACACGCTCCACGGAGGCAATGCCCAGCCCCAGCCCCACCAGCGCGCCCGCCGCGGTGGCTGAAGAACTGGTCACATACGGATAGGTGCCGTGGTCAATATCCAACAGGGTGCCCTGCGCGCCTTCCGCAAGCACGCGCCTGCCCTGCCCAAGCGCCTGGTGTATCAGGCAGCCAGCATCGGTGATGTAAGGAATCATTTGCGCGGCGAATTTCGCGTATTCGCGCGCCACAGTATTCTCATCGAGCGGCTCGGCTTTGTACATGCCCGTCAGCATGGCGTTGATTTCTTCAACGTGGCGCTTCATCTTGCGCTGGAAGGATTCAGGATCGAGCATATCCTCCAGGCGCAGTCCGTTGCGCGAGGTCTTGCCGGTATACGCCGGACCGATGCCGCGCCCGGTGGTGCCAATCTGACCCTGCCCGCGCGCAGCTTCCTGGGCAGCATCCAGCGCGCGGTGCGCCGGGGTAATCAGGTGGGCGGCATAGGAAATGCGCAGCCGCTCCGGGTTAGCCGGGACGCCGGCGTTCTGCAGCATGTCTACTTCGCTGATGAAAGTTACCGGGTTGATCACCATGCCGTTGCCCATCACCCCAATGGTGTGGGGGTGGATGATGCCGGATGGAATCAGGTGCAATTTAAAGGTGCGGCTGCCAACCGTGACGGTATGCCCGGCGTTGTCGCCGCCGTTGAAACGCGCCACAATATCTGCCTGGGCAGCCAGCAGGTCAACAATGCGTCCTTTACCCTCATCGCCCCATTGCGTGCCAATTACAATATCGAGCGGCATGACGGCTGCCCTCCTGGAAAATGCGGACTGAACAAACTTTCATATCAAAACGATTATACCCGCTTCCCGTTCCGGTTTTTAGTGACACTTATCCTGACCTGTCCGCTTCAAGCCACTATTCTATGAGATAATTACGGGCGTCCGCAAACCATCCGTCCTATTCTCCCCGCCCGCCTGCTCTGGATGAACGAATCTCAGCCCAACAAGCCGCCCGTCCGGGAAACCCTGACCCTGCTCTCCAACCAGCAGGAAAAACTGCGCCGCCTGATCTACCTGCTGGCAAGCCTGGCAGGCATACCAGCAATTTATATTGTATGGCTTCAGCGCAGGGATGAGGATGTTTTCATTGCGCATACGTATCCATTTTTGCTGTTCTTTGCGCTGGGGTGGAGCGGCGCGCTGCTGTGGCGGCGCGTTCCGCTGGCAGCCATCGAGCGTTTCGTTCTGACGATCGTCAGCCTGCTTTTCACCAGCAAATATGCCTACCTGATCATCACCAGCCGCGATCTGACGCAAGTGTGGGCAGAGGTGGAAGCAGTATACTGGGTGATTGCCTTTATCTTCATCATCAGTTACATCGTTTTCGAGCGCAACCTGGCGGCTTTCTTCTGCCTGGGTTTTGTCGTCCTGACCGCCCTGATTGGCGGCTGGCGATTTTGGAACATCCCCGACGCGCTGGTGCTGGAGTTTATCCGCCTGGAAATCCGCATTGCCGCCATTGGACTGCTGTTGTATATTTTTGCCCGCGCCAAAGACGACCTGCACCGGACGATGGTGGAAGCCAACCGCATCCATAAACTGGCGCACACCGACACGCTGACCCTGCTGCCCAACCGCCGCGGGCTGACCGATACGCTGGAGGAACGGCTGCGCCAGGATGTCCCCGCGGCAGTTATTTTGGTGGATATTGACTACTTCAAGCGCATCAATGATACCTTTGGGCATGACAGCGGCGATCTGATCCTGCGCGAGGTGGGCGAGTGTTTGCATTTTCAACTGCGCGCCAGCGACGTGATTGGGCGCTGGGGCGGGGAAGAATTTTTGATCATCGCCAGCGAAGAGGACGCGCAGCGCGCCAGCCAGCTGGCGCAGCGGCTGCGCGAAACGGTGGAGGCGCACGAATTCAGCCTCAGCATCCCGGTCACGGCTTCATTCGGAGTGACCATCCATGCCCCCGGTGACACCCTCAAGAGCCTGCTGCAACGAGCCGACCAGGCGCTGTACCGGGCAAAAAACGGGGGACGCAACCGGGTCGAATACCAGCCGCCGCACTGACAACCGCACGCTGCCTGCCAGCCGCTGCCGCCCGCAAGCGGGTTGGCGGCTGGATTGAAAACCTCAACCGGAAGGGACGTATGTTATAATCGCGGGTATGAGCAGCACATTACACACTCGACAATGGATCATACTGGCTGCGTTGGCTATTTTGTTGGGGTTGATCCTTAGCCTGAGTCTGCCGCAAGACACGCCACCGCAGGCACAGGTGCTGTATTTCACCCCCACCCCCAACCAGAACGGGCTTATTTTGTACACCATCAAAGCGGGCGATACCTGTATCAGCGTTTCGCTGCTCAACCAGATTCCGCTGGATGAACTGCGCCGGCTGAACAACCTGGATGCCGCCTGCGTGTTGATTACCGGCAACCAGCTGCTGCTCGGCACGGCAGAGCCGCAGCCAACCCCCGCCGGTCCCCTGCCGACCGAAACCCCGCTGCTGCCCTCGCCCACGCCGTTTCGCGGCACCGGGCAGGTGTGCATTGTTTTATTCGACGACCGCAACGGCAACGCCCTGGCAGAAGACGGCGAAGCAGCCATCCCCGGCGGGGCAATCAGCCTTAGCGACCGGCTGGGGCGGGTTTCACGAACCGGCGAGACCAGCGAGAGCACGGACAACCCGACCTGCTTTGAGGAACTGGAAGAGGGGGATTACAACATCAGCGTCGCCATTCCGCAGGGGTACAACCCGACCACGCAGATGAACTATGCGCTTAAAGTGAGCGCGGGGGATAATTCACTGATTGATTTTGGCGCCCAGCAGAGTGCCCAGGCGGCTCCCACCCCAGCCGCCCAGAGCGCGCGCTCGCCGCTGCTGGCGGTCATTGGCGGCATCATCCTGCTGGCGGGGGCTGGTCTGGCGGTTTATGCCCGCCTGCTGACCCGCCGGTAAGGGCAGAGAAACTCCACGCCGCCGCTGCGCGCGTTTCTTTCTGCAGAAAATCGTCTTTGCGAGGCGGGGGCAATCATCTCCCAACCTTAAGGCTTTGGATTAATTTGTTACCGCCGGTAAATATAGCCGATACGGATAAGGGATCAGTAAAATCGTCTCGTTCATCGTTTGATTTACCACAACCGTCCTGGAAAGGTTGACGCTGTAATAGCCCGGGTAAGCTACGCTGATATTCCATCCCCCGTTACCAAGAAGGATGCTGAACATCCCGCTTGTATTCGTTCTTGTTTGCCGCGAGACCCCATTTTTAGTAAGAGTGAGCAACGTCCCATTCAAAGGCTGACCGGTTTCAGCATCACGCACAATGCCCGTATAAGTACCGGGATTACAAATCGCCGTCCCTCCCCTCCACGCGTCCAGATAACCGTAACCGTAGGCAAAGTTACCCTGCCCGGCGGGCAGTGTGCCGCAGGTCAGGTCGGCGGGCGGCGTTCGGGCGGTTTGCTGCAATGCCTGAACGGTGGCGTCCATTTGACCTTTGAGCGCCGGTGCGCACGACCAGAGCAGCGCCACTGCCCCGGCAACATGCGGGGCAGCCATCGAGGTGCCGCTGCGCCAGCCCCACTGGCTGCCCGGCTCGGCGGAAATGACACCCGTGCCGGGGGCGATCAGGTTGGGCTTGGTGTAGGGCTGCGCGCCCAGCGCCGCGCTGGCAGGACCACGGCTGGAGAAATAGGCGACCCGGCCGCCCGAATCGTGCGCCGCCACGGCGAAGGATTCGGGATAATCGCCCGGCGAAACCAGGCTGGAGCAGCCGTTGGCGCCGTAATTGCCCGCCGCAAAGACCGGGAAGATGCCCGACGCCCGCCAGGCGACCACCCTGGCGCGGAACCAGGCGTTGCCGCCGCCGCTGGATCCGCCCCACGAGTTGTTGACCACCTGCGGGCGGTTGTTCGGATTGCCGCCCGGGGCGATCAGCCAGTCGGCGCAGGCAGAAAGGTGCGCGCCGCTGCACGTCGAACCGGCGCAACCCTTGCAGGCGATCCACTGCGCGCCGGGCGCCATGCCGGCGTTATAGGGCAGCGACGGATCATCGCTGCCAACCATGCTGCCCAGGGTGTGCGTGCCGTGACCCTGGTCGTCGCAGGGAATGCCCGCCGGACAGACGTTGGTTGCATCCCGCCAGCAGCGCGCATCGCCCGGGCTGCCGCCGGCGCAGGCGTAGGAACCCGCCAGCGCGGGGTGATCGTACTGCGCGCCGGTATCAATGCTCGCCACGCGGATGCCCTCGCCGCGCAGCCCGAACGAAGCCCAAAAATCCGGCGCGCCGCTGTAGTCAATGCCCCACGGAATGGCGGATTGAAGTTCCGTTTGCGGCAGCGGAGCGGGCTGCACCAGCCGGAAAGGTGCCGCCAGGCTGATTTGCACCGGGGCAATCACCTCCGCAATGCCGCCCAGCGCCAGCACGCCGTTCAGCGCCGCCGGGTCGCCGTCGTAAACGTAAATCTCATTGCCGGCGATGAACGACTGGTAGCGCACGCCCTGCGCATCCAGTACCGCCCGCGCGGCTGCCTGGCTGCGCTCGGCGGTTTCTTTGAGCGTGTTGTACACGAACCAGCCGCGCTGCTCCCAGTCCATGCCGTGCGCCGGGCTCAGATCGGCTTGCTCGCTCATCACAATGATGAAATCGCTGCTGCCCTGCTCTTGCAGGCTTTGCAGCACCTCGTTTTGCACCACGCCGCCACCGGATTCGGGCGGGGGCAGCCCCTGGGCGCGGGCGGTCCCCATCAGCGCGAGCGATAACAGCGCTGCCAGGCAAAACAGGCGAAACACCAGGCGTATGCCCGGCTTGCGGGTTGATTTAGAAAGATTCAATGCGCCACCATTAATTATTTTTCAAATAAGCGTTCTGCACTAAAACGCCTGCCAGGTAATGCCAACAACCAGGATTATATCCGATTTATCAACGCTCGTTCTCGTCCGGCGCCAGCCCTAACTGGCGGGCTTGCTCGTAGGTCAGCGCATCGGGGTTGTCCGCTTGGAGCGGCTGCTCATCTGCCGCCGCATCCCAAAAATCCGCAACCTGCTGCGGGTCGAGCAGCCCACTGCCGCGCTGCAGGTGCAATTCCAGTTTGTCCAGCAGCGGGGTTTCGTCCGGCGGAGCGGTTTGCTCCACCGCCTCCGCCGCCGGCGAGGGCGGCGGGGCAGCCTGGCGGGAAACCTCCCCGCGCGGGTAGAACTCCACCCCCATGGCAGTCAGGATGGCAGCCAGATCAACCTGCGCGCGCAGCAAGGCTTCGAACGCCAGCGCGGTGCGCAGACCGCTGTGATCCTGGTTTTCCACCATCACCAGAGCATACGCGCCAACCGGGGCAAGCAGCAGGTGCTGCTCGTCGCCGCGCAGCGCCAGAACAGCCAGGGGCAGCCCGGAGCGCACCAGGCGGGCTGTTTTCGCCGCCGCGCTCAACGCCGCCATGATTTGCGGCGCCCACTGGCGTTCGAAATCCAGCCCGCTCATCTCGCCGGCTTGCGCCACCACCCGCCCGTGATCATCGCACAGCAGCGCCAGGGCAGCGCCCAGCTCGCGCCGCAGGCGGGTCAGCAGGCTGGGCAGGTCCTCGCGCGGCGCAGGCGGGGCAAGGCTTTGAACTGGCGGGGCTTCACCGGCGGCGGGAGTCTGAATATCCAGCAATTCGGCGGCGGTATTCAAGAACTCGCTCATCTCGATCGGCTTGCGCATAAAGCGGTCAACCCGCGCTTCAGCCGCCTGGCGCAGAACCGTTTCATCCCCCAGACCGGTAATGAGCATAATGCGCGATTCGGGGCTGCGCAGGCGCACCTTTTTAAGCAAATCAAAACCGGACATGCCGGGCAGACGAATATCGCTAATGATCAGCGCCACCGGCGGCGCGCTGGTCAACTCCAGCAGGGCTTCCTCCGCCGATTGGATCACCCGCACCGAAAGCGAGCGGTCCAGCGTTTCCAGCGCCAGCCGGAGCATCCGCCCCAGGTCCAGCGCATCTTCGACAATTAGCACTCGTTTCATCGCACCCTCGCGCAATGGAAGATCGCGCCGCCTTCCCGCTCAACCGGATGGTCAGGCGCGCGTAAACTGTATGTACAGTATACCGGAAAAAAGAGGTGAATCCAATTTCGACCGCCTTACAAATGATTAACGCCAATTGACGACGCGCAAGGATGGAAACGCAGCCTGCCCGTCATTGCGAGACCGCGCAGCGGTCGACACTTGCACCTGCCGCAAGTGTTGCGGCAGGTGGTGCAGGTGAGCAATCAAAAAGGCGGGCGCGGGGGCGAAGCCCCCGCGAGGCGGGGCGCAAGCCCCGCCGACCCGCC
>JAVSME010000016.1:0-561968 GCA_039666315.1 Bellilinea sp. | reverse complement strand
GACAACGTGGACATGGATGTGGAACTGATTGTGCCGGTGGCGCTGGAGCAGGGTTCGAAATTCGCCATCCGCGAAGGCGGCTTGACCGTCGGCGCTGGTGTCATTACCAAGATCTTGGACTAGGTGGAGTAACATGGCAAAACAACGCATTCGTATTCGTTTGAAGGCGTATGACCACCGGGTGTTGGACCAGTCTGCCAAGCGGATTGTGGAAACCGCGGAGCGCAGTGGCGCGCTTGTCGTCGGACCGGTTCCGCTGCCCACCCGTATCGAACGGTTCACCGTACGCCGGTCAACATTTATTGATAAAGACTCGCACGAACATTTTGAGGTGCGCACGCACAACCGCCTGATCGATGTTCTCGATCCGGATTCAAAAACGATCGACATGCTGATGCGGCTTAACCTGCCTGCCGGTGTGGATATCGAAATTAAAATCTAACCCCGAATGCGCTGTGGGGTGTAACCCCCGGTGATTTTACGGGCTACGGAGCAGGCAGAGAGCAGTTGGTTGCCTGCCCCGCCCGACGGAAAGCAAGACCAACTCTGGTCAAATTGACACAGTTGGATTATAATAGAGCGGTTTGGCATACAGGGAAACATTTTCCCGCCAAAACATGGCTGAGTAAGAGTGTCTTTGTGGGCGCAGAACAAACTTCAACTGTCGCAGCAAGGCACTAACTACCCGGCGTTCAGGGATGATGCAGTCTAGCCCAGACTGACAGTCTCATACCTTTGGAAGATCAAGGAGAACAACAGAGATGTTTAAAGGGCTGATCGGGAAGAAAATCGGCATGACCCAGATTTTCGATGATGCAGGTGTGGCAATTCCAGTCACAATTATCGAAGCTGGGCCTTGTTACGTTACCCAGATTAGACGGCCTGAAAATGACGGCTATTCCGCCGTTCAATTGGGGTATGGCGAAGTAAAACCGAAGCGCTTGACCGGCGGCGAGCTGGGTCATCTTAAGCGGTCCGGTCTTAATTTGCCTCCGTTGCGTTTTGTGCGCGAATTTCGCGCCAAGAACCCCGAGGTTAACGAAGGGGAAACTGTGACTGTCGAATCGTTCAGTGTGGGTGAACGGGTCGATGTGGTTGGCACCAGCAAAGGCAAAGGCTTCCAGGGTAGCGTCAAGCGCCATGGATTTCGCGGCGGTCCGAAGACTCACGGTCAATCGGACCGGCAGCGTGCGCCGGGCTCCCGCAGTTCCGGAACAACGCCGGGGCGGGTCTTCAAAGGCTCACGTGGGGCAGGTCATATGGGCAATGACCGCGTCACTGCGCAGCATTTGAAGGTGGTTTTGGTGGATACCGAACGAAATTTAATCGGCGTGTGTGGTGCGGTTCCGGGCCCGCGTGGCGGGTTGGTTGTTATCAAAGAAGCGCGCAAGCAATAGCGCGCCGCGACTTTACCTGGACTGACGGAGCGAAGGAACTATGTTAGTAGACGTATTCAACATGGAGGGCGAAAAGATCAAGCAGGTGGAACTGCCTGAAGCCATCTTTTCTGCCCCAATTAATTTGGATTTGATGCACCAGGCGTATGTGCGCCAGATGGCAAACGCGCGCCTTGGAACTCATGATACCCAAACTCGCAACGAGGTTGCCGGTGGCGGACGAAAACCATGGCGCCAAAAAGGCACCGGTCGGGCTCGCCAGGGTTCCATCCGCGCAGCGCAATGGAAAGGTGGCGGGCGGATTCACACTCCCCACCCGCACAGTTACAGCCAATCTATGCCACGCAAGATGCGTAAGGCAGCGTTGCGTTCTGCCCTTTCGGTTAAGGCTTCCGAGGCGGCAATTGTGGTGGTGGATGAATTGACAATGGCTGAACCCAAGACCCGCCTGATGGCGAAAGCTCTCAGTTCGCTGGTTGGGGATGCCAGCGCTCTGGTTGTCATTCCTGCCAAGGATGCTTACCGGAACGTTATTCTCTCCAGCGCCAATTTGCCAGCAACCAAGATTTTATTGGCTTCGTATCTTAACATCCGTGACCTGCTTAAGTTCGACAAGGTCGTTCTGCCGCTGGCTGCTCTGGATGTTATCAGCGACAATCTGGGATAGGTAGGAGGCAAGCATGACGACCATTTATGACATTCTCCGCCGCCCGTTGGTGACTGAAAAAACCAACTATCAGGTTAGCAGCCTGCACCAGTACGTATTTGAAGTGGCAGGCGATGCCACAAAATCAATGGTGAAAGATGCGGTGGAGCAGATTTTTGATGTGAAAGTGGTGCGGGTGAACATCATCAACGTGCCCGCCAAGCGTACGCGCCGTGCGCGCAGCCGCCGTGTTGTGGTGCGTAATCAGGCTTACAAGAAAGCCGTTATCACCCTGGCGCCTGAAGATAGAATTCCGATCTTTGAAGGGGTCGAATAATGGCGATCAAAGTCTACAAACCGATTACCCCCGGTCAACGTGGCATGACCGGTTACGGCTTCGAAGAAATTACCAAATCCACGCCAGAGCGTTCTCTGCTGGTCATCCGCAAGAATCATTCCGGGCGCAACAATCTGGGCAAGGTTACGGTGCGCCATCGCGGAGGTGGCAGCCGCCGTTTCATCCGCCTGGTGGATTACAAGCGCAACAAATTGAATGTGCCTGCCAAAGTGGCAGCCATCGAATACGACCCCAACCGCACCGCGCGGCTGGCGCTGCTGGTGTACGCCGATGGCGAAAAACGCTACATTATCGCCCCGGTTGGTTTGAAGGTTGGCGATATGGTAGTGGCGGGCGCGAATGTGGATATCCGCCCGGGCAATTGCTTGCCAATTGCCAACATTCCGGTCGGCACCATGATCCACAATATCGAAGTTCACCCTGGTCGTGGCGGTCAAATGGTGCGGTCGGCTGGCGCAGCTGCCCAATTACTGGCAAAGGAAGGCGATTTTGCCCAGGTTCGGTTGCCATCCGGTGAAGTGCGCCTGGTGCGTCAGGTGTGTTATGCCACCATTGGACAGGTTGGCAATCTGGATCATGGCAATATTAAACTGGGCAAAGCGGGTCGCAAACGCCATATGGGGATTCGCCCAACCGTGCGCGGCACCGCGATGTCGCCCCGCGACCACCCGCACGGTGGCGGTGAAGGTCGCCAGCCGGTGGGTATGCCTGGTCCGAAGAGCCCATGGGGTAAACCCACTCGTGGTTACAAGACCCGCCGCAACAAAACGACGGATAAATATATCGTGCGCCGCCGCAGCGACGCCAAACGGTAAGCGGCGGGGATGACTGACCAGTAACAGCGAAAGAGGGACGAGATATGTCACGTTCATTGAAAAAGGGCCCATTTGTAGCCCCGAAGTTGTTGAAAAAGATCGAGCTGATGAATACGCGCGGAGAAAAGAAAGTGCTTCGCACCTGGAGCCGGGCGAGCATCATCTTCCCCCAAATGGTAGGACATACCATTGCGGTTCATGACGGCCGCCGCCATGTCCCGATTTACATCACCGAAAACATGGTGGGGCACCGATTGGGTGAGTTCGCACCCACCCGGCATTTCCGCGGGCATGTGGCGGAAAAATCCTCCAAGAGGTAAACAACAATGGCAAATGATATTCGAGCCATATTAAGTTTTTGTCCAGTCTCCGCCCAAAAAGTGCGCCTGGTGGTTGACCTGGTGCGTGGGCGCCCGGCAGTGGAAGCATTGGATACGCTCAAGTTTGTCAACAAGAGCGCTGCCCTACCGGTGCGCAAACTGCTGGCTTCGGCAGTTGCCAACGCGGAGGAAAATTTTGGGATCGACCGCAACAATCTGGTCATCTACCAGATAACCGCGGACGAAGCACCCACTCGTAAGTGGCGTCGTTTTGGCGCCCGCGGCCGGTTCAAACCGCTGCTCAAACGTGCCTCGCACGTGACTGTCGTTCTGCGGGAGCAGGAATAAGGCGATTTTCGTCCGGTGGATGCCATAGAAAGTGCGCCACCGGCAAGCAGAAACCAGGAGAAGTTATGGGTCGAAAAGTACATCCAATTGGATTTCGTCTGGGCGTCCACAAACCGTGGGAAGGTCGTTGGTACGCTGATGGCAGCGAGTACACCGAGCAGCTGCACCAGGACTTTGAAATTCGCAAACTGATCTTCACCGATGCCGACCGGGCTGCCATCTCTAAAGTAGAGATTGAGCGCTTTCCGGGTAAGGTGAAGGTGATCGTTCACACTGCCAAGCCGGGCATCCTCATCGGGCGTAAAGGCGAAACCGTCAAGAAGATCCGCCAGGATCTGGAAGCCTTGACCAAAAAGAAGATTGATTTGGAGATCAAAGAGATCAAACTGCCCGATTGCGATGCGTATTTGGTCGCCAAGAATATCGCCGGACAGATTGAACGGCGCGTGGCGTATCGCCGCGCGATGAAGCGCGCGTTGCAGCAGGCGATCCGGCAGGGCGCCCAGGGCATCAAGGTTGAAGTTGCCGGACGATTGAGCGGCGCTGAAATGGCGCGCAGCGTTTGGCTGCGCGAAGGACGGGTGCCTTTGCAAACCATCCGCGCCGATATTGAATTCGCGCGAGCGGAAGCCTTGACCACCTACGGACAGATTGGCGTAAAGGTCTGGGTATATAAAGGTGAAGTTCTGCCCGGCGCGGAAGAAAAAGCCGAAGCCACTGAGGGCGTATACGTCAGTGAGTGAACCTTGCGCTGGGTTTACACCCAGACGTGATGAAGAGAGGTAAGCAATCATGTTGATGCCAAAACGTGTCAAATGGCGCAAGCAGCAGCGCGGTCGCATGAAAGGTAAAGCCTTGCGAGGGGCGGAACTGATCTACGGCGAGTTTGGCTTGCAAGCGCTAGAACCCGGTTGGATCACCGCGCGACAGATCGAGGCTGCCCGCCGCGCTCTGGTTCGTTCGATGCGCCGCCGCGGAAAAGTCTGGATTCGCATATTCCCCGATAAACCCTACACCCAAAAACCGCCGGAAACGCGCATGGGAAAGGGAAAAGGCGGGGTGGAGTACTGGGTAGCGGTTGTCCGCCCGGGTCGGGTGATGTTTGAACTGGGTGGTCTCCCTGCGGAAATGGCGGTTGAAGCACTGCGTCAGGCTGCTTATAAATTTTCGATTAAGACAAAGGTTGTTGCCCGCCATGAGTCGGCAACAGGAGAAGCAGCATGAAGAGCGAACAGGTACGCCTGATGTCCGTTGATGAGTTGAAAGCCAAGTTGTCCGATGCCCAGCAAGAGTTAATGAATCTGCGCTTTCAAATTGTGACCGGTCAGCAAACTGATACCAGCCGGTTGAAGCAGACCCGCCGTCTGATTGCGCGCTTCAAGACGGCGCTGAGAGAGCGGGAACTTTCACAAAATCGGGAAGGTGGAAAATGAACACGCGGCGACGATTAACCGGTGTAGTCACCAGTAACAAAATGCAAAAGACAGTCGTGGTGAAAGTCACCCGAACCTATCAGCATCCCCTCTACCGTAAAGTGGTACATGCTTCGATGAAAGTCAAAGCCCACGATGAAATCGGATGCGAGATTGGCGACGAAGTGATTGTGGTCGAAAGCCAGCCTATTTCCCGCGAAAAGCGTTGGGTAGTAGAAACTATCCTCAAGCGTCAGGGTCAACCGATGCAAGAATTGCCCGCGGAGGAAGGAGCCTAAAGGATGATTCAGCAAGAATCTCGTCTTAAAGTGGCTGATAACACGGGCGCTCGTGAACTTGCGGTCATTCATATTATGGGCGGTTCTACCCGGCGGTATGGTCGCGTTGGAGATATTGTGGTTGCAACAGTAAAATCCGCTGCTCCGCAGGGTTCGGTGAAAAAGAGCGACATTGTTAAAGCAGTCATTGTGCGCTGCGCCAAAGAATGGCGGCGCGAGGATGGTTCCACCATTCGCTTCGATGACAATGCGGCGGTGATCCTGGACACCGATGGGCAAAATCCAAAGGGTACCCGTATATTTGGTCCTGTGGCTCGCGAATTGCGTGAAAAGGGCTTTATGAAAATCGTTTCGCTTGCGCCGGAAGTAATTTAATGCAAGGAAACAGGAGCGAAGCCATGAAAATGAAAATTCACAAAGGTGATACAGTCGAAGTGATTAGCGGACGACTGGAGGACAAAGGGAAGCGCGGCGAGGTGATTCGCGTGTTGACCAAGGAAAACCGGGTGGTCGTTCAGGGCGTCAACTTGCGCACCAAGCACCAGCGCCAGGTTCAACGACAGGGACGAAACATTTCTCCCGGCAAAATCCGCTTCGAAGCGCCCATTGATCTGTCCAATGTTCTGCTGGTTTGCCCAAAATGCAGCAAAACCACCCGGGTGGGTATCTCACGCGGTGATGATGGTAAAGCGCTGCGGGTATGCAAACAATGCGACGCAGCAATTGACGAATGAGCCATTGGGGAGCGAGTAGATGAACGTAATGAAGGAAAAGTATCAAAAAGAAGTAGTGCCAGCGCTGATGAAGGAATTATCGCTACGAAATGTCATGCAAGCGCCGCGCATTACTAAAGTTATCGTCAACATTGGTCTTGGTGAGGCTCTGGATAACCCAAAGGCATTGGATGCAGCCAGTGGCGATTTGGTCAAAATTACCGGGCAAAAACCAGTGGTCACCAAGGCGCGCAAAAGCATCGCGGCATTCAAATTGCGCGAAGGACGCGCCATTGGCACCAAGGTTACCCTGCGCGGTGACCGGATGTGGGCTTTCCTTGACCGGTTGATGAATATTGTTCTGCCGCGGGTGCGCGATTTTCGCGGCGTATCAGCCGAAGCGTTTGATGGACGCGGGAACTATACACTGGGTTTGCGGGAACAGATCATCTTCCCGGAAATTGAGTACGATAAAGTGGATAAAGTCCGCGGGATGGAAATTACCGTGGTAACAACGGCGCCGACGGACGATCAGGCTGCCAAATTACTACAGTTGCTTGGGATGCCTTTCAGGAAGGATTAGTATGGCAAAAAAGTGTATGATGTATCGTGAACAACGCCGCGAGTACGCCGTACAGGTACGGAATCGCTGTAAACGTTGTGGGCGCCCGCGAGGATATCTGCGCCGTTTTGGTCTGTGCCGAATTTGCTTCCGGGAGCTTGCCCTTGCAGGGAAGATCCCCGGCGTAACCAAGTCATCCTGGTAGTGCCAGACCGGAGGTAGGCATGAGTGTAAATGATCCAATTGCTGATATGTTAACCCGAATGCGCAATGCCATAATCAACGAACAGGCGATTGTGGCGATGCCCAGCACCAATCTCAAAACCGAGATTGCCCGGGTATTGAAGGAAGAAGGATTTATCGATTCCTTCGAAATTGTTGCCGGAGAAAAACCGTTCGAAAAGACCTTGCGCATCCGCCTGAAGTACGTGGGTGAACGCCGCCAGCGCCGGCCGGTAATAACCGGGCTGGAACGAGTCAGCCGCCCCGGACGGCGCATCTATACCCGCCGCCAGGAGATTCCCTGGGTGCTTTCGGGTTTAGGTGTTGCTATTTTATCCACCCCGAAGGGTGTGATGACCGGTCAACGCGCCCGCCAATTAAACGTTGGCGGAGAAATCCTTTGCAAGGTCTGGTAGCCGGAAGGCGTAAAGGAGGTATTATCGTGTCTCGTATCGGTCGCATGCCGGTGGTTATTCCAACAGGTGTACAGGTCGCCGTGGATGGGGCTTTGGTGCAAATCAAAGGTCCCAAAGGCGAGATGAAGCGCGAATTTGCTCCCGCCATCACAATTCAGTTCGAGAATGGGCAGATTCTGGTCAGCCGTTCTTCCGAGGAGCCGCACATTCGCGCGCTACATGGAATGACGCGGGCATTAATTCAAAATATGGTAACCGGAGTAAGCGAAGGGTTTTCGAAGACGCTGGAAATTGACGGTGTGGGTTACCGCGCCGAAATGGACGGTAGAAATCTGAAGCTTTTTGTCGGTTACTCTCACCCGGTCATTGTTGAGCCTGCGGAAGGTATCTCTTTTGATGTAGATACCAAGACCCGTCAGATCAAAGTGATGGGTTACAACCGCGAATTGGTCGGACAAGTATCGGCTGATATTCGCAAAATTCGTCCCCCTGAACCGTATCATGGAAAAGGGATTCACTATCTTGGCGAGAAAATTCGCCGTAAAGCCGGAAAAGCCGGTAAAGGCAAGAAATAGGTGAGTGCACATGGCAAAATTGAGTCGTTCTGAAGCAAGAATCCGTCGACATCGTCGCGTGCGCAAGCATATCAGCGGCACGCCCGACCGTCCGCGGCTGGCAGTATTCCGCAGCCTTGCCGAAACCTATGCTCAGGTAATTGATGACGAAGCTGGCTGCACGTTGGCAGCCGCATCTACCGTTGACCAGGAGCTGCGCGGTAAAGTTGAGGGTAAAACCAAAACTGAACAAGCCCGCCTGGTGGGCGAATTGGTCGCCAAGCGCGCCAAAGACAAGGGAATAACCCGGGTTGTCTTTGATCGAGGTGGTTTTGCCTATATTGGCCGGGTAAAAGCCCTGGCTGATGCTGCCCGCGAGACCGGGCTGGAATTCTAGGCTGAGCAGTAAGCAATGAGAGAAGCCTGATTATGGAAATGACCGAATTCACTACTTACGAACAGCAATACGACGAACGCGTGATCGAAATTGCGCGTGTGGCAAAAGTGGTTAAAGGTGGACGCCGCTTCCAATTCCGTGTGACGGTAGTGGCTGGCGATAACCATGGCAATGTGGGTTTGGGCGTTGGCAAAGCCAATGCCGTGCCAGACGCAATGCGCAAAGCCAGCGAGCGGGCTCACAAAAGCATGAAGCCGGTTCCGTTGGCTGGCACCACCATCCCGCACGAAGTGCTTGGTAAAACCTCCGGCGCGAGAGTATTGCTCAAACCAGCCTCTGCTGGCACGGGCGTAATCGCCGCGGGCGGCGTGCGCGCCGTGCTGGAAGCAGCCGGTGTGCGTGATATCCTGACCAAGTCGATGGGCAGCGCCAACGTGCTCAACGTGGTCAAAGCCACTTTTGATGCGCTTAGTCAACTGAAGTCACCGGAAGAAGAGGCAGCCCGGCGCGGTAAACCTGTCAAGGACTTGCTTCCTTTCTGGGAACGGAGGAAAAATGGCTGAAAAGAAAACTTCCCCTCGGATGCTGAGCATCACCTGGGTTAAGAGTGCCATCGGGTTTTCCGAACAGCACAAAGCAACCATCCGCGCGCTGGGACTGCGCCGTTTGAACCAGACGGTGGTTCATCCGGATACGCCTACCCTGCGCGGTATGCTGCGCAAGGTCAATCATCTGGTTATAGTTGAAGAGCAGGTAGAGCAATGAAATTGAACGATCTGAAGCCAAACGAAGGCGCCAAAAAAGACCGCAAACGAGTAGGACGGGGCATCTCCGCTGGTAAGGGAAAAACCGGCGGACGCGGCACCAAAGGTCAGGGCTCTCGTTCCGGTGAAGGCGGCAACCTGTACCGTCAGGGCGGCAATTTGCCGTTCTACCGCCGCCTGCCGTTCATGCGGGGCGAGGGTTTTACTCCTCCCGCGCAGGTAGAATTCAACCTTGTCAATCTCGGTCAACTGGCGTTAAAATTTGAAGCCAACGGCGAAGTCAATCCACAGACGCTGGCTGATAAGAACATGCTGCACAAACCCAACAATCCCGTGGTCGTGCTGGGTAATGGCGAATTGACCATCCCCTTGAAAGTGCGCGTTCAGCGGGTGAGCAAGAATGCTCAGGCAAAAATCGAAGCTGCTGGTGGTACGGTTGAGATTATCGCCTGATAGGCAACTAGTTTTTTGAAGGAGATGCTCGCATGAAGCGGTCAGCATGGCGTTATCTGTGGAAATCAGAAGACATTCGCAGGAAGCTTCTGATTACCATTTTGCTGCTGGTTCTTTACCGGCTGGCAGCCAATATTCCTGTCCCGGGTATTGACCGGGAGGTAATCCGAGGCATTGTCCAGGCTCCTGGAGCAGCGGGAACGTTGTTTGGTTTGCTGGATATGCTTTCTGGCGGAACAATTTCCAGCTTCTCCATCCTTGCCATGGGTGTTTACCCCTACATTACCGCGCAGATTATTCTGCAATTGCTGGTGCCAATTATTCCGGCATTGGAACGGCGGATGAAGGAAAACCCCCGCGAAGGTCAAAAGTGGATGGAAAAATGGACCATCATTCTGACCGTGCCGATGGCATTGCTTTCGGCAATCGGACAGATTAACATTTTTAATTCACTGGCAGCGCAAACTGGCCAGACGGTGTTAACCTATGTGTATGGGTTTGCTGGCGCCAGTCTGCTGCCAACGGTTACAACCTTGATCAGCATGATGGCGGGAACGATGATGGGCATCTGGCTGGGGCAGCTGATCTCCGAATATGGCATCCCCAAGCAGGGTCTCTCGTTGATCATCTTTTCGGGGATCGTTTCGGGCATTCCCGGCAATCTGCTCAGCCTGTGGAGCGACCGCCAGAATGGCTGGTGGCTGACTCTCTTGATCTTGACTGTTTTGGTGCTGGTTATCTTTGCGATTGTTTTTGTGCAGCAAGGGCGGCGCAATGTGCCTGTGCTGTTCCCGGGACGGCGGGTGGGTAACCGTATGTCCATGCCGGTGCGCAGCAACCTGCCGTTGATGATCAACATGGCTGGCATGATCCCGCTGATCTTTGCCCAATCCATTCTGCTGTTTCCGGCAATTGTTGCCAGTTACTTTATCAACTCGGAAACGCAGTGGGTAGCCAGCATTTCATCCAGCATTTATACGACCTTTAGCGGGCAAGGCGGACTGTATGCGGTTCTCTACTTCCTGATGGTCGTGGCGTTTACGTTCTTCTATACGGATGTGCTTTTTACCCAACAGAACTATGGCGAGACTCTCAAACGTCAGGGAGCGCAAATCCCGGGCGTTCTGCGCGGTCCGGCGACTCAGAAGTACCTGACCAAAGTGCAGCGGCGGATTACCCTGCCGGGCGCCTTCTTCCTGGGTTTTGTTGCCGTGCTGCCATTCATTATGAATGTCTTTTTACCCGCCTCCGCGCGAGCGGCAGGGTTGTTCCTCATCTCCGCGGCAGGTCTGTTGATCGTGGTTGGCGTGGTTCGTGATACATTCACGATCATCGAGACCGAGCTCAAGCTGCACGGTTACGATGAAGGCCTGATTAAAAGGTAAACGGTAGCCGATGCGAAGATACATCGTTCTTTTGGGACCTCCCGGCGCGGGTAAAGGCACGCAGGCTGAAGTGCTGGCAGAATCGACTGGTTTGGCGCACATTTCGTCCGGGGATATCTTTCGCGAAAATTTAAAAAACCAGACCGAACTGGGTAAATTGGCTCAGGTCTATATGAACCGTGGCGAGTTGGTGCCGGATGATGTAACCATTGCCATGATCCGCGACCGGTTATACCGGACGGATTGCACGAACGGCGCCATTCTGGACGGCTTTCCACGCACGCCGGCTCAAGCGGAAGCGTTAAGTAACATGTTGGCGGAATTGGATGGAAAAGTGGTCAGCGTGCCGTACATCTCCGTCCCCGCCCAGGTGTTGATCGAACGGTTGAGCGGGCGTTGGACCTGCCGGCAGTGCGGAAGCGTGTATCATGCAGTCTTTCATCCACCCAAAAAGAGCGGTGTGTGTGATGATGACGGCGGGGAGTTGTACCAACGCGAGGATGATCAACCCGCTACGGTTGAACGCCGCATCAAAGTGTATTTGGATCAGACTACTCCGTTGATTGAGCACTACCGCGCAACGGGTTTGCTGGTTGAAGTGGATGGAACCCAGCCGATTGATGCGGTTACTGCTGCGCTGCTGGCAGCCATACCCTAAGAGGAAAGCGAACGATGTCCTGGGAACGTCAGATCACGATCAAATCCGGACAAGAGCTGGATATCATGCGCATAGCCGGGCAAATCAATGCCGAGGCATTGCAAGCCGCGTATGAAGCCGCCCGCCCCGGGGTTTCGACCGCGGATCTCAACGCAGCAGCCGAAGAGGTGTTAAAGAGGTATGGCGCCTATTCGCCGTTTATGAGTTACCCCGGACCGTATCCGTATCCTGCCAGCACCACAATCAGCGTCAACCAGGAACTGGTGCATGGTATTCCCAAGTCAAGCCGAAAACTGCAAGCAGGGGATATCGTCTCGGTGGATTGCGGCACGGTTTACCAGGGCTTTGTCGCTGACTCCGCCGTTACGTTTCCGATCGGTGAAGTTTCCCCTCAAGTTCAACATCTGCTGGATGTAACCGAAGCGGTATTGTATGTCGGGATCGAAAAACTGGTGCCAGGAAACCGGGTGGGAGACGTTTCGGCGGCAATACAGGAATATGTCGAAAGCCACGGTCTGCATGTCACTCGCGAGTACACCGGTCATGGGGTAGGTCGCCAAATGCACGAAGGTCCCCAGGTGCCGAATTATGGCATACCCGGCAGGGGCATGTTGCTGCGCGCGGGAATGACCATTGCGTTGGAACCGATGGTTCTGATTGGGTCACCATCAACTCGGGTATTGGATGATCAATGGACTGTGGTATCACGGAACGGGTTGCCGACGGCTCATTTTGAGCATACGGTGGCCATAACCGCTGAGGGTCCGCGCATTCTGACATTGCTGAAAGACGGCAGCAAGGCTGGACGAAACCATAGGGTTCGGGTATAATCAAAGCTTTGGCTGCTGAAGAAGGAATGATGAGGAGTAATTAGTCATGAAAGTTTCACCATCCATACGCAAGCGCTGCGCGAAATGTAAAATTGTGCGGCGCAGCGGAAAATTGTACGTAATCTGTGATAACCCAAAGCACAAACAGCGACAGGGATAAGGATATATGGCTAGAATCGAAGGTGTTGATCTACCGCGCAACAAGCGAGTTGAAGTTGCACTGACCTATATTTTTGGGATTGGACCCACCCGGGCGCACACAATCCTGTCGGAAACCAAAGTCAACCCAGACACGCGGGTCAAAGACTTAAGCGAAGCAGACGTCAACTTGCTGCGCGAGTTTATCTCCCAGAATTTCAAGGTTGAGGGCGATTTACGGCGTGAAGTTCAGATGAATATCAAGCGGCTGATTGAAATTGGCTGCTACCGCGGCTTGCGCCACCGCCGTAACCTGCCCGTTCATGGGCAACGCACGCGGACGAACTCACGCACCCGCAAAGGACCGAAGAAAACGGTTGCCGGGCGCGGACGCCGCCGCGGCGCGACGAAGAAATAATCCGGCAACGGGTAGTGCTGGTTTGGGGTATCTTCCCGCCCCAGCGGCTAACCAGTATTGCTCAAACTGGTTATCTAAACGCTGTACTCTGAAAGAAACCGAGGTTGATAGCGAGGAAATATGGCACAAAATGTAAGATCAGCGCGCCGGTCGAGCGCTCCCCGCAAGGTGAAGCGCACGCTGTCCTCAGCGCAGGTACATATTTACGCATCGTTCAATAACACGATCATCACCGTAACCGACCAGCAAGGCAATGCGGTGTGCTGGGCAAGCGCTGGTTCGGCGGGTTTCAAAGGCTCGCGCAAAAGTACGCCCTTTGCCGCTCGGCTGGCTGCGGAACAGGCGCTCAAAGCTGCTCAGGCAATGGGCGTTCAAGAAGTAGATATGATCGTTAAAGGTCCCGGACCTGGTCGCGAATCTGCGATTCGAGCTGTGCAGGGGATGGGGATCCGGGTGCGTACCATAGCGGACGTGACACCGGTGCCGCATAATGGCTGCCGGCCTCCCAAGAAACGCCGCGTATAATTTGACATAGAGAGGGAAGTTATGGCGAGATATATTGGACCGGTATGTAAACTCTGCCGGAGAGAAGGTTTTAAATTGTTTTTAAAGGGTGAGCGCTGCTTCACCCCGAAATGCGCCTTTGAGCGGCGTGGTTTTGCCCCGGGTGAGCACGGGCGCGCCAGCGCCGGGCGGGGAGGCGGCGAGCGGATGTCGGACTATGCCCGCCAATTGCGCGCCAAGCAGCAAGCCCGCCGCACGTATGGCATTCTGGAACGTCAGTTCCGCCGCTACTTTAGCGTTGCGCTGAAGAAACGAGGTTTGACTGGCTTGAACCTGCTGCAAACGCTGGAGTTGCGCGTGGATAATGTTGTCTTCCGGATGGGTTACAGCGAAAACCGCGCCCAAGCGCGCCAACTGGTGACCCACGGTCACTTCACAATCAACGGGCGCCGCACCGATGTACCTTCCATGCTGCTCAAACCGGGTGACAAGATCGAAGTGCGCGAAAGTTCCCGCCAAAAACCGTTTTTCAAAGAACTGGTTGATCTGGCTGAAAAACGAAATTGCGGTCTGTGGCTAGAACGAGATATCCGCAGCCTGAGTGGGCGGGTTTTGCGCCTGCCGGAACGGGCTGAAATCGACGGCAACCTGAATGAACAGTTGATCGTCGAATACTATTCGAGATGATGCCTTGTGCTCTGGTGCGTGGTTTACTCGCTGTGCATCGGAAAGGGGTGAAACTTGTCTGCCTTAACGAATATGGTTAAACCAAAAATTGAGCGCGAAGCCGAGGCTCGAAATTACGGTAAGTTCGTCATCAGCCCACTGGAACGCGGTTATGGCGTCACCCTTGGCAATGCACTTCGCCGGGTTTTGCTGTCCTCCCTGGAAGGCGCAGCGATTACATCAGTGCGAATAACGGATGTGTTACATGAGTTCAGCGATATTCCCGGAGTTCGTGAGGATGTAATCCAGGTTATGCTGCAAGTTAAGCAGCTGCGTCTGGTGCTCCATGATGTGGAAAGCTCGCATCTCCATCTGGATGTGCGCGGCGCGGGCACCGTGACCGCTGCCGATATTCAGGTGCCGGCAGAAGTGGATATTGTCAATCCTGACTTGTACCTGTTTGCAGTGGACGACAACCGCACCCGGTTGGAAATTGACATGACCGTTGAACGCGGGCGGGGTTATTCTCCGGCGGTAGAACGCAGCGGTCGCTTGCCGATTGGTGAATTGCCGGTGGATGCGATCTTCAGCCCTGTGCGGCGGGTCAACTTCAATGTGGCGTCGGCGCGGGTGGGTCAAAATACAAACTATGAGCGGTTGATCCTGGAAATTTGGACCGACGGCACAGTTGCCCCTGAAAAGGCGTTGGGCACGGCTTCCAAGGTTCTAATTGATCACCTGCGGCTCATCTCCGGTATCAGTGAAGAGGCATTGACCTTAGTCCCTGAACGCGAGGTGACCGGTAGCCGCCTGACCAGCGAAGCCGCCGAAACGCCGATTGAAAACCTCGACCTTTCGGTGCGGGTGTTCAACTCACTGAAACGGACAGGTATAACGACAGTGGGTGATGTGCTGGAATTGCTTGAAAAAGGCAATGAAGCCGTGATGTCCATCCGCAACTTTGGTGAGAAAAGTCTGGACGAATTGCGCCAGAAGATGCAGGAAAAAGGTTTCCTGCAAGATGAAAAAGAGACGGAGTAAGGAATTATGCGCCATAAAGTTGCAGGTTATAGACTGGGACGATCAAAGGACCAGCGTAAGGGATTACGCCGCACATTGATCAAGCAGTTCTTTACCCACGAACGGATGAAAACAACCCGCGCGAAAGCCCTGGCGATCCGCGGTGAAGCCGAACGGATGATCACCGTGGCGCGCCGCAGCGCCGATGGCAGCGAGATGGACAAAGTCAATGCCCGCCGCCTGGTGGCATCTCGACTTAATGATCCGGTCGTGGTCAAAAAATTATTCGATGAGATTGCGCCGCGTTATGCCAACCGCAATGGTGGTTATACGCGCATGTTCAAGCTGGGTCCCCGGTTGGGCGATGCTGCCGACATGGTCCTGCTTGAATTGGTTGAGGATTAAGAACCAACCGGGCTGTATTCCGGTAAGGAATGGAACGTTACCAGGTTATCATAGCCTACGACGGCACACACTTCCAGGGCTTTCAACGGCAGGGAAGCAGCCGGACGGTACAGGCGGAGGTAGAAGCAGCGCTACGGGCGCTGGGCTGGCAGGGTGAAACGATCCTGTATGCCGGGCGCACCGACAGCGGCGTCCACGCTTTTGGTCAGGTGATTGCTTTTGACCTGGAGTGGATGCACCATGAGACGGAACTGCTACATGCGCTGAACGCCTCACTCCCCGAGGACGTGGCGGCAAAATCTGCGCGGATTGCAGGAGCAGATTTTCACCCCCGCTATCATGCGGCGGCGCGCCAATACCTGTACCGCGTGTACTGCCAGGCAGGACGCGATCCATTGCGCGACCGTTATGCCTGGCGGGTCTGGCAGCCAGTACAAGCCGGTCTGCTGCATCAAGCAGCCGCTTGCCTGGCGGGCACTCACGACTTTGCAGCCTTTGGCTCACCTTTGCGCCCTGGAGGAAGCACAATCCGTACGGTGTTTCGCGCCATTTGGCAGCCGGTTGAGGAAGATGAATGGATTTTCCGAATCAGTGCTAATGCGTTTCTGTACCGGATGGTGCGCAGATTGGTGTTTTTGCAAGTTCTGGTTGGGCAGAAAAAATTGAGCGTGGATCAATTTTCGGCTGCCCTCCAAATTCCCCAGCCCCTGATACCAGGGCTTGCGAAACCAAACGGTCTGTTTCTGGAAAGGGTGTACTACACCGATGACGGGCTCGAACCTGAAGGGTTTATTGAAACCTTATCTGCCAGTGGAGAAGAGGACTGTGGATAAGACTTATGTCATAAAAGGGAAACCTGAAACAAATTGGATCCTGGTGAATGCTGAGGGTCAAAATATTGGGCGGCTGGCTACCCAGATCGCTAAATATTTAATGGGCAAACACAAGCCCACTTTCACGCCCGGCGTTGCAATGGGTGATTACGTTGTCGTGGTCAACGCGCAACGGTTGAGTATTGCCGAAAAACGTCTGGACACCAAGTTCTATTACAAGCATTCCAACTACCCCGGTGGGTTGAAGACGGTTGCGCTGCGCGATCAAATAAATCGCCATCCAGACCGGGTCATCCGCGCGGCAGTGTGGGGAATGCTGCCCCACAACAAACTGGGACGTAAGTTAATCAAGCGCTTGAAGATCTATGCCGGAAGTGAACATCCGCACGAAGCGCAAAAGCCAGAGCCGATTGCATAAAGGAGCAGGCAAGCTATGTCAGTTCAGTATTACGAAGGTGTTGGGCGACGCAAAGAATCAACCGCGCGCGTGCGCATCATGGGCGGAAGTGGAAAGTTTACCGTCAACCAAAAAACGGTTGAGGATTACTTTCCGCGCACCGGCGACCTGGAAGCCATTCTTCAACCGTTTGAGGCGACGCAACAGGAACGTAACACGTTCGATGTTACGGTTGTTGTCAATGGCGGGGGTGTGACCGGTCAGACCGAATCGGTTCGGCTGGGATTGGCGCGCGCGCTTGCCAAAATGAATGCAGGGTTCATTCATGATTTGCGCAAGTACGGTTTGTTGACCCGCGATCCGCGTGTCAAAGAACGCAAGAAACCAGGTCTCAAACGCGCCCGTAAAGCACCCACCTACACCAAACGCTAAATCCTTGCTTGGGATAACGCCGCGCATCGTTGCAGGCGGTTATCCTAACCACAACGCAGGGCAGGCTGCCTCAACTGGCTTCTAAAAAAGGGAGACAGCGGGGCAGGCTGCTCTGTATGTTTTCAAACCACCACCATATTCGCAAGGAAGAGAAATTATGGCGACACGCGAACCATCGCAAGGCATCGTTATCCTGGGGTTGGGTCCCGGCGAGGCGCGCCACCTGACTCGCGAAGCATGGGAATGGCTGGCAACCCGGCAACAAATTTATCTGCGCACCCGCCAGCATCCAGTCGTGTCCAGCCTGCTTCCGGGGCTGGAAATCCATTCCTTTGATGAATACTATAATTCCAGCGGGACATTCGAAGAGGTTTATGCCGCCATCGTGAGGGACATTCTTTCCTTGGGAAGTCAGCCGGGAGGCGTGACTTATGCGGTGCCGGGGCATCCCTTTGTTGCTGAAGCCACTGCCCCGGAAATTGTCCGCCAGGCGGAACAAAATGGTATTCCGGTCAGGGTGATAGATGGCATGAGCTTCTTGGAACCGGTGTTCAGCGCGCTGAGGTTGGATCCTTTCCCCAGGCTGGCTTTGTTAGATGCTCTTGAAATTGGCAGGCTGCACACCCCCGGTTTTGCGCCTGATACGGCAGCGCTGATTACTCAGATTTACGATCGGATGAGCGCGGCGATGGTCAAAACGGCGCTCGACCCGGTGTACCCGGACGAGCACCCGGTGCGGCTGGTGCATGCAGCAGGCACTGCCAGCCAGCGGGTAGAGGATGTGCCGCTGTACGCCATTGATCGCAGCCCGCACCTGGGCTTGATGACTGCGCTTTACCTGCCGCCGCTTGGCGAGGATACTTCGCTGGAGGCGTTTCAGGAAGTGGTTGCCCGATTGCGCGCTCCAGATGGCTGCCCGTGGGATCGGGAGCAGACTCATCTAAGCCTGCGCCGGTATTTACTCGAAGAGGCTTATGAAGCCATTGAAGCACTGGATAATGAAGATCCCGAAGCGCTGCGCGAGGAATTGGGCGACCTTGTGCTGCAAATTTTGCTTCATGCGCAGATTGCTGTTGAGCAAGGTGAATTTACTCTGGCAGAGGTACTGCAAGGCATCCACCGCAAAATTGTGCGCCGGCATCCGCACGTTTTTGGGGAGGCAAAAGTCAGCGGGGTGGAGGGAGTGTTGAGCTCCTGGCAAAAAATGAAAGAATCCGAACGCGCTTTAAATGGGGAAAACAAACCGCGCGGCATTCTGGACGGCGTGCCGGGAGCATTGCCGGCTCTTTCGCAAGCGCAGGAAATTCAGACCCGGGCAGCGCGGGTGGGTTTTGACTGGAAGGAAATCCAACCAGTGCTTGCCAAAGTGTTTGAGGAACTGGATGAGGTCCACCAGTCACAGGATGCAGGAGAACGGGAAAAAGAAATAGGCGATTTGTTCTTCGCGGTAGTTAATCTGGCGCGCTGGCATAAAGTGGATGCGGAGAGCGCGCTGCGGTTAGCCAACCGCCGCTTCCGCCAACGCTTTGCGCACATCGAAGCACGCGCGCGAGAGACAAGCCGCAGCCTGACTGAGATGAGCCTGGAAGAGATGGACCGCTATTGGGAAGAAGCGAAAGGGCTGGATTAACGCTCAATTCTTGCGTAGTTCGGGTGAATCAAACCATAGACCGGAGATCAAATGAGGCGCTTCCCGGTTGAAGACGATGCGCATGGTGACCAGATCGTCTTTTTCATAAGCCAGGCGGTAAATCACCATATCGTAATCGCCATCCTGTAGGACGGAGCTGATTTCGTGGGATTGATAGGCGCCAAGTTTCTCATCAAACGTGACGAGCAAATTCTGGAAAGCGGCTTCATCCATCCCATCTTTCATCACCGCATCAAAGTCGCGCGAGAATACGGAATAATCGCGGCTGGTAATACCGCTGATCAGATTATCGCCCATTTCGGTGGCGTATGCCAGCACAGCGTCTCGTTCTGCGCCCTCCAGGGTTACTTGACCGCCGCCAAACAGATTGCAGCCAGCCAGGACAATCAGGAGGGCAACACCAAGCATTACAAACAGGTTTTTTGGGTTCATATGCAATTCCTTGTGTCTAAAGGGGTTCAAAACGGGCGGTGAAGTGGCGCAGCAACGGCGGCGCATAGGTGATGCGGTAGCCGCGCAGAGTTTCGCGCTTTTCCGCCAGTTGTTTGACTGTGTCAACAATATAATCGAAATGACTTTGGGTATACGTCCGGCGGGGAATTGCCAGCCGGACTAATTCCAGGCGCGGGTAAATCATCTCGCCGCTGTCCGGGTCCGGGTAAGCAAACATGACCGAACCAATCTCCACCCCGCGAATGCCTCCTTCGAGGTAAAGCGCCGCCGCCAGCGCCTGACCGGGAAAGTTGCCTTGCGGGATGTGCGGGAGCAGCCTGCCGGCATCCAGATAGATGGCGTGTCCACCGGTCGGTTCAATGATGGGTATATCAGCCTTGCTTAATGCGCTGGCAAGGTACGCGGTTTGGCCGATGCGGTATTTCAGGTAGTTCTCGTCCAACCCCTCCATCAAACCAACCGCCATTGCATCCAGGTCGCGTCCTGCCAGCCCGCCGTAGGTAACAAAGCCTTCGCGCAAAATTAATTCATTACATATCCGTTGAAAAAGATCCTCGCTCCTCACCGCTAAAAAGCCGCCAATATTGACCAGGGCGTCCTTTTTTGCTGACATCCAGGCGCCATCCGCCAGGGCAAAGATCTCGTTGGCTATTTCCAGAGTTGAGCGGTTGTTATAACCTGGCTCGCGCTGCTGGATGAAATAGGTGTTTTCGGCGTAACGACAGGCATCTATAAAGAAGGGAACGCCGAACTCATGATAGGTGTGCGCTACGGCGCGAATATTTTCCAGCGAAACGGGCTGCCCACCGCCGGCATTATTGGTGATGGTTATGCAGCCAAAGGGGATATTCTGGGCGCCTACCTGTTCGATAAACGCGCGCAATTTAACCGGATCCATGTTGCCCTTGAACGGGTGGTGATGGGCGGGGTCGAACGCTTCATCAATCACCAGGTTGGCAGGGCGCCCGCCGCGGGCGCGAATATTGCCATCCGTTGTATCGAAGTGCATATTGGAAGGGACATACATGCCCGGTTTTACCAGTAGATTGGTAAGGATATTCTCGGCGGCGCGACCTTGATGGGTGGGCACGAAATGCTCAAAGCCAAAGATTTTTTGCATCACTTCAGCCAGGCGGAAATAGGAGCGCGCGCCGGCGTAAGATTCGTCACCCGTCATCATGGCTGCCCATTGTTCCTGGCTCATGGTTCCGGTGCCTGAGTCGGTCAGCAGGTCTATGAACACATCTTCCGCGCGTAAATTGAACAAATTGAAGCCTGCCTCGCGCATGGCTTTTTCGCGCTCTTGCGGCGAGATCAGGTGGATTGGCTCTACCATCTTGATACGGAATGGTTCGAGGGGATAATCAGGCATTCACATTCTCCAGGAGTGGGGTGAACATAAGGCATACAGGCAGTGATTACTCATTGAGTCTAACATAAAAAAACACGGATAGGGTTGGATCAAGATGTCCCGCGCAATTTAGTTATATCTTTTAACTTATTATTTTGCACAAATAATTAAATCGTTTTTCAATAAAAGAAACATTTAACTTGAAATATTCAAATTTTGACATTGACAAATCCTGACAATCTGTTATCATGTAGTTGTAAATTGCCAAATTTCATTTCTTTGGAACCATCTGGAGTAAATCCCATGGCTGTGCGTACCCTCTCCTGTGGCAGTTCCCCGCAAATCCGCATTGAAGCAGAAGATCATCTTTGCATAACCGGTTGGGAGCAATCTCAAATACAGATCAAGATTCAAGATGAAAGCCGGCTGCAAATTCGCGAGGAAAATGGCGGGTTCTGGATTCATTGCGAAGAAGATTGCGTGGTGCAACTGCCAACCGACGCGAAGGTAAATGTTGATTATGTCAATGGTTCCGCTTCGATCTCGAATCTAAGAGGCGGAATTGAATGCGACAACATCGGCGGTCATCTAACTTTGCGCCAGGTCGGCGCAGTGCGCTGTGGAAACGTTGGCGGACATCTGAAGATTTTTAAGATCGAGGGGGATCTGATGGTCAGCAACGTGGGCGGCAATTTAAAAGGCGGGGAAGTCGGCGGCAAACTGAGGGTCAGCAATGTCGGTGGTTCGATCAAGTTGCTGGATGTTCAGGCGGTAGATACCTTGCGGGCGGGCGGTAACATCAAGGTCAAGTTGCAGCAACTTGGATATGACCTGAATGCCGCTGCCGGCGGGAGCGTTAAAATTTTGCTGCCGACTGGCAGCAATTACCGCCTGGAAGCCAGCAGCGGAGGTGAAAGGGTAGTGGTTCGCTATCAGGGACAGATGGAAAAGGTCGTGTCTCACCGCGTGCAAAAAACTTTTGGGGAAGGGGGTCCAAATCTAAAACTGGCGGCCGGAGGCGCGGTTGCTGTTCTTGAAGGGGCGTGGGAAGAGGAAGATGTGGAGGAGGAATTCGGCGTCCGGGTTGAAAATTTGGGCGATGAAATTTCCAACCGGATTCAAGAACGGCTACGCCGGGTTGAAGAACGCGCTCAACAGGCTGCCCGCCGGGCAGAAGAACGAGTGCAGCTAGCCCGCCAACGGGCTGAACAAACAAGCCGCAGCAACCGGGATGTGTTCGCCGGAATGCAATTTGGCAGGTTTTCCCGCGCCGGTTCCGAGTCGGGCAGCCCGCAGCCCGCGCCGCGCAGCAGGGTTAGTGACGAGGAGCGCATGATCGTTTTGAATTTGTTGAGGGAGAAGAAAATTACCGCGGATGAAGCCAGCCGCTTGTTGGATGCTCTGGAAGGAAAAAAATTCTCGTCCTGAGCAGGAATTTCTGCTTTTTTATCACGTGGCGGGCAATCCCTGGAGGCTGTTATGAACGAAGAACGTTTTGAGGTGTTGCGCATGATTGAATCCGGACAGGTTTCCCCGGAGGAAGGACTGCGTTTATTGAATGTGCTTGACAATGGAAATTCCTCCGCGAGAGAGGATGTGGCTGTTGGCGAGCCTCAAGCGGTGGCAGCAGCCAGCGTGGAGGTGGTTCGCGCCCCGGCGGAAGAGACTGACACCCCCAATTTTTCGCGCTGGCGGTTCTGGTCGTGGGTTGGGTTTGGTGTTATGGTGCTGTTGACCGGTTTGAGCGCGATCTGGATGGTGCAAGGCTGGAATAATCGCCCGTGGGGGGTTGGTTTTTGGCTGGCGTGGATTCCGTTTCTGTTTGGCGTCGTTGGCATGGTGTTGACCTATGATTCGCCCTGGTTGCACATACGCATTCGCCAGAAACCCGGATCCAGACCGCAAAAAATCAACATCAGTATGCCATTGCCTGTTCGAGCCGCAGGATGGTTCATGAGTACATTTTCTCACTGGATGCCGCCGAAGGTGCGCGAACAAAACCTTGGTGAGGTGATATCTGAACTGGGGAAAAATTTTTCCAGCCGGGAACCGCTGCACATCCGCGTGGATGACGAGGATGGAGAGCAGGTTGAGATTTTTATCGGTTGAAACTTAAACTTTTCTTTTTTTGTCTTTCGCTCGTTTCACTGATCTTGCTGAGCGCGGCTTTGCTGCCTGCCCCGCGCCAGGTCTGGCAAGCATCTGTTTCTGGAGAAACTGCTGTGGGTGGATTGGATGACTTGCCATCCACCCGGCAGGTTTTTTATTTTTCGTATCCGCGATGGGTAAGGATAAACCAGGCGGAATCGTTGCAGTTAATGTTGAAGCAGGGGGACAGCAGCCTGGGTGCTCCGCTGCTCTGGGTGGCGCGTGTGGAGATTCCGGGCGCGCGCCTCCAACCGGAGGGTGTCCAGCAGCAAGCGTACCTGCCGGGTGGTGAGAATCGTTTTCGTTGGACAATTACCCCATTCGACGATCGGCTCGCCTCGGCAATGTTGTGGGTTTATTTGCGGCCGGCTGAGGCAGGCGGCGAGGAAAAAGCCACCCTGATTGCCGCCCATCCGTTTTCAATTCAGGTAATCTCTTTATTGCCGCAAGGCGGCTGGCAGGCTATCCAGTGGCTGGCTGGATTTGGTTTGATTTCGGGTATTTTGGGTTTGGGATTGCTTTACAAGCCGCGTCTAAGTTGATAAAATGGATATAATGGGTGGAGATGGGTGACTTAACCAACACCCCCTAGATCTGAGGTCGGCGCACAGGAGATTGTATGCTGGGTAACTGGTTGTACATTGCAATCTTTGCTTTTGTGGCGTTTTTGATACCGGCAGCAGCGATCTTCATTGCTGGTTTGTTATCCCCCAAAAAACCAGATCCAGTAAAAAATGCAACCTACGAGTGCGGGATGGAAACCGTAGGGCCCTCCTGGATGCAGATCAAAGTGCAATATTATGTCTTTACGCTGGTATTTTTGATTTTTGATGTCGAAGCCGTCCTGCTCTTTCCATGGGCAGTGGCGTACAATTATTTGCCGCTTTATGCGGTGGTTGAAGGCGTTCTTTTTCTCGTGATTCTTACGGGTGGGCTGGTGTACGTCTGGCGTAAGGGCGCGTTGGAGTGGTTTTAACCTACTTCATGCAAGGAGAAGAGGCATGGATTTTCTGAGCGATCCTTTGGTTTTTATCATTAACTGGTACGTTGGGTTATTAGGACGCCTGGGATTGCCCGCTTTGTGGGTTGATTTGATTTCAAAGCTGACCGGGGCGCTGGTGGTGACCACCGGCGCGATGCTTTTTGTCACCTTCCTAATCTGGTATGAACGGAAATTGATTGGTCGTATGCAGGACCGGTTTGGACCGAACCGGGTAGGACCCTGGGGCATTTTCCAACCGATTGCCGACATGCTCAAAATTTTTACCAAGGAGCACATTACGCCACAAGGCACCGACCGTTTGACGTACAATCTTGCGCCGGTGCTGGCAGTTACAGCCGTGTTGCTTCTTTGGTCGGTTATTCCGTTTACCGTCACGGTGGTTGGAGCCGACCTGAGCGTGGGTTTTTTATTTCTAATTGCAGTTGGGGCGCTGGGAGAAATGGGTTATATCCTGGCGGGGTGGGGATCCAACAACAAATATGCTATGCTGGGCGCGTTTCGTCTGGTGGCGCAATTGATTTCATATGAAGTGCCGTTGGTATTATCGGCGCTGATTCCGGTGATGTTCGCCAGTACGTTGAGCCTGACTGGGATTGTCGCGGCGCAGCAAACCTGGTTCATCTTGATGGCGCCTGCTGCTGCCTTGATCTTCTTTATCGCTTCGGTTGCGGAAATCGGCCGTCCACCGTTCGACCTAATCGAAGCCGAGTCGGAATTGGTGGCGGGCTACAATATCGAGTATTCCGGATTGAAGTTCGGAATGTTTTACGTTGCCGAATTTTTGCACGCCTTCACCATGGCGCTGATATTTACCACGATATTTCTGGGCGGGTGGCGGGGACCTGGCGCGGAACAAATCCCCATTCTTGGCTTTTTCTATTTGATGCTCAAAACCTTTGCGGTTTACTTTATTACCATCCTGTTTCGAGCAACCCTGCCGCGCTTTCGCATTGATCAAATGATGGATTTAAACTGGAAGATCTTAACCCCGCTGGCGCTTGTATTGGTCATGGTGACGGCGATGATTGACCTGTTTGCGCGCTCGTTGGATGATTTCTGGCGGGTGGCAGTCTTGTTCGTTGTGAACATTGCCCTGCTTGCGGTTGCCGATTTGTTGATCCGTCGTTATCAGGCTGAAAAACAAAAAAACCGGCGCATTGTGAAATCTCCGCCAGGCGCAGCGCAAGCATTGCCGGCTGCTTCAGAAGGTGGAACGAGTCAATGAGCGGACTTCAAATCGCTTTTTTAATTACCGCGGCAGTGACTCTGTTTGCGGCTGGGATGATGATTGGCGCGCGGCGAATGATGCATTCGGCGCTGTGGTTGGTTCTGGCGCTGATGGGGGTGGCGGTGATTTTTGCCACCCTGCAAGCTTCTTTTTTTGTGGTGGTGCAGATCCTGATCTATATCGGCGCGATTGCGATCTTAATCATTTTTTCGATCATGCTCACCCGCCGGACAATGGAAGATGAAGGACGAATGGTTCTACCGGGTTGGCGGGTATCCGCGCTGGTTGTGGTTTTGCTCTTTTCGATCCTGGTCGGCTTTTTGGCTACCTGGCAGGGTTTCAACGCGGTGCTTGTTGAGTTGCCGGACGATGCAGAAAATTTACTGGCGCTCGGCAGAGCGCTGGTTGATCCGCAAGGTTATGTGCTGCCGTTCGAACTGGCTTCCGTGCTGTTGCTGGCGGCATTGGTAGGCGCGATTTACATTGCGATTGACCGCAAGGAGGACAATTCCTCATGATTCCGCTTTCCTGGTACCTGATTTTTTCAGCAGCCTTGTTTTGCACTGGTTTATTTGGCGCATTATCACGGAAAAATGCGGTTGCCATCCTGATGGGGGTGGAATTGATGCTCAACGCGGTCAACATCAATTTGATTGCTTTTTGGCATTACCATGCTCAGGTGCGCAGCGCTCCGTATATTGGCGGGCTGGCTTTTGCCACTATGGTGTTTGTTGTCGCTGCGGCGGAAGCCGCTGTTGGCTTGGCTTTGATTATTTCCGCCTATCGCCGGCGGCAAACCGTTATTGTGGATGAGTTAACCCTGCTCAAGGGTTGAATAAACCTTCCCGGAGGGATAATGGCAATTGAAACACTGATCTGGCTGGTGCCACTACCGCCGCTTTTGGCATTTTTTATCATCGTTTTATTCACGAGCCGGCGCAACGGTCTCAGCCATTCGATAGCCATAGGATCAGCCGGTTTAGCCTGGCTGATGAGTATGGTGGTGTTTTTTACAGCGCTGCAGCGTGAGCACCTCAGCCAATTTCCGCTGGTCGATTCTTTCCAATGGCTGCCAACCGGTGAAACCGGTTTGAAGATTGGCGTACAGATTGACCCACTCAGCGCGGTGACGTTGTTCTTCGTTGCCTGGACGGTGATGATGATTTTTATCTATAGCATCGGTTATCATAACTTTGGTCAGCCGCGCGGTGATCACGACCGCCCAGGGCTGCCACCGCACGGCGCCGACCAAAAAGATGCTCACGGGCATGTCCATAAGGTTGCCTCTATCGAGCCGATGTATGCTCGCTTTTTTGCTTTGATCAGCCTGTTTGCATTTGCCATGCTGTTGTTGGTCATTAGCGACAACCTGCTCACCTTGTACATCGGCTGGGAAATAATGGGGTTGTGCTCCTACCTGTTGATTGGTTTTTGGTATGGCAAAGAATCTGCTCGCGGCGCGATGATAAAGGCATTTCTTACCACCCGCGTTGGAGATGTTTTCATGCTGTTTGGACTGGCAGCCTTATATTCGCTGACCGGTACGCTAAATTACCAAAGCATTCTGGGCAGTCCGCAGGTGCTGGCGGGTCTGGCGGAAATGGCTTCGCCGCTGGCAGGCATTTCCTGGGCGGGCTTGATTGGCATCCTGCTGCTGATTGGTGCCATCGGAAAGTCTGCTCAGTTCCCGCTGCATGTCTGGTTGCCGGATGCCATGGAAGGACCCACGCCGGTTTCGGCGATGATCCATGCCGCGGCGATGGTGTCAGCGGGAATTTATCTGCTGATCCGCTTTTTCCCTCTGCTTTCTGCCGGCTGGGATGGCGGCGCTTTCACCACTCCCATGCTGGTGATGGGCTTTATCGGGGCGTTTACGGCTCTGTTTGCCGCGACGATTGCGCTCGTGCAGAACGATATCAAGCGCGTTCTGGCGTACTCAACCATTTCCCAATTGGGGTACATGGTTGCTGCGCTGGGGGTGGGGGCGTATGTTGCCGCGGCGTTTCATCTGATTACCCATGCGTTCTTTAAAGCCCTTTTGTTTTTGGGTTCTGGCTCGGTTATTCACGGGATGGAACACGGGCTAATGCATACTGGCAGCAAGATTGACCCGCAAAATATGCTCAACATGGGCGGGCTGCGCCGAAAAATGCCGCTGACTTTTTGGACATTCCTGATCGGCGGGCTGGCGCTGTCCGGTTTTCCGCTGGTGACGGCTGGTTTTTGGTCCAAGGATGAAGTCTTATCCGGGGCATTTTACAGCGGGCAGACGGGTATTTTTATCACCCTGGCATTGGCTGCGCTGCTGACCGCGTTTTACACGATGCGTCAGATCACGCTGACTTTTCTGGGGCAGCCGCGCAGCAAGGCTGCTGAATACGCTCATGAATCGAAAGCGGTGATGACCATTCCGCTGGTCATTCTGGCTTTCTTCGCGGTGACCGCTGGCTGGGTGGGCATCCCGGAATACTTTCCGCTGGTGGGCGGATTATTGCCAAACTGGTTCGAGGAATTTGTTGGTCAAATGGTGGCAGGGCACGGCGCCGGGAAGGCGCATAGTTTGCTGCCGGTGGCAACCTCGCTGGTGGTGGCGCTGGGTGGCTTGCTGCTTGGCTGGCTGGCGTACCGGCGGGTTAGCCGGGCAGCAGATCCGTTGGAAAAACCGCTGGGCGTTGTTTACAGATTGTTTCAGAACAAATATTACATTGATGAAATTTACGATACCGTTTTGTGCCGGCCGGCGCGCTGGCTGGCAGAAGTAGTCACCGATCGCTTGTTGGACCGCGGTCTGATTGATGGCGCTTTGCATGGAATCGGACGCGCCGGCTTATGGCTTGGCGCAGTCGTTCGCAACCGGATTGACTTGCCGGTTATCCATAACGCGGGCGATGCGGCTGCCAGCAGAACGCGGGATATCGGATCGTATCTGAGAGCCCGCCAGAGCGGGCGGATTCAGCAGTATGCGACGTTTGGTTTGGGCTTACTGGCAGCCGCTGGTTTGCTGGTTTATTTATTATGGATGCTCGGCTGAACAACGGAGAATGATCAGAATGGGATTTCTTGATAACCATTTGCTGAGCCTGATTTTGTTTCTGCCAAGCGCGGCTGCGTTGGTCATGCTGTTTTTACCCAAAGATCGCTTGCAGTTGCTGCGTTATTTTGCTCTAACCGCTTCGTTGCTCCCGTTTGTGCTCTCGCTGTTGCTGTGGGCGCGGTTCGATCCACTCCCCGATGCGCAAACGCCATTCCAATTCGTCGAAAAAGCGGATTGGTATGGCGCCATCAATTCCTCCTACCATGTTGGCATTGACGGGATTTCGTTGCCAATGGTGCTGCTGACGACGCTGCTCACTCCTTTGGCAATCCTCGCTTCTTTCGGCATTCAGGAAAAAGTAAAAGCCTACATGATTTTATTTCTGCTGCTGGAAACCGGCATGTTGGGAGTATTCCTGTCGCTCGATTTGATCTTGTTCTTCGTTTTTTGGGAAGTTGGTTTAGTGCCCATGTATTTCTTGATCGCCCAGTGGGGCAGCACAAACCGCAACTATGCCGCGCTTAAATTTATCTTATACACCATGGGCGGCTCGTTAGGCTTGCTGCTAGCCATCCAATTGATGGGGGTTGCGGTGGGAAGTTTCGATCTTCTGGAACTGTATCGCCTTTGGCCGCAGTTGACCGAATTGAGCATCCCGATTGGGCTGCCAGTGAGCACGGTGAAGGTGATTGCGTTCTGGGCGTTTGTGGTTGCTTTTGCGGTCAAGGTGCCGGTGTGGCCCTTTCATACCTGGCTGCCAGATGCGCACACCGAAGCCCCAACCGCTGGCTCGATGATCCTGGCGGGAGTGCTGTTAAAACTGGGCGCGTATGGGTTTCTGCGCCTGGTGCTTCCGCTTTACCCTGCCGAATCGCAACAATTTGCCGGCGCGCTGGCGTTTCTGGCGGTCGCGGCGATCGTCTTTGGCGCGCTGGGCGCCTGGGCGCAAAATGACTTTAAGCGCCTGGTTGCCTATTCATCAATCAATCACATGGGTTTTGTGGTGCTCGGAATTGCCGCCGCAGCGGCGGCGTGGAATACGACCTCACCTGTCAGCCAGTTAGATATGAACATAGCACTCAATGGAGCGGTGCTGCAGATGTTCAATCATGGTTTAAGCGCGGCGGGAATGTTTTTCCTGGTTGGGGTGATATACGATCGCACGCATACCCGCGACCTGAACGCGTTTGGCGGGTTGTATGCAATTTTGCCGGTCTATGGCACGGTTTTGATCTTTACGGCAATGGCGTCACTCGGACTGCCAGGATTGAATGGCTTCGTGTCGGAATTTCTGATCGTGCGGGGTTCTCTGCCGATCCTTACCCTGTCAACCGCGCTGGCACTGATTGGACTGTTCTTCACCGGCGCATATATCCTGAAAGCACTTAAGCTGGTGCTGCATGGGCAGCTGAACAGCCGCTGGCAGGGGCAACTGCACGATATGAGCCCGCGCGAACTGGCGGTGATGGCGCCGCTCATGCTTTTGATGATCGGACTGGGAATTTGGCCGGCGCTGTTGCTGGATGTCATCAACCGGGCGGTAGCCTTCCTGTTTTGAGAGGTAAGCAATGCAGTTTCCAATCTTGAGTGTTCTGATCTTCACCCCTCTGGCAACCGGAATTGTTCTGCTGCTGCTTCCAGCCGGGCAAAAGAATCTGATCCGCAGGGTTGCGCTGGCAGCCAGTCTGGTTGTATTGGTCTTGTCGTTGGTTTTATATGTTGCCTACGACAACGCGCGCGGTGGTTACCAGTTTTTGGAGTCGCTCAACTGGCTGCCTCAATTGGGCATCGCTTACAAGGTTGGGGTGGATGGATTTAGCCTGCCGATGGTGCTTCTTTCCGGGTTGGTGTTGTTTTCTGGTGTGATGGTTTCCTGGAATGTGGATGACCGCCCGCGCGAGTTTTTCTCATTTCTGATGTTCCTGGGCGCCAGTGTATTGGGGGTTTTTTGCGCGTTGGATTTGTTCATGTTGTTTTTCTTTTTTGAACTGGCGGTTTTTCCGAAATACTTGATGATCGTGGTGTGGGGTTCGCCCAAGACTCGCGAATACGGCGGGATGAAGCTGACGCTTTACCTGTTCATTGGCTCGGTAATTGCGCTGGTTGGAGCGCTGGCGGTGTACTTTGGCTCTGGATTGGGCAGTTTCGATTTGGTTGCGCTGGAACGGGCGGGCTTCCCGGTTGATTTTCAAAAAATTTGGTTTCCGTTCATTTTTCTCGGCTTTGCGATTTTGGGAGGCATCTTCCCGTTTCACAATTGGGCGCCGGATGGTCACGTAGCTGCGCCAACCGCCATTTCCATGCTGTTGGCAGGGGTGGAAATGAAAGTAGGCGCGTTTGCTGCCTTGCGGGTCGGGATCATGCTGCTGCCAGAAGGGGCGCAATTTTGGGCGCCGGTGGTGCTGGCGCTGGCAACCATCAATGTGGTGTATGGCGCTTTCATCGCGCTGGTTCAAACCGATTTCAAATACGTCATCGGTTTTTCGTCCGTCTCACACATGGGCTTGGTACTCATTGGATTTGCAACCCTGAACAAAGACGGGTTGGTTGGCGCGGGCATGCAAATGTTCTCGCACGGTGTTATGACGGCGCTATTCTTCGCTGTGGTAGGGATGGTGTACGACCGCGCCCATACGCGCGACATCGCCCTGCTGGGTGGTCTGGCGCGAAAGATGCCCTGGGCGGCGGTCGGATTTATCATCGGTGGTCTGGTTTCGATGGGCATGCCGGGTTTTTCCGGTTTTGTGGCTGAATTTCCGATCTTCATGGGTGCCTGGCGAACTGCCCCCTTGGTGGCGGTCATCGCTGTGTCGGGTATTCTGATCACAGCCGGCTATATTCTGCTGGTTGTAAGGCGAGTGTTTTTCGGCGAGATCCCGCCTGAATTGGAAAAAATCGTGGGCGATGTTAGCATTAAAGACAAGATTGTCATCGGTTTGCTATCGGCGATTATGGTGCTGTTGGGTTGGTTTCCATCGCTGCTTACCCAGATCATTGAGACTGGGGTGAGTTCGATCCTTGCCCTTCTGGGAGGTGCCTAGTGGGTTTTGAGGTGTACACAGCACGGATGATACAGGCGATCGCACCAGAAATTGGGTTGTTGCTGCTGGCGGGGATCGTGCTGGTGTTGGATATTGCCTGGAGTAAAAACCCGGAACGACGAGGTAAATGGCTGGGATGGGTGACTGCGCTTGGGTTGTCTGCTATTATGGTGGTAGCCATAACCATTGCCCGCCCACCGGATGTTGGCAGCCTGGAGTGGGGTGGAATGGTGCGCTTCGATCAGGCTGGTTTTGTCTTTCGGTTGATTTTTCTATGCGGCGCGGCGGTGACGGCACTTTTTGCCAGCCAATCCGAGTGGCTGCGTCATCGCGGGGAATTCTTTGCGCTGATGCTGGTTAGTACGTTGGGCATGAACCTGATGGCTTCGGCATCCGATCTGATCCTGCTTTTCATGGCAATTGAGACGGCGTCGCTGCCTTTGTATGTCCTGGCGGGTTTCCTGATCCGAGATAACCGTTCGGTCGAGGCAGGTCTTAAGTACCTGTTGTTTGGCGCAATCACCTCGGCAGTCATGTTGTACGGCTTCAGCCTGATTTACGGCTTTACAGGGACAACCCAACTGTATCAGCTCGACGCCGCGATGCAGGCGGCGGGAATCCCAAACGGGTTGTATGCGCTGGTCATGGGGCTGATTCTGACAGGATTTGGCTTCAAGATTTCGGCGGCGCCGTTTCATTTCTGGGCGCCGGATGTCTATCAGGGTTCACCTACCCCAGTAGCCGGGTTTCTCTCCACTGCCAGCAAGGCGGCCGGATTTGCGGCATTGTTGCGCGTTTTTCAGATTGCCTTTTCAGACCAAATGGCTGTGTGGAGCATATTATTTGCTGCTATTGCGACCCTAAGCATGTTGGCAGGTAATTACCTGGCGCTGGCGCAGCGCAGCATGAAACGGTTACTGGCGTACTCTTCGATTGCCCAGGCTGGCTATATGTTAATTGGCATAGCCGCGGGTAGTCCGTTGGGCGGGGTTGCGGTCATGTATTACTTGATGGCTTATTTGGTGACCAATCTGGCAGCCTTCGGTATCCTTGCTCTGGTGGAGAAAACGGTTGGGTCAGATGATCTCAGCGCGTTGGCAGGACTGAGCCGGCGGTCGCCAGGCTTGGCGTTTGGATTGCTTGCCGCGCTGCTATCACTTGGCGGCATTCCGCCATTTGCCGGTTTCCTGGCGAAATTATTGGTTTTTGCCTCCGCGGTGGAGCAAGGAATGGTGTGGCTGGCATTGGTGGGCATTTTCAACACCGTGATCGGACTATATTATTATCTGAACGTGCTCAAAATCATCTACCTGAACGCGCCGTCATCTCCTGACCGGATCCGGCTGGATACGCCAGCCTGGAAAATCAGCCTGGTCATTTGTCTGGCGGGCATCCTTGTGCTGGGATTCTGGTTTGCGCCCTGGTATGGGCTGGCGGAGGCGGCTGCTGGCGCAATTTGGATTTATTGACGCACGATTTTGCATCTGATATAATTTTTTGGTAATGAGCCCACCAATCCCCAAAGACCCTTCACGCCGTGACAAGATCCTCAACCTGACTCTGGCAAGCGTAGCGGCGCAGGCGGGGTGCGTGACACTGGTGGTTGTGCTGGCGGCGGTTTTTGCAGGATTGTGGTTGGACAACCGGTACGCAACTCGTCCCTGGTTTACGCTGGGGCTGCTGGTTGTCAGTATCCCGATATCACTGGGACTTATGTTCTGGATCGTCCGCCTGGCAGTATCGAAGATCAAACCCGGTTCTGGAAAGCCGCAAGAATCCACGTCGAAGGAGGAGAAGGGTCTTGGAAACGACGCGTAAATGGCGCTGGGGTGTTAATCGCTGGATTGTTTTGCTGTTAATTGTATTAAGTATTGTTGCCATCAATATTGTCGTTCCGGTTCAGCCACACATTCAGGTTGCTCCGGAAAGAATCATTCTCGAACCGCTGTTCAATTTAGGCCCGCTAGGTGATTTTTACCTGGTCAACACTCTGCCAACCCTGCTGGTTGTCATGTTGGTTATCATTGGGATTGCTTTCGTCGTGCGTCAATCCTTGCGCTCAGGGGATTTGGTGCCACGCGGCATAGCAGGGGCTGTGGAAGGCTTGATCGAAGTTCTTTACAACCTGACCGAGTCGGCTGCCGGAAAACATGCCCGCAGGATTTTCCCCTGGTTCGCGACGATCATGATCCTGGTGCTTGTAGCGAATTTAATGAAGGTTCTTCCAGGCATGGAGTCGATTGGGGTGATGCATCACTACGACCACGGACATCCGGTGCAAAGCCTGGGCGGCGGGTGGTACAATTTACTGCCCGGCGAGGCTGAAAAAGGGGAGGGGTACATCCTAACCCCCTTCTTCCGCGCTGTTTCAACCGATCTTAATTTCACCCTGGCTCTGGCGCTCATCTCGGTCATCATGACCCAGGTCATCGGCGTGCAGACCCAGGGGATGCGCTATTTTACCAAGTTCATCAATTTCACAACCATGTTTAAAAAACCGGTGTTTGGTTTTATTGATTTTCTGGTTGGGTTGTTGGAGTTGATTTCCGAGTTCGCAAAAATCCTCTCGTTCACTTTCCGTTTGTTTGGGGTTATGTTTTCCGGATTTGTGCTAGTTGCGCTGGTGGCAACGATGCTGCCGGTATTTGTGCCGTCAATGATCTATATGTTCGAAATTTTCATGGGTGTTATCCAGGCATTTGTATTTGGTATGCTGACCATGGTATTTATGGCAATGGCTACCCGCGGTCATGGCGGAGAAGAACATCACTAATTGTTTCTCATTGAATTTCAGGAGGTTAACTGGCATGGAAGGTGATATCGTTCAGGCAGCAAAATTTATTGGAGCGGGTCTGGCTATGATTGGTGCGTTAGGCGCAGGCGTTGGGATCGGATTAAGCGTTCAAGGCGCGCTGCAGGGCATGGCGCGCAATCCGGATGCCTACGGTAACCTGCTTACCAACATGATCTTGGGCATTGCCTTCTCGGAAGCGATTGCCATCTACTGTTTGGTGATTGCATTCCTGATGCTCTTCGTGCTTTAGGAATTTGAGGAGGCTGCTTTGGAAAAACTGGGTCTTAACCTTGGCTTTATCCTGATCCAAATCCTCAGTTTTGGGATTATTTTCGTCGTACTAAGAGCGTGGGTTTATATACCGATCACAGCCCGGTTGGATAAGCGCCGCCGTGCCATTGCGCAGGGTCTTGAGGATGCGCGCGTTGCAGCCGAAGCACGCGCCAACGCCGAGCGCGAATCGAACAAGATCGTTGCTGAAGCGCAGCAAAAGGCGGCTGAGATTGTTCGGGAAGCCACAGAACGAGCAGACACGGCTGCCCGCGATGTTCGCCATGCAGCAGATGCCGAGATTTCCAAGGCGCGCGAACAGGCGCTGGCAGAAGTGGAACAGGAACGGAATCGCGTCCTGAGCGAAGTGCGCGGTCAAATTGCTGCGCTTGCGATTGCCGCGACACAGAAATTGATTGGCGCCACGTTGGATGAACAACGCCAACACGCGCTGCTGGATGAGTTTTTCTCCGGCGTGCGCACCGGTAAGGTGATCGTTCTGGAAGGGGAAATGGTCAGCGGGCAAGCCGCTGAAATTACCAGCGCGCTGCCGCTTACCGATGTCGAACAGCAGGCGGTAAAGCACGATCTGCTGACAAGAATGGGCGGAGCTGCGTCGGTCACTTTCCGGGTTGACCCAGCCATTTTGGGCGGTCTGGTTGTCAAAGTTGGGGATCGGGTTGTGGACGGCTCGGTGGCTGGACAACTTCAAGGGCTGCGGCAGACGTTGCTCTGAAACGACTTGGGATCGCGCTATGCTTAATGGCCACCTGTGGTATAACAACAGGTGGCTTTTCTTGCCAGTTCGAGGAGTAATTACACCATGAAACCCATTTTATCTCTTCTCCAACAAACCACGCTGATTCCGCTTTCTGTCAGGAATCTTACCGGAGTGGTTGTCAACGGAATCCGCTTCGATTCTCGCCAGGTTACGCAAGGCGATCTGTTCGTTGCTTTGAGTGGCGGCAACACGGATGGACACCGATATATTCCAGCGGCAGTGCAAAATGGAGCGGTGGCTGTCATCGGCAGCAGATCGGCAGCGGAATTCGATCCGTTTCTGGCTTATGTGCAGGTTGAAAACACCCGCCTGGCATTGGCTTACCTGGCGGCTGCGTTTTATGATTTCCCAGCGCGGGCTCTTACCATTATTGGCGTGACTGGAACAGATGGAAAAACCACCACGTCAAATTTGATTTATGAAATTTTGCGCAGTGCAGGTCTGCGGGTGGGGATTATCTCGACAGTCAACGCGGTGATTGGCGACGAGGTGTTCGATACGGGCTTTCACGTCACCACTCCCGAGGCGCCGGATGTGCAGTTTTATCTGGCTAAGATGCGCGATGCTGGAATAACCCATGTCGTCCTGGAGGCAACTTCTCACGGTTTGGCTCAGGATAGGGTGACTGCTTGCGAATTTGATATTGGCGTGGTCACCAATATTACCCACGAGCATCTCGATTTTCATGGCACATACGAAGCCTACCGGGCTGCCAAAGCACGGCTGTTCAGCCACCTGGAGGACACCGTTGAAAAACCGCAGGGCAACCCGCGCCTGGCAGTTCTCAATTGTGACGACCGATCGTTCGATTTTCTTGATAATTTTGTGCGCGGTCGCAAAATAACTTACGGTATGCAAGCCAGGGCTGATTATCAGGCGCGCGATGTCCAGTACACTGCGGACGGGCTGCATTTTGAGATTCATGCCCCGGGCGGGCGCAAGGCGGCCTTCAGCAGCCGCATGATGGGGGACTACAACATTTCCAACATTCTCGCGGCGGTGGCGGCGACAAGCGGCGGTCTGGGCATTGACCTGGATACCGCTGCTATGGGAATAGCCGGGCTGCAAGCCATTCCCGGAAGAATGGAGCCAATTGATCTGGGACAAAATTTCCTCGCGATAGTTGATTTTGCCCACACGCCCAATGCGCTGCGCCAGGCGCTTTTAACCGCGCGCAGGATGTGTAAAGGGCGGCTGATCGCTGTGTTCGGCTCCGCTGGTCTGCGCGACCGGGAAAAGCGGCGGATGATGGCAGAGGTTTCGGCTGAACTGGCGGACATTACGATCCTTACTGCGGAAGATCCGCGCACCGAATCACTCGAAGAGATTTTGGAGGAAATGGCGCAGGCGGCGGTGCGCAGTGGGGCGGTTGAGGGACAGAAAATGTTTCGCATTGCCGACCGGGGCGCAGCCATTTGCGCTGGCGTTGACATGGCAACAAGTGGCGATATTGTGCTTGCCCTTGGCAAAGGCCACGAGCAATCCATGTGCTTTGGTGAAACTGAATACACATGGGATGATCGAACTGCCATGCGGGCAGCCCTGGCAAGACGGCTGGGATTGGAAGGCTATCCGATGCCGTATCTGCCTACGCAGGAAAGGTAACTAAAATCCCGCCAGTTTGTCTGGCGGGATTTTTATTCCGGAGACTAGCGCCGGCGTTGGTTGCGGTCGAAGCCGCGATCGCCTCCGCGGTGTTCACCGCCGCCAGACCGCCCGCCTCCCGGACGACCACCCCCGCCGGGGCGTCCGCCACCGGAGCGCCCACCGCTGCGACCATTGCGGTCGTTTGCTTGGGCTTCTTCCAATGTCCAGCCTTCCAGGACAGCCTGACGTGACAGGCGAATTTTGCCAGCATCATCAATGCCGGTTATCATGACGGTGATTTCGTCTCCGACATCAACCACATCCTGTACGCTGGCAACCCGCTCGGAATCGAGTTGCGAAATGTGTACCATGCCATCTATGTTGGGCAATATTTCGACGAAAGCGCCAAAATCTGCCACTCTCACCACTTTACCCGTGTAGATGCGTCCCAGTTGCGGGATCTCGACCAGCGCTTCGATGCGCTCGCGGGCTGCCGATTCACCGATTCCATCCGTTGCTGCAATGTAAACACTGCCATCGTCGTCAATATCAATTTTTGTGTTGGTTTCTTCCTGGATGGCGCGGATGATCTTACCGCCCGGACCGATGATTGCGCCGATTTTATCCACCGGAATGCGAATAATGGTGATGCGCGGGGCATGAGGTTTGAGTTCCGGCCGCGGAGCAGGGATGACCGCCAGCATTTGTTCGAGGATGAACAAGCGTGCCTGGCGTGCCTGCTCCAGCGCCTGGGTCATCAATTCGGCGGTGATGCCTTTGATTTTGATGTCCATTTGAAGCGCAGTGATGCCAGCTTCCGTGCCGGCGACTTTGAAGTCCATATCGCCGAGGTGGTCTTCCATTCCTTGGATATCGGTCAGGATTTGCAAACGGTCTCCTTCTTTGATGAGACCCATCGCAACGCCTGCGACCGGCGCTTTGATCGGCACGCCGGTATCCATCAATGCCAGCGTTGAGCCGCACACCGAAGCCATCGAGGTGGAGCCATTTGAAGAAAGCACTTCGGAGACCAGGCGCAGGGTATACGGAAAATCCTTTTCTGTCGGGATTACCGCCATTAAAGCCCGTTCGGCTAATACGCCGTGACCAATTTCACGCCGTGATTGTCCGCGCAGTGATTTGACCTCGCCGGTCGAATAAGGCGGGAAGTTGTAGTGGTGCATGTAGCGTTTACTCTCCACCGGGGAGAGGTTGTCCAGTTCCTGGGCTTCCTTGGGGGTGCCGAGGGTTGCCAGGGTGAGAACCTGAGTTTCGCCACGGGTAAAGATGCCCGAGCCATGAGCGCGAGGGGAGACATCCACTTCGCCCCATATCGGACGAATCTCTGTCGCTTTGCGTCCGTCCGGGCGAATGCCACGGTCGAGGATACGATTGCGCACTACATCCTTAAGCACCTCGTTGAAGGCTTCCATAGCCGGCTTTGCCATGGCTTCATCCCCACCAGCCATCTCCACCACGGTAGCGTCGCGCAATTCATCCAGACTGTCATACAATTCGGACTTGGTGTGTGGGGTATCCATGCGGGCTTCGATTTCGGCGGTCACACGAGAGCGAACCTTCTCGACCAGGCTTTCATCCAGGTTTTCGATGGTTACTTCCCGCTTAGTCTTGCCGATTTCGGCAGCCATTTTTTCCTGGATATCAATCAGTGCCTGCATCTCACGGTGGCCGAACATTAGCGCTTCAACCATCACCTCTTCGGGGATAATATCTGCTCCGCATTCGACCATCAGAATAGCATCACGGGTACCGGCGATGCGCAGATCCAGGCTGGATTGATCCTTTTCGTCAAAGGTCGGGTTGATGACGAACCTTCCGTCAATGCGACCCACGCGAACCGCACCGATTGGACCGCCCCAGGGAATATCCGAAATGATCATTGCGGCAGAGGCTGCGTTTATTGCCAGGACATCGAGCGGGTTGTCTTTGTCAGCGGAAAGCGAAAAGCAAACCACCTGTACCTCATTGCGCATGTTTTTGGGGAACAGCGGGCGCAGCGGACGATCAATCAGGCGCGAGATGAGGATGGCTTCGTCGGATGGTTTGCCTTCGCGGCGGAAGAAAGAGCCCGGTATACGTCCGCCTGCATACATGCGTTCTTCGTAATCCACCGAAAGAGGGAAGAAATCAATTCCCTCGCGGACGCCGCCCATGGTGGCAGCGGCGAATACAATGGAGTCGCCGAGTCGAAGAGTGACTGCGCCGCCCGCTTGCCCGGCTAGTTTGCCCGTTTCGATGGTAATCATGCGACCACCGACCTGGACAGTATAAATTTTTGCTTCAGGTTTGTTCATTATTTTCCTTTCGTCTATTTCCCCCACCTGGTTAGGGACTGAAAGCTGGCGACGAATCATCATCAACAGGTTTCAATACCCAACCGTGGGGGTGATTAAAATATTCAGTTGTCGCGGTTAAAATGCGCCTTACGAAAACGAGTAGATGACTGGTCTTGCTGCCATCTACTCGTTTATCTTGAGGATAATCTCAGCGATATCGCAACTTCAACCGCTCGACGAGCGCTTGATACCGCGCCAAATCTTTTTGACGCAGGTAAGCCAGCAGCCTGCGGCGGCGTCCGACCAGTTTGAGCAATCCGCGGCGGGAAGATTCATCGTGCTTGTTGCCGCGTAGATGCTCGGTGAGCTGATTGATTCGCTTGGTCAGGATAGCGACCTGTACTTCCGGCGAGCCTGTGTCACTTTCGTGGCGATGGTATTCACCGATTAACTCGGTTTTGACTTCTTTTGTTAAAGCCATGACGTCTGCTTTCTCCTTTTGGGCTGATTTTGGGCAGGTCTCCGGGTCAGCAGCATGCACCGCCGACCGGTCCAGTCAATGAGTGAAATTATACCAGAATCGGCTGAAATCGGAAAGGGGGATCGAAACGAAGCAGGATGTTAAGCCCGCGCTTGTTTGGGCAACATGGGTCGCAAGCGGGATTGAAGCTCCACAGGCAGGTCGGGCAGGCTGCGGCGGATCAATCGCAGCAGATCTTCGGATGCGCCGGAGCCGATCAACTGGCGGATATAATAAATCACCTCGGTTGGAGAGCGTCTCCCTAAACAGACCAATACTGCGCGCAGTTCGCTTTGGAGCGCCTTGGGGTGGGATTGAAACAAGGGCGTGCAAGCATTAAAGATCACCGGAAGGTTTTCAAAGGCGCGGTCTTCGATGAGAGGTATCAGGGCGAGCAGCCCGATTTTCTGTTCCAAGGCAGAAGGCGCGGACAGCCATTCCCGCACTTTGTTCAGCCAGACCTGAGCAGAGCAGCGGCGCAAATCGCGGGTGGCTTTTTCGAACAGGGCAGCCAGTAATTGCTTGTCGGTTTCCTCTCGCGCCCATTGATCAATCCGCTTAGTGACTTCACTATGCAGCTCGAGCGGCAAGCTTCCGAGCAAGTGCAATGCCAACAAGCGCGGCTCAACGCGCGTTTCGCGCCAGAGTGTTTCAGCCAGTGCCAGTCCGGGCGGCGCTGTTTCCGATGCCAAACGGCTTAACGCCAATTCCAGTTGGGTCATCACCACGGGCGGCACATGATAGGACTCGCGGAAGGATACTGCCTCGCGGGATATATCCGCCGGGCGGTAAGTCAGGTCAGCGTATTGTTCCAACAGTTTACGCAGGCTGGCAGTAAATTCCAGCGGGCGCGTGTATTGCCAGTTCAACAAATAGATCTGGCTGCGCAAGCGGGAAAGAGAAACAGCTGGCATTGCGGGTTAATAGGCGCGGGCAAAGTACGCTTTTTTACGGGCTGGTTTACCACACACAATGCAGTTACCTTCTTGTTCCGGTTGATCGAGCGGAATACAGCGGGTGGTGGCTTTGGTATCCTCCTTGACCTGGGCTTCACATGCGGCGCTGCCACACCAGTGGACGTATGCCCAGCCATTTTGGATCACATCCACTAACCCGGCATAATTTGCAGGTTGATGAATATGCTCATCGCGGAAGCGGGTGGCGCGGTCGAGCAGCGCGGTTTGAATTTCATCGAGGATGGCGTTGATACGGTTTTGAAGTTGATCTACCGGCAGTGTGGACTTCCCGGCTTTACCGGGCAAATGGCGGCGGGCAAGCGTGACTAAGCCATTGTCCACGTCCTTGGGACCAACTTCGATACGCAGTGGAACGCCGCGCATTTCCCAGTCATTGAACTTGAATCCTGGGGTCACTTCTGGACGCAGATCGGTTTTGAAACGCAAACCGTGCAGTTGTTTTTCGACCTGCTCGACGGAAGCCAGCACTTTGGATTGTTCCTGGTCGTTCTTGTAGATCGGCACCACCACGATCTGAACTGGCGCCAGGCGTGGCGGCAGAACCAGACCCTGATCATCGCCGTGGGTCATGATGATTGCGCCAATGAAGCGGGTGGACAACCCCCACGAAGTAGTCCAGCAATATTGCAGAGCGTTGTTGGGATCAGAAAATTGGATGTCAAAGGCGCGAGCAAAATTTTGCCCTAAAAAGTGCGAGGTGCCGGATTGTAAAGCGCGTGTATCGCCCATCATGGCTTCGATGGTGTATGAATCAACCGCGCCAGCGAATTTCTCCGTCTCGCTTTTCTTTCCCGGAATGACCGGCACGGCAGCCTCATTAATGGCGAAATCGGTGTACACATTTAACATGCGCACTGTTTCCTCGACCGCTTCTTCCGCGCTGGCGTGAGCGGTGTGTCCCTCCTGCCAGTAGAATTCAAGCGTGCGCAAAAACAACCGGGTGCGCATTTCCCAGCGCACAACGTTTCCCCACTGGTTGATGAGCACCGGCAGGTCTCGATAAGATTTGATCCATTTAGAGTACATATAGCCAATGATCGTTTCCGAGGTCGGGCGAACCACCAGCGGCTCTTCCAGTTTTTCACCACCGCCAATGGTGACCACCGCTAATTCTGGCGAGAACCCTTCAACATGTTCTTTTTCTTTCTCCAAAAAGGACATGGGGATAAACAATGGAAAGGCTGCGTTGACATGTCCGCTTGCTTTGAAGCGCTGGTCGAGGGCTTGCTGAATATTTTCCCACAGCGCCCACCCATACGGACGCACAACCATGCAGCCGCGCACAGGGGCATAATCTGCCAGTTCGGCGCGCTGGATGACCTGGTTATACCATTCGGAATAATTTTCACTGCGGGTCGGGAGTTTTTCTGTGCTCATGCTGTCCAATCCTGAATTTTATGGGTGGTTCGTCGCGATCTGGAACGCGTGATGAATATCCTCGGTGAAAGTCAACCATTGCCAATCGTCGGGGTTGAAATAGGGGCGTAAATCCTTAAGGTAGGCATCGATTACAGCGCGCCAACCAGCACCATACACTGCCACAGGCCGCCGAGGAATCGCGCCAATGACCAGCAGATTCCACAAAAGAGAAATTTCAACCAGCGTGCCTTGACCACCAGGAAGGACGATTACCGCCTGGCAGCCATAGATCAGTTTTTGCAGCCGCTCGATCAGGGTTTCGCAGCGCCATTCCTCTTTGATCCATGGGTTTGGTCCATTGTTGCGCCAACGCTCAATTTCCACGCAGGTTACGCCGATCACATGCCCGCCGGCTTCCGCTGCGCCCTGAGAAACTGCTCCCATGGCGCCCATATACCCACCGGTGATCACGGCGTGCCCGGCTTCGGCGATCATGCGCCCGAGCAGCAGCCCGGTCTGGTAATCTGGTTCGCCGGGAAGAGGTTTGGAACTGCCGAATACAGTGATGTTCATAATATAAACTGCTCCTTATTTTACTTGATCCTGATCCCAGTCGCGCTGGTAATTGCGTTGTAGTTTAAAGAGGATGGCTTGTTCAAGGTCAATGCCGCTTATGCTGGCAAGCTGGAATAAGTAGAGCGCGACATCCGCCAATTCACCTGCCAAGGCATTCCGGTCGGGATTAGTATCACCCCACTGGTAGTGTTCAAGCACTTCGGCTGACTCCAGGCACAGCGAAACGGCGATATTGCGCGCGGTTTGCGGGCGCGGGCTGTCCGGGCGGTACCAGCCCTTGTGGCTGACAAACTGGTGCATTGCCTGAGTTAGTTCATGCAGGTGCATGGTCGAGTTCCTTCCGGCTGTTCAAAGAGTGCTGAAAAATCACGAACATCCAAATGAGCAAATACTTTAGATCTCGCGTAATTCTCTTAATGCGGCTTGAGCTGAAGCTGCCTGTTCAGGATGCCAGCCGTCCTCGCTTGCCATGCGTTCGAGGTGGGTCAGCACGGCGCTCTGTGAGGCGTGATCGAGGGTGGCGAAAGCCGCCCGGATGCGGGTTGGCTCGCGCGAGAGGAGATTGTCCCAGAAGATTTCCAGCGGATCGGTGAGTTGGTCGGGCGTATTCATGGGGCATGCCTGCATCAAGATTAGCATAAAAATTTAAAAAGAGGTTTGTCTGCCTGGAGATTAAGCGCAAACAAACCTCTTGGTGTACGCGTTGTGGATTACTCTTCGCGTTTTTCAGCCAATTCTTTCTGGCGGGCGGCGACGATTTCGGACTGGATGTGCGCGGGTACAATTTCGTAGGAAGCGAAATCCATGTTGAAAATTCCCCGCCCTCCGGTAATCGAGCGCAACTGGGTGGTGTAGCGCAGCATTTCTGCCAGCGGGACAGTAGCATTGATTGTGGAGCGACCTTTCTCGGAGTTCATGCCTTGCACGCGCGCGCGGCGGGTGTTCAGGTCACCGAGCACATCGCCCATTTTTTCTTCCGGGACTACGATTTGAACATTCATGATCGGCTCGTAGAGAACCGGGTTGGCATCCTTAAACGCCAGCTTGAAGGCTTCGCGCCCAGCGATTTCAAAGGCAACCGGTTTAGAATCGACCGGATGTTCCTTGCCGTCATAAACGGCAACCAGTACGCCGCGCACCGGGTAACCGGCGATGACACCTTCTTTCATCACGCTGTGAATGCCTTTTTGGATGGACGCTGAGTAGGTCTGAGAAATAGCGCCGCCGAAGACTTCCCAGGTGAAATCGAAATCCTTGTCCGCTACGGGTTCGACCCGCAGGTGAACCTCGCCGAATTGTCCTGCGCCGCCGGTTTGTTTCTTGTGGCGGTACATGGCTTGCGCCTTACGGGTGATGGTTTCCTGGTAGGGCACCTTTGGTTCACCCGTCAACAGGTTGACTTGGAATTTAGACTCGGCGCGGCGGATGGCCACGTCAATATGCTGGTCGCCCATGCCCTGTAAAATGGTTTGAAGAGTGGCGGGTTCGTTATACCAGGACAGGGTCATATCCTCCTCGCACAAACGGGTCAGCGTGGGGCTGATCTTGGTGGAATCGGCTTGTGTTTTGGGATGGATGGCTACCCGGTAAAGCGCATGAGGGTATTCCGGCACCGGCAGCATGAGCGGGCGAGCTTTGTCCACCAGCGTGTTGCCGGTTACCGTCTCGGATAATTTTGGCACCACACCGATATCGCCGCTGTGGATGATTTTGACAGAAGTATTTTCCTTGCCACGCGGGACACTAACCGTTCCGAACCGTTCTTCGACGCCCTTGTTCTGGTTCCAGACCCGGCTGTCGGAGGTGACCATGCCTGAATACACGCGGAAGAAAGTCTGCTTGCCGACGAAAGGATCGGCGGTGGTTTTCCATACATAAGCAGCCAGAGGACCGGCGTTCATTGCCGTAAGTTCTTCTGTTTCTCCGTTTTTCCCCAGGGCTTTAACCGCTTTAATTTCCGCCGGCGAGGGCATGAAATCAACGACCGCATCCAACAGGCGGAAGATGCCGATTTCAGCGGTTGACGAGGTTGCAAATACTGGAGCGTAACTACCCTGCCGCACAACGGCTTTAAAACCACGCAGAACTTCCTCGTTGCTCAGTTCCCCATTTTCCAGGTATTTTTCGAGCAGGGAGTCTTCGCCTTCCGCAGCGGCTTCGACTAGCGCAAAGCGGGCTTCCTCGGCGGCGTCTTTGAACTCAGCGGGAATATCCACCGCGCTGCGTCCATCACCCTTGTAGGCTTTCATCGTCAGCAGATCGATGACACCCTGAAAACCGGATTTTTCGCCCCAAGGCAATTGCACCGGGATCAAGCGGGTTTCGGTCAATTCCTGGATTGAAGCCAGCGCCTTTTGAAAATTGGCGTTCTCGCGGTCCATTTTATTGATGACCACAAAACGCGGCAGACCGAACGCCGAAGCATGGTTCCAGGCAATTTCGGTGCCGACTTCTGCTCCAGCGACTGAATCGACGAGAACGATTGCGCCATCAGAAACACGCAGCGCGGAAATAACCTCACCGACGAAATCCGTGTATCCGGGCGTGTCCAGCACATTAATCTTGCAGTTGCGGTATTCGACCGGTAAAACGCTGGTGTAGAGTGAAATTCCCCGGCGAATTTCTTCTTCATCGAAGTCAGATATGGTGGTTCCGTCTTCGATCTTTCCCAAACGGGTGGTAGCGCCGGTCAGGTGCAGCATGGCTTCCGCCAGCATGGTCTTGCCAGAACTGCTGTGGGAGGCGAGGGCGATATTACGGATAGACTCAGTAGTATATTCCTTCATGAAGCAGACCCTTCTGAAATCCTTGAAATGTACTTTCCTGATTTTAAGATGGCATGAAACAAATCGTCAAAGTATTTTAAATTTGAACAACCTGGTTTTTCCCGAAAACCCTGCCTATTATATCAGCAGGCGGGCAATCTGGGGTAACGAAATCAACAGATTCGGGCTACAATCCAGGTATGCAATCGTTCTTCCGCTGGCTGCGCTTCGAATGGTGGTATTTCCGTAAACCGCCCTGGGACACGGGCGTATCTCCGCCGGAACTGCGTGACTATATCGCCGCTCACCCGCCGGGAAATGCTCTCGACCTGGGCTGCGGGACGGGTGTCAATGTGGTGACCCTGGCGCGCGCCGGGTGGCGGACATGCGGGGTGGATGTGTCCCGCCGGGCGGTTGCGCTGGCGCGGCGGCGCTTGAAGCAGGCGCAAGTGAGGGCGGATTTGCGGGTGGGGGATGTAACCCGCCTGGACAGCCTGCCAGGCTGGTTTGATTTTATTTTGGATATTGGCTGTTTTCACCAACTTTTTCCCGCAGAGCGGCGGGCTTATTGCGCAGGCATCCGACGGCTGCTGCGCCGTGGAGGGAACTATCTGGTTTACGCGCACTGGAAAGGTGCGCCGGATGATTCTCACGGGATTGATGAAGTAGACCTGGAACGCTTTGCGGATTTTTTGCGTCTCTTAAAAAGAAGTGATGGCTGGGAGCGGGATAGCTATCCTTCGGTTTGGCTCGAATTTTGTATGGAGTCCGCTTGAGCATGAAACTACGATCTCTTCTGCCGGTCATAAGTTTATGGATCGTCTGGATGTTGTTGGCGTGCAATCTACCATATTCACTACTGGCAGCGCCGGATGATGATGCTGTCCCGACAGACTCGTTGATGCCGGGCGAAGTGGGAGGGGGTATACTTGCGCCGGACGCTTCACCTGGGCAGGCTGATGCCCCGACAGAACAACCGTGCGGCTATATGTGGGCGAGCCAGCCGCTGCCCGAGGTCAGCCATGAGATCCAAATCATGCTTGAGGAAGCGGGGGTGGAAAATGCGAGGGTGAATGCAGAAGCCTTTGGTGAAAATTGCGTGCAGGCAGATGGGCAGGTAGTCCGGTTTTTGGTCATGCAAACCGACATTCGCATTTTATTAGGGGTGGAGAGTATTTCGGATGTTGAATCACTCGGCGAACTTGCTGCGCACGTGTTGCCGGTACTGCTGGGAATACCCCAACAAGACTTGCCCGGGCCAAACGAAGGCTATATTGGACTGCAATTCAGCGACTCAACCGGGCAAGTGCTCAACATCTGGCTTCCCAAGCAAACCATTCGGGATGTGATGAAAAATCAATTGGACGGCAGTGCGCTGATAGAAAAATTACAGCAAAAGTAAATACCTTAAATCAGAATTTTTTCCAGGCGCCAGGCGGGTTCTTCGACTGTTTGGCGCGCGCCATTCTGGTCAATGTAAGACCAGATTCCCGGCTCTTCTGATACGATCACAAAACCATGACGTAAATAAAGCCGGATGGCATCCTCATTAACGCGGGCGACGTTCAGCGTCAGATAGCGAAACCCGCGCTCAATCAGGTCCGATTCCACATTGCGGATCATGCGACTGCCCAAACCCAGCCGGCGGTATTCGGATTGCACGCGAAACGAATACAAATACGCCCGGTTTCGTCCATCAGCGAGTTCTTTGCGGTTGCAGATCAATTGGACAAAAACCTGAGCGATGATCCCTGTGGCGGGGTTTTCCGCCACCCAAAGAACTGCCAGCCCGCGTTTAGCCCGCTCGTAGGCTTCAGCGTACACTCGCCGAAAATGGCTGAACTCACCTTGCCATTCCAGGGCGGTTAAGTCGTCTTGGGTAATCTGGCGGATGAGCACCGATTGCAACCATGAGTTGGGTATAACCTGGGCAGTCATCTCAGTCGGGGGATTGGGTATAAATTAATTGATTTAACAGGGCATTTTCCTGGTCGCGGTTGTTTATTTTGCCGTCCAACCAGGCTGCCCGCAGCGCCCACAGAATGCGGCGGTAAACCGGACCGGGCGCGATGCCCATGGCATGAAGGCTGTAGCCATCCGTAAGCGGGTGAATTTTGCGCCAGAGAGTGGCGTAGGTGTTGAGAGCGCGGCATATTTCCTCGCCCGGGCACAGGTTGATAATGGCGTACAGGGTTGGTAGGGGCGCTTCTTCCAGGCGCATGACGACCCGGCTGGGCGAGGCGTGGATCAGATCGGGCAACTCAAGCAGCAGGCGTTGCCCTGCCAGAATGGCTGATTGCAAATGGTGATTCAAGCGCAGCCGTTCGGTAATTGATCGAGCGGCATCCTCCTTAAAGGGAATCATCCAGACCAGATAAGCCAACGCATGACGCAACGGCTGGTTGCCCAGTGTCTCGGGCAGCTGCCAGGCTGGATCAATCGGATCATGAAGGACATTCAGCAACGCAGGCGCGGTCTGCGGACTCCAGCGTAATTCGGGATGGATCGCCTGAAGGAGATTGAGTTCTTCCAATCGGTTGAGCGCGCCGGCTGGATCATTCTCGGAAAGGATCAAGTCCAGTTCGTGTCGCAGGCGGTCGCCGGAAACCTGCTTGAGCAAGTCGTGGGCTTCGTCCATCAGCTGCCGGGTGCGGCTCTCGATTTTAAAATTAAACCGCTGCTCGAAACGAACCGCGCGCAGGATGCGGGTGGGGTCGTCCACAAAGGAAAGAGAATGCAGCACCCGCACCAAGCCTTTGCGCAAATCATTCATGCCGCCCCAATAATCGCATAGGGTAGCGAAATGCCGTCCGTCCAGGCGTAATGCCAGCGTGTTGATGGTGAAATCGCGGCGGTGAAGATCGAGTTTAATGCTGCCGCGCTCGACAATTGGCAGCGCGGTGGGATAATTATAAAATTCGGTGCGGGCGCTGATGAAATCGAGAGAATCGGGAAGATCGGCTGGGTTGACAGACTGGTTGTGGGTCAATTCTGCGGCAAGCGTTTCGCGGATGGTGGCAATTTGCCATTTGGCGGTGCCAAAGCGGTTATGACTGGTTACTTTTCCACCTTTTTTTCTTTCCAAAGCCCGCGCCAGCGCGATGGCATCCCCTTCCACGACGATATCGAAATCCAACGAGGGGCGATTGAGGAGCAGGTCTCGAACAAAACCGCCTACAATGTACACTGGCTGGCGGTTACGGTGAGCTTCATGGGCGATCAATTTTAAAAAACCAAGACGAGCCGGTGGCAAAGCTTTTTCCAACCGCTCCGCGAGGTTTTTTCGTTCTGGAAGGGTTGTTTCTTCGCTGCCGATTAACTTGAGCAAATCGGTGCGGGTGACAATGCCGATCACCTGGCGGGTATCCTCGTCCACGACGGGCACCTGACCCCAGCCGGTATCCGCCATCAATTGCTGCAGGTGAGTAACCGGCGCAGACGGCGTGACGCTTACCTCGCCTGCTTCCATCAGGCTGGCAGCCGGCAAATTCAGGCGATGGGAAAGCGCCCGGTCAACTGCGCGCCGGGTCAGCAGTCCAACCACCTTGCCGTCGGTAACAACGGGATAGCCTTCATAGCCGTAGCGTTGCATCATTCGCCCGGCTTCCTGGGCTGGAGTGTCCGGTTTTAACACGCGCGGGTTGCGAGACATGATTTTACCGACCGTGATTGCGGGCTGCACCAGCTGCGGCAATTGGTCAACCAGCCGGTTATAGACTTCGCCCAAAGAGGGTTTGAGTTCATGGTTTGTTTCATTCACGCGAATCAATGCTGCGGCAGCCCGTTCGTGACCACCGCCGCCAAAAAAGCTGGCTACTGCGGCAACATTAATGCGCTCGGTAGTTGAGCGCGCAACCAGTCGAATCCCTTCGCTGGTGTTGACCAGCAGGAAGAGTGCGTCTGGGTCGAGCAAGTCACGTAATTTGTGGGCAATGCTCGAAATTTCCTCGTTCATATCGCGGGCATCGGCGCAGGCTAAAATGATGTGTTGCCCGTGGATGTGCAGGTTTTCTGCATTTTGCAATAGACGATTGTAAAGATCGCGCTGCTCTTCAGATAGCGGCGGGTTGAGATACTGCCCGACGATTTTCAGGCTGGCGCCTTGCTCCAGCAGGAAAGCGGCAGCGCGAATATCTCGCGGGGTGGTGCTCGAATACGTCAGGCTGCCGGTGTCTTCATAGATACCCAGTAACAGCAGCGTGGCTTGCAGGCTGCTTAATGGTCCGTTGTGATCCTGAATATCCTCAACCAGCAGGGTGGTTGTTGCGCCGAGCCGTTCGATCACAATCGTCCAGTTGGGCGGCAGTTCGTCCCGCAGTTTGTGGTGGTCAATAACGTGCACGTGGGTGGTTTCGCTCATCCCTTTGAGGGTGATCAGGGATTGAGTATCTACCAGCGTGACAATTTCAATCTCCTCGGTTGGCAGATCGCGCGCTTCTTGATAAGGTAATACGGCGCCATACAGATTGAGAAAAGCGCGCACATTGCGGTTGACCCGGCGCGGCAATACCGGAATGGCGCGCTCGTTGAGGATATGAGCAGCCAGAAGGGCTGCCATTGCGTCAAAATCCGCCTGCTCATGGGTAAGGATTACCTGCATAACTTAATTGTAACGGAATTTAGGTTTTTTAGTTCATCCACCGGCGGGGGGCAATCGCCACAAAAACAACATCTGCCTAAAAAACGGCTGTGATTGACAGCGCAAGCGAACCGGCTCCAAAATATAGTAAAATTTGAACAAACTTATGGCTCGTAAAATGGATAAGCACATGAAAATAAGTGGCAACTTGAATCAGGAAGAGATTTTGCGATATTCGCGCCACCTGTTAATACCGGAAGTGGGGTTGGAAGGTCAGCGCAAGCTCAAGAGCGCTGCGATTCTATTGGTTGGCAGCGGCGGGCTTGGCTCAGCCATAGGACTCTATTTAGCAGCGGCTGGCGTGGGTCGGATTGGACTGGTTGATTATGATAGAGTCGATTCATCCAACTTGCAGAGGCAGGTGATCCATGACAGCGGGCGGGTCGGCAAGTTGAAGGTGGAGTCGGCGCGCGATCGAATGAGAATGCTCAACCCTTTTGTGCAGGTGGATATTTTCAATGAGGTTTTTAGCGCCGCTAATGCCGAACGGATCGCAGCGGAGTACGCGATTCTGGTGGATGGAACCGATAACTTCCCAACTCGTTATCTGCTCAATGACCTGGCAGTTTTAACCAAAAAACCTTTTGTTTACGGCTCCATTTTTCGTTTCGAAGGGCAGGTCAGCGTGTTCGATGCAACTCGGGGACCTTGTTATCGCTGCCTGTTCCCGGAACCTCCTCCACCGGATACTGTCCCATCCTGCGCCGATGCCGGCGTGTTCGGGGTGTTGCCGGGCACAATTGGAACCATCCAGGCAGCTGAGGTGATCAAGTATTTTCTTGGCATTGGCGAAATGCTGGTTGGAAAACTGCTGTTGTATGACGCGCTCGAAATGAGTTTCCAAACCATTCACCTGCGAAAGAATCCACGCTGCAAAGCATGTGGAGAGAATCCAGAAATAAGTCAGTTGATTGATTATGATGCCTTCTGTGGGATACAAACCGTCAACCCGAACCAAAATTTTGTTGGTTCGGACAGAGATATTGATCCCCCAGAATTGTTCGAACGTTTGAAGCGCGGCGAGAAAATCCATCTCATTGATGTGCGCGATCCGGTTGAGCAACAGGTTTCGGCATTGCCTGGTGCCGTGGTGATTCCGCTGGAAAGATTGGGAAATAAAGTAAAGGAACTCGATCCGCAAGGGGAGTATATCCTTTTCTGCCGGACGGGAGTACGTTCGGCGCGCGGGGTGCGCCAGATGGCGGCTGCCGGTTTTCAGCGCGTTAAAAATTTGCGCGGCGGCTTAAACGCCTGGGCAGATCAGGTTGATCCAGATATGTTGAAATACTGATTAGAGGTGTAATTGACAAAAGAAACCCCCAAATTGCTGGCAGTTCTGGCTCACCCGGACGATGAAACTTTTGGCATGGGTGGAACGCTGGCGTATTATGCACGACGGAAGGTGACGGCGTATCTGATCTGCGCAACGCGCGGCGAGGTGGGTGACGTGGATGAGGAATACCTGCGCGGATTCCACAGCATTGCCGAACGGCGCGAAGCCGAACTGCGCTGCGCGGCGGAAAAATTGGGCTTGAGCGGCGTATATTTCCTGGATTACCGCGATTCGGGCATGCCCGGTTCGCCGGACAACCAGCATCCCAATGCGCTGGCAGCCCAACCGGTCGAAGTGGTGGCGGCGCGCATCGCCGCCTTCATCCGCCAGTTGCAGCCGGATATCCTGATCACCTTCGACCCAATCGGCGGCTACCGCCACCCGGATCACATTCAGATTCACAACGCCACTGTCCAGGCTTTTCGGCTCGCGGCAAATGCGGACTGGCAGGACGAGCAAAATTTGCCGCCCTTTAAACCCGCCAAATTTTATTTCCAAACCATCCCGCGCGGCTTTTTGCGCTTTGTGGTGCGTATGCTGCGCCTTTTCGGGCGCGACCCGCGCAAGTTCGGGCGCAACAAGGACATTGACCTGATCTCGATCAGTGAAGTGGATTTTCCCACCCACGCGGTGATTGACTACTGGCGGGTGGCGGATATTCGTGATCAGGCTTCGCGCTGCCACGCCAGCCAGGGTGGCGGTTCGCTGACCGGCGGTTTATTCGCCCCGCTGCGGCGTTATTTTGCTTCGCGGGAATTGTATATGCTGTATGATCCTCCTCCGCAAAACGGGCGGGTAGAGCGGGATTTGTTTGCCGGGGTGGCGGAATTGCCGCCTTTCCAGCGCCGCAAAGGAGAATAAAAAACTCCTCTCAACCCGGCACGCCACAGCGCTTTATTCGCCACGGGGCGGCTGGCTCACTTTTCCAGGCTGGTCAAGCCTTCCAGCAGGCGCTGGACGGCGGCGAGGGTTTTTTCGACTGGCAGGGCGTACGAGAAGCGCAACCACTCCCTGCCGTAAGGGGAGAAAAATTCGCCCGGCACGACAGCCAGCCCGAATTCCTCCGCCAGGTATTTGCCCAGCGGGGCGGATTCCTGCCAGCCCTGCGCTTGCAGCCAGCGTTTGACGTGGATAAAGGTGTAATAGCCTTTGCCGAGGATGTACTCGAAATCGTGCTGGTCTAGAAAGGCGCGCAAGGCGTTGCGCGAGGCGTTGACCGGTTCGATCAATGGGCGCGAAACCGCCTCGAAGCTGGCTTCGTATGCCGCCATTGCCACCGCCATCGAATAAAAGGTCGGCACGATGGTATGGGTGGACCAGACGGTGAGAAACCGGGTGACCTCTTCGCTGGCGATCAGGTGGCAGTTGCGAATGTTGGAGCCGCCCAGGCTCTTGGTAATGCCGTCCAGGAACATCAGCCGCTGGCGTTCCTGCGCTGAAAACAGCGGCAGGAAGGTGTTCAAATCCATGGGCTGCTCGTCGGTGACGTAATGATACATCCAGTCGAAGATGACGTATGCCGCCCCGGCCTGCAGGGCAGCCTGGGCGATGCGCGCCTGCTCTTCGGCAGTGTAGGTGTGCCCGGTGGGATTATCCGGCGAGGTGAGGATCAGCCCGGCGACTTTGCGATCGTGTTGGTGGGCAAAGGCAATCGTCTCGCGGATGCTGTCTTCGCTGTATGCCCAGCCATTTTCGGCTTTGCCCGGCGCCCAGATTGTATTGGCGCCGATGCCGTACGGTCCCCAGGTGTAGCACACCCACGGCACGCGCGATGTGATGATCACGTCGCCCTGCCGGCGGTGACCCAGGTGCAGCATGGCCATGTATGCTTTTTGCAGCGCATCGCGCCCGCCGGAGGTGGCGAGCACATTTTGCGGACCGATGCCCAATCCTGAGTCGAGCCGCCAATACTTTTCGACCACTGCCCGGCGGTACGCCTCGCTGCCGTTGGGCAAGTCATAGGCAGTGCCGTGCTCGATTTGCAGTTCCGCCGCCCGCTGCAAAATGCGGGCGGGCGTGCCGGGCAGGCTTGCCCCGCCGTCGCCCTGCGAGGCATCGAAGACCGGCGCGCCAGGGTTGCGCTGTTTGTACACGTCTAACGACTGGCGAATGAAGAACATCCGGTTGGGCTCGAAGGGCTGCATTGCGGCAAGGTGCGGGCTGACCGGGATCAAGGCAGAATCGGGCACGGCAAAGACGGGGGTATCGTCGCAGGCGAGGGCTGTCATGGGTGAAACCTCTGAAAAAAATATGCTTGATTGTACCCGATTCAGCCCTGCCGAAAAACGGTGAAATGATTACAATTGCTTGATGGACAAGAACCACCATGTCATCCAGGCGGCCTGGCTGGGGGAAGTGGACTACCAGCGTGCCTGGGAGCTGCAAAACCGGCTGGCGGAGCGCATTGCCGCGGGCGACCAGCCGCCCTGCCTGCTGTTGCTGGAGCACCCGCATACCTACACCATCGGCAGGCGCGGGGGCAGACAGCACATCCTGTGGGCGGCGGAGGAGATCGAACGGCGCGGGATCGCCGTATACGATGTCGATCGCGGCGGGGACATCACCTATCACGGTCCCGGGCAGTTGGTCGGCTACCCGCTGCTGCCGCTGGCAGTGCCCGGCTGGCAGGGCGCGCGCCTGCCGCAGGCAGATTTTGTCGGCTACGCGCGCCGCCTGGAACAGGTGCTGATGCGCGTGCTGGGCGAATACGGTCTGCCCGCCGCGCAGCGCGCGGGGCTGACCGGGGTGTGGGTGGAGCGCGGCGGCGGGAATGCGCCGGTCAAAATCGCCTCGATTGGGGTTAAGGTGGACGCGCGCGGGGTGACCCGCCACGGGTTTGCGCTCAACGTCCAGCCGGAGATGGACAACTGGCAGGGGATTGTGCCCTGCGGGCTGGATGGGGTGCGCATGGCAGCCCTGAAGGAGTGGGTCGAGCCGGCTCCTTCCGTGTTGGCGGTCGCCCGGCGGACGGCGGATGCCTTTATGGAGGTGTTCGAGCAGCCGGTGGAATGGGTGACTAAAGAAGCGATAGCATTAAACGCCCGGTGAGCGCGCGATGATGCGTACCTCCAGCGGACGGTTGAACGTCTTTTCGAACGCCTCGGCGTGGGATTCCACCCCCCACACCTCCAGCTGGCAGTCCTGGTCGGAGAACAGCTCCAGCAGGACGCTGCGTTTGTCGCCGGCAACGAAGCGCGCGCGGTGCACCGCGCCGATGTGGCTGCGGTCGAGGCTTTCTGAGAGGCGCAGGATGATCCCCAGCACGCGCACGGCTTGCTGGGAGTCCTTATCCAGCACGGCGAAATCCGGGTTCTTTTTGTTGGGCAGCGCTTTACGGTGGTGCAAACCTGCCAGCGCCATGATGCTAATCTCTTTTTGATCGAAGCCGAGCAGATCGGCGTTGCGGATCAGGTAATAGGTGTGCATCTGATGGCTCTGATAGGAAAGAAACGCGCCAATGTCGTGCAGCAGGGCAGCGTATTCGAGCAGCTCGCGCTCCCAGCGTCCCAGGCGGTGCAACCTGATCTGGTAGCCGGAATCGTACAGGTGCAGCGCCAGCCGGGCGACGTGGCGGGCGTGCGGCTCGTCGAAATTTACCGTCCGGGCGAGGTGCAGCACCGAGCGCTCGCGGACGGTTATTTGCCCGAGGGCAAGGGATTGGTCGGTGCGGGCGAGGTAATCCATCAACAAGCCGTCGCGCAGCCCGCGCTCGCTGGGGCGGAAAGCGGGAAGTTTCAACTCTTCCATAATGGTATCAATGATGGCTGCCCCGGCAACGATAATATCCGCCCGTTCCGGGTTGATGCCGGGAATCTGGCGGCGCGATTCCAGGTCGGCGCTGCATAACAGTTGCGCCACTTCTTTCAACTGGGCGTGGGTGATTTCGTCTTCGCGTTCCAATTTCCGTTTGAAGAAACGGTGCGCGGCAATATCTGCCAGGTTGAGGATGGTGCCCGAAGATCCGTACAACACATCAATTTTATAAGGCTGGACGCGCTGGATGGTGCGAACGATGATGTTGCGCACGTAATTTTGAATCAGCGCGTAGCGAATGGGCGAGACCGGCTGCTGTTCGTTGGGCAGGAAGAACATGGTGGTCAGGCGGATGGCGCCCAACTTGAGCGAATCGAGCAGGTGGTGTTGCTGCTGGTCGCCGACGATAAGCTCGGTGCTGCCGCCGCCGATATCCACCAGCAGCGCCTGACGTTCAGCCAGGTGCACGCCGGAGATCACGCCGAGGTAGATCAGGCGGGCTTCCTCAAGCCCGGAGATGGCGCGCACGTCCAATCCGGCTTCGTCTTTCAGGCGCTGGATGAATTCGCTCTTGTTGGCGGCTTCGCGGGTGGCGGACGTGGCAACAGCGATGATTTCCTCTGCCTGGCGTTGGCGCGCCAGTTCGGCGAATTTTTGGCATACTGTGACGGCGCGATCCATGGCTTCGGGCTGCAGGATCTGCTCGATGAACTCACCCTCGCCCAGACGGACGACTTCTTTTTGGGCGGTCAGGACGTGGTAGGTCTTGTTTAGATTGATGCGTACCAGCAGCAGGCGGATGGAGTTTGTGCCGATATCCAGAAAACCGACCACCCGGTTTTTGGGCGGTATTTCATTGGGATTCATTACTGCTGGTCTCCGCGCTATTTTCCTCAAGCGAAGTGTGGTCGGATTGCCGCGACTCGCTTGGATGCTGGTCCACCAACGGTTGTTGAATGGCAGCACGAAGCCTGCCCCAAACATCCTCGTGCTGCCATTTGCGCCAGTTTTCCACGAATTTTGTGTAGATGCCCTCGCGTTCCTGCCGGCGGAATTGCATGTAAAAGTTGATTCCTGGAAGCAGGCGTTTGAATGGAAGGGCATGACCAAAATACGTTATCGTTTTTTGGCGTTCCTCTTCGATAAATTCCGGCAGGTACGCCACCCAGACATCGGCGTCGTGAATGGCGCCGAGCGCATCCTGACAATTCCGCAAGATTTTGAGCGGGGATTTTAATTCATCGGGATAGATGGGGGCGAAAAATTCCAAAGTGTAGCGTAAATGCTTGGCGGCAATGCGCATGGCATGCAATTCGGCAACGCATTCCGGCTTGGAAACATAAGGTTCAAATGCCAGAAATTCCGCCAGTTTCTCTTCAATGTGCTGCGCGGCAGTCTGGAACATGCCGGGCGCTTGCAAGTTCAACTGGCTTTTGTAAATTTCGAAGGGGGATAGTTTTTGGCTCATTTCCGCTGCCAGATTGCCCTTTTCGAAGCGGCGAACGGCTTTGATGACATCCTTTTGCATCGCCCGGCGGCGCTGGCGCAAGCGCAGCAGCAAGCGGCGCACTCCGGCGCGTTCCGGCGGGGCAAGTTTACTGACCAACTCAGAAAGATGCTCGATCTGCACGTCCGCATCGCGGGCGGCGCCCAACGCGCGAGTGATGCCGCGGATCCTTTTGCGCCAGGACTCGCAACGGCGCGGCGCCAGAGACGGACCAAAAATCGGCAGGGCGCTGCGTAAGCGGCGGGTAGCCACGCGCATGCGGTGCACTGCTTCGATATCCTCAGCCTTTTTGACGCCTTCGAATTCAGCAATCAGCAGCGATAATTGATGCAAAAGAATTCCTGAGCCGAAAATTTGAACGTCTGAGATGGGCTGTTTCTTTGGCATTTTTGTCCTCCAATATTGAGTACCCCACTTTGATTATAGCATCTTAACCCGCCGTCTTTATTTGATAACAAAAAACCCGCGCGGTAAGTCGGCGGGTTTTTATGGGGCGCGAATTGGCGGGCTTAGATGTTCAGGTCGTCTTCATCCATCCCGTCAATTTCGAAAAGTTCACCAGTAGCGCTGAACACGGTGCGTTCACAGATGTTGGTGACCCGGTCTGCCATGCGTTCCAGGTTGTGAATGACCCACAGCATCAGGTTGGTCTGGTCAATCAAGGAGGGGTTGTTGATCATCGCTTGAATAATTTTGCGATAAGCGGTGTTGAAAAGATCATCAACCAGGTCGTCTTCACTAGGAATAGAAAGAGCCTGGGCAGTATTCTCGGAAATGAAGGCGCTCAGTGCGTGGTGGAGCATGTTGACGCACAGCTCAGCCATTTTCTCAATTTCCTGCAAGGGCATGTTGATTTCTTCGTCGCCCATCCGTAAGGTTACTTTTGCGATCCCTTTGGCGTAGTCGCCCATCCGCTCCAATTCGGTGTTGACCTCCAGCATGGCTGCCAACTGGCGCAAATCGCGCGCCATTGGCTGTTGGGTCGCCATGAGAGTGATTACCGCATTCTCGATTGCAAAGTGTTTTTCATTAATCACCTGATCATGGTAAAAGAGCTCACGAGCAGACTTGTGATCTTTTCTTTTCAACGCCTCTACGGCGGAGAGGGTGGCTTGTTCCACCATGCTACCCAGGATGAGAATTTCATCCTGGATTTGATTCATTTGGCGATTTAGAGTATTGCGAGGCATGGAATAAGCCTTTCCTGGTATTGGTTTAACCAAAGCGACCGGTAATGTAATCTTCGGTGCGTTGATCTTTTGGACGGGTGAAGATCTGGTTGGTTGCGCCGTATTCCACCATCTCGCCCGCTCGGTCTTCCGCCATGGTAAAAAAGGCGGTGAAATCGGAGGCGCGGGCTGCCTGCTGCATGTTGTGGGTCACGATGATGATGGTGTAATTTTTGGACAGCTCGTGCATCAGGTCTTCGATTTTTAGAGTGGCAATCGGGTCAAGCGCCGAGCACGGCTCGTCCATCAGAATGATCTCTGGTTTGACTGCCAAAGCGCGGGCAATGCACAGACGCTGCTGCTGCCCGCCGGAAAGAGCCAGCGCGCTTCTTTTTAAGTCATCCTTGACTTCATCCCACAGGGCTGCCGCGCGCAAGGTTTCTTCCACCAGTTCATCGCTGTTGCCGCGAAATCCATTAATCCGCGCGCCCCAGGCAACGTTTTCGTAGATTGATTTGGGGAAAGGATTCGGTTTCTGGAACACCATCCCAATCATGCGGCGAATTTGCACGGGATCTACATCGGCAGCATAGATGTTTTTTCCATGATAGCGGATCTCCCCTTCCACGCGCGAGCTGAGAATGAAATCATTCATCCGGTTGAAAGCGCGAAGAACGGTACTTTTTCCACACCCGGAAGGTCCGATTATGGCGGTAATTTTATTTCGTTCGATGTTCAGATTGGCATCCCGAACAGCGAGGAAATTCCCATAATAAATGTTAAGGTTTTTAGCCTCAATGGCAAAATGGTTGTTATCAGTCATCATCTGTATTATATCCGTTTTGAGAAGCGATTGCGCAGTAAAATGGCAATGGCATTCAGTGATAACAGCGAAACGAGCAGAACCAAAATGGCTGCCCCGGCGATATTGCGAAAGGCGTCTTGTGGCCGGGTAGTCCAATTGAAAATCTGGATGGGCAATGCGGTAAAACTGGAAAACGGCCCGGTTGGATCGGAGATCATAAACGTTGAGGCGCCAACCACAATCAGCGGCGCGGTTTCGCCAATGGCGCGGGAAACGGCCAGTATGGTGCCGGTGAGAATGCCGGGCAGCGCATAGGGCAGAACATGGTGCCAGACCGTCTGCCATTTCGTGGCACCCAAACCATACGCTGCCTGACGCAAGGAACCTGGCACGGCGCGGATCGCTTCCTGGGCATTGATGATTAAAAGCGGTAAGATCAACAGCGCGAGGGTCAGGCTGGCTGACAGCAGGGTGCGTCCGGTAGTTGCTCCCTCTATGCCAAACAAGGCTCCAGAGGTAAAGGACCCAAAAGCGCGCACAAATACTGCCAAACCAAGGATGCCGTAAACAATGGAGGGGACGCCAGCGAGATTGTCAATATTGGTTTGGATGAAACGGTTGATGCGGCTTTCGTGGACGGCGTATTCTTCCAGGTAGATGGCTGCGCCAACTCCGATTGGGAATGCGATTGAAATTGTGATCAAGATGAGATACAGCGAGCCAAGGATCGCCGTGCGCACGCCAGCCAGTTCTGGCCGGCTTGACATGGGCACTTGCAAGAATCGTTCGTTCAGCCAGGAGCGAAATTGCATGGCGGCTTGCGGATAGTTTTGGGCGATATCCTGTTCAATCCACGAACGGCGGAAAATGGATTCGAGCAGGGTGTAGCTGCGTACCACCTTTGGTTGAACGATCTCGTCAATGACGATTTCATACAAGCGGTTGTAGCCCTGCTTTTCCAGTGGTCCGGCGCGCTCGATGGTTTTTACCCGATTGGGGCGTAGTTTTTCGCGGATGATCGCGGCGAGTTGGGTGTCGTTGAGGTTGTCCAGCGATTGGGCGGAGAGGGTGGCGGGGTCAACCCGGTTTTCAACCGCAACGTACCCAAAGGAGCGGTTGGTAATTGTAATTAGCAGGGTCGCCAGAAAAACGATGGCGATCAGGGTCGAAGCATAAAAAATGACTTGCCAAACTTTGGCGTAGCGATGCCGGCGCTTCAGGTAAGCGTCCAGTTCGCTGTCTGGAATGAGATCTGGTTGCGCAGAAGGTGTAGATTTCATTCGTACACCTCACGGAAGCGGCGGCTGATTTGGCGGCTGACGATATTGAGCACCAGAGTGATTGCAAAGAGAAGCAAACCGATGGCGAAGATACTGTTGTAATCCGGAGTATCGTAGGCGAGATCGCCGCCGCTAATGCGGGCGATGTATCCGGTCATGGTTTCGGCTGCTTGAAAGGGATTAAAAGTGAAATTTGGACCCGCCCCAGCCGCGACTGCGACAATCATGGTCTCGCCAACGGCGCGGGATACACCAACGATGAAAGCGGCAATGATCCCGGAAAGCGCAGCGGGAACAACGATTTGCACAGCAGTTTCCAGCCGGGTAGCCCCCAAACCGTAGGAGGCATCACGCAAGGCGCGCGGCACGGCGCTGAGCGCATCTTCACTCATCGAACTTACCAGCGGCAGGATCATGATGCCCATCGTCAATCCGGCGGCAGCCATGTTGTAAATGCTGACCGTGTCATCGCCAAAAATTGCCCGCAGGACAGGCGTGGTGAAGGTGAGGGCAAAATATCCATACACAACGGTGGGGATGCCGGCGAGGATTTCCAGAATGGGTTTTAGAATGCTGCGCACGCGAATTGAGGCGTATTCGCTCAGATAAATCGCCGAACCCAGTCCGAGCGGAAGCGCGACGGTCATCGCTATAGCGCTGGTGATTAAAGTTGAGGTTACAAGCGGTAACACGCCGAATTCGCCAATGGCGGGTATCCAACTGGTTGTGGTGAAAAATTCAACCAGGCTGATTTCGGGATTGCCAAAAAACAACCAGGCTTCTTTGCCCAATTCGAATATAATTCCGAATGTTGTCAGGATTGAAACCGCGCCGCAGAAAAAGAGAATTGCCTGGATCAGGCTCTCCCAGGGGCGGAATTGCCGGCGCAGGTCAATGGCGCGGACGAAAGGAGCAGCCCTTTCTTTTTTTGTGATCGTTTCTTCCATCATCTCTGTCTTCTTCCCGTTTGCGTAATTTTCAGGATGAGAGGCTGGTACCTTGGCGGATACCAGCCTCCACAAGATACGTACACAATCATGCTTACTTCATGGCGTCCAGCCAGGCTTGCCGAGCGCCATCCAGAGCGGCAGCGCTGGCGGGGAAGTAGCCGACCTCTTCGATGACATCATTGACATTCATGAGGAAGAAGTTGATGAAGGCAGCCACCTGGGGTTTGGACTGCATGATGCTGGCATCGGAGTAGATGAACAGCGGGCGGGCAAGGGGGTATTCGCCGCCTTCGACGGTGTTGAAGTCAGGGGTGACGCCTTCGATGGAAACATCCGTGAGGCGGTCTTGGTTCTCTGCGAAGAAAGCGAAGCCGAAGTAACCGATGGCGAACCGGTCGCCAGCCACACCCTGGACGAGGACGTTGTCGTCTTCGGAGAACTGGATGTTGGCGGCTTTGAGGATGGATTCCTTGCCGACATCTTCGCCGTAGATTTCGTCCATGACGGCTTCGACGAAGTAGTCGAAGGTGCCGGAGTCGGTGCCGGGCGAGTAGCGTTTGATCAGTTCATTGGGCCAGGCGGGGTTGACTTCGTTCCAGCGGGTGACATCCGAGGAGAACAGCTTGGCGAGCTCCTCGATGGTCAGGTTGGTCGCCCAGTCGTTCTGGGGGTTGATGACCACCGCGAGGGCATCGGTGCCAACGCGGAACTCGATGGGGGTGCGGTTGACCGCGGCGCAGGCTTCCACCTCGGTGTCGCGGATCGGGCGGGAGGCATTGGCGATGTCGGTCTCACCGGTGGTGCAGAAGCGCTCGAAGCCGGCGCCGGAGCCGATCGAGTCGATCTTGAGATTGCCTTGCCCTTCGAAACCTTCCGCTTTGAACAATTCAGCAATCTTCTCAGCCAGCGGGAAGACGGTGGAAGAGCCTGCGGCGTAGATGTCTCCGCTGATCGCGCCCGGATCTACATCCGGGAGAACAACACCGGTCTGAACCTCAGCAGCCATAGCATCCAGCCAGGCTTGCCGGGCGCCATCCAGAGCGGCAGCGCTGGCGGGGAAGTAGCCGACCTCTTCGATGACATCATTGACATTCATGAGGAAGAAGTTGATGAAGGCAGCCACCTGGGGTTTGGACTGCATGATGCTGGCATCGGAGTAGATGAACAGCGGGCGGGCAAGGGGGTATTCGCCGCCTTCGACGGTGTTGAAGTCAGGGGTGACGCCTTCGATGGAAACATCCGTGAGGCGGTCTTGGTTCTCTGCGAAGAAAGCGAAGCCGAAGTAACCGATGGCGAACCGGTCGCCAGCCACACCCTGGACGAGGACGTTGTCGTCTTCGGAGAACTGGATGTTGGCGGCTTTGAGGATGGATTCCTTGCCGACATCTTCGCCGTAGATTTCGTCCATGACGGCTTCGACGAAGTAGTCGAAGGTGCCGGAGTCGGTGCCGGGCGAGTAGCGTTTGATCAGTTCATTGGGCCAGGCGGGGTTGACTTCGTTCCAGCGGGTGACATCCGAGGAGAACAGCTTGGCGAGCTCCTCGATGGTCAGGTTGGTCGCCCAGTCGTTCTGGGGGTTGATGACCACCGCGAGGGCATCGGTGCCAACGCGGAACTCGATGGGGGTGCGGTTGACCGCGGCGCAGGCTTCCACCTCGGTGTCGCGGATCGGGCGGGAGGCATTGGCGATGTCGGTCTCACCGGTGGTGCAGAAGCGCTCGAAACCAGCGCCGGAGCCGATCGAATCGATCTTGAGGTTGCCCTGCCCTTCGAAACCTTCCGCTTTGAACAATTCAGCAATCTTCTCAGCCAGCGGGAAGACGGTGGAAGAGCCTGCGGCGTAGATGTCTCCGCTGATCGTGCCCGGATCTACTTCGGGTAGTTGCAGCATGGGTTGATCCATGGGTGCATCCGTAGGCGTTGGGGCAGGCGGCTCGGCAGGTTGTTCAGTCGGGGTTGGTTGCGGCGCAGCCGTTGGGGTTGCCGCGGGCTGGCAGGCAGCCAACAACAGGCTGAACAGCGTGAGCACAAAAATAAACTTTATACTAATACGACGCATTGTATTCTTCTCCTAAAAAATATTTTAACCGTTTACTATGTGGAATAATACCATTTCAAGATTAACCCCCAGAAAAAGGCAGGTTAACAACTTGTCAAAAATTCTTAAGTGGGTCATACTTCGTTAAAATAAATCAATTGGGATTGCATCGCTTCCTGGTCACCCGCTTCGACGCTTGGCGGGTCAACAAACCGCAGGTGGGTAAGCACGGTCATCCAAATCAACGGGGTTTCCTGTAAATGAACAACAAGCCTGAACTGGTCGAAATATTGAAACGGGCGTTTCCCGGATTTCAAGACGAGGAAGCTGAGCAAATGGTCGGATTGGGTACAATCCGTTCGTATGAACAGGGGGTTCGCCTGACCACCGAAGGCGCCTACGAGACCACGTTTTTTCTCCTGATTGAAGGGGAAGTACAGGTTACCAAGAAGTTCAGCGAGGATGAAGAACGTTTGCTCAAAATTCTGCGCTCGGGTGATTTTTTTGGCGAAATGGCGATTATCCACGATGCCCCGCGTGCAGCAACCATTACCACCCTGACTCCGGTTGAGGTGCTTCAGTTAGAACGGGAAGCTTTCTCTGTCCTCCTGAACACCAATAGCCGGTTATCGTTGGCGATGGTGCGCGAGGTCAGCCGCCGCCTGCGTGAAAACGATGAGATTGCCATTGACGACCTGCGCAAAAAAGCCGCCGAATTAAGTCAGGCGTATGCCAAATTGTCCCAGCAGGAAGCTGCCCGCCGCCAGTTCCTGACCACCATCGCCCATGAATTACGCACCCCCTTGATGGCTGCCAACGGCTTTCTGCAAATGATTCGTTCCGGCAGGCTGCAAGGTGAAGCACTCAGCGCAGCGGTCGAAACGGTTGCGCGGAATGTCCAGGAAATCACCGCGCTGACCAACGACATTCTGTTCCTCCAGGAAATGGAGTTGATCCTGCCCGAATTTCAATCCGCAGACCTGGGAGAGATCGTTGCGCAGGTCGTCGCCTCATTTCATGCCGCAGCAAAAAAACAAGGCGTCGTCCTTATCCTCAAGCTACCGGTTGAGAAGTTGATGATCCAGGCGGATGCAAAAAGCCTGAGCCGGGCGTTTGCGGCGGTGCTGGATAATGCGATCAAATTCAGCCCAAATGGCGGCCAGGTTCTGGTTGGCGCTGTAAGCCTGGACGGGTGGGCGCAGGTAAGCGTGCAGGATTGCGGAGTGGGGATTGCGCCGGAAGTTCTGCCGCGGATTTTCGAGCGCTTCTTTCACCTCGACGAGGTTGACGGACACTTGTTTCGCGGCGCGGGGCTGGGTCTGTCCATTGCCCGCCAGGTCATCGAACAGCACGGCGGGGAGATACGGGTCGAGAGCGAACCCGGTAAGGGCAGCACGTTCTCGATTGGATTGAAGCGGATTTAACCGCCCCGGCGCGGCTTGACTTTGGGTCCCTGAGGGGTGTCCATAACTTCGTAACCGCAGGCGGTGATCTGCGCGCGCAGTACGTCAGCATCCTGCCAGCGTTTTTCGGCGCGGGCTTGCTGGCGGAATTCCACCAGGCGTAGAATATCAGCGGGGATGATCTCCTCCGGCGGCTGCCAATTCGCCAGGTTCAAGCCGAGTACGCGATCGAACTCCAGCAGGGTGGCTTTTTTAACCGCCGAAGGCAAATCGGAACGAACCATTTCCCAGGTAACCGCCAGCGCGCGCGGCATGTTCAGGTCATCATTGACTTCCGCAGTGAAGCGGCTGGCGTAATCCGCATCCGCTTTGGAGGGCGTATCCCATTCGTAGAACGCCTGGCGCAGGCGGTCGAGCGCTTTGGCGGCGCCATCCAGCCCTTCCCAGGTGAAATTCAATTTTTGCCGGTAAATTGCGGACAGGCAGAACATGCGGTAGGCGAGCGGGTCGTAGCCTTCTTCAATCAGGGTTTCGATGCGCAGGAATTTACCGCTCGATTTGGACATGCGGGTATTCTCATCGAATTGAAGGAAGTAGCCATGCAGCCAAAAGTTCGCCAGGCGGGTGCCAAAGCAGGCTTCGGTTTGGGCAATTTCGTTGGTGTGATGGACGGTAATGTGATCCTCGCCTCCGCAGTGAATATCGAAATACGGTCCCAGGTATTTGGCGGACATGGCGGAGCATTCGATGTGCCAGCCTGGAAAGCCGATGCCCCAGGGACTATCCCATTCCATCTGGCGCTTCTGATCGGGCGGGCTAAATTTCCAAAGGGCAAAATCGGTGGGATGTTTCTTCTCGCCCATCTCGATGCGCGCGCCTGCCTGTAACCCTTCGATATCCAACCGCCCCAGGTGACCGTACGTGGGTAATTTGCTGGTATCGAAATACACGCCGTCCGAGGTGAGGTAGGTGAAGCCCTTTTCCTCGATGCAACGGATGAATTCAATTTGCTCGGCGATGTGGTCGGTGGCGCGGCACCAGACCGTTGGCTCAAGAATGTTGAGCCGCCGCAGGTCCTTCTGGAACTCGGCGGTGTAAAAAGAGGCAATATCCCAGGCGGTTTTTCCGGTGCGGCGAATGCCCAATTCCATCTTGTCTTCACCGGTGTCGCCATCCGAGACCAGATGCCCGACATCGGTGATGTTCATCACGTGATTGACCTCAAAACCATTGAACGAAAGTGCGCGGCGGAGGATATCCTCAAATATGTAGGTGCGCAGGTTGCCGATATGCGCATAGTCATACACAGTTGGACCGCAGGTATAGATTCCCACCAGGGGTGAACTGAGCGGTTTAAATTCGCGCAGCGAGCGGCTATAAGTATCATATAAAAACAAGGGTGGCATGAGGCGTTCCTTTGTATAAAAATATCCCGCTGATTTGGCTCTATTTTACTCGATGGTCAATATTACAATGCCGCCAATTGTCATCAGCATTCCCAGCACGGTCTTCAGGCTGAGCGGCTCACCGCCGAAAATCAAACCCATCAGCGCGCCAAAGAGGGGGGAAGTAAACGCAATCGGCATCACCCGGCTGAGCGGCGCTCCTTTGATGGCGGTATAGAAACACAGCATCCCGGCTGCCCCAGCCACAATGCCTCCACCGATGATCATGTACAACAGCGCCTTGCTGCCCGCCTGAGGCAGGGTTTTCCACTGCGGAAACGAGACAATTGCCAGCAAGATCAGCGCAACAGCGGTGCGGATGGTAATCCCCATGGTTGGGGATAATTGTCCCAGGTGCAGACCTTTCTTTTCGAAGAAACCACCCACGCCCCAGCAAATGGCAGCCAATAGAGCAAACCATTCAGGTCTCATAACCATCCTCTCCTATGCCCGTGGTTGGAATGAAAAATAGGCGTTGTAATCAATCCGCCAGTTTGACGGGTAAAATTCACCGCTGGCGGTGTTTTGTTGGTAATCGCCGCAATATTTTCCGGCGCGAATTGCCTGCAGCGCGATGATCAGGCGATCAATATCGTCGAAGGTGTTATACAATCCAAACGAGATGCGCACCATGCCGGGCGCTGCGCGCCGGTCACCGGCGATCATCTGCTGGCGGATCACTTCTGCCTTGGTTTCATCGTATCCCAACAGGTGCAGCAAGTAGGGGTGAGCGCAAAAACAACCATTGCGCACGCCAATCCCAAATTCATATCCGAGGATGGCTGCCACCAGGAAATGCGGCATGTTTTCCAGATTGATCGGGATCACCCCCAGGCGTTGATCCGCTGTCTGCGGGTTGGGGTCGCCGTAGATGCGGATGCCGGGGATCTCCGCCAGCCGCTGAAGCGCGCAGGCGGTTAATTCAGCTTCGTGGGCAGCAACCGCGTCCATGCTAATCGCTTCCAATTGGGCGGCGGCGGCAGCCATGGCGATTGCCCCGATTGTATTGGGGCTGCCGGCTTCTTCGCGTTCCGGCGGTTGCGACCACATTACCCGCTCAAGGGTGACGATCTCCACCTGACCGCCGCCGCGCAAATCCGGTTCGCCGTTAAGGAAAGGGTCTTTGTTGCCGATGAGCGCGCCGCTGCCGAAAGGAGCATACATTTTGTGCGCTGCGATGGCTACGTAATCGAGGTGGGCCGGGTCTTCCGGCGGGAGCATATCAATCCGGCGGTGCGGCGCCAGCTGGGCACAATCAACCATGATTTGCGCGCCAGTGGCGTGCGTTTTTTGCGCCAGGCGGTGAATCGGATTGAGAAAGCCGGTTACATTGCTTGCCCCGCTGATCGCCACCAGCCCGATTCTGCCGGCGTATTTTTCCAGCAGGGCGTCGAAGTGGCTTTCATCCAGGCGTCCATCCGGCAGCAACCCAATATGAACAACCTTCGCGGCTGCCCGCCAGGGCAGATCGTTGGAGTGATGCTCCATCTGGCTGACGAGAACAATGTTTTTCTCGGCTGTGAACGGGTAGCGGTGGGCAAGTTTATTGATCGCTTCGGTTGTATTCTTTCCAAAGATGCACAGATGCGAGCCCGGGTCGGCGCCGACGAAATGGAGCATTTGCTCGCGGGCGGCTTCATAGGCATGGGTCGAAATCTGGCTTTTAAAGCCGGTGCCGCGATGAACGCTGGAATAGACGGCGAGAAAAGCATTGACTGTATCTTGGACATGCTTGAGAGCAGGCGTGGAGGCGGCATTATCCAGATTGAGGTAGGGGGCATGCCCACCCGTCAATAGGGGTACCGGGTAATCCACGGCAGGAAATTGCGCGCGTAGTTGAGCAGATGATGAGATCATAACCTCCTCGTGTGTAGAAAAGTTAACAAATATGCCAAATCGCTTGCAATTAATGGCATTAATCGCTATACTAGTGGTAGATAGTGGTAGGAAGTGGGTGAAAGTGGTAGAAGCGCCGGATGTCAACCGGCGTTCCGCTATTAAAGAGGAAATGGAACAAATGTTCTTGGGTCAATACGAGCACTCCATTGATGAAAAAGGGCGATTGGTCATTCCCAGCCGCTATCGCGATTTACTCGAATTGGGCGGCGCGTATATCACCCGGGGTTTCGATCAAAATTTAATGGTTTTGACGGCTTCCTCCTTCCAGGAAATAGCGGGCAGCATACGAACAACCAGCATTACCAATGAAGATGCCCGGGATCTCAAGCGGTGGATTTTTTCCAACGCAACTTGGGTGGAAGTAGATCGGATGGGGCGGGTGTTGATTCCGCAGCACCTGCGCGAGAAAGCCGGACTGGATAGTGAGGTTATTGTGGTTGGCGCAGGTGAATACTTTGAGATCTGGTGCGCGGAAACATGGCACGATAGACTCAACCAGATTGAGGATACCCAACAAACAGCCAGACGATTTTCGACCTTTGATGTTCATTTGTAAGCGGTGGGCGTTTTATGAACGCTGATGAGGCGCTTCCCCACCACCCTGTACTTTACCATGAAATTATACACGCTTTATTGCCGCAAAGCCCGGCTAAGTATGTTGACGCAACCGTCGGCGCCGGGGGACATGCCTGGGGGATACTGGAAGCAAGCGCACCGGATGGGCAGCTATTAGCGCTGGATCGGGACCCGCAGGCGCTGGCGATCGCAAGCCAGCGCCTGTCCGCATATCAATCCCGCGTCCGGTTGGCGCAGGCTTCATACGTGGAGTTGCAGGACCAGCTGCGGCGCATCGGTTGGAGTCGGGTGCATGGGATTGTCTTTGACCTGGGTGTATCCTCGATGCAGGTGGATCAGGCGGAACGCGGCTTCTCGTTTACCAAAGACGGGCGGCTGGATATGCGTTTCGATCCCAACCAGAACACAAGCGCAGCGGACCTGATCAACGACCTGGAGGAGAGAGCGCTGGCAGACCTGCTGTGGAAGTTCGGCGAGGAACGCCTTGCGCGGAGGATTGCCCATGAGATATGCCGTCAGCGACCATTGCGCACCACTCTGGAACTGGCGCGGCTGATCGAAAGGGCGGTTGGCGGGCAGCGGCAACGAATCCACCCCGCAACGCGCACCTTCCAGGCATTGCGCATCGCCGTCAATGGCGAACTGCAAGCAGTCGAAGCAGCCCTGCCGCAGGCAATCGAAGCCCTGGAAACCGGCGGACGGCTGGCGGTTATCTCGTTCCACTCGCTCGAGGACCGGATTGTCAAGCAGATTTTTCGCCGCGAGAGCCGTGATTGCATTTGCCCGCCCGAACAACCCATGTGCACCTGCAACCACCGGGCAAGTGTTAAGGAAATTGCCCGCCGCCCGATTGTTCCCTCGCAGCAAGAAATGCGTGATAACCCGCGTTCGCGCAGTGCTCGTCTTAGAGTTGCGGAAAAGATCTGAACTGGCACGACAATTGCATTCCATCCACGAAAATCAGTATTCGTACCAATATGGAGTTTTTACCTTATTATGAATCAGCGAATCATCCAAGCCTATCGTCAAGCCCCCTGGCGCGTTCAGCTCCAGTGGTTGGGCATGTTTTTGCTGACGCTGGTGGTAGCAATGCTGATCGCTGGAGTTTACCTGTATATCAGTGGTGAAGCCGCTGAAACCGGTTCGCGGATCAAGCGGCTGGAACTCGAACGCGAGGCGTTGGCAATCCGCATTGCTGATTTGCGCACTCAACTGGCGCTGGTCAACTCATCGGCGGTGATGTCGGAGCGCGCCGAAGCGCTCGGTTTCCGACCTGCCAACCAGGAAGACATTACCTACCTGCCGGTGGAGGGATACGTTGAGCGGCCGGTTGTTTTCCTCGCTCCACCGCCAACCGCGCCAAGAAAGGAAGTCAACCTGATCCGACCGGCGTACACGCAATCGTTATGGGATTGGCTCTACCAGGGTACTTTCCAGATCATGGAAACCAGAGGAGGGCAGAGGCAATGAGCGGTGGCATCGGTCGAATGCGCTTGATTGCGGCGCTATTTGTTGTGTTGAGTGGGGTGATAGTTTACCAAATGGTGCGCATCCAAAATAATGAGCATTCCCGCCAGCTGGTTGAGTACTACGAAAAACATTACAATCAGCAGGTGCGAATCATTACCCCCGAACGGGGTAATATATACGACCGCTGGGGGAATTTGCTGGCAGGCAACACCGAAGTATATGAAGTAGGCATTGCCCCTCCGCAGGTGACAAACCCAGAAACGGTTGCCCGCGACCTGAGCGCAGCATTGGGTGTGGATTATCAAGACACATTAAAAATTGCTCAATCCTTCAACAAAGAAAATAATCAGCAATACGAGCTGATCGATAATTTTGTGTCTGCGGACAAAATTCGCCAGTTGGAGGAAAAAGTCAAGGAGTACGCAGAAGCCGAAAAACCCAAAAATGGAGCGCGTCCCAGCCTGGCGGGTGTTTACTGGAAACCGCATCTGATTCGCAGCTATCCCGAACTTGAACTGGCGGCGAACATTCTCGGGTTTTATAATTTCAAAGATCGCCAGGAAGGTCGTGGCATGTTGGGGTTGGAAGAGCAGTATAATAACTTGCTCGCCGGAAGCAGGCAACGCCTGATTATCCCGATGAACCCCAGCGAGATTGAGGAATTTCCGGAAATTCCCCCCGGCGCCAGTTTGGTGACCACGCTCGACCGCAACATTCAAGCGGCAATGGAACGAATTATCCGTGATGCCGTAGAGTTGAATGGTGCCGAATCTGGAACTTTGGTGGTGATGGATCCAAAGACCGGGGAAGTGCTGGCGATGGCAACCAGCGCGGTGTTCAATCCGAATGAATATTGGAACTTTACTGAAGTATTTCCAGAAGGCAGTGACTTCAACCGGGCTATTAGTCAGGTTTACGAATCCGGCTCCGTTTTCAAGGTGCTGACAATGGCAGCCGCGCTGGATTCCGGGACTGTGGATCTGAATACCACCTTCACGGATGTGGGCGTAATCGAGGTCGGCGGAGCCTGGATTTACAACTGGGACCGCGGCGCCTGGGGTCCCCAGGACATGACCGGTTGTATGCAGCACTCATTGAATGTCTGCCTGGCGTGGATCGCGCAGGAAATGGGTCCAACTCTGTTTTATAAGTACATGCAAGATTTTGGAATTGGTCGTTTTACCGGAATTGACCTGGCGGGCGAACAGGTTTACCCTCTCAGCCTGCCGGGTGATTCAAACTGGTACCCGGTCAACTTGGCTACGAATTCGTTTGGTCAGGGTGTAGCGACCACTCCAATCCAGATGATCACGGCAATTGCAGCCATGGCTAACGATGGTAAGATGATGGCGCCCCATCTGGTCAAGGCGTATATCCAGGACGGAATTCAATATGAAGTCAACCCACGGGTGATTCGTCAGGTGGTCAAACCAGAAACAGCGAGAATGATGACCGATATGCTGGCGATCTCCTTGGAGAATGAAGCATCCAACGCGCTGGTGGAAGGATATCGCGTGGCAGGCAAGACCGGAACAGCGCAAATCCCGGGCCCAACCGGTTACACCAACCAGACCAATGCTTCGTTTGTTGGCTGGGGTCCGGTGAACGATCCGCGCTTTATTGTGTACGTGTGGCTTGAAAAACCAACCAGTTCCGAGTGGGGCTCTGTGGTGGCTGCACCGGTTTTCAGCCAGGCAGTGCAGGAATTGGTGTTGTTAATGAAAATCCCGCCTGATGAAGTGCGGGAACAACATGCAGCAGGACCGTGAGGTTTTTTAAAAGTGTTTACTTTAGCAGATCTGCTTGAAGCCCTGACGGGCGCGCGACTCGAAGCCGCCTCGCTGATGATCAGTGAGGCTGCAATTGATTCTCGCCAGGCGATTCCCGCCAGTTTATTCGTTTGCCTGAAAGGCGAGCGCAGTGACGGACACGATTACATTCAGCAGGCATTCGAGCGCGGCGCGCATCTGGCGTTGGTTCAGCGTGAAACCGGGATTGCCTGCCCGGTGCTTGACTTGCGGTATGGTTTTTCACCGGAAACGACCATACCCCGCCCCCCGTTTTGTATCCGTGTCAACGACACGCTCAAGAGCCTGCAACGCATGGCGGCTTATTGGCGGCGCAAGCACGATGTCCGGGTGATCGGCATTTCCGGCTCGGTTGGTAAGTCTACAGCTAAGGAACTCATTGCTGACGTATTAAGGCAGCGTTTTCGGGTGTTGAAAACAGAAGGCAATCTGAACAACGAGATCGGCTTGCCGTTGACCGTGCTACGCCTTACCGAGGGACACCAGATTGCTGTTTTGGAAATGGGCGCATACGTGCCGGGCGATATTGCCTTCCTGTGCGAAATTGCCCTCCCGCACGTAGGCGTAGTCACCAGCATTGGCACCGTCCATGCCGAAAGGGCTGGTTCACAGGAAGCCATTGCCAGCGCTGAGTCGGAAGTGGTGCAGGCATTGCCGCCGGCTCCTCAAGGCGTAGCGGTGTTGAACTGGGACGATCCCTGGGTGCGCGGGATGGCGGACAAAACCAATGCCCGGTTGTTCACCTATGGTCTTGACCCGCAGGCGGATCTGTGGGCGGACGAGATCGAAAGCCTGGGTTTGAAAGGCATTCGCTGCCGGTTGCATTTCCGAGAGGAAAGCCTGTACCTGCGCGTGCCGATGGTCGGCCGGCATTCGGTGCACACCATCTTGCGCGCGGCAGCCGTCGGGCTTGTGGAAGGGCTGACCTGGGAGGAGATTGTGCATGGGTTACAGCACAGCCAGTCGCAGTTGCGTTTGGTAACCTTCAACTTGAGCAATGGGGCGATCATCCTGGATGACTCATACAATGCCTCGCCCGAATCAACGCTGGCGGCGTTAAACCTGTTGGCGGAAATTGAGGGCAGGAAGATTGCCGTCTTGGGCGATATGCTGGAATTGGGGCAATACGAACAACAGGGGCACGAGATAGTCGGGGCGCGAGCCGCGGAAGTGGTGGATGAACTGGTGACAGTAGGCGATCTGGGTAAGGTCATCGCAATGGTGGCGCATAAGTCCGGGCTTTCAAGCGCGAAAATTTACGCTCTCCCGGATGTGAACCAGGCGACGAATTTATTGCGCGCCAAACTGGGTGCTGGTGATATCGCCTTGATCAAAGGCTCTCACGGATTGCGCATGGATCGGATTGCGGCTTCGTTGGAGGCTGAAGAATGAGAGAAACCTCCCTGGCGCTGGCGCTGAGCGGGTTGAGCTTTATGATGGCGATCATTTGGGGTTCGCCACTGCTCAGAGTTCTACGCCATTTCCGTATCGGTAAGATTATCCGGGTAGAAGAGCCTGACCGGCATTTCACCAAAATGGGCACGCCAACCATGGGCGGGGTTATGATCCTGTTGCCGGTGATGCTGCTGACCATTTTGCTCAATGCAGCCTCCTTGATTGGGGTTTCAGTGCTGGGCAGGTCAGTATTACTGCCCCTGCTGGTGTTACTCTCCTTTGCGGTGCTGGGCGCGATGGATGATTGGGAAGGCATCCGGGGACCGCGGCGCGGGCTGGGAATGCGGGCAAGGACGAAATTTATCCTCCAGTTGATTCTGGCGCTGGTCACCGCCTTTGCCCTGAAATACCTGCTGGGAGTCCCCGAAATGTTCTGGCCCGGCTTCGATGAACCAATATCGCTGGGGATTTTCTACATCCCGATTGCGGCTTTCATTATCGTTGGCATGTCCAATGCAGTTAACTTCACCGACGGACTGGATGGGCTGGCTGGCTTGATCGCCGCGACTGCCTTCGCCGCTTACGGCGGGGTGGCGCTGCTTCAGGATCAGGTCTTCCTGGCGCGGTTTTGTTTTACCCTGGTGGGGGCAATTTTTGGATTCTTATGGTTTAACGTCCACCCGGCAGAACTATTCATGGGCGATACCGGCTCCCTTTCGATTGGCGCAACGCTGGGAGTGGTCGCGCTGATGACCGGTCAATGGCTGCTGCTGCCGATTATTGCGATTATTCCGGTCAGTGAAGCATTGAGCGTAGTAATTCAGATTTTGTACTTTAAAGCCACCAAGGGGAAGCGGTTCTTCCGTATGGCGCCGCTGCATTACCATTTTGAGTTGGGTGGTTGGAGCGAGACTCAGGTGGTACAGCGTTTTTGGCTGGTCAGTCTTTTATTCGCGATGATGGGCGTTGCATTGGCGGTGGTGTGATGAAGATGAGTTGGCTTGGCTTACGGGTGTTGGTCGTCGGAGTGGGACGTCAGGGGTTGGCATTGGCGCGCTACTTGATCCATAACGGCGCGCAGGTAACGCTTAACGATCAACGCAGTGATGAACAATTGGGCGCGGAGAAACTCGCCCTGGCGAATGCGTCGGTCAAATGGCTTACTGGCGGGCATCCCCTGGAAGCGCTGAGCGGTATTGATCTAATCTGTGTATCGGCTGGGGTGCCGCTAAACATTCCACTGCTGGTCGAGGCGCGCCGGCGTAATATCCCGCTGACCAACGATTCGCAGATCTTTCTAGAGAAGGCTGCCTGTCCAGTAATCGGCATTACCGGCTCGGCTGGAAAAACCACCACTACCACCCTGGTAGGCAGGATGATGAAGGCTGATGTTAAAGCGCCTCGTCAAGCATGGGTCGGCGGCAATATTGGCAATCCGCTGGTGGAACATTTGGATGAAATTCATCCTGATGACCGGGTAGTTCTGGAACTTTCCAGTTTTCAGCTCGAACTGGTCACCAAGTCCCCGCAGGTGGCGGCGGTGCTGAACATCACTCCCAACCACCTCGACCGTCATGGAACCATGGAAGCCTATACGGCAGCCAAAGCGCGCATTATAGAATTTCAGCAAGCGAATGATATAGCAGTCTTGAACCGTGAAGATCCCGGCTCGTGGGGTTTGCTACCTTTGGTGCGCAGCCGGCTGGTAACCTTCGGCATGTTCCGCCCTGAGCGATCTGTGCGTGGAACTTTCATGATGGATGAAATGCTGTATTGGCAGGATGAAGACGGCGCGCAACCGCTCTTTTCAAAAAGTGAGATCATGCTGCGCGGCGAACATAACTACCTGAATGTGTTGGCAGCCTGCGCAATCGCTCTTGCGGCTGGCATCTCGCCTGCGGCGACGTTGGAAGGCGTGCGTGGTTTTGGCGGGGTGGCGCACCGCCTGGAATTTGTTCGCGCCTGGAATGGGATTCAATTTTACAACGATTCGATTGCCACTGCCCCGGAACGGGTACGAGCAGCGCTGAACGCATTTACCGAGCCTGTGATCCTGTTGCTGGGCGGAAGAGATAAAGATTTACCCTGGGAAGATTTGGCTGAACACATTTATCAACGCGTTGATCATGTCATCCTGTTTGGTGAAGCCGCCAGCAAGATCGAAAAGGAAGTGGGAAAACCGCAACCCGGCAGGATGCCGCACAGCGTTTCGCGGTGTGAGCGGTTGGATGAGGCGGTTCAGGTGGCTGCCCGAATAGGCAAAGCCGGAGATGTGGTTTTGCTATCGCCTGGTTGTACCAGTTTTGATGCGTTTAAAGATTTTGAAGAACGAGGGGAGGCATTCCGATTATGGGTGAACAAACTGCCGTAAATTCTCGAATATCAGCCTCATCCATCATGAGCGCGGTGCGTCCGATCCGCCTGGGAATGGACGTGCCGTTGGTGCTGGCGGTGATGTTTTTACTTGGCTTTGGTTTACTGATGGTTTATTCTGCATCCTGGCAACCCTCCATGCTGGCAGAAAAGCCGGTGGGTTATTTCTTCCTCAACCAATTGCGCTGGGTGGTGGTTGGGATCATGGGGGCGGTGTTCTTCATGTATGTTGATTACCGCCGCTGGAAAAAATGGGTTGTGGTGATGGTAGTGATCATGATGATCCTGCTGGTTGCGGTGGTGCTGTTCGGTGAAATGCGTTTTAATTCGCGCCGCACGCTGCTTAATGGCTCGATACAGCCCTCAGAACTTGCAAAACTCGCGATTATCATTTATTTGGCGTTTTGGCTGCACTCCAAACAGGATGTGCTTAACAATATCCATTTTGGTTTGGTTCCGATGGTAGTGATCTTAGGCGTCACCGCCGGTTTAATCATGCTCCAACCGGATTTAAGCACCACCCTCACCATTTTGATGTTGGGCGGGTTGATGTTTTTTCTCGCCGGGGTTGATTTTAGACAGATTGTTTTGATTTTGCTGGTGGTGGGTGGTTTGGGAATGTTGTTTCTGCTTGTTTCGGAGACCGGACGGTACCGTTTTGATCAATACCTGATTGCATTGCAGGACCCGGTTAACGCCACGGATCATATCAAACGTTCTATTGAATCGATTGTGCGCGGCGGTTTTTTTGGGGTGGGTATCGGGCGCGGAGAGTCCAAGTTTGCCCTGCCGGTGTCGCATACCGACTCGATCTTTGCCGTGATTGCCGAGGAGATGGGTTTGTTCGGCGCTACGGTTGTGGTGATCACGTATTTGGTTGTGCTGTGGCGCGGACTGACCATTGCCAGCCGGGCATTGGATTTACAAGGCAGGCTGTTGGCGGCAGGTTTGACTTTTTGGATCGTGATGGAGGCGCTTTTAAACATGGGCGTGATGGTCAGCGTGTTCCCGGTGGCGGGAAACGCGCTGCCTTTGATCAGCGCTGGTGGCTCCAGCCTCACCATGACTATGGCGGCGGTTGGGTTAATTCTTTCGGTTGGGCGAGTATCGAACCGAAAGAAAGGCGAAGAAGAAGGGAGAACGTTTAGTGCGGTTGTTAATTTGCGCCGGGGGAACGGGGGGCGGGGTGTATCCCGCGCTAACCGTTCTTCACAAACTCGGAGATAAAGCCAACCCGGTTTTATGGGTAGGAGGCGAGGACGGAATGGACGCTGAACTGGTCAAACGGCAGCATATCCCTTTCCGCGCTATTCCGGCGGCTGGGATCCATGGCGTTGGCGCGCGCGCGTTGCCGGGCAACCTGTTCCGGCTGGCGAAGGGGACGCTTGCTTCTCGACGCATTCTGCGAGAATTCCAGCCAAACGTGCTTTTCTTCACCGGCGGCTACGTTGCCGTGCCTATGGCTTTGATGGCGATCCCGATTAACAGCCTGCTGTACGTGCCGGATATCGAGCCGGGATTGGCGTTGAAGACGCTTGCCCGTTATTCTGACTGTATTGCGGTAACTGCGGAGGAATCGCGGGCTTATTTCCCCCATGCCCGCCGGGTAGTGGTAACCGGTTATCCGCTGCGATCCGATCTGAAGGAATGGACGCGCGCGGCAGGGCGCAGGTTTTTTGGAATTGATGAAACCGAAAAGGTGTTGTTGGTATTCGGCGGCAGCAAAGGCGCGCGCAGCATTAACCGGGCGGTGGTCGAATCGGTCTTGCCTGTTTTGCTGCCGCAAGCGCATGTGATTCATATCACCGGACAACTCGATTGGGCAGAGACCGAAAACCTGGCAACCCACCTTCCGCGCGATCTGGCTGGGCGTTATCATCGGTACCCCTATTTGCACGAAGAAATGGGTGCGGCGCTGGCAGCTGCCGATTTGGCGGTTTGCCGGTCAGGCGCTTCGACGCTGGGCGAACTTCCCTATTTCGGACTGCCGGCAATCCTGGTGCCGTATCCCTTCGCGTGGCGCTATCAGAAGGTCAATGCTGAATATCTGGCGGCGCGAGGAGCAGCGATGATCCTCGAAAACGACCAGTTACCCGCTCGTCTGTCAGATACTGTGGTTAAGTTGATTAATGATCCCGCGCTATTAGCAAAAATGCGCGCAGCAATGCTCAAACTGTCCCGTCCAGAAGCAGCCGAAGCGATTGCTGACCTGCTGCTCGATATGGCGGCTGCCCCTGCGCAGCAAGGGAGGTTGACTACATGGTAAGTATCAGTGTGGTGTTCTATATGCTGATGATCTTGTTTGCTCTGGTCGGCGGCGTACGCGGCTGGGCAAGAGAAATCCTGGTAACCTTTGCGGTCATCCTCTCGATGTTCATCATTACGGTGTTGGAGCGTTTTGTGCCGTTCGTGCGCGTCCTCGGAGAGACCACGCCTGTATCGCTGTTTTGGATGCGCTCGGCGATTTTATTGTCCCTGGTTTTCTTTGGCTACCAGACTCCTAACATTCCGCGCATTGCCCAGTCGGGTCGTTTTGCCCGCGAGCGGTTGCAGGATATCCTGTTGGGCTTTTTTCTCGGCGCAATCAATGGGTTTTTGGTCTGGGGAACGATGTGGTGGTTCCTGGATGATGCTGCTTATCCCTTTGAAATTATCTCTGCTCCGGATGAGGCAACAGTCGTGGGCCAGGAAGCAATCCGCCTGGTGCGGATGCTGCCCCCGGTGTGGCTGATGGCAGAAACGGGAACCCCGATCATTTATTTTGCGGTAGCAATCGCCTTCGTGTTCGTCCTGGTGGTGTTTATATAATGAAACGGATTCATCTCATCGGCATCGGCGGCAGTGGTTTATCAGCGATCGCTCTGTTCTTGAAAGAAAAGGGCTACCTGGTCACGGGTTCAGACCGCAGCCTTTCCCTGCAAGCAAAGCAGCTGGCGAACGAGGGGATCACGGTCTATGCCGGGCATGATCCCGCCAACGTGCGCGGCGTTGACCTTGTGGTGCGATCCTCCGCGGTTGCAGCGGATAACCCGGAAGTTAACGCTGCCCAGGCGGCGGGTATCCCGGTGCTCAAGAGGCAGGAATTCCTGGCAGAAATGACCGCCGGAAAGGTTTGCCTGGCGGTGGCTGGGACGCACGGAAAAACCACTACAACCGCCATGCTGGCGTGGGCTCTAACCTGCCTGAAAATGGATCCGTCCTTTGTTATTGGCGGGGTTTCCAAAAACTTCGGGCGTAATGCTCACGCCGGACAGGGGGAATGGTTCATCATCGAGGCGGATGAGTACGATTATATGTTTTTGGGTTTGACTCCAAAAATAATCCTGCTGACGACGGTCGAACACGACCATCCGGATTGCTTCCCGACCAGCGAGGTTTATTTCGATGCCTTCCAGCAATTCGTTGACCGATTGCCGCAGGATGGATTGCTGATTGCCAATGCGGAGAGCGAAGGCGCGCGCCAGTTGCTCGAAGCCAACCAAAGGCGGGGTAAAACAGGCATAAGCTACGCCATTGATGCTCCGGCTGATTTTCAGGCATCCGGCTTGACCACCAATTCACTGGGCGGGTTTGATTTTACTCTGATTCAAACTGCGGACAATTCAACCATTGAGCTGGTCAATGTGAGCTTGCAAGTTCCCGGAAGGCACAACGTTTCCAATGCGTTGGCAGTGTTAAGTACATGCCACAGGTTGGGGTTGCCGCTCAACCTGGCAGCCAATGCGCTGAAAGAGTTTTCGGGCACCGGACGACGTTTCGACGTGCTTGGCGAAGCAGCCGGAGTCATTGTGGTTGATGATTATGCTCACCATCCGACGGAAGTAACGGCAACGCTTGCGGCTGCCCGGGCGCGATACCCCAGACGGCGCATTTGGGCGGTCTGGCAGCCGCATACATTTTCTCGTACGATTGCCCTGTTGGATCGTTTTGGGCAGGCGTTTGGGAATGCGGATCGGGTGGTGGTGACCGAAATTTACGCTGCCCGCGAGCAGCGGGAAGGGTTTTCTGCCGCTCAAGCCGTGGAGAAGATTGCCCACCCGATGGCGCAATTCATTCCAACGCTGGACCAGGTTACAGAGCATTTATTGAACAATCTGACGAGTGGCGATGTGCTGTTGGTGCTTTCGGCTGGAGATGCCGATCAGGTCAGTGCCCGGGTCCTCTCCGGGCTTAAGGAAAGGGAGCAACAAAATGGCTGAGAAAAAAAATCGGATGTATGAGGCAATCGCGCCTGTATCGCCGGCATTCCGGCTGGAGGAGGCCGAGTTTAAAAGCCAGCCGGAGTTGCGTGCGCGGCGGGAATGCCTGACCGCCCGCCCGCCCAACCCGAATGCAGCCCGCGAAGACCTGCTAAATCGGTTGATTGAGGCGATTAAAAGCCTTTAGTTTTCTCGCTGAGGATTGAGATGACTTTTCTGCCTGTGGAACAACTTCACCAATTATTTGGCGACCGCCTGCAAGAGAATGTGCGCCTGGCGAATTATACTGCCGCGCGAGTTGGTGGGGTGGGCGATGGGGTTGTGGTTGCGCGCAGCGCTGAGGAATTGGAACACGCCGTCGCGTCGCTATGGGCGTTGCGGGTGCCATCGGTGATCCTGGGCAGCGGCTCGAACGTTTTGGTCAGCGATCGCGGTTTTCGCGGGATGGTCATCCTCAACCGGGCGCATACGATTCGCATTGACGCGCATGGCGAGCCGCCAACGGTTTGGGCAGAATCAGGCGCGAACATCGGCACGGTAGCCCGCCAGACTGCCCTGCGTGGCTTGAGTGGCTTGGAATGGGCGGTTGCGATACCGGGTTCGATAGGCGGAGCAGTGTATGGTAACGCCGGAGCCTTCGGTGGTGATATGAGCGGCAACCTGCTGCTGGCAGAAATCTTGCACCCCGATCATGGAAAGCAAACGCTGCCGGTGGCAGAGATGGGATACGACTATCGCAGCAGTGTTCTCAAGCGTTCTGCCGCCAAAGCCGTGATCCTTGCGGCGAAATTAAAACTATCTCCCAGCACCCCTCAGGAAGTTAAGGAAAAAATGGATGAATTCACGGCGCGGCGCAAGCAAACCCAACCTCCGGGAGCCAGCCTGGGTTCAATGTTCAAAAATCCCCCCGGAGATTATGCCGGACGGCTGATCGAAGCCAGCGGATTGAAGGGCAGGCGAGTTGGTGGAGTGCAAGTTAGCCCGGTTCATGCGAACTTTTTCATCAACGACGAATCGGCGACTGCGATGGATTATTACCGTTTGATCGAGGAGGTGCGCAGCCAGGTGGAAGAAAAATCGGGGGTGCGGCTGGAATTGGAAATTGAGTTGGTCGGCGATTGGCAGTTGGATGATATCAGGCATTAAAGGAATCGAGATGACAAAGAAAACAAAGGTTGGCGTGTTTTTTGGGGGACGCTCTGGCGAGCATGAAGTCTCGCTGCAATCAGCGCGTTCGATCATCGCAAACCTCAGTGCGGAAAAATTCGAGATTATCGCGGTCGGCATATCCAAACAGGGCAACTGGTACAGCGGACACGGCGTGCTTGAGGCTTTGGAAACCGGCAAAATTCAGAATTTGATCCCCGTCTTTCTGCGGGCGGAACCAGGAGACGGCTGGTTGTACAGTATTGCTGACAACGAATACTCCCCGTTTGCTAATCTGGATGTGATCTTTCCGGTGCTGCACGGCACCTTTGGCGAGGATGGCACCCTGCAGGGTCTGTTCGAGATGGCAAGCATTCCTTACGTGGGCGCCGGGGTGCTGGCTTCTGCGGTTGGGATGGATAAAGCGCTGTTCAAGTCGGTATTGCGATCCTTCAATCTGCCTGTGCTGGACTTCCGCGTGATTACCCGTCATGAAATTGAGCGTGATCCGGCGGGGGTGGCAAAGGTCATCGAAGCGGAGCTTGCCTTTCCAGTATTCACCAAGCCGGCAAACCTGGGATCCTCGGTGGGAATCACCAAGTGCCGCAACCGGTCCGATTTGATGGAAGGGCTGTTGGAAGCAGCCCGCTTTGACCGGCGCATTCTGGTGGAAGCAGGACTGGAAGCGCCGCGCGAGATTGAGGTAAGCGTGCTGGGCAATGAAAATCCGCAAGCATCGCTGCCCGGTGAAGTTGTCCCCGGTGACGATTTCTATACGTACGCAGCCAAGTATTTGAGCGATCAGTCGCAATTATTAATTCCCGCCCCGTTGCCTGAAATGGTGAGTGAAAAAATCCGCCGTTTGGCTATCGAAACCTACCGCGCTATTGACTGCGCCGGCATGGCGCGGGTGGATTTTTTGATGGATCGCGGCAGCGAAGAAATTTTTATCAGCGAAGTGAATACCATACCCGGTTTCACCCGTATCAGTATGTATCCGAAATTGTGGGAAGCCAGTGGAATCGCATACCCGGATTTATTGGAACGATTGATTAATTTGGCAATCGAACGCAAAGCGGATCGTGATCGAACCGAATTTTCGTATCGGAGGGATTTATGAGTGTCAATTCATCCTCCTCAACCAGCCGCGCCGACCAGGTGCGCCAGCGCCGCACCCAAAAAACCCAGTCGCGGGTTGTGCCGGCGCGGAAAACCATCCCAACTGCGCCGCAGCGCAGCCAACCGGCTGCGGTTCGAGGGCTGCAATCCAGCGGTGCCATCCCGCTGCGCAAAACCACACCGATGAGAGTGCGCAAGCAGTATTATTATTCACTTGGTGCCACTGGCGCTGAGATTCGCCTGCCGGCGATTCCTCTGATCAACCCCGGAGCCCGGCTGGTCTCGGCAGCCTTACTTTTGGTTTCAATCCTGGCGCTGTATACACTTGCGTTCGGGGCGCAATTTGAAGTACCGCTCTTTAAGGTCGAAGGTATTCAACGCCTGTCCTATGCCGATATCGAAGCGGTGTTGAATTTGGAAGGATCGCAAATTATCGAATTCGACCCGCGCAAAGCCGCAGCCGACCTGGCGAAGGCGTACCCGGAACTGGCATCAATCCACATTTCCATTGGACTTCCGGCTGAGGTCAATATTCAGGTGGTTGAACGCCAACCCATCATGGCTTGGGAAGCCGGCGGGGATACCATTTACTGGCTGGACGCAGAAGGGGTAATTCTACCGCAGCGCGGGGACGCGGGGCAACTCGTGCAAGTCGAGTCGGATCAAATCCCGCCGCTGGCACCCGTTCCTGAATTGTCGCACGGCGTGATGGAAGATTCTGATGCTGAAACTTCACCAACTGAGGTGTGGGGAAGAGTTGCGGATCGTCAGGTTTTGAAAGTCATAAATGACCTGCTTTCGCGCTTGCCTCCCGATTCAAAACTGGTCTATAATTCTAAACATGGGTTAGGGTGGCAGGACCCGCGCGGTTGGGAAGTCTATATTGGCAAAAATTTGGAGAATTTTGAACAAAAGCTGACCGTTTATGAATCCATCGTCGAAAACTTCGAGAAACAAGGCGTCTATCCGCAAGAATTGGTCAGTGTGGAGTTCGTCAATGCTCCGTTCTATCGATAGGGGAAAATGCCATGGATGAACCAATCGTAGTGGGAATTGATATCGGCACGACCAAAGTGTGCACGCTGGTTGCGCGGGTGGAAGGGGAGCGCAGTTTGCGTATTCTGGGCGTTGGAATCGAGCCTTCGCAAGGGATTCGCAAAGGCAACATTGTGGATCTTGCCGCAGCATCCACCGCTATTGCCCGTTCCATTGAAAAGGCGCAGCGCACCTCCGGATTTGAAATCACATCAGCGCTGGTCAGCCTGGCTGGCTCGCATGTTGCCTCGGTTAATAGCCGCGGGGTGGTGGGAATTTCCGGCGGCGTGATTGACGAGGTGGATGTTGCCCGCGCGCTGGAAGCCGCGCAGGCGGTTGCCATCCCGCACAACCGCCAGATCATTCATGTTATCCAGCGAAGTTTTATAGTTGACGGACAGGATGGCATCCGCGCGCCAATCGGAATGCATGGTTATCGAATGGAAGTTGAGGCGCATATCATTACTGCCGCCGAGTCAACCGTGGAGAATCTGCGCCAATGCGTGCAATCCGCCGGGGTGCAGGTGAGCCAGTTTGTGCTTAACCCGCTGGCGTCGGCTGAAGTGGTGCTCTCTGAAACCGAGCGGCAGATGGGCGCCATCGTGTGCGACATTGGTGGCGGCACTACCGACCTGGCAATATATATTGATGGGGATGTCTGGCATACGATGGTATTGGCGGTGGGCGGCAATCATATTACCTCCGATATTGCCCATGGGCTGCGCCTGTCAATTGATCAGGCGGAGGAAATCAAGAAACGGTACGGGCACGCTGTTGAAAACGACATTGCCGAAGATGATGTGATCAGCGTGCGTTCCTTTGGGCAGGATTCTCCTGCGCAGGTCAACCGGCGTGACCTGGCGCATATTGTCGAAGCGCGGGTGGAGGAAATATTCTTACTGGTGCTGCAAGAGATCAAACGATCCGGCTACGATGGGCTGCTGCCGGCAGGCATGGTGTTGACCGGCGGCGCCAGCCTGCTGCCCGGGATCAAGAATTTAGCCAGCTCGGTGCTGGGGCTGCCGGCGCGGGTGGCGAAACCGGAAGGGTTGATTGGGCTAACCGATCAATTGCACTCGCCAGCATACTCGACCAGCGTGGGGCTGTTGTATTGGGCGTTGCTGCTCAGCGAAGCGGAACCGCTGCGCCCGCGCCGTTCGCTCCTTCCCAGGGGCGTATCCATTGATGGCGACAGGCTGAAGAACTTTTTGAAACGCCTGTTACCCTGATTAATGATCAGGTCGGAGACTGAGGTTGTTTGGAGCCAAATCAAGACAGGTAAAGCGGAGGAAAACATAATGGATCTTTATTCTAACCAGGCAGAATCATTTGCCCGCATCAAGGTGATTGGTGTGGGCGGCGGTGGCTGCAATGCTGTCAATCGCATGATAGAGGAAGGATTGAGCGGCATTGAATTTATCACCGTCAACACAGACGCGCAGGCTTTGCTGCTTTCCAAGGCGCCAACCCGGGTGCGAATCGGCGACAAGTCGACTCGCGGTCTGGGCGCGGGCGGCAACCCCGAGGTGGGACGCAAGGCTGCCGAAGAATCGGCGGAGGAACTGTACGAGGTGCTCAAAGGATCCGACATGGTGTTCGTTACCGCCGGTTTGGGCGGCGGCACCGGCACCGGCGCTGCGCCAATTGTGGCGCAAATTGCCAAAGAGGTTGGCGCATTGACCATCGGTGTGGTTACCCGCCCGTTCACCTTCGAGGGCATGCGCCGCCAGCAGTCGGCTGAATCGGGCATTTCCAAGTTGAAGGAGCACGCCGATACGCTGATCGTCATCCCCAACGACCGCTTGCTGCAAATCGTGGACAAGCGGGTCACCCTGCAGGAAGCCTTCCGCACCGCGGATGATGTTCTCCGCCAGGGCATCCAGGGCATTTCCGAGTTGATTACCGTTCCGGGTTTGATCAACCTCGACTTCGCCGATGTGCGCGCGATCATGTCCGAAGGCGGCGCGGCGCTGATGGCAGTGGGTCATGCCAGCGGCGAGGACCGTGCCCGGGTTGCGGCCGAGATGGCAATTTCCAGCCAATTGTTGGATATCACCATTGACGGCGCGCGCGGCATCCTGTTCAACGTGACTGGCGGCAACAGCCTGACCCTGTTTGAGGTCAACCAGGCTGCGGCGATCATCAAAGAAACCGCCCATCCGGATGTCAACCTGATCTTTGGCGCGGTAGTTGACGCCAACATGGGCGACGAAATCCGCATTACCGTGATTGCCACCGGCTTCGACCGCCCCAGCGTGCGTTCCCCTTTAGTGGATCAGCGCCCCGCCCCGAAGAAGGAAGAACCCGCTTCCTTCGCGGCGAGCAGCCCGGCAGCAAGCAGGGCTGAGCGGCAAGCGCCCGCATCCTCGCCGACTGAATTCCAGCCTCACGTGATCAACACCAACGATCTGGATATTCCGGCTTTCTTACGCAATCGCAATACGCAGCGCTGATCACCACCACCGGATTGTGGTGAACTGATGCCTTTGGCTGGGCGGATGTATGCTTGGTCAGGGGTTTCGCCAGAAACCCCTGCTTAAGCGCGCCTGAATTTTCGGCATTGTGACGGGCTGCCATTTTCCTCCAGTCAGCAGCCGTCGGCAGGAAAATCATTACTGGTACCGCCTGTCTTGTGGAAACCTCCCGAACATCACCCCTGCGGGAGGTTTCCCGGTTTACCTGCCTGATCCGATTTTGGCGCACCCCAACAGCGGTTCAAAGCAGGCAGGCACAATCAGGGGATGTATACTTAACGATTTGTTAACATTAAGCGCCGCGTTCAGCTGGCGGGTTATCCTGGAAAATCTTATATGGGGGCACAGCGAAGTATTGGCTTTAATTATCCATATATGGCGTAATATGGGGGGTGGTTTTAACGGTTTCCAAAGCGGTAGCAGGGGGCGCGCACGATACAGGAACATTTTTTCTAGCCCGACAATTTTAAGGTAAAAATGACCACTTTTCTATTGCGCCTGTTGATTACTTGTGCTAGAATAGTACCGTATATATGCTGATCCATTTTGACTATACCCCCATATATGGGGGTGTGTTTTCGGAAAACATTTGATTTCTCCGCATGGAGAGATCGCCGTCATAGAGATTCAAATGGGGGATGCGATTTAAGAGTCGCTGAAAAATAGAACGGAAGCAATGGAGGAACAACGTGCGCTGTCCCTATTGTCAGTATGAACAATCCAGAGTGCTGGATACTACCCACGACCAACGCGGCGGGATCCGCCGGCGGCGGGAGTGTGAAAAATGCGGGCAGCGTTTTTCCACCTACGAGCGACCGATCCTGGCAACCCCGCTGGTGGTCAAGCGGGATGGCACGCGCGAGGAATTTGACCGCGAAAAATTGGTGCGCGGCATCCGCATCTCGTGCGCGAAACGACCGGTATCCGCCGCTGAGATCGAACGCCTGGTTGGAGGAATCGAAGCGTCCTTGCAGCAAATGGGCAGGGCGGAAGTCTCTTCGCGCGTGATCGGGGATATGGTCATCGCCGGGCTAAAACAGCTCGACCAGCTGGCGTACATCCGCTATGCCATTGTTTATTTGCATTTCAACGATTTACATGCCATTCGCAAAGAAATTGACCGTTTATTGGAAGGCTAGACAAGGAGAATGTGATGGTGGCCCACAGAGAAGATGTTAAAAATGGTTTACTGCCAACCCCACCCCGTCCGGAAGATTTGCCAGCCATCGAACTGACCGAAAATGCGCGCCAGGTGCTGATCCGCCGCTACGTGCGCCGCGGCGACGACGGCGAGCCGGCCGAGAGCGTTGAGGACATGTTCTGGCGGGTGGCGTACCACGTTGCCGCCGTCGAGGAGAAATGGGGCGAAGACGTGATGAATCGGGCGCGCGAATTCTACCGCCTGCTGACCGGCAAGCGTTTCTTCCCCAATTCACCCACCTTCACCGGCGCCGGCACCCCGCTGGGGCAGCTGGCGGCGTGCTTCGTCCTGCCGATCAACGATGACATGGGTCGCGATTCCTCGGGCATCTTCCAAACCCTGCGGGATGCCGCCCTGATCCAGCAGACCGGCGGCGGCAACGGGTTTGGCTTTTCGCGGCTGCGCCCCAAAGGCGCGCTGGTCAAATCCTCCGCCGGGCAGGCGACCGGACCGGTTGGCTTTTTGCGGGTGTATGACCATGCCTTTGGGGAAATTGCCCAGGGCGGCACCCGGCGCGGGGCGAACATGGCTGTGCTGCGCGTGGATCACCCGGACGTGGAAGAGTTCATCACCTGCAAGACCGATGAGAACGCGATCACCAATTTCAACATCTCGGTCGGCATCACCGATGCCTTCATGCAGGCGGTAGAAGACGATGAGGATTGGGAACTGAAATTCCCCGACGTGCAATCGCCGCTCTACCGCCAGGTGCGCGGTACGCTGGAGCAGATGATCGAAGCCCGGGTGCCGCTGATTACCGACAAGGTTGTGCGCGCGCGCGACCTGTTCGACAAGATCGTCCGCCAGGCGCACCACAACGGCGAGCCGGGGGTGCTCTTCCTGGATGCCGCCAACCGCTCCAACCCGGTGCCGCACCTCTACCAGCTGGAAGCCACCAACCCGTGCGGCGAGCAGTGGCTGGGACCGTACGAAAACTGCTGCCTGGGCTCGATCAACCTGGCGCAGCACTTCGCGCCAGGCGGCAAGGTGGATTGGGAAGGTTTGCGCCAGTCGGTGGTCAGCTCGACACGCTTTCTGGATGACGTGGTGGACGCCAACAAGTACGTCCCGGCGGTGCCCCAACTGGCAGAGGCTGCCCACCGCGCGCGGCGGATTGGGTTGGGCATCATGGGACTGGCGGATGTGATGTACCACTGCGGGGTGCGTTATGGATCAGCCGAAGGGCAGGAGTTCGCCGCTCAGGTGATGGAGTTCGTCCGTTACCATGCCATGCGCACCTCGGTGGATCTGGCGCGTGATCGCGGCGCTTTTCCGGCAATGCGCGGCTCGATCTATGACAGTGATAATTTTACCTGGAGCCCGCCGCAGCCGCTTTCCGCCTACACCCGCGATTGGGAGCGCCCCGCGCTGGACTGGGACGCGCTGGTGCGCGACCTGAAATCGCACGGCATCCGCAACGCCGCCCAGACGACGATAGCCCCGACCGGCACCATCGCCACCGTGGCCGGCTGTGAGGGCTACGGCTGCGAGCCGACCTTTGCGCTGGCGTACATCCGCCATGTCAACGATCATGGCAAGGATTTACAGTTGACCTACGCCAGCCCGCAGTTCGAGAAGGCGCTGATCGAGGCGGGCATTGGCGCGGAAAAGCGCGAGGAGATCTTTGCGCAGGTGATGTTGGACGGCAGCTGCCAGCATGTGGAAGCACTGCCGGAGGACATCCGGCGGGTGTTCGTCGTCTCCAGCGACATCACCGCCGAGGAACACGTGCGCATGCAGGCTGCCATGCAAGCCTTCGTGGACAATTCACTCTCCAAGACGATCAACTTCCCCGAAAGCGCCAGCGAGGAGGACGTTGCCACCGCCTACCGCCTGGCGTGGAAACTGGGCTGCAAGGGCATCACCGTGTATGTGACCGGCTCGCGCGACAAGGTGGTGCTGGAAACCCACTCGACCGCCAAAAAGAAACAAGCCGCCGAATCCGGGCTGCCGGTGGTGCTGGAAGCCGAAACGACCACCCTCGGCGAAGAGCAATTGACCATCTGGCACGAGACCAAGAAGCCGCGCCCGCGCTACCTGACTGGCTTTACCTATTCGATTGACACCCCGCTGGGCAAGGCGTTCATCACGGTCAATGAAAACGGCGGCAACCAGCCGTTCGAGGTGTTCATCAACACTTCGAAAGCTGGCTCGGACACCGCCGCGGTGTCCGAGGCGATCGGGCGGCTGCTTTCGTACACTTTGCGGCTGGCGTCGCCGATCGAACCGGCGCGGCGGCTGCGCGAGGCAGCCAACCAGCTGCTCGGCATCGGCGGGGGCAGGTCGCTGGGCTTTGGACCCAACCGGGTGCGCTCGCTGCCGGACGGGGTGGGGCAGATTTTGGACGAGTATTTGCAGATCCGCGCCGAACGGCTGGTTTCGCAGCGCAGCGGCGGCGGGGACGAGGCGAAAACGCCCGGCAACGGGCAGCGCAGCGCGGCGGGGCGTTCCGACACACAGCCGGCGGCGCAAAAACTGCTGCGTTTTGGCGACCTGTGCCCGGAATGCGGCGAAGCGGCAATTATTAATGAAGAAGGCTGCCGCAAGTGTTACGCCTGCGGGTTCAGTGAGTGTTGAGGGAAAACACTATTCGCTTGTGAAGGAAATCTGACGATGGGCGAAAACTACAATTGTCGAACCTTAGTAATCTCTGATGATCCATCAGATAAGGATGAATTTGGTGATTCCCATAATCGAATAGCCCAAACTATTGCGAACCTCATGCATACTGAGACGGGTGGCAAATCTATTGGGCTTGAAGGAGAGTGGGGAACTGGCAAATCTACGATTATAAAATTACTGAGCAATGCCCTGAACACGAAAAAAAGCGAAAAAGAATTTTTGCTTTTTCTATTTGATGCATGGGCTCACGAGTCTGACCCTCTACGAAGGACATTCTTGGAGCAATTATTAACAAAACTCAAGGAGAGGGGATGGATTACTCAAGATAGCTGGTGGAATAAATGGGGAGAAAAATATAAAGAATTAATTGGACGTAAGACCTTAACCGAAACTGAAACTTCCCCCAGGATCACTAATTTTGGTCTTTGGGTAATTGTTGCTACTTTCTTTATTCCTATTGGATTAGCCTACTTAAATAATGCTTTAAGAAATGGGGAAAATTTAAATATTTTCGCTGGTTATCCGATTGGATGGCACTTCATAATTGGTATTATTTTATCTTTACTTCCTTTGTTTGTTGTTGGATTCAAAAAATTATACGCATCGGTCAAAAAGCAAGATGCCGGTATGACGGATTTGGCAATATTAGTTCAAAAGTACGATACTAAAACAACTACATTCACAACCAAAACGCCTGATCCAACATCGATTGAATTTGAAAATTTTTTTCAGGAATTAATTACTGATGCGCTAAAAAATGGAAATCGCAATTTAGTTTTGGTCTTGGACAACCTAGATAGAATATCGCCTTCAGATGCACTTATAATTTTATCCACGTTGCAGACCTTTTTACAATGTGAAACAAAATTAGGCGAAAACATAAAAAAACTTTGGGTTTTACTTCCTTATGATCGAATAGGATTGGAAAGATTATGGCAGTCATCTGATCAAAAAGAAACCAGTGTTGCGAGTTCAATGATTGATAAAAGATTTCAAGTGCGATTCCGCGTTCCACCCCTGGTATTATCAAATTGGGAAAAATACTTTTTTAGTCAATTAGCCATCGCCTTTCCTGACCATGATGAAAATGAATTTTATCCAACATACCGAATTTATTATCATTATGTCAATAAATCTAAAAAAGGAAAAAACCCTACTCCTCGTGAGATAAAACTATTTGTTAACCAAATAGGCACTTTGCATCGCCAATGGGAAGACAAATTTCCTTTAGCCCACATGGCTTACTTCATCACTTTGCTTAGTACGAAAGAGTACATACCCGATAAATTGTTAAAGGGGAATAATCATGAAAGCGAAATCCAACTTAACTTGGGTGAAAACTTCATCGAAAATTTAGCTGCGATGTGGTTTAACACTGAAGCATCGTTAGCCATACAGCTCTTACTTGAATCGCCCATTCAAAACGCAATTGTGGAAAGAAATGTTGAAACATTAACCGAGCTTGCTGAACGACATGGTGTTAGCTTCTGGACAATATTTGATAAACTTCCGCTTCCTCAATGGGCAAATGATGAACCTAGGAATTTGGTAAATACTGCATATTTCCTTGAGGTCTGGAAGAGCCAAAAATGTGAGGTCATCAACTTAATCACTCCATTTATTAACAGACTAATACGAAGCTCAAATGTAGTACAAAAGTGGGAGCCTCTTAATCAACTTCTGGTAGAGGGTCTTACTTCACTATTTCGTTTAAATACAAATCCAAACGATATTTATAATATAATTAAAAAAATTATAGATTCTGAGTTTCAGGATATTCCAAAAAACACTTTCCAGGAAATTGATGAATCCACGCTCAATAAAATTAGGGAAAGAGTGGCTTCTTTACTCAGTTGCTTATTGAAATTAATTATTACATCAGAAGAATTAGGGGTTAGGTTTTCGGAAAAAATTAAAATCGATCTAAATCCATATCAAAAAATCGAGATATGCGCATATTTGAGTAGTGATGAGTATTTACTTACCCAGAAGTTACTAGATTTTTCTGTAGATGCACAGGAAGTGCAAAAAGCTTTTTCATTGATTCTTGAGAACTCTTTATATTCCGAGAGGCATGTACATGCTATTAAAGTGTTACTGAAAGAAATCCCGGCAATTTCTATTGAAAATTTGGCAAATTTAATGACAACCGAACTACAAAATCCAAGCGCTAAAAAAATAACTGAATATTTGGAAACATTATGGATTTTGGATAACTACTCCGAATCTGATCATTCATTTTCATTCATTAATCAAATCCAAGCTGGAACTATATTACATCATCTATATTCAAAAAACCAAGAAGGAGATTATCGTGCGTGCGCATGGTGCATTTTCATACTCTTGAAGCATTTTCCAGACTATCACCAATCTTCAGATTTTGGAAATAGCATGCATGGACAAGAAATAATTAAAAATTTATTACTTTTTGAAGACACTAAATTTGACCAAAGAATAGTTAATCATTTCTGCGATATTATTAAAAAATATCAAGAAATTGATTTTATAATTTCAATTTATGAGCAAAATACCCTCTTAGTCAAAACTATTTTATCTGGATTGATTGAGGAAGATAATATTGAAGGCAATTTCCCCCATGCTATGTTAAAAGAGAATTGGCAAATCATTAAGGACATAGTTGGGGTTGAAAACTTTGAAAAATTAATTCAAAAAAGTATTGGAAAAAGGGAAACTTTACTTGAATTTCAATCGGAATTTTCTATAAGGAGAGCTGGTCTATATTATTCAATTTTATCTTCCATTGCTGTAATCAATTATGAAACAGATTTTCCTAATTGGCTTATTCGGCAACTCAAAACAATATCAAAACAGGAGTGGGTGATAGCCTTAACTTCAGAGAACGAATTGATAGATTTGTTGATGACTCTGCTTGACCAAGGTAAAAGTATAAATCTCGAACTATCCTTTGCGGATGCATTTGTAAATCATTGTGAGCTTTTTATTAATAATGAAACAAAACCACAAAAATTTCAATCGAAATGGGCGCATCTACTCAACTGTGTTACGGATAACAATATTTATAAAAACCTTGAAAAAAGGATAATTGACACCTTAATAAATAACTCGTCAAATATTCCTGTAGAATTTTTCGATGTGTTTTCGAATACTATTAGCAACCCGGAACTATTATTAGAAAATAAATATGTGATCAATAAATTGTTTTCACCATTAATTGAGAATAAAAATCCAAGTGGTTTGAAATGGTTTGCGAATCTTTTGAGTCAACATCCAAGTTTATTTACGATGGAGGGCAATGCAGACATAGAGGTATTAAAAATTCGCATACGTGATTCGCTTAATCAAGAAAACCAAACAGAAATTCAAGATTATTTAGAAATAATTGCGAAATTATTAGGGGTCGAAAAACCGATAATTAATCATTGAATTTGCCACTTTCATTACGAATCCAATCTCTTGAAAATCGAAAAAACAAGTATGACCATTTCTCAGCAGCATTTCATGGTTGGTTTCTTCGTTACGGGTGTATTAATGTTGCTCTCCGCCTGCACCCCCGCGATCCCGGCGCAGCCCAGCCTTACCCTAACCGTGACCGCCAGCCTGACCGTCACCATCACCCCCAGCCGCACGCCCGAGCCGACCGCCACGCCAACCCCGACGCCCACGCCCACACCGACCATCACGCCGGCCGCCAGCGATACGCCCAGCCCGACGCCGCTGCCCACCTACGCCGTTCTGCGCGGCAAGGTGACCATTGCCCAGGCGGTCTGCCATTACGGACCCGGCGCGCCCTACCTGTACAAGTACGGGGTGTACGCGGGCAACACCCTGGAGATCATTCGCCGGGTGGAGGGCGGCAATTACGTCGAGATTCGAGCCATCGGCGGCAGCAACCCGTGCTGGCTGCGCGCAGATTACATGGACGTGCGCGGCGACCTGAACGCGCTGCAGCCGGTGCATCCGTTCGACGTCAAACTGCCGATCTCGCCTTACTACCCGCCGCTGCCGTGGGCAAAAGCCGCGCGCAGCGGCGACCAGATCACGGTCACGTTTTCGGGGCTGGCGCTGCGCGCGGGTGACGAGCAGGGCATGGCGCCGTACATCGTCGAAGCCTGGCTGTGCCAGGCGGGCAGGATGGTCTTTCTGCCGGTCGGCGCTTACCAGACCGAGGTGGTGGTGACGGACGAAGCGGGCTGCGGTAGCCCGTCGCGCATCCGCGTGACCGCGGCGGAAAAGCACGGCTACACCCGCCCGATCGAAGTCGCGCTGCCGCCGCGTGAATGAAACCTGTGGTATAACCAGCCTGTACGGAATATCGGCTGCGGTGCAGCCGCAGGAGCGGTTAACATGGAAACCCAACCCATACGCATTGGCGAAACGGTGATTGTCGAAACGGTGCCGGGCAGCGGATTCATGCAGAGCGAGGCGGATGCGCTCGACCTGGTGGCTGCCTGCAGTGAGCACGGCGCGGAGCGGCTGCTGCTGCACGCCGAAAACCTGAGCGACGCCTTTTTCGACCTCAAGAGCGGGCTGGCGGGCGCGGCGCTGCTCAAGTTCAGCAATTACTGGCTGCGCGTCGCGGCGGTCATCCCTGCCGGGCGGATCGGACACGGGCGCTTCGCCGAGTTCGCCGCCGAGACCAACACCGGGCGGCAGTTTCGCATCTTCAACCAGCGCCAGGCAGCGCTCGACTGGCTGGCAAGCGCATAGAATGATAGCCGGCTATACGCCCGCTGCTCGGCGGTATCCGTTGATCTGCCGGGGGTGTAACGCGCCCCAATGCTGCAAACCGGGTGGATCTTCTTCCGGGCGCAGGATGGCGGCGTGATTCATGCGCCCGTTTCAGCGGACGAGATGGCGAGAATCTCCCCGTAGAAAATGCGGTGGTAGTCTTTTTGCGGGTAGTGCGATTCGATCGAAGCGTCCAAAAAGTGCGCCGGGTTAAAATCGTCCCAATACAATTTGCGGCATTCCATTGCCAGGCTGGCTTGTGCGAACACCGGTGCAGCGACGACGGCGGCAGCCTGCGGGGTCAGCCCGGACTGGGCGATTTTGTCGGCGTCTTTGCCGGAACGCGAACCGATCAACGAGAGGGCTTTGCGGTACTGAGCAGGGAAGGCGCACAACGTGAACGTGTCGAACTGGCTGCAGAATTCAAAAGTGTAACGGGTTGGGCGGACGAAGACCTGGGCGAACGGTTTGCCCCACAGTGAACCCAGACTGCCCCAGGAAACGGTCATGGCGTTGTACTTTCCGGTAGAAAAATCGCCGGCGGTCAACAGCAGCCAGTCGTTTTCCCAAAAGTCGTAGACGCGCAGCCTGAGGGATTCGGGTGAAATTGGTTTGCGTGACATGGTTTCTCCTCGTTGCGTGCCGGATGATGGGTTAATTATACCGGCAATCCCGCCTGCCAAAGGAATTGCGACCGTTTCCACCGGGCTGGCTGCTGCGCGCGCAGCAGCCAGCCGAGATGCTGCCCGGCGGCGGTCATTCTTCCGGCTTGGGCGGCACGATCCTCATAGCCGGGTCAATCCGGTCGGAAAGGATTTTTGAACCGAGCATATCGCCATATTTAATCAGTCTATCCATATAGTTGACGCCGTCCATCTCGATTGGCTCGTCCATATCCACCTGGAAGCGGCGAAAATCCAGCTGCTCGAAGAATGTTTTGACCAGTTGAACTTGTTGGTCTTCAGCCGAGTGCAGAAATACGCCGAACATGCGGTTAATCCAATCCCATGCAAAGTAACGCTGCGCGGTAAGCGGGTCGAAGCGGTACGGCTCACGCCCGGTGCCCAGGCTGATCAGCGTTGTTTCGGCGGGCTGCCATTGCAGAATGAAACTGGCTTCGTAGGCGGCAAGGTAGCACGGATTGGCGTACGAGCCGACCCCGCCGTCAATGTAGCGTCCTTCAATCAGCGGGAAATAGGTCGGCACGGTGCAGGACGCCTGCACCGCCTTGACTACCTCCCAATCGGCGTACTCGTCTTTCCAGGATTTAATGAACAAGTTCTTGCGCTTTTTCAGGTCGTAGGCTGTTATCACCACATCAATGGGGCGTTCTGACTGCCAGAAATCCATCATCTTTTTGCTGCCGAAATAGGCGCGCAGAAAAGTTTCCAATGGAGCCGATGGGTAACGGTAGCGGGTGAGCGGGAAGAGGATTTTGCGCCAGGTGGTGGGAAACACCTGGCTGCCGAGAGTCTGGTAGAGATGGTTGAGGTGGCTGGCGGTCATGCCGGCTGCAATCCCGGCGGCAATAATGGCGCCGGTGGAGGTGCCGGCGGTCAAGCCGACGATCCTGTGCAGTGGAACCTGAAGTGCGTTTTCCAGCATGGTCAGCGCCTGGGTGACCACCACCCCGCGGATTCCGCCGCCATCAATGGCAATGGCTACATGTTTACGAAACGGCTGCATGTCATCCTCCCTAACGCAAAATATTGCGAAATTGATCCTGTATCGCTTTGATTATACAATTGGGGGATTGATTTCCGGCGTCCATTTGCTGCAATCATTTGATGATAAAATATTCCTCCAATCCAAATTCGTGGAGGGAAATCATGCAAGACAACGAAGGACTCCAGTACCATCTCAAAGTCAAACCCGGGCAGGTGGGCAAGTACGTGTTGCTGCCGGGGGATCCGGGCAGGGTGGAAAAGATAGCCGCCTACCTGGACGAGCCTCAGTTTGTCTCCGCCAACCGCGAGCATACCATCTACACTGGCAAGCTGCTGGGCGAATCCGTATCGGTGGTTTCCACCGGCATGGGTTGCCCGTCCACGGCGATCGCGGTGGAGGAATTGGTGGCGGTGGGCGTGCATACCTTTCTTCGCGTAGGCACGTCCGGGGCGATGCAGCCAGGGATGAACCTTGGGGATGTCGCCATCGTCACCGCTGCCATCCGCGATGAGGGTACCACCCGCCAGTACCTGCCGATCGAGTACCCGGCGGTGGCTGACCTGACGGTGGTCAACGCACTGGTTGAATCGGCCCGCGATTTGGGGGTAAACTATTATGCCGGCGTAGCGCACACCAAGGATTCGTTCTACGGGGAAATCGAGCCGGAGCGGATGCCGCTGGCGGGCGAGTTGAAGGCGCGCTGGAACGCCTGGGTGGCGGGCGGGGCGATTTGTTCCGAGATGGAAGCGGCGGCGATCTACATCCTGGCTTCGATCTACCGCAAACGCGCCGGCGGGGTGATGACGGTGGTGGGCAGCGACGCCAGTACGTTGATTGGCAGGAAGACCTCGCCGGATATGATGATCCACGTCGCCGTGGAGGCGCTGAAACGCTTGATCGCGCTCGACCGCAGAGAAATGGGAGCGGGATAGGCTCGCTATCCTGCGCGGCGGTTTATTCTTTTTTCACCCACAGGCTGGTTTGCTGGTCTAGAAAGTCGGCGTAGATGATGGTTTTCTCGTATCCATTTTGCCGGGCATAGCGGATAAACGGGATTTCCAATCCGCCGGGGTCATCCGCGCTGAATCCTTCAAAACGCTCTCCGAATCCTACCAGCACGGCAGCGGGCGGGTTTCCGGCAAGGAAAGCGGGTAAATCCTCCGGGCTGATCACGCCGTATGTCTCACGAGTCTCTCTGGCGAGGATCGGGGAAGTCCGCCAGGCAAATGGACCGACAGTAAACACCGGGTAAATGTCCAATCCGGCTTCCAATACAAACGAACTGCCCAAGGTCAAAACGCTACCCTGGTCAAGGTGACTCTTCAGGCTGCTAGAATATTGGTGCGCCTTAATGGGCAGCCAATTCGAAGGGTCGCTCAGGCTTCGCGCAGCGCGGGGGATTTCTGCATAATTTTGATTGGACGCCCAAAGCAATGCCAGCATTAAAATCGCAATGAGCGGTACCTTCTTTTGCATCGCCGCGCTGATTTCCAAGCCCATGAATATAAACAGGATGAAAAAGGGAACAGGAGCAAAAAAATATTGCGGCCATAAAGGGGTTGGCGAAAAACTTGCGGCTAGTAAGAACATGCCCAGAAGGAACAGGGTAAGCAGGGGGGTGGATTTGCCAAAACCACCTCTCCGGCAGCGGACTGCATGATAGGCAGCGATCAACAAGGTCATCCCGTACAGCACAGCGCTTGCACTGTGAGTTAATTCTCTTTCGTAGAAGAACTCGATTTTTTCAGCCAATGTCATTGCGGTCGAGTGCCCCAGGATTTCCCTGTAGATGGTGTTCAATCGAATATAGGTGAAATTGCCATAATAAAACGCTTCGGGGGACAGGAGGAATAAAATCAGAATTGGCGTCAAGCCAAATAGAATCCCGGCAGAAAACCACACCAGCCTTTTGATTCTTTCCCGAAATTCGGTCGCAGACGAGTCGAAGACGATGCCGATGATCAAGGCGGGGACAACAACCAGATACGATAACCGCACCCCGGCGGCAAAAGCGGAAAATAAACCGCACACAAAGAAAAGCGGATAAGCGGGTTTTTGCCGTGACGAAGCGCGTTGTAATATAAAGAAAGCCAGAAGTGAAAATAATCCTGCAAAGGCATGATTCAATGCCCGCCCATCCATGATTTTCAAGGCAGGGTTTAGTAATAATATAAACGACGCCAGCGCGATCAGAACAACCGCGGTCAGCGGGCGGCTTTTCTCCCATTTTTTGATCAGGATAAGTGAGATCACAACGATGCTGAGAAAATTGGCAATCGCCGTCAGGGCGCGGGCGGCAAGGAAATGATATGGGGTGAGAATTATGCCGATAGCGTTAATAAAAACCTGGTAGGGCATGTGTAGAAAGGGATAATCCTGGTACGGCAGCAACCCATCCTGAACGAATAATTGAGCACTTGCTACGAACTGGTATTCATCATGACTGAACCCGATCGTCATGGCGCGGCTAAAAATGATCAGGAAAATAAAAACAGCGGTTACGCCCAATGTGATGCGCACAGCAATTGCCTGGCTATTTGGTTTCATGTCGTCATCCATGCATAGTTACTATAGAATGGTGTGTTTTGGGCGGTACTGCAACGCTTCCGCCAGATGCGCCGGCTGGATGGCTTCGCTGGCAGCCAGGTCGGCGATGGTACGAGCCAACTTAAGGATGCGGTGGTAGGCTCGGGCGGAGAGTTGGAATTGCTGCATGGCGTTGCGTATCAGGTTAGAACAGGTTTCATCCAGTATGCAGAATTTGCGCACGTCTGCCGGGCGCATATCCGCATTGCAGACAATCCCGTCGGCGCTGAAACGCTGGCGCTGAATCTGGCGGGCGGCTTCCACCCGGCAGCGGACGGCGTAAGAGCTTTCACCCTGGCGGCGCTCGCTCAATTTTTCGTAGTCAACGCGCGGCACGTCAATATAGATATCAATCCGGTCGAGCAGCGGTCCGGAAATTCGTTTCTGGTACTTGGTGACGGTAGAAGCGGAGCAGGTGCAGGCTTTGACCGGATCGCCGTAGTGACCGCAAGGGCAAGGATTCATTGCGGCGACCAGTTGAAAGTTTGCCGGGAAGGTCAGCGAACCCTGTGCGCGGCTGATGGTGACAACCTTGTCCTCAATTGGCTGGCGCAGCACTTCTAACACCCGCATCCCGAACTCGGGCAGTTCGTCAAGAAAAAGGACGCCGCGATGGGCAAGCGACACCTCGCCGGGGTGGGGCAAGTTGCCGCCGCCGACCAACCCGGCGTGGGAGATGGTGTGGTGGGGGGCGCGGAACGGACGGTTGCGCACCAGGGGAACGTCGGCGGGCAGCTGGTCGGCGACCGAGTAAACCCGGGTCACGTCCAGGGCTTCGTCAATGGTCATGCGGGGAAGAACGGCGGGCAGAGCGCGCGCCAAAAGCGTCTTGCCCGCGCCGGGTGGTCCAGACATGAGCACGTTATGCCCTCCAGCGGCCGCCACCTCCAAGGCGCGTTTAACGTGTTCCTGCCCCTTAATGTCGCAAAAATCGGTCTGAACCTGTACCTCAGCCTCTTCGATACGAACCGCCGGGTGTGGGTTGATTGGCTCATCTCCCAGCAGATGACGGGTTAATTCATGCATGGAATGTACAGGGATGATTTCTAAATCGGGGATTAGCGCGGCTTCGGCGGCATCCGACGCAGGGACGAACATGCGCGTAAACCCCAGCCGGCGGGCAGCGGCAGCCATTGGCAGCACCCCGCGCACGTGCCGGACGGTGCCTTCCAGGGATAATTCGCCCACCACCAGGGTATTGTTAAGGGCTTTGGCAGGAATCTGCTCGGTTGCGACCAGCACACCCAGCGCGATGGGCAGGTCGTAGGCGGGACCTTCCTTGCGCACCGAGGCGGGGGCTAAATTAACCGTGATGCGTTTGCGCGGAAAAAACAACCCCGTATTCTTGATCGCCATTTGCACCCGCTCGCGCGATTCCTGCACCGCGGCGTCCGGCAAGCCAACAATGACCATGGTGGGCAATCCCTGTCCGGTATCCACCTCCACTTCCACAATCGCGGTATCCAGACCGATGACGGAGCATGAGTATATTCTGGCGAGCATAAGGTTTGAGGGGTATCTTTTCCGGTTGGTTTGTGAGAAAAATCACAACCATATCTTGCGCGTCTTAATAAACGACCATTGAAGGCTTTCAATCCTGTTGAAGGTTGCTGGTTAAGTATATCCCTTTTTTCAGCGACCATACCGTCCGCTGATGAAGTTCTCCATTTCCTCCAACAAGAGCGCCTGATCCGCGATGATGGTTTTGACCACATCCCCAATGGTGATCATCCCCGCCAGCTGATCGTTTTCGATCACCGGCAAATGACGGATGCGGCGGGCGGTCATCAGGATCATACATTCTTTAACCGATTGTTCCGGGCTGACGGTGATCACCTCGCGGGTCATGAACGCGCTGACCGGCAGCAGATTGAGCGTCTCTTTCTGGCGCACTGCCTGGCGGGCGTAGTCCCGCTCCGAAAAGATGCCAGTCAAGTTATCGCTCTGGACAACCACCACCGCGCCGATGTCCTTTTCAGCCATCAATTCCAACGTTTCCATGACCGTGGTTTCCGGCGCCACTGACCAAACCTGCCCGCCTTTGGCTTTCAAAATCTGCCGAACCGTGCTTTCCATGGTTACCCCTCCTGAAAGAACTTTAACCGGGTAAAGGGATATTTATATTATAGGGAGAATCTACCTCAACCCAAATACCTAATCCCAATTTGATATTGATTTTTGGATATGATCGTCAGGTTGCATCTCACCAACCGGCGTTTGGGCGATTGGTTTGTTTTGATTCCGGCGAGCTGAAGTCAGGATTTACAATTGGTTTCGCTTTGTTGGACGGCAGCCAACAGCATGGCGGCGATTTTTCGAGCCTGGTCGGGGGTGATGTAGAGGTTGGTTTCATCTGCAACGAAGAGTTTTTCCTCCTCCGGGCAGGATTCCCAGAAGCGAACACAGATATTGTCGCAATATTCCCGATCGGTTTCTTCGAAGAAAATTTGGATATTAAGGGTGTCATCGAGCAAGTTGAGCGACATGATCGAACCTCCAAATTCGGGATACGGCTAAATTATAACGGAAAAAACTATTGACTTAATTATAGAACTAATGTACTATTAATGTGTTCGAGCCAATATTTTTCGAATCAATTGGAGGTCAAATGTCTAAGTATCCGATCGTACACATCGAATTCGGCAGCCGGGATCGCGAAAAAACGGGCAGGTTTTACGAAAACCTGTTCGACTGGAAAATCTCTCAGATGCCGGAGATGAATTACGCAACGTTCGATTCGGGCAGCGTTGGCGGTGGCTTTAGCCCGCTCGGGGCGGATTTTCCCGCCGGGACGGTTGCCGTTTATGTACTGTCCGAGGACATCGAAGCCGACCTGCAGCGGGCGCAGGGTTTGGGGGCAAAAATATTAAACCACCAGACCGAGATCGAGCAGGTCGGTTGGTGGGGTAGGTTTGAGGACCCGGATGGGAATTATATTTACTTTTACAAGCCGATGAGTCCGCCGGGTTAATCCGTCCATCCGCAAAGAAGGCGAAGTGGCATCCAGTCGCTTCGCCTTCTTTTGTTTCGGGACGAAAGTTTGTCTGGTTGGCGATGGTAAACTCATTATTTGCCGCCAGACAGCGGGTATAATTAGACCGCTTTTCGCCGGGGGTGGGATGGATTATAGAAAGGATTAGCCGATATGTATATGGTTATGTTTGTATTAAACGATGCTGACAAGTTGGATGCACTATTGGATGCCTGGCTTGAAATCAGGATCAGCGGTGTTACCATCGTCGAAAGCACCGGTTTTTTTCGCCGCCAGATTCAACGCTCCAAACTGCACCTCACTTTCCTGGTGGAACCGATTTCAAGCGGGGCTGAGCAGGGCAATTTGACCTTGTTTACTGCGGTGGATAACGATGCGCTGGTGCAACAGTGTTTAGCCAAGACCGAGGAGGTGGTCGGAGATTTAACCGGTCCCAGTACAGGCGTGTTTACCGCCTGGCCGCTGACAATTGCCAAAGGGATTCGCAAACATGCTAATGGTGAGGGCGGAAGCCGATGATCTGGATCCAGTTCATCATCAGCGCTGCGCTGGTCGTGCTTGCGGCAGTAAAATTGGCCGAATACGGTGATGTAATCGCCGTGCGCACCAAATTGGGGCGCGCCTTCATTGGCGTTATCCTGATGGCGGGGGCAACTTCGCTGCCAGAATTCCTGACAGCCATCAACTCGATCCGGTTGGGCATTCCCGATCTATCCGGAGGTAATATCTTTGGCGCCAATATGTACAACATGCTTCTGCTGGCGTTCATTAGTGTGCTTGGCTGGCGCGAGCGGGCACTGCGCCTGGTGGTGCGCCGGCATGGTTTGACCGGCGGCGGTGCCATTTTGATGATCACGCTGGCGACTTTCTTTGTGTATACGAACCTGGACATCAAAATTGGCTGGGTGGGCGTGGACAGCCTGGTTTTGATTGCCGCTTATTTCGTCCTGGTACGGTTGCTGCGAGTTTCCACCATCAATAGCGAGGAGGGTACGGAAGAAGAGATTAATGGCAGCCTGCCCAGCCTGCGCCGGGCAGTGATCTGGTTCGGCGGCGCTGCGCTGGTCTTGGTGCTGGTGATGCCCTGGTTGGTAGGATCCGCTAATGGAATTGCAGAGATGACCGGATTGGGGGAAGGGTTCGTTGGGGTGGCGTTGGTGGCGTTTGTCTCCACCATGCCAGAACTGGTGGCAACCATCACGGCTGTGCGCATGAAGGTGTACGATCTGGCAATTGGCAACCTGTTTGGCAGCAACATGTTCAACATGTTCGCCCTCGGCGCCGTGGATTTCCTGTTCACCGAAGGGCGCTTCCTTGGCGAAATATCCGCCGAGTTCGTCCTGGTTGGCTTCCTGGGGCTGCTGATGAATGCCCTTGCGCTGATCGGCAATCAATCTCGCATCCGGCGTAAATTGCTCTTTTTCCTTGAACTGGATGCCGCGGCATTGGTGCTGGTGTTTATCGCCGGCATGGCGCTGATATACAGCCGCGGGCTGGGATTATAGGGAATCCATCCAGCGCGCGGCAAGGAAAATGGCGGCGCAGGTCGCCTGTCAGTCTTTTACCGCTCAGGGGTTGCGACTCACAAAGCTGTTTTTGACCAGATTTTCGTCGAAAAAGCCACCGGTATCGCCGGTGGCGGCGTACTGATACACCGCCGCGGCGTAAATCCCGTTGAGGGTCGAATTAATCAAGCCGAGCAGCACCAGCGCGATGACCATGAGAATGAAGATGGCAACCGCCACGGCGGGCGTGTCCAGGTAGACGATGGCCAGTCCGCCGAAGACCACCCCGAAGAGGATAATCGCCAGGGAAACCAACCCAAAAACTGCGCCGATGCCAAAATTGCCGGCGATTTGCTCGCCCCAGGTTTTCTTCAGCAGGGCGGCGCTGCGCTTAATGGCTTCAATAGGTGCCAACCCTTCCACCGCCAGGATTGGCACCACCAAAAAGGTGGCAATGTTCCAGGCAAACCCAATCAATGAGACGGCGAATCTGCCCAGCCCACGGCTGCGCTCGGAGATGGCGCGCAGGATTATGCCCACCGTGGCGGCGATGAGCGCATAGCCAATGATGCTGCCCAACCGGCTGAAGGCTATCCGGAAACCCTGCCCGACAGTCGGGTCGCCGCCGCGCAAGCGGATCATTGCCGCGCCAACCAGTGCGGTGTTGGCGAAGAAGATGACGGTATATTGCGCCAGATAGAACAGGAAAATGACGAGGATACCGGTGATTTCGATCTGGTCGGAAACCATACGGTCAACCAATCCAGACAGGAACATCGGTAAAGCAAAGGTCAGGGAAACGATTATGGCGCCGATGGCTGAAATAATCGGGAAAACTACCAATTCCTTGTCTGCGCCAAGAACCCGAAAACTTGCCTTGACCAGTTCCCAACTGTTACTGAGTTTGGTAAACATGCCCACCTCCTGTGTTATTTACGAAAAAAAAGCGTTGCGGTTGTATCCACGATGATCAATCCCCCTGTTTTTCAGGCGGCTGGCTGTTTTTGCCGCGCCCCAGTTCCTGAGAGCGTTCGTAGGCAGCCCAGATCGCCCGGCTGAGCGCGGTGCGGAAGCCGGCTTTTTCCAGGTAATATAAAGCCGCGGCGGAAGTCCCGCCCGGCGAGGTAACCTCATTGCGCAGGTGCGCGGGATGATCCTTTTTGCGGGTGTAATAATCCACCGATCCGCGCAGCGTTTGCGAGACCAGCTGCTCGGCGATGCGGCGCGGAAAGCCGAGATGGACGCCGGCATCAATCAGCGCTTCCATGAACAAAAATACGTAGGCTGGTCCGGTACCCGAAAGCGCGGTTGCCATGTCGAGGTAATTTTCTTCTTCCACGAAAATCTCTTGCCCCAGCGCAGAGAGAATTTCGCGGGCAGTATCGGTCTGTGCCGGGGTTACTGCCGGCGAGCTTGTCCAAACGGTGATTCCCTGCCCGATTTGCGCCGGCGTGTTGGGCATAGCGCGGATAATGGCGGCGTGATTGAGCCCGCTGCCAATGTTTTGGATCGAAGCGCCAGCGATGATTGAAAGAACGAGCGCCGGCGGCGGAATTTTCCCGTGCAACCCAGCCAGCACAGAACGGAGTTTTTGCGGTTTGACCGCCAGGATAACCACGTCCGCATTTTTGACCGCTTGTTGGTTGTCGGTGGTGTAGGCGATGCCGTAACGGTCAATCAGGACAGCGCCGCGTTCAGTGCGCGGACCGGCGGCGAAAATATTCGAAGCAGGCAGCACCTGATTACGAATGAGACCAGCGATGATGGCTTCCGCCATGACGCCGGGTCCGATGATGGTTAGGATTGTGTTTTGGTTCATATAATGTACCCCTGATATTAACCTGGCTGAGCGGTGTTTGCCCACCAGCGGGAAAAAACAGCCATCGAAAGCCAGCGCCCGGCGCTTTTTTCCATAAGCACAACTTCGCCGGATAATTGCTCTCCGTTCAAGCCGCGCAGCATATCCTCAAGCGCATAATGCAGCGTTAGACTGGAAGCCTTTACCGCATAGGCGGTCAGAATGACGAAGCATGGTTGAACGGCGAGGATCTGACGGCAGGCTTGCAGCAGGTTAGGCAGCAAGCGGTAGAATTCCCATACCTCTCCTTTCGGTCCGCGCCCAAATTTTGGCGGGTCGAGGATCAAGCCGTCGTAGGTTGAACTGCGCCGGGCTTCGCGCTGGACGAATTTAAGCGCATCGTCCAGTATCCAGCGAATCGGGGCTTGCGCAAGGTTCGAAAGCGCCTGGTTTTCTCGCGCCCAGGTGATGACCTTTCGCGAAGCATCCAGGTGGGTTACTTGTGCTCCAGCGCTGGCAGCCGCCAGGCTGGCAAGACCGGTGTAGCCGAAAAGGTTCAATACCTTAAGCGGGCGGTTGGCTGCGATAATTTGCTGGCGGATCCAATCCCACTGGCAGGCTTGTTCCGGGAAGACCCCCAAATGGCGCGATGCGCTGGTTTTAACCAGAAATTGAAGTTGTTTATAGCCCATTTGCCAGCGTTCGGGGATTGGTTTGTGAAATTGCCAATGTCCGCCATTTTCTTCTGGAGAAGGTTGAAAGCGCGCTTCTGCCTGCCGCCATTTGTTTTCCGCCAACGCCGGCGACCAGACGGCTTCCGGTTCCGGGCGAATGAGGCGCACTTCTCCAAACCGTTCCAGCTTCCAGCCATGACCACTGTCAATTAGTTCATAATCCACCCAATCCGGCGACGTCATGAGGGATAGATTCGGCAGTTCGGTTGCGCGAGAGGAGCGGCTCATAGAATATGGAAAGAGTATATCAGGTTTCGAGCCGCCTAAAGTGTATCGCTGCCCCGAGTTATCAAGGAGTTATGCCGCGCTGATACAGCAGCCATAATCCACTCAAATAGATCACCCCAATCAGGACGGCGTCAGCTTCCAACAACCAGAAACGGCGTTGCAAACGAATGAGGTTGCCCACCACGCCGAGCAGGGTCAGGATCAAGCCGAGCATCCCGACGAGCAAAAATGCCGGGTCAATTACTTCAATGAAGCGCCCCGGCAGATAGAAGAAATCGGTTAAGCCGAGGGCGAACATGTTGAACATATTGCTGCCGAACAGGTTTCCAATTGCCATGTCATCGGCGCCAATCTTTGCCGCCGAAATGGTCGCTACCAGTTCCGGCAATGAAGTGACCAAAGCCAGCAGAGTGGTGCCGATAAAGGTCGCACCGAGCCCGGTAATGATCGCGATTTCGGCAGTGGAACGAATCAACCAGGGCGATACGTAAATCAAAGCCGCGCTGGCGGCAAGAAAACCAAAAATGGCGGTTTTCCAGCCGGGCAGTCCGGCGGGAAGATCTTTGACTTCATACCTCTCATCGCTCTTGATTCGATCTCTTTGCAGCAGCCAAACTGCGCCGAAGTAAAACATTATCAGGATCAGGCTGTCAATCCCGACCCACCCAATCTGCCACTCGATCTGCGCCAACATGAAGAAAACTACTGCGCCAATCAGCAGGCTTGCCAGGCTGCCGGAGAGAGCATGCTTGAGCGCGGCGGTGCGCAGAATACGTTTTTTGCGGAACAGGATGTCCAGCACGACCAACATGGCGATGTTGACCATATTGCTGCCGAGCAGGTTGCCTGCCGCAAGATTGATTTCCCCAAAGTGAACCGCATTAATGGTGGTTAATAATTCGGGCAGCGAAGTGGCAGCAGCGATGAAAATCACGCCGAAAAATAAGCCGCCCAAGCCAGTGCGCAGCGCAAGGACATCGCCAAACTCTGCCAGACGGGTGGCAGCCAGAACCACAACAAACGCGCTCAATAGGAATACTAGCCAAACCATTGATTGTTTTCCCCAGACCTTTAAGATTGATGAATGCTGTCGCGGGTAATTTACCGGTGAGTAATTTTATCACGCTCCTCCGGTAGCCAACCCATGAATTGGATTCGATACGGTTCTATTCGACAGCCGGCGCGAGGACGGTTATAATCGAGCGCAAAGGTTTGCCAGGAAATCCTCTTTGAGCAATGAACAGCAACCCATGACGCAGTTTGACTTTGACCGAATAATTGACCGCAGACAATCCGAGAGCATAAAGTGGCATTATTTTAACGATGATGTCTTGCCAATGTGGGTGGCAGATATGGACTTGCCCGCCGCGCCGGAGATCATTGCCGCCATGCAGGAACGGGTTGCGCACGGAATTTTTGGATACCCCGGCGAATTGCCTGGATTAAAAGAGGCAATCCTTGCCTGGCTGGAGGAACGTTATGCGTGGAAAGTGTCAGCCGAACAATTGGTCTTTTTGCCCGGGGTGGTGGTTGGCTTCAACCTGATGGCGCAGACGGTGTGCGCAGGCGGGGCAGGCGTGCTGGTGCAAACGCCGGTATACCCGCCATTTCTCGATGTCGGCGCACATGCCAGCGTGCCGCTGCTGGAAGCGCCTCTGTATCCAAACGAAACAGGTGATTACCAGATTGATTTTGATCGTTTTGAACAGGAAGCCAAGAAAAACACAGCCATGTTTCTGTTGTGCAACCCACATAATCCGGTTGGACGGGTGTTTACCCGCGCCGAACTGGAACGGATGGCAGAGATCTGTTTACGGCATGGGGTTGTGATCTGCTCGGATGAAATCCACAGCGATCTTGTCTTTACCGGTAATTATCACCTGCCCATTGCCTGCTTGGATGCTGCGATCGCCGGGCAAACGATTACCTTGATGTCACCGAGCAAGACATTCAACATCCCAGGTCTGGAGTTTTCCTTCGCGGTGATCTCCAACCCGGAATTGCGTAAAAAAGTCAAACGGGCGCGGCGTGGTCTGGTTGGAGGCGTCAACCTGTTGGGCATGGTGGCTGCCCGCGCAGCCTATCGCCACGGGCGGGAATGGTTGGACGCATTGCTCCCTTATCTGGAGGCTAACCGTGACTGGTTGGCGAGGGCAGTGCAAGAGTCTTTGCCGGGTATTCGCATGCCGCTGCCGCAAGGCACCTATTTGGCGTGGCTGGATTGCCGGGCTGCGAATCTAGGCGTGGATCCGTGCGCATTTTTCAGCCGCGCAGCGAAAGTGGGCTTAAACGATGGACGCACCTTTGGCACAGGTGGTGAAGGTCACGTGCGAATAAATTTTGGCTGTCCGCGTTCATTAGTAGTCCAAGGAATCGAGCAAATGGCTGCCGCATTGGAGCAGCGTAAAGGATAATCGAATGAACCATCATGAACCATCTGCCGGCGCCCATGCAAATGGCAAGGGGTGCGCGGGGTGTTTTCTGAGGGGGATGGGGGTGCTTGGTCTGCTGGTTAGTCTGCCAGTTTTGATGTATCTTTTCCTTCTGGCAATCGGGGCGTTGTTGATTACTTCGGACCCGTTTGATCAGCCAGAGATCATCGTTCTATTGGGCGGTGGAGATCGCCAACGCTGGCAGGAGGCGGTTGATTTATATCACGATGAACCCTCGCGCCGGATACTGCTTACTGAAACCGGAGTGACGATCAACGAGATCGGAACACCTTACAGCCTGCTGGTACGCAACAATCTTTCTGCAATGGGTGTTCCGCTGGATAGTATCCACGTTGCTGATGAGGTTGCCCTCAGCACTTTGCAGGAAGCCCAATCAGTGCGTGATTACCTGGAATATTGGGGCTATACATCCGCTGTGGTGGTGACTGACCCGTTCCACACTTTTCGTACACGGCTGATATTCGATGACGTGTTTCGCGGCAGTTCGGTGGATATCCGCGTTCGAGCGGTTCAAGGACATTGGTACCGTTCGACGGATTGGATGTTCAGCCAGCGGGGCTGGGAAACGACCATTCTGGAAGTGATCAAATTGGGCGCGTACTTGCTGGGAGTACAGCGAGGTTAAAAAGACAACAGAGCCGGGTTTCGGCTCTGTATGATGTAATTGCAGTGAAAAATTATTGAACTGGGATAACTTGCGCGGCCTGGAGACCTTTGGGACCCTTTTCGATTGAAAACTCTACTTTCTGGCCTTCTTTCAATTGCTTATAGCCTTGCATATCGATTGCGGAGAAATGAACGAACACATCCTCCCCATTGTCACGGCCAATAAAGCCGTAGCCCTTTGCAGGGTTGAACCACTTGACGGTCCCGGTGAAACGTTCTGACATGCTGTACTCCATACTCAAAATAAAATATTGGTCTGGCTCCACGAGCGCTGTGACCTGTATGACAAATTTATCACGCAAAATATGGAATGTCAAGTCAGAAAGCGTTTCATTTTCGTTGCGCTCCGCCGGTTATCGCTTTTTTGATATACTTTTCTGTGTCCAATGAGTGTTGAACGCCGGCGCGTATCTGCAATGGCAGGTCGTGAAATGCGCTGGCAGGAGAAAAGCCGCGTCGTAATGTTACAGGTTGTGTTGTGAAGCAGCAAACTCGTCCGTTGCCTCTCAAAGCGCAATTACTGCTGGCAGTATTGATTTGCCTGCCTGTGGTGCTGCTCGGTTTTGTGCCGATTAATCCTTACCCTGCGCGCCTCATCCAGGTTCTGACACGCCTGCGCCTGGCAGAAGCGCAACAAAATCATGTTGAGGCTGCTGTTCAATTGCGCCAGGTGCTTGTGTACCAACCACAGCGGCTGGAATTATTGGAGCGAATTGGACGACATGAAATGGCGGCAGGAGACTACGCCCAGGCGGCGGAATATCTGGATCGAGCCGCGCAAACAGGGAACATTTCGGATGGCGGATTGTACCGCTTGGGCGAGGCTCGCCTGAAAATTGGACAGCCGGAGGCAGCCATGGCCGCCTGGCGACTGCTCAGCGAGCGCGAGCAGATTGACTTGGGCTATTACCCGCAACTCATCCAGCACTTTCGCGATCATCGTGACCTGACCTCTGGATTGGCGGCGGCTCAGCGCTGGCTGGAACGAGATGCGCATAATCCGCAGGCAAGATTAATGACCGGGCTGTTCTTGTCTGTTCAGGATGCCGGGCAGGCAATCGCAGTGCTAACGCCGTTGCGCAATGGTTCGCAGGAGGAATCCAGGCAGGCTGTATTATTGCTCGAACCGTTGGAGATCATGGCAACCCATGCCCAACCCGCTTACGGACTGGTGCTGGTGGGACAGCGCCTGAGCGAACTGGGGTATTGGGATCTGGCTGAGTCTGCCTTGCTCAGCGCAGTGGGTGCTTCGCCTGAGTACGCCGAAGCCTGGGCAATCCTTGGCGTAGTGCGTCAAAATCTGGGCGAGGATGGTTATCCGGATTTGCGCCGGGCGCTGGAGCTTAACCCTGCGTCCGATATTGTGCGCACCGCTGTAGCCCTGTATTGGCGGCGGCAAAACCAGCCATTGATTGCCGTCAGTTATCTTCGCCTGCTGGCAGAAAAGTACCCTCAACAAGGGCGTTGGCAAGTCGAGATTGGGGCAACTCTGGCAGAAAGCGGTGATTTAATTGAAGCCATGCGCGCCTACCAACGGGCGGTGGAGATCGAACCGGAAAATGCAGCCTTTTGGCGCGCGCTGGCAATCTTTTCAGCAACCAAGGGCTTCGACCCGCAAGCCTACACACTACCTGCCGCCGCTCAGGCTTTAGCGCTGGATGGTCAAAACCCGGAGACGCTGGACATGGCGGGATTTGTATACTTAAACCTGGGTGAATTGGAAAAAGCGGAACAATTCTTGCAACAGGCATTGCAGATTGATGAAGAAAATGCCTCAGCAAACCTTCATCTGGGGCAGGTTTATATCGCAATGGGGCGCACCAGCCAAGCCTTCCAACCGCTCAAGCATGCCGCGAACTCCGCTGATAAGGCGATTGCGCTACTGGCGCAAAGACTGCTGGAACGATATTTTTCAACCGCGCCCTGACCGATCCCTTTGTCAATGCTTTGATCCAATGGATGGGTTAGCAGCAGTCCTTCAGCGGAAGAACAGAGGAGAATCGCCATGTTGAAAAAAACAGCTGGCTGGATAGCAGGAGTGTTAATCTTATTATTGCTGCTCGCGGGTTGCAACCTGATGGAGCGGATGCAGATTTCGGAAGTTGCGAAGATTGATCCGGGCAGCGTGTTGTTTCATGATGATTTTTCCGACCCTGAAAGTGGCTGGCGGCAGTGGAATTCACCGGAAGCGGTCATTTCCTACCTGGAGGGTAGCCTGGCGTTTGTGGTCAATCAGGCGAATTATGATTACTGGTCGCTGGCTGGCAGGCGGTATACCGATGTGATCCTGGCGGTGGAAGCCCGTCTGGTCAGTGGCTCAACCGACAACGATTTTGGACTGATTTGCCGATTTCAAGACGAATATAATTTTTATGCTTTTTTAATCAGCAGCGATGGCTACGGCGGCATTGTAAAAATTAAGGACGGCCTGTATCAAATATTAAGCAACCCGGAAGGATTGGAATTTGGTAAAATGATTGCGCAGGGTGATGCGGTCAATCAAATCCGCGCGGATTGTAACGGCAGCCGGTTAACCCTGTACGTTAATCAGCAAAAATTTGCCGAAGTCGAGGACGCCGATTTCACGATTGGTGATGTTGGTTTGATGGCAGGAGCATATCAATCGCCAGGGGTGGAGGTGCGTTTCGACAACTTTTTTGTTATAAAACCTTAAGGGTATGAAAGTTTATTTCGATTCAATTGGCTGTCGTCTCAACCAGAGTGAAATTGAAACCTTAGCCCGGCAATTTCGCGCCGCGGGACACAGTATTGCTGCAACTGCGGCAGAGGCTGACCTGGTGGTGGTCAATACCTGCGCCGTAACCAGCGCGGCAGCATCTGATTCGCGCCACAAAATTCGTCAGGCTGCCCGGTCAGGCGGCGCGCGGATCGCCGTGACGGGCTGCTGGGCGACTGTGGAAGCGCAGGCTGCGCGCCAACTCCCCAACGTCGAATGGGTGATCCCAAATCCACAAAAAAAGCGGCTGGCAGCGGAGATTTTAGGAGTTCCCGCTGAAGATTTCGACCTGGAACCGCTGGCGCGGCAGCCTTTACCCGGCATACATCAGCGAACCCGGGCCTTTATCAAAGTTCAGGATGGATGCGATAATTTTTGCACCTTTTGCATTACCCGGCTGGCGCGCGGTAAAGGGGTGAGTGAACCGCTGGAACGGGTGATCGGCGAAGCGCGGGCTGCCGTGACGGGAGGCGCGCGTGAAATTGTCCTTACCGGTGTGCATCTGGGCTCGTGGGGGCAAGACTTTTCCCACCCGCTGCGCTTGAGCCATTTGATCGAAGCCCTGCTCTCGGAAACCGATATCGAACGAATTCGCTTATCCTCGCTGGAGCCGTGGGATTTGGACGAAGCCTTTTTCCGCCTGTGGGAAAATCCCCGCATGTGCCGTCACCTGCATCTTCCGTTGCAATCCGGCTGCGCTGCAACACTTAAGCGCATGGCGCGCAACACCTGCCCTGCGGATTATCGCCGCCTGATGGATATGGCGCGTTGCTTGATCGCTGGGGTCGCCGTAACGACAGATTTGATCGTCGGTTTTCCGGGTGAGGACGAAGCGGAATTCGAAGAAAGCCTGGAATTTGTGCAACAGATGACATTCGCTGGCGGGCATGTCTTTAAATACTCTCCCCGGCCTGGAACAGCCGCAACCCGCCTGAAGGGAAACCTGGATGGCAAGGTCGCCCAGCTTCGCAATGCGCGCATGCGCGAGGTCTTGGAAAGCGCTGCTATACACTACCGGCAGGGCTTTTTAGAGAAAGAGGTGATGGTACTATGGGAATCCTGTGACCAGGTAAGCCCTAATGGCTGGCGATTGCACGGATTGAGCGATAATTACCTGCGGGTGGAAGCCTACGCTGCTCAACCGCTGTGGAATCGAACAAGCAAGGTGCGATTGACCGGTTTCGTCCAGGGTGGGTTGGATGGGGTTATCCAGGATGGAGTCAACGAAACAAGTAGTAGATGAGGCAAAAACTGGCTGCGCCCCATAAACTTCCCGCGGCGGTTTGAGCCAGGGTATGTCTCCTGAGGTGTACCCGCGACCAGGCGATCAGCGGAATTGTAATCAGGGCGGGTAGCGCCGCTGCGCCGGCGAAGAGGACGGCAAGGAAAGATAAACCGGCTGCCGCAGCAGCGTGAGCCGATATTTTCCATTTCAAATTGACTAAAAATAGACCGATGGTATTCATCAGCCCGCCAGCGGCAATGATTGGAAAAATGCGCGGCGCGTTTGATGATAGTAATATTACCAAGGCAGCCGCGCTGCAAAAAATACTCAGCGTATAAGGGCGGATGCGTTGTGAACGGACGAATACATCCAGGTCGGTGATTTGACCGGTGCGGCGAAGATAAATCAGATACGAGGCAGGCAAAATAATCATCCAAAAGACGGTGATCATCGCCCAAGGATACACCAGGTTTGGAGGATTTTGACTGTGGGTTGCGATCCAGATACTGAATGACGCCAGCAGGGGCGGTGAACCCAGCCGTGAGATCCATTCCGCAGTACGGTAATGCCAGGATTGCGGTAAAATGGGCAGGATTTCCGGATATGATTTGTACGATGGATTCATCAATTTATGCCTGTGTTGCCAGAAGGATTTTTGCAAGGTTTTTAACACTATCTTACCTGGCGATAATTAAACCACGTTTATTGACAGGTTAAAAGTGGGTCAAAGATTTTATTGATCGTTCGGGGATTGATGCTGGTAATTAGGAGACTGTTGAACCAATGAATATGCTATCCTGGTGGCAAAAGGCTGTGTTTTACCAAATCTACCCGCGTAGCTTTGCGGACGGCAATGGAGATGGAATCGGCGATTTTTCCGGCATGTTGGAGAAGGTTGATTATCTTAAGTGGCTGGGTGTTGACGCGGTTTGGCTGTCGCCGCATTTCCCCTCCCCGCAGGTGGATTGGGGCTATGATATCAAGGATTATTACAGCGTAGCGGAAGAATACGGCACGTTGGAGCAATTCCAGCAATTCCTGGACGAATTGCACCACCGGGATATGCGCCTGGTGCTGGACCTGGTCTTAAATCACACCTCCGACCAACATCCCTGGTTCATTGAGTCCCGTTCGAGCCTGAACAATCCGCGCCGCGACTGGTACATCTGGAAGCCGCCGCGCAATGACGAGCCGCCAAACGATTGGTGGTCCACATTCGGCGGCAGCGCCTGGACTTTCGACTCGAAAACGGGTGAATATTACTATCATTATTTCTTTGCCGAGCAGCCCGACTTGAACTGGGAGAATCCAGAGGTAAAACAGGCGATGTTCGACGTGGCGCGTTATTGGCTGAAGATGGGGGTGGACGGTTTCCGCCTGGATGCGATCGGCACCATCTACGAACAAAAAGGATTCCCAGACCAGGGTACGGGGGAATCGCTGGACGAGATTTATCGCGCGGCTCGACTGGCTAAAACGAAAAGTGAACAGAAAAAGACGGGCAAACGCTGGTATCGAATGTTTTATAAACAATTTGACATGCCTGAAGTGCACAGTTTAATGAAGGAGTTGCGCATTGTGGTGGACGAGTTCCCGGACAAAGTATTGATCGGCGAGAGCGAGAATTTGCGTTTTTATGGAAATGGCAACGATGAATTGCACCTTGCGTTCAACTTTCCGCTGATGCACACTTCGCGCATCACGCCGCGCTGGGTGCGGAACAATCAAAACACGCGCCTGGCAGGGTTGCCGCGCGGAGGCTGGGGCTGCAACACGCTCGGAAACCATGACGCCGGGCGGATGATGAGCGAGTTTGGCGATGGAAAACACGATCGCCAAATTGCCCGCGCTAACCTGGCATTAATCCTGACCCTCAAGGGCGTGCCTTTTTTGTACAACGGCGAAGAGATCGGCATGGTCAACCACCTGGGATTAAAGCCGGAGGAATTCCGCGACCCGCTCAGTCTGCGTGCTTATGATCTGGAAGTCCGCTTGATGGAATCGGCGCCGGAAGAAGCTGCCGCCTACGCCTCACGGCATGGGCGCGACAAGTCACGAACACCCATGCAGTGGGCGAATCAACCCAACGCGGGTTTCTGCCCGGCAGGGGTCAAGCCCTGGCTTCCGGTGCACCTCAATTATGACCAGGGAGTCAATGTGGCTGACCAGATGCAGGAGGATACCTCGCTATTGCAGGATTACCGCCGCCTGCTCGCGGTTCGTAAATCGAACCCAGCGCTGGTGGAAGGGGATTTTCGGTTTTTGGACGAGGAAAATCCGCACATTCTTACTTATCTGCGCTGGACGGATTCGCAGACCTGCCTGGTGATGATCAATTTCAAGAACAGGTCGGCTAGAGTGAGTCTGCCTGTGGAGTATGGAAAGCTGCGGTGTGTTTATTCAACGCACCGCAGTGTGAGCGAAATCAATCCGGCGAATTTGCGCTTGAATCCCTACGAAGTGTTGATAGCGCAGATAGACCAGGATTAAATTTGCAGTTGGGCGATGGTGTTTTTAAGCACGTCAGCCGATTTCCGCAGCCCTTCGATTTCATCCGCGCTCAAATCGAGGCGGACGATTCGCTCAACGCCATCCAGGTCAACGATGCTGGGCAGGCTCAGGCATACATCACGGATGCCGTAATATTCTTCATCAATATAGGTGGAAACAGAAAGTACTGTGCCCTGATCGCGCAAAATGGCTTCGCAGATGCGGGTCAATCCGCTGGCAATCGCGTAATAGGTGGCGTTTTTACGCTCGATGATGTGATAAGCGGCGTCGCGTGTTTGTTCAAAAATCGAATCCAATGCTTGCTCTTCGCAGCCGAGTTGGTTGGCAGCGCAGTATTGCGGTAAGCGCATTCCGGCAATGTTAGCCAATGACCATACCGGTACTTCGCTATCGCCATGCTCGCCGATGATGTGAGCATGGACACTGCGCGGATCAACATCGAAATGCTGGGAGAGAAGATAGCGGAATCGGGCGGTGTCTAGCACGGTGCCCGAGCCAATGATATGGTTGCGACTGAAGCCGGAAATTTTGTATGCCACGTAGGTCAGGATATCCACTGGATTGGTGGCAATCAGGATGATTCCGTTGGGATTGCATTGCACAATTTGAGGAATAATCTGCTTGAAGATGGATGTGTTTCGTTGTACGAGGTCGAGCCGGGTTTCTCCCGGGCGTTGGGCAGAGCCAGCAGTGATGACGGTAATGATGGCTCCGGCTACATCCTGGTAATTGCCTGCCCAAATACGCGCTGGACGACCGAGCGGCATAGCGTGATTCAGGTCCATGGCTTCGCCTTCGGCTTTGGCATGGTTGGCGTCAATGAGGACAATTTCGGTTGCCAGTCCGCTCAACAGCAGACTGTAAGCAAAGGTTGCGCCGACGTTACCGGCGCCAACGATGGCAACGCGAGTGGGTTTTTTGAATACATGCGTCATGATCGGGCTCCTTTTGTGATTTCAGCGTTGAGATTGTTTTTCTTTGGTTTTTCGGGTTTCAATAAAGCGGTTATAGACCCGTTTCCAGGATTGGGTTGGTTTATCGGGGCGGTTCTTCTTGTGATCCTCGGTGCTCAAGAAAAAGGCAAAGTCCTCCAGCAGGCTGGCGAAGGGTTCATCCGGCTGGTGGTAGAGGATAGGTTTGCCCAGATTGATTGCCTGGACAAGCGTGTCTTGAGAATAAGGCAGATTGAGGGTGACCGGCTTTTTCAGCGCTTGTTCGATTCGCTCGCGGGGTAATCCGTGGCGCGGGAACACGTTGTTGAGCACCAATTTTATCTTTTCCGGCGGGTAGTTGAGTTTGTTGTAGGTATCCAAAGCCGCCGCTGCTGCTCGAACCGAGGAGAGTTCCGGCGCCAGCACAAGCAAGATCACATCCGCAAGATCGAGAGCAAGTAATGCGACTTCGCTGAAATCGTGCGGTAAATCGGCGATGATGTAATCGTAATGCGGGCGCAATAGTTTTAAAGAGACATTCAAGATTTCATCGGAGAGCATTTCCGCATCGGTGGGAAAAGTTGGCGCAGCAATGAATGCCATCCCGGATTTGTGTGATTCGATGATGGAGTGCAGCGCCTCGGTGTCCATTTCGAGCGGATCAACTCCCGCCAAGTCTGCCCAGGTGCGCTTGAGCGGCATGTTCATCAATAACGCCACCTGACCTGCCATCAGCACCAAATCAATCATCAAGGTGGGTACATTCCAAAGCGAACGCAGCCCGATTGCCAGGTTGACTGCCAGTGTTGAGGTTCCAATGCCCCCGCGCAGCGAGTGAACGGCTATGGTTTTGGCTTGTTTGGTCGGTTCTACCGGTTCACCTGCCGGCAAGGCATGGCGAATGATTTCCAGCCGGCGCAATAAGACGGTCATGCGGGCAATTAATTCTTCCGGCTCGAACGGTTTGGTGATGTGGTCATCCGCGCCGGATTCAAAAGAGCCGAGTTTATCTTGCAACCCGGATTGACTGGTCAGCACCATGATTGGGGTGTGGGCAAAGACGGAGTTACGGCGTAACCGGCGGGTAACCTCGTATCCGGATATATCGGGCAGGTTCAGATCCGTGATGATGATGTCGGGTTTTAGAATGTTGGCTGCCTCCAGACCTTGCGTTCCGGTCAGCTCGGTATAGATGATGTGTCCCAAGGGACGCAAGGCGTGTTCGATCATGCGATGGAAAATGATTTCGTCATCAATGAGCAATACCGTTGCCATAGGTTGTCCTCTTTGGATTATTCGGCTGGCGAGCGCTGTTGGGCTTTCATTTCAGCCAGCGCTTTTTTCAACAAGGGAACCAATTGTTGCATTTCCAGATGCCATTCGCGCGCCTGACTTAAATCTCCTTTGGCTGCCTGTACATCCAAACGGTGAGCGAGGGTGGTCAATTTGACCGCTTCGAAGTTGGCTGCCACGCCCTTCAGGTTGTGAGCATGCAACTTAACGGCGCTGGCATTCCCAGATTGAATAGCACGGTCAATCTCGATAAGTTTAACCTCACACTGTTGAATGAATTCTTCAAAAGTGGCAAGGAAGAATTGGAGATCATCACCAAAACGTGGCAGGATGCGTTCCAGATATCCTGGGTTGCCAAGCGATTGAGTGTTCTTTTTAAACGCCCGGCTAAGAAATTCGTCCTCGTCCGGGTTGGGGAGTTCAGGAATTGGTTCATTAACGGACCGGTGGAGGTTGGCGGGCTGGGTTGCGCTGGAAAGATTTTGGTTAAACCTTTCCGCCAGCGTTTGGAAATCCTGGACGAACGTCTCAAAGTCGGTCAGATTTTGCGCCGGCGCTTCTATTTCCTGAGGCAGTTTGACCTGATGTAAGATTGATTCCAACTGGGGTGGTTGGCTGTCAGGTACGAGACCCCATTCCTCAATTGCATCGAATAATTCGCGCGGCTTGACCGGCTTGGGCAGGTAGGCATCCATGCCGCTGGCAAGGCAGCGTTCAACATCCCCAGCGAGAGCGCGGGCAGTCATGGCGATAATGGGGATGCGCCGGCTGGCGCCTTCGGTGGAACGTATCCGTAGTGTAGCTTCGTAGCCATCCATCTCCGGCATTTGGATATCCATCAAAATCAGGTCGTATTGTTTGTTGGCTACCGCTTCAACCGCCATGCGCCCATTTTCAGTTTCATCAACCGTGTGACCAAATTTATTGAGCAGGTTGACCACAACCTTGCGATTGACCGGGTTATCTTCCACGAGCAAAATGTGGTGTGGTGTGCGGGTGCGCAGACTGGTGGAGGGCGTCCGCGCGGGTAGTTTTCCTGTTCCGCTGGAGGATGGGCTGGGGGAAAATACATTTTCGAGGGCGGTGGATAAGGCTTGCTGGCGGATTGGCTTGATCAAACTAGCGGAGCAATTGAGCCGGTGGCAATCTTCTGTGGTGATATGAGTGCCCAGGGAAGTCATTAATAGCACCTTGAGACCCTCGTGCGTCAGCGCTTCGATTTCGGCTGGCAAGCCGGGCTGGTTGCCTGTCAGCAACAGACGGCTGTCAATGATCAACAGGCTGAATGGATCGGTATCTTCGAAGGCATTCAACAATAACCTGACGCAGGTTTGCTGGTCGGCTGCGTCCTGAACAAAAAAACCTAACTTTTCCAATTCCATCCGTAAAGCCTGGCGACTGCTCTTGTTCGGGTCGGCGATCAAAATTCGTTTACCGCGCGATATTTGTAACCAATTGGCTGGTTGCGGTTCCGCTGTATCCTGACGACCAAAAACAATGTTGAAGGAAAAGGTGCTGCCGATGTTTGGCTCGCTGATCAAGGAGATTTTTCCACCCATCAACTCGACCAATTGGGATGAAATAGCCAACCCTAAACCGGAACCGCCATACTTGCGGGTGGTTGACATGTCTGCCTGGGTAAACCGCTCGAAGATGTGCAGCTGGCGTTCGAGGGGAATACCGATTCCGGTATCGCGCACCGAAAAACCGATGGTTGCCTGGTTATTGGTATGCGCAATCGGTTGGACTTGAATCATCACCTCGCCCTGTTCGGTAAATTTAATCGCATTACCGACCAGGTTGTTCAGCACCTGCCGCAGGCGGTTGGGATCGCCGCGCAGAAGAACAGGGCAATCCGGATGAACAGCGCAGATCAGTTCCAGGTCTTTGGCAGTGGCACGCTGAGAAAGATTGACGGCCACATTTTCGATAACGGTACGCAAATTGAAATCGGTGGTTTCCAACTCCATTTTACCGGCTTCAATCTTGGAAAGATCAAGAATATCGCTGATCAGACTGAGGAGAGATTCAGCGCTGTCCAGGGCTGCGGTCAGGTATTCAGTTTGCTCGCGGCTTAAGACCGTATCCAGGGTTAAATTAAGCATTCCAATCAGACCATTCAACGGGGTGCGGATTTCATGGCTCATATTTGCCAGAAATTCGCTTTTTGCCAGGTCGGCTTCTTCGGCTTTTTGCCGGGCGCTGACCATTTCGGTGATGTTATGGAACAAGTTGAGCACGCCGACTTCCTGTCCATTGACCATGACCGGCACGCCAAAAATTTCGACATCAATTAGGTCGCCACGGCGCGTCAACCGCTTGCTGACGCTATGAATCAATTCACCATGACGCACGCGGCGGCTGAATTCGAAAGCGCGCTCGCGGAATTCTGGTGAAGTGATCATTTCATCGAGCTTGCCGCCAAGTACCTCCGCCTGGCGATAGCCAAACAATTGTTCAAAAGCCGGGTTGCAGGCGACGATGTGACCATTTAAATCCAAGGTAACAATGGCAACCGGATTGTTCTGGAAAATGCTTTCAAAGTATTGTTTTTGGCGCTGGATTTCGGCTTCGGCTCTTTTGCGCTGGGCAATATCATGGAAAATGAAGATGGTGCCTTGCTGGTTTTCACTGTCCTGAAAGGGAAATCCAGTCACCTCGAACCAGCCGTACAGGGAAGGCATTGGGATGACCTGGGTTTTGGTCAGGGCTTTCTTCTGCACTGGTTCGATTACACCGGGGAAAACCTCTTCGATATTTCTGCCGATCAATTGGCTGTAGGAGATGTTGAGTTTTTCGATTGTCGCCCGGTTGCAGCGAATAATTTTTCCGCTGCCATCGGTTAGCAGAATTAAATCGGAAATGGCATCAAAGGTCGCTTCCCACTCCTTTTTGGCGCGAATGATGTTGGCTTCCGCTTGGTGGCGTTCCAGGATTTCGCGCTGGGAGATCTCCTTGACGGCGTGCAATTCTTCGGTGCGATTGGAAAGCTGCTGCCGCAGACTCTGTGTTTGACGCTGGGCGAGTATCTGCTGATAAGCCACGCTAATATTTAACAATACCATCAGGAAGGAAAATAAATCAACCAGCCAAAGCAGCGGCTGGTTGGTTTGAGCGAAGATAAAAGAGCCGATGGTTAACGGCAATCCGGAGAGCAGAATGAAGACTATGGTTGCGAGGAAGGGAAACGCCAAACCGACGGCGATACCCAGCAGGGGAATACCGGCGAATAAAATCAGGCGTACGTTAGGTTTGGTTCTCTTTTCGAAAAGCATGAGTAAAGTGTGTGTGATGATTTTTAGAAACCGTTGGTTTCAAACTTCCTTATGGAATTATAATTGACGCCGCAGCATTATGCTATTATAATCACTGGCTTTGTTGAACGTCTATGTTTGTTTGGAAAAGGCGTTTTTGAGAAATTAATGAATATCGAGGATCGACAAGGGACGACCGTTCTCCGGCGGGAAAGCGAGTCTCAACCCAGGCGAGACTGGCGCACCTGGCTTTTTGGGAGACCTTTACCAACCGCAGATGCGCCTCACCAGACTATCGGGGTTCTAATTGGTCTGGCGGTTTTTGCATCCGATGCGTTGTCCTCAACTGCTTATGCCACTCAGGAAATGTTGGTCATCCTGATGGTATTGGGCTCAGAGGCGTACAATTACGTTTTCCCGCTATCCATTGGGATCGTTTTATTGCTGACCATTGTGACACTGTCCTACGAGCAGACCGTTCATGCCTATCCGAACGGTGGAGGCGCTTATACCGTTTCGCGGGATAATCTGGGCGTTCTGCCATCCAAGGTTGCCGCCAGCGCTTTATTGACCGATTACATTCTCACGGTGGCTGTATCCATATCATCCGGGGTAGCCCAGATTGTCTCCGCCCTGCCGGTGCTGTTTCCCTACCGGGTCTGGATGGCGGTTGGGTTTGTGCTGTTTATCATGATTATGAATCTGCGCGGTGTCAAGGAATCGGGGCGGGCATTTGCCATTCCAACCTACTTCTTCGTGTTTGCCATGTTCACAACGGTGATCGTTGGATTGATCCGGTACCTGAGCGGCGGGTTGGGGGTGGTGGTTGATCCCCCGCACCTGGAAGTCATCCATATCAGCCAGGGGGTAGGGCTTTTCCTGATATTGCGCGCATTTTCAAGCGGTACGGCTGCCCTGACTGGCATCGAAGCCATATCCAATGGTATTCCGGCATTCAAAGAACCGCGTTCACATAACGCGGGGCGGACGCTGATCATCATGTCGGTCATTCTGGGGACATTGATGCTGGCCATTTCTTTTTTGTCTGCTCATATCCGCGCGGTTCCATCCGAGGAAGAGACGGTCATTTCGCAACTGGCGCGGACAGCTTTTGATGGCAGAGGAGCCCTGTACCTGGGCGTCATTGTAGCCACTACAGTGATTTTGATCATGGCTGCCAATACTGCCTTTGCAGATTTTCCCCGCCTGAGCGCGATCACCGCGACCGATGGTTTGCTGCCGCGCCAGTTGACTTACCGGGGAAGCCGCCTGGTGTATTCGTATGGGATAGTGTTGTTAGCCTTGATGTCCTGCGGTTTGATCATTATCTTCCAGGCAAGCGTCACCCGCCTGATCCCGTTGTATGCAGTGGGGGTGTTTTTATCCTTCACCTTGTCGCAGACGGGCATGGCAAGACGATGGTGGAAGATAGGACATCTTCGCCCGGGTCAGGAAGTGAAAGAAAAAAATTCCACTTTACGCTTCGACTCGGGTTGGAAATTGAAGTTGGGGATTAATGGCTTCGGCGCCTTTCTAACGGGCGTTGTGATGCTCATTTTTGCCAGCACAAAATTTATTGACGGCGCCTGGGTAGTGATTGTCATCATTCCGGCGCTGGTCTTGATGTTTACCAGCATTGACAAACATTACAAAGGGCTTGCCGCGCGCCTGTCTTTGGATAACTATGGCGCTCCACCGCGTATCGCCCGTCACCGGGTAATCCTGCCGATAGGCGGGGTGCACCGTGGCACGCTGGCGGCGCTGCGTTACGCGCGCACCCTTTCAGATGATATTACTGCTGTGCATGTTTCGATTGACCCGCAAGAAGCCGAGCGCGTGCGCCAGAAATGGGAAACCTGGGGAGATGGACGCCGGCTGGTGATTCTCGAATCGCCTTACCGGTTATTTATCGAACCGCTGCTCGAATATATAGATGAACTTGATCAGCAGCGGCAACCGAATGAAATCATCACGATTGTGGTGCCGGAATTTATTCCACGCCATTGGCATTCCGGGATGCTTCACACCAAAACCGCGGTTGCCTTGCGGCAAGCGCTTCTTTTTCATAAGGACATTGTTATTACCAGTGTTCCTTATCAGGTGGATTGATGAACAACGAACAACCGATCAAGAAAATGCATATCATTGTGGTTGGCTGCGGAAGATTGGGCTCTGCCCTGGCTTACCGTCTCTTTCGCGCCGGGCAACAGGTAGCGGTCATTGACGCGGTGGCTACCTCTTTCAATAACCTGCCAGCGGATTTTAACGGGCGCTTCCACGAGGGCGACGCACTGTCGCAGGATGTGTTGGTGCGAGCGGGCATTGAGCATGCCGACGCACTGGCAGCGGTGACCAGTTCGGATGCCATAAATGCTGTGGTTGCCCGAATTGCCACCCATGTCTATCACATTCCGAATGTGGTGGCTCGAAATTACGATCCCCGCTGCCGTGTGCTGTTTGAAGAACTGCAATTACAGGTTATCAGTTCGACCAGTTGGGGCGCGCAACGGATCGAGGAAATGCTGTACGACTCTGATGTTCACACCGTTTTCTCAGCCGGGAATGGCGAAGTGGAAGTGTATGAATTTGTCATTCCGAGCGAATGGAAAGACAAGACGCTGGCTGACCTGCTGCCGGGGGAAGAATGCCTGCCTATTTCGATCACCCGCGCTGGCAAAGCGATGATGCCGCAGGACGGCTTTTGGCTGCAAGAGGGTGATGTTATCCATGTCAGCGCAACATTCAACGGCAGTAATTGCTTGCGTCAAAAACTGCTCAAGATAAAGGAGTAGCAGTCATGAATGTGATTATTGCCGGCGGCGGAAGAACTGGAGCGCAGTTGGCGCGTATTCTGATTGCCCAGAATCATTTTGTCCAATTGATCGAATCCCGCCCGGAGGTGCTGGCGCGGCTACACAAAGAGCTGCCAACAGAAGCCATCTATGAAGGGCGGGCAATTGATCCTTTCGTTTTGGAAAAGGCGGGCGCTCAGAAAGCCGATGTATTGGCAGCCTGCACGACCGAAGATGAAACCAACCTGGCGATCTGTTTTATGGCGCGCAGCCGGTATGGAGTTCCGCGCACGATTGCCCGCATCAACAATCCGCGCAACGCCTGGCTTTTCGATCAGCAATTTCATGTGGATGTGGCGGTTAATCAGGCTGAGATTATGGCGTCGATCATCGAGGAAGAAATGTCGCTGGGTGACATGATGACGCTGATTAAACTTCGGCGCGGCAATTATTCTTTAGTCGAGGAAAAAATCCCACCTGATGCGCCTGCGTTGGGGATCGCGATCAAAGACCTTAACCTTCCGGAGCATTGCGTTATCGCTGCTATCATTCGGCATGGCGAGGTGATTGTTCCGCGCGGGGTGACTGTCTTCGAGCCGGGAGACGAGGTGCTGGCAGTTGCTGACCCGGAAGGCGCCCGCCAGCTGGCGCGTTTACTGTCAACCGGAAAAAATGGCGACGGTCGCAGAGTGGAGGAATCTGGTTTGACCAACCCCCAACACTAGGGTATAATTCTCAACTGCCAAATTAAAAAATCATCTGTGCACTGCGGAAATGGCCAAACATAATCAAACACGCGGTTTGGCAATTTGCGCAGAACACAGTGGTTGAATTCAATGTAAGATCAAAGAGAGGAAAATGATATGCCCAAACGGACATACCAACCCAAAATTCGCCGCCGTGTTCGCGTCCACGGTTTTCGCGCTCGGATGGCAACCGCGGACGGGCGTGAGGTGTTGCGCCGCCGTCGCCTGCGTGGTCGTCAGCGGCTCACCATCAGCATGAATAACCACACGAAGAAAGTCCGCTGGTAAATGGCGCCACACTGGCAGGCTTAACCTGGCAGGTGGGTGCTCCGCTTATTGACACGAAAGTCAATGGACGGGTTCATGGGTGAAGCGCAAATTCCGGCTCAGGCGGCTAAGCGATTTCATGCGGGTGCGACAAACAGGCAAGTCATACACGCACCCGTTTCTTGTGTTAACCGTGCTGCCAAATCCGGATGATGAATTGCGAATTGGCGTTTCCGCAGGTAAAGCTCTCGGCAGCGCAGTGCAGCGTAACCGCGCCAAGCGAAGGCTGCGGGCGGCAATGGAACCGCTGATCACCACGCTACCGAAAGGTTGGGATTTGGTGTTAATCGCGCGAAAACCTTTGCTGACGGCTCGATTTGAGAACCTGTGCCAGGCAGTAAGCAGCCTGTTGCAACGGGCAAAATTAGCCGGTTTTTCGGATCAGCCGCAATGATCGAACACGATTATTCCCATGAAGCCCGCCTGCGCGATCTGCCGTTTTCCTTGCGCACAGCGCCGCGCTGGGTTTTGCTGGGCTTGATCCGCCTGTACCAAAAAATTGTTTCACCTGCAATGCCATCGAATACGTGCCGTTTTTATCCAACCTGCTCCCATTACGGTTACCAGGCGATTTACAAGCACGGCGCGCTGAAAGGCACCCTCATGGCTGGTTGGCGGGTGCTGCGGTGTAATCCCTTCAACCCCGGTGGTTACGATCCAGTTCCTTAAGGAACCTATTTCTAACTTCAAACGGATCGAAATTAAAAGGCATGAAAAAATCTAAATATCTTCTAATTATCCTTTTTGTCATCCTCACATTGCTGTTGGCAGCTTGTGATGCGGCGCTGGCAGGTTCTTCCTGGCCGGGTATCAGCCCGAATGGAGACACATTGTTTGTGGCAAACCAAAGCCACGTTTATGCGGTACGCGCTGCGGATGGCAGCATGATCTGGCGCTACCCCGATAGAGCCGGCAGAGCCATGTTCTTCGCCGCCCCGGTATTGGCGGATAACCAATTACTAGCCGGGGACTACGATAACGTGCTGCACAGTCTGAATCCGAATACCGGCACTCAGAATTGGGCTTTCACCGGCGCAAAGGGGGATTGGATTGCCAGCCCATTAGTGGTGGATGGCATTATCCTGGCGCCCAATGCCGATCATTTCCTGTATGCGCTTTCGCCCAATGGTTCGCTGCTTTGGAAGTTCGAGACTGGCCGGGCGTTATGGTCCAAGCCGGTGAGTGATGGCGAGCTTGTTTACCAGGCGTCAATGGATCATAATTTATACGCCATTGATCTGCGCACAGGACAAAAGGTTTGGTCGGTGGATGTTGGCGGAGCGGTGATCTATTCACCTACTCTGGATGCTGAAATGGGCGTAATTTACCTGACCACCCTGGCGCGTAACTTGATGGCGATTAATGCCAGTGACGGATCCATCCTCTGGCAGCGCCAGTTCGAGGGCGGGTTGTGGACTCAGCCAGCCTTTAAGGATGGCGTACTGTTCTTCGGGGATATGCAAGGAAAAATTTACGCAGTTTCGGCGGAGGACGGTACGGAAATCTGGTCGCAAAGCGTTGACCAACCCGTAACGGGACTGCCGACGCTGCTGGACGACCGGGTGATCTTTTCAACCGAAGAAGGCAGTCTGGTTGCCACCAGATTGGATGGTGAACGGCTTTGGAGCAAGACAATCGAAGGCAAGATTTTCACCGGACCGGTAGTTGTTGGCGAACGGTTGGCAGTTGGCGTTACCGGGGGAGAGGGGTTCCTAAGAATGATTTCCCTGGATGGGCAAGACTTGTGGACTTTTGTTCCACCCAATTAAGAGAGGTAAAAGATCATGTGGGATGCGTTAATCATTACCCCATTTATTAATACCCTGCTGTTCATCTATAACCTGGTTGGACAGAATTTTGGGATCGCGATCATTCTCTTTACCCTGTTGATCCGGGTGGTGACTCACCCGCTAATGGTTCGGCAGATCAAGGGCGCGCAGGCAATGCAAGAACTGCAAAAAAATGAGAAATGGTTGAAGATTCAGGAAAAGTACAAAGGTGATCGCGAAAAACTGGCGCAAGAACAGATGGCGCTGTACAAGGAACTAAAAATAAACCCATTTGCTTCATGTCTGCCTACGATAATCCAACTGCCGATTATTTTTGGGTTGTACCAGGCGGTAATTTTTGCGTTGGCGAGCACCCCAGTGGATTTACTCAACCTGATCCGCCACATTTACCCCGGATTGTTAAGGGTGGAAACACTGATTCCGCTCAACTCACGCTTTTTGTGGATGGATTTAGGTCAACCGGAGCGTTTGTTCATCCCGGGTCTGGAATTTGGCATTCCTGTGCTGGTTGTGATTGTGGTGGTCACCACTTATGTTCAGGGTAAGTTGATTGCCACTCCGTCTGCTAACCCCAAAGACCAGACAGCAATGATGACCAATATGATGAACATATATATGCCCATCTTCATGGGTTATCTTGCCTATACACTGGCTTCGGGTCTGGCGCTTTACTTTGTTGCCTCCAACGTTATTGGCATTTTGCAGTATGCGATGCTGGGCAGGGTCAACTGGGGCAATGTTTTCCCCTTCCTGAAAACGCAGCCAGTTGGCGCAGGTGGTAGCGGTAACAAAAAGAAATAGCCGTCTGCGCGCATGAGGGAATTCCCTCTGCCCGTATACAAACATGGTCGGGAAGTGTTTGAGGAGCCTATGAGCCAGGAAAAAACGAATTTGGAAATCATTGCACCGACGGTTGAAGAAGCCGTCGCGAAAGGCATGGAACAACTGGGTCTGCCAGAAAGCGCATTCGAAATTGAAATTCTCGACTCGGGAAGCCGCGGGTTTCTTGGCTTGGGAACCCGCCAGGCGCGAGTCCGCCTGTGGATAAAAAACCTCCACCTGCCTGCAAATCCAAGCTTTGAACCAGCCCCGCCTCGAACCGAAAGCAAGCCAAAGCGGCAACCGGCTGCGCCGGTTGCTGAAGTTCAACTGGCAGATAATTTATCCAACGGGGCAGGCACAGAAGACGCTCGGGTGCTTGAAACCGCCGAACAAATTACCGGCGAACTGCTGCAAAAAATGCATCTCAAGGCGCGGCTCAAAGCCCAGATGCTGCCCCCGCATGATGAAAACGACCAGCCGTTGGTAATGGTGGAAGTTCAGGGTGAGGATTTAAGCATTTTAATTGGACGCCGTTCGGAAACTTTGAATGCCCTGCAGTACATTACCAGCCTGATTCTTTCCAAAGAAATTGGTCGTTGGGTGCCGTTGATGATTGACGTGCAAGGTTACCGCGCTCGCCGCGAGCGCCAGTTGCGTGTTCTGGCGAGGCGCACCGCCGAACAGGTGGTGCATACCGGTCGCAGGGTGTCGCTGGAGCCGATGCCTGCCAACGAGCGGCGCGTGATCCATCTCGAACTTCGCGATCATGCCGAAGTGGCAACCGAGAGCGTTGGCGAGGAACCCAACCGCAAAGTAACGATTTTTATTAAAAAACAAGCCCGCTAAAACGGCATTCATGGAGAGGCGTTTCCGAGCCAACCGGTTCTGAAATGCCTCTTTATTTATAGATGATGAGGGCAGCGGTTTTGTAGGAACGGCTTCTTTTCACTAATCGAGATGGAATCTTGGTCTCCCTGACCATAATCCCGCACATCGCAATGAACGAATTTTATCTAAGGTGACTTGTCTGCTTGTGTTCGTTGACCATCCTTTTGAGTTTGGTGATCGCGGCTCGTTCTTTTGGTTTTACACTGTCGGGTAGATGGACGGGAGAGGACCATCGCATTAAAAAACCTAACACTCAATTTTTCGATTTTTATAATCACGTGGAGGTCCGGACATGAAAGCCGTTGATATCATCATTAAAAAACGAGACAAACAAGCATTGACCAGACAGGAAATTGAATTCTTTGTTCGTGGTTTTACCCGCGGAGAAATTCATGACTATCAAGTATCTGCCTGGGCGATGGCGGTGCTGCTGAATGGCATGAACGAACAGGAGACCACCGATTTGACCCTGTCAATGGCAAATACCGGTGAGGTGCTGGATCTAAGCCAGGTTTTGGATGTTGTCGTGGATAAACATTCGACGGGTGGTGTGGGGGATAAAACTACGCTGGTGGTTGAGCCGCTGGTGGCTGCCTGCGGGTTGCCTGTGGGCAAGATGTCCGGGCGCGGGCTAGGATTTAGCGGTGGCACCCTGGACAAGGTGGAGTCGATTCCTGGTTTTCGCACCGATTTAAGCACGGAGGAGTTTCTTCAACAGTTGCGCACCTACGGATTGGCTTTAACGGGTCAAACCGGTGACCTCGCCCCGGCAGATGGTAAGTTGTATGCTCTGCGAGATGTAACCGGTACCGTGCCTTCCATCCCGCTGATTGCTTCGTCAATCATGAGTAAAAAGATCGCCAGCGGCGCCCAGGCGATTGTATTGGATGTCAAAGTTGGCGTGGGCGCGTTCATGCAGACTGTTGAGGATGCGCGAACTCTGGCAGCCTTGATGGTAGCGATTGCCCGTCTCTCTGGACGGCGGGCGGTTGCGGTTCTTTCGGACATGAACCAGCCGCTTGGTTTTGCCGTTGGGAATGCGCTTGAACTGCGCGAAGCGATTGATACGTTGCGCTGCGCTGGTCCGGAAGATTTTAATGAACATTGTTTGCATATCGCCAGCCACATGCTGAGGATAGGCGGAAAAGTCAAAGACCTGCATGAAGGACGCCGATTGGCAGCGAATGCGCTGCGGGAAGGCAAAGCCTGGGAACAATTCCGGACGCTGGTTCGGATACAGGGCGGTGATGTCGCTGTGGTGGATAACCCGGACCGGCTGCCCAAGGCGACGTTGGTAGAAGATGTGCCTGCTGCGCACTCGGGTTATGTGGCGGTGATTGATGCGCGCGAAGTAGGGGAAACCTCGGTAGAACTGGGCGCGGGCAGAGCGAAAAAAGGCGACATTATTGACCCGGCGGTGGGAATTGTGGTCCACCACAAGGTTGGAGGTTTTGTCCAGGCAGGCGAGCCACTGATGACTATCCATGCCAACGATGTGGATAAATTGAACCTGGCAAAAGAACGATTGCTGGCAGCCTTTACCTGGAGTGAGTTGCCAGTTGACCGGCTGCCATTGTTCTATGGCGTGATTGAATAAAAGTAAACCCGTTATGCCAAGAGTGCGGTTTGATCTCCTTTTCATTCTTTTGGTGCTGATTGTACATATTGCTGTATTTACCGCGCCGGTGAATGCCCTGCTGGACCGCTGGTTTACCACCGATGATGCTTTTTATTATTTTCAGGTTGCGCGCAATATCTCAGAAGGATACGGTTCGACATTCGATCGCATCCATCCGGCTAACGGTTACCACCCACTGTGGATGCTGTTGATGATACCGGTATTTTCACTTGCCAGGCTAGATGAATTTTTCCCCTTGCGAGTGGTGGTGCTGATTTCCGTGATGCTCTCTGCCGGCAGCGGGTTGTTATTGTATCGTTTGCTCGCCCGGCTGATCGCCCGCCCTTTGGCAATCCTGGCGGCGTTTTTCTGGGTGTTTTTTGCTCCGTTGCATGGCGTGGCAACCAAATTGGGGATGGAAGCCGGGATCAACGCATTCACCGTGATCCTGTTCCTGTACCAGGCAGCGCGCCTATTAGACAAACCGGAAGACCAGGAAACCGGTCACGACCGGTTTCGATTGGGATTTTTTGCAGTACTGGCGCTGTTCAGCCGTCTTGACAACGCCTTTTTGGTGTTGAGCGTTGGATTGGTGATTTTGTTCCGCCGCCAGCGATTGTATCTTTTCTGGCTGGCATACTTGTTGGCTGGCTTGGTTTCGGGGCTGCTGGCGTTTTTTATCCGGCTTGGTTTTCCGTCCAATTATCCGGAATTTTTGCCCGGCATCTATCTGTTTTTGGCGATTGGGTTACCTTTAAAAATTATATTTGCTTACCTGAGCGGCATGTTTATCCGCCCGGAACATGTTGTATTGCGTAAAGAAGTTTTAGCAGTTTTCACCGCGATTGGCGGCGCGGCATTAATCGGCGGAGCGGTGTTGCTAGGGTTACAATCCGCTGGGATGCTGGGAAATTTTCCCCGTCTGGTTATCCTGATTGATGCCGTGCTTGGTGTAGTCCTGTTCAGCCTGGCGCGATGGATTGGGCTGCGTGGCACAGAATTCCAGGTTATTAGGGCATTGACTCCATTGGCGGAATTCCGGCAGAATTTACCGGTTTGGTTGCGGCGTGGCATTCAATATTCAACCCCGATCGTGTTTTTTTTAGGAGGTTACCTGGCAATCAATCAGAGCCTGTTCGGGACACCCACGCCGGTTAGTGGACAGGTCAAGCATTGGTGGGGCACTTTACCCGACATCGTCTACGGCAAACCGGTGGCGTCATTTCCGGCGCTGTTTGGCTTCTTTGAGCGATTGGAGCAAGGACCGTGGTGGTTGTTTTTTAGCCCCGCTACCAGCCTGGCGAATGCCTTTGCCAGCCTGACCAATGACCCGGATTTCTACTTCCGTTGGTTGTGGCTGTTTTGCCTGTTGTGGGGCGGGCTGGTATTGGGTGGGTTGATCTTACGCAAACAAAATATTGGGGCTGCCATTCATCAGAGCATGGCGATACCGCTGCTGAACGCTTGTTTGATCCAAATATTGTACTACACCGGTAGTTACTACGTTAACCTGCGCAGCTGGTACTGGATGAATGAGTCGCTGCTGGCGGTCATTGTGACGAGCCTGGCGTTGGATGGTGTTTACAAACGAGTGGCGATTTTTCCATTTGCGGGTAAATTGCTTTACCCAGCATCAATACTGGCGTCTGCCGCGTTGACGGTAGCGATGGGGTCTGCGCTGCTACGGTCTTATCAGCTGGAGGCTGCCAATATGCAGGATGCTTATTACCTGCAGGAAGCCCGCCTGCTGGCAGCCAATACGCCAACAGGCAGCGTCATCGGGATGCCCGGCGGTGGGGCGACGGCGTATTTCCTCACCGAACGCACCATTGTCAACCTGGATGGTTTAATCAATAGTTATGCTTATTTCCGCAGTCTTAAACAAGGCAACGGACGTGATTACCTTGACCGGCTGGGGTTGGATTATGTCTTCGGCAACGAGGTAATGGTGACCGCCGCGGCGCCTTATTACACTTTATTGCAGGACCGTCTTCAGCCGGTGACAGGGATTCTGGAGTTTATTTTATACCGATATACGATACCCTGAATAAATCACCGCGTTGGGTTGTCCATTTTCTATTCGCTCAAGCAAAGGCTTGTCGTGAAGGGAAAATCGTGGCATAATTTCAGGTACCATAAAAAGCCACGATGGAAAAGAGTAGGTTTGCGCGCGGCAGCAGCGAATCCGGGCAGGTGTGAGCCGGATGCCAGGCGGCAGACGGAAAATCCTTCCGGAGTTGCAAACTGAACCCGGGTCAACCCGGCAGTAGGGGCGCCGGTCTCGCCAACCGTTATATGTGGCGCGGGTATTATCTGGATCAGACGTGCCCGGTAAAGAGTCTGCCGAAGGCAGGAAGCAGGGTGGTACCGCGAGAATTACTCTCTCGTCCCTGTGGGGGCGGAGGGTTTTTATTTTTTAATGACCGGAAAAAATAATTCAAGGAGTTAGCATGTTTCGACCCGTATCGCCAAAACTCAATCTCACTTTGATGGAAGAAGGGGTGCTGCGTTTTTGGAAATCGCACCGCATCTTCCGCAAATCGTTGGAACAACGCCGGGGCTGCCCCGAATTCGTTTTTTATGAGGGTCCCCCCACCGCCAATGGTAAGCCCGGTGTGCATCACGTCTTGGCGCGGGCGTTCAAGGATTTATTCCCGCGCTACAAAACCATGCGCGGATTCCATGTCAGCCGCCGGGGTGGTTGGGATACGCATGGATTGCCGGTCGAAATCGAGGTTGAGAAGAAGTTGGGCTTCACCAACAAACAGCAAATTGAGGATTTTGGCATTGCAAAGTTCAATGATCTGTGCCGCGAATCGGCGTTTGCCTATATCCAGGAATGGGAGCGGTTAACGGATCGAATTGCTTTTTGGGTTGATCTGGATACTGCCTATATTACTTATCAGAATGAATACATCGAGTCAGTCTGGTGGATCCTGAAAAATATGTGGGACAAAGGGCTGCTTTACCAGGGATTCAAGGTGGTGCCATATTGTCCGCGCTGCGGGACTCCGCTCTCCGATCATGAAGTGGCGCAGGGTTACGAAGATGCGACCGATCCATCCGTATTTGTGCGCATGCCGCTCGTGGATGATCCAGGCACCTCGCTGCTGGTTTGGACGACAACGCCCTGGACTCTGCCCGCCAATGTGGCGGTTGCCGCTCACCCGGATGAAACCTACGTGGTTATCGAGCGCGAATTGGAAGAGGGTGGTAAGGAGAAATTGATGCTGGCGCAAGCCTTGTTGGACAAGATTTTTACTGACCAGCCCTATACGGTGGTCAATACCATGAAAGGCAAGACGTTAAAAGGAAAACGCTACCAACCGTTATTCACCTTTATCCCGCTGGAAAAACCGGCACATTACATTGTGTTGGGAGATTTCGTGACTGTGGAAGATGGCACCGGTCTTGTGCACATGGCACCGGCGTTTGGCGCGGAAGATATGAACGCCGCGCTGGAGTTTGATCTGCCAATCGTGATGACTGTTGCGCCGGATGGAACTTTCGTTGCTGCGGTTCGCCCTTGGGCGGGAAAATTCGTCAAAGACGCTGACCCGTTAATCACCGCAGACTTGAATCAGCGCGGGCTTTTGTTCCGCGCGGGCACGTATACTCACACGTATCCGTTTTGCTGGCGTTGCGATACTCCGCTGTTGTACTATGCCCGCCCAACCTGGTACATTCGCACCAGTCAATACAAGGATACGATGGTCGAGTTGAATGACACCATCAACTGGTATCCGGGTCATATCAAGTCTGGACGTTTCGGCAACTGGTTGGCTAACAACGTTGATTGGGCGCTGGGGCGCGAACGGTATTGGGGCACTCCGCTGCCGGTTTGGGAGTGCGAAGAATGCAAACAGGTTGATTGTATAGGTTCGATTGAGGAATTGAGCCAAAAAGTTGGGCGGGATTTATCCGGGCTGGATTTACACCGCCCGCATGTGGATGAGGTTATGTATGCCTGCTCCGAATGCGGCGGCAAGATGAAACGGGTGCCGGAATTAATTGATGTGTGGTTTGACTCGGGCTCCATGCCGTACGCGCAATGGCATTACCCATTCGAAAACAACGATCATTTCGAACAGCAATATCCAGCGGATTACATCTGCGAAGCCGTTGATCAAACCCGTGGTTGGTTTTATTCACTCCATGCCATAAGCACGCTGTTGAATGAGCAGGTCAGCTTCAAGAATGTGATCTGCCTGGGTCTGATTCTGGATGGCAAGGGGGAGAAGATGTCAAAATCGCGCGGCAACGTTGCCGACCCGTGGGACGTGCTGAATAAACACGGCGCGGATGCGATGCGTTGGTACCTTTACACTGCCAGCCCTCCGGGACAGGAACGGCGCTACTCAGCGGAACTGGTGGCAGAGGTGGTGCGCAGCTTTACGTTGACCTTGTGGAATACCTATTCGTTTTTTGTCACGTATGCCAATCTGGATGACTGGAGCGCGGATGCGGCCGGGGACCCTGAATATAGCGACCTTGACCGCTGGCTGCGTTCCACTTTACATGTTTTGGTGCGTGATGTTACCGAAGCGATGGAAACTTATGATGTGCCTGGCGCAACCCGTCCGATTGAAGTATTCGTAGATCAACTTTCCAACTGGTATTTGCGCCGCTCGCGGCGGCGGTTTTGGAAGAGTGTATCCGATGCCGATAAACAGGCTGCTTATGCCACGCTGTATGAAGCTTTAGTAGTGGTTGCCATACTGCTTGCCCCAACCATGCCGTTTATTGCCGAGGAACTCTACCAGAACCTGGTGCGAATGGTTGATAAAGATGCAGCCGAATCGGTTCACCTTGCCGCCTGGCCCAATTTCGATCCCCAAGTCATTAACGAGCAGCTCAACCGTGAAATGTCCTTGGTCATCAAACTGGCTTCGGTTGGGCATGCTGCCCGCAATAAAGCCAATCGTAAAGTGCGCCAACCCTTAGCCGAAGCGGCTTTTGCGGTTGGCAATGCGGAGGAAATGCGCGTGATCGGCGCTTATGCGGATTTGTTGGAAGACGAATTGAACGTCAAAAGGGTGCGCGCGCTGGACACTACTGCTGAAGCGGTTGCGTATGCGCTTAATCCGCTGCCAAAACAGTTGGGCCAGAAGTATGGGAGCAAATTCCCTCTTGTCCGCAACGCGCTGCTCGATATGGATGCTGAGCCTGCCGCCCGGCTTCTTCTGCAAGGCAAGCCGCTCGATATCGTGGTTGCCGGTGAAGCGATTTCAATCCTGCCTGAAGAGGTGGAAGTGCGCGCAACAGCCCGCGAAGGATTTGCGGTTGCCAGTGAAGGCTCCTACCTGGCGGCGTTGATTACCGATCTTACCCCCGAGTTGGTCAAAGAAGGGCTGGCGCGTGAATTCGTGCGCCGCGTACAAGATTTACGCAAACAGGCTGACCTGGATATTTCGGACCGCATCCGCCTGTCTTATACGGCTACACCCTTGCTGGGGGAGGCGGTGCGTGAGTTTCGCGATTATATCCAGACGGAAACCCTCAGCCTGGAAATGCTCGAACAACCGCCGGACGGCTCGCTGGTTGTTGGCGAGGATTCTTTCGACGGGCAGCAGGTCAAAATTGGGCTCAGGCGGGCGGGTAACTGATTCGGCAATTTAACTTGAATTTTGCCGAAGTCACCCTCCGCAAAGATCCAGGACTGGATCCGGCAGACTTCACGGATTGGCTGGTGCAGCGCGATGGCGCGCCGGTTGAGGAAGGAGAAATAGTTTGCATTGCCCATCGGCTGGATTGACTGGCGGAGAAACCGGAATGGAACTGCCGCCTGGCAAGGGAGTTTACGCGCTGGTGCTTGAATTGAACGACCTGACGCAAATTTCCTTGAAAAAATGGGCGACCTGCGTCTTCGAACCCGGGCAATATATCTACCTGGGGAGTGCACTGGGCAGCGGTGGGCTGCGCGCCAGGCTGCAACATCATCTCCGCATGTCAATGTTTGCGCATTGGCATATTGATTCATTCCGCCGGGTGGCGCGCTTATCCGCAGTTGTGTACGCCATCACAGACGAACGTTTGGAATGCGTATGGTGCCGGCTCATCCAAAACGATGCGCGTTCGTTTGTTCCTGTGGCGGGCTTTGGTGCGAGTGACTGCCGCCATGACTGTGGCACGCATCTAATTGGACTCAGCCCCTGCATGGAGCCGGAGGATCTATGCAGAGTATTGGTTTCTTCAAGAGCAGGGCTAAGGGTGGTATACCAACCTATATCTGATACAGAAAATTGATCACCGCTTCGTTCTTTGGGTTTTTCCAGATTTCGTCAATATTGCCGCTCTGCAAGATGCCTCCCTCATGGATCAACATCATCCGGTCTGCGAGGGCTTTGGCTTCTCCAAGGTTATGGGTGATGAATACGGTTGTAATCTTGCCCATGCTCAGGATGGAGCGTAAGTCGTTGAGTAAATTCAAGCGGGTTGGGGGATCCAGCGCGGCAAAAGGTTCGTCCAAAAGGAGCAGGTTTGGCTGCAACACCAGCGCGCGGGCAAGACTGACCCGCTGCGCTTCTCCGCCGGAAATTTTCATCGCATTGCGCCGGGTAAAGAGGGCGATGTTCAGTTTTTCCAACCAGTGATTGACCTTTTGGGTCGTTTCGCGAGCGGGTGTCCCGCGGAACCTAAGTCCCATAGCGACGTTATCGAACACCGAACGGTCGAATAAAAGCGGGTCTTGCATTACCAGCGAAATTTTTCGGCGGTATTCGGTGTCCGGAATATCCCAGATGGATTTTCCATCAAACAGTATTTTACCGGCGGCGGGCTTGAGTAAACGGGCAAGCGCCATTAACAGGGTTGATTTGCCTGCTCCATTTGGGCCGACCACTGCCAGCACCTCTCCGGGATAGATGAAATACTCATCTATCTCAAGAATGGTTCGTTGCTCGCGCTTGAGAATCAACGATTGGATCGAGATAATCGGTTTCACCTTCGCGCGCCTTTCTGCTGCAGGCGGGTCAGCACCCAGTTGATCGCGAACGTCAGGGTTAACAATAGAACACCCAGCGCGGCAGCGCGGGCAAATTCACCCCGGCTGGTTTCCAAAACAATGGCGGTGGTAAGCACGCGGGTATGGTCTTTTATGTTTCCACCCACCATCATCGAAGCGCCAACTTCCGATATAACGCTGCCAAAACCAGCCATTAATGCAGCCAGCAGAGGCAGGCGGGCTTCCCGCCAGAGGGTAATCACCATTTGCAAACGCGATGCGCCTAATCCATAAACCTGTAAGCGAAGCCGCGGGTCAAGGGATTGCAACGCAGCAATCGTCAGACCGGTAACAACCGGAAACGCGATAACGACCTGTGCAATGACAATAGCGGTTGGCGTGTAAATTAAGGTCAAACTGCCCAGCGGTCCCGACCGCCAGAGAAGCGCAGCGACGAACAAGCCCACCACAACAGGCGGCAGCGCCATGCCGGTGTTAACCAGCCCGATCAAAAAGGATCGGGCTGGAAAAACACCTAAAGCCATGTAAGTGCCCAATGGAAGCCCAATGATCAAACTGATCAAAGTGGCGGTTATGGATACCTGTAAGGTCAGCAGTGTGATTTCGAATATCTCGAAAGCAGGCATGGGCGGTAATTAATATCCGTAGGAGTTTTTACTCGGCAGGCAGGGCATCAGGGAAGAAGAGCGGCTGTCCGAATTTATCAACGCCGAATTGTGCGATGATAGCCTGGGTGTCTGCGCTGGTCAGGAATTTCGCAAAGGCAATGGCGCCATCATAATTGACAGCAGGATATTTATCTGGATTTACGGTAATGACGTGGTAGATGTTTTTCAGAATTTCATCGCCCTCGACCAGTATTTCCAGTTCCAAATTATCCCGGTTCGACAGGAAGGTTCCACGGTCGGTGAGGATATAGCCTTGTTTTTCAGAGGCGACGATTTGTGATGGACCCATGCCCTGACCAGTCTGAAGATACCATGAGGAAGGAAATCCAGCCGGATCGAGGTTGGCTTTTTTCCATATCTCCAGTTCTTTTTTATGGGTGCCCGAGTCGTCACCGCGCGAAATAAACGTTGCTGCGCTTGCATGGATTCCCTGGAAAGCCTCCACAACCGAGGGAGTACCCTTAATTGCGGCTGGATCGGCGCCGGGACCAATGATAACGAAATCGTTATGCATGATCAGCAACCGGTCACGACCGAAGCCTTTTTCCATAAAAGCCACTTCCGAAGCCGGTGCGTGCACCAACAGTACATCCGCGTTGCCTTCTTCACCCATCTTAAGTGCCTGACCGGTGCCAACAGCAACCGTCTGAACGGTATAACCGGTTTGGGCTTCAAAAATGGGAATTAGCACATCCAGCAGACCCGAATCCTGGGTGGAAGTTGTGGTTGCCAGGATCAGGTTGGGGTTTTCAGGCGCTGCAGGGGCTACCGGAGTCGCGGCGGGGGCGGCGCATGCAGTTAAAACCAACAGAACAACGAGAGTGATCAACAGCGGTACTTTTTGGGCGAAGTTTTTCATGAAGGTTTCTCCTTTTCTAGTGAATTTAAACGTTGCTGTGTTGAACGTTGTAGCCAGGTAATGCGCTCAAAATCTGACGGCATCTTCGGGTTTGCAAAAAATCCAGAATGGGCTGCAGGAGATTTTCCTGATCTTTGAAGAAAACAAGATCATACGGTTCTTCGAAGAGGGGAATGAATTCCAATCCAAATCGAGCCGCGGCTGCCTGCAATCCCAGCGCAACATCCCCAATTCTATTGTGGATACATTCGGCAGCCTGGATGTGCGTGTTTACACGCCTTACCGGCGCAACCGGCAGGACACCCAGCCCGATGAATGCCCGATCCAGCCACAGGCGCGTGCCTGATCCAGGGTTGCGTTGAATCAGGCGGATTTCCGGGCGGGCAAGATCTTGCAAGGTGGAAATGCTGAGAGGATTGCCAGGCGCGAGAATTAAGCCTTGAACGCGCAGCGCAAGGTTGATGCATCGCACCTGCTGCTCTGGAAACAACCTGCGCACAAAAGGCAGGTTGTATTCGCCATTTTCATCGAGTAAATGAACGCCGGAAAGATGGCAAATTCCCTGGCGAAGGTTGATTAACCCATCCAGCGAGCCGATCGGCATACCGATCAGATTGGCGTCATCAGCCAGTTGTTTGCTGATCTCATCCAGGGCGATATCATGGCTGCCGGCAAACAAGATGGTTGGTTTTTTCGACTTAGGCAACACAATTTGGTGAATATATAGCGCGCCTGCCCTCGCCCGGTAAATTTTTTCGCGGGTCTTTCCGTGAGGGCGGATTTCATCCATTTCAACCAATCCGGCTCGTTGCAGCGCCAGCATGTGGTGGCGTACCCAGGCGGGGGATTGGTTCAACTGCTCAGCCAGCCGGGTCAGACTGGAGGGGGCACTCATCAGGATGGCTAAAATTTCCAGCCGCCTGGGGTCAGCCAGCGTTTTGATGATCGCAGGAGAGGAGATATCAACCAGGTTTTTCATAACGTTTAAAGAAAAACTTAAACGCAATTATAACCAACTTTCTGCCATGTTCAAAGATTTAAGTTGACAGAATCGAATGACTCTACCCATGTAGATCAAATTATGGTATAAGAAAGATAACCCTGCTGTGTTCGTGATGCAGCACGACCGGTTTTGAGCCAACACCAATTAAGAGGGTTCCAATATCACTGGAGTGACGCGATAGACCTCGGTCAAGGCGGATCTTGGTGGAGGAACCCAAACCTGCGCAAGCAGGTTCAAAACTATGCAGCACACGGCACGGCGGGGGCTTTTTAACCAACAAGGTCTCCGCTTCAGGATTGAGCGGAGATTTTTTGTTGACAGGCGTATTCAATGAGACTACACTATAAATAGTCAATTCGCCGAGGAGTGGAGAGTATGCCTGCCAGATACCAACTTGTCTTGAAATCGGGCGCCAACGCCGGGCTGGTATTCCAATTAGAGGGTGGTGAAATCTCTATTGGACGAGAAACCAGTAACATGGTTGTGATCAACGATCCCGAAGTCTCGCGAAAGCATGTCCGTTTGTTTTTGCAGGGCGACTCATACCTTATTGAAGATCTGGGATCCACCAATGGTACCTCTGTGGAAGGGGAGCGCCTGGTTTCTCCACATGTTTTGCAATCGGGTCAATTAATCACTCTGGGGGAGAACACCCACCTGTTGTTCGAATCAACTGCCATTGATCCGGATGCCACTGTGGCATCCCTCCGTTCAGCCCCTGGCGATCAACCGGACAAGCCTGTTCCATCTTATGATCACCCGATTACTGCGCCTCCGCAAGTCCAGCCGAAGAGATATGCTGGGCAGGTGCCCGAATCCCCGCCGGTCGTCGGTAAACCGGCAAAGACGCCCAAAAAAGGATTTTCGGTGTGGGTGATTGTGTTAATTTTCCTGGTAGTTTTTCTGGCATGCGGATGCCTTGCCTTCCTTGCTTTTGATGCGATGAATTTATACTGTACCAGCCCGTTCAATTCCATCACGAATTTGTTTATTCCCGGCGCATGTCCGCCTTAACGGGTGCGTCCTCAGGTTCAACAGCCCTGCCCTGTGTTGGGAGGGCTGTTTTTGGTAAGGGTATTCCAATTCCTGTGCCTCTGGTAAAATCGTCTCATACGACCCATCAAATTGGAAATTAAAATGATGCTGGAAGATCGCCCGGTAACCCCTTCCCCAGATTCCAATACTTCGCCGCGTTGGAGTGGTACGACTAAACTGGTGGTGGCGCTGACCACTGTTGCGATATTGGCTGGCTTACTAATACGTTTTCGCCCGATTGTTGGTTTGCTGCTGGCAGCCATCATTCTTGCTTACCTGCTTTACCCAGTTTCCGATTTTTTTCATAAAAAGATACGCATTTCCTGGCGGTTTTCCGCTTTCCTGGTCTTTCTGGTTCTCCTGGTTGGGGTGCTATCCCTGCTTACTTTAGGCGGGTTAGCGGTTTTCGAACAGGTTCAAAACCTGGTGCGTTTCGTGGATGTGCAAATTCGCAACCTGCCGCATATCGCTGAACAATTGACCGCCCATCCAATCCAAATCGGTATCTTCGAAATTGATCTAACTCAATTTGATCTGCGCAGCCTTGCCAGTCAATTGCTGGGGATGGTGCAGCCGGTGCTCTCCAATTTGACTACCCTTATTGGTAGGGTGGCGGCGGGCGCAGCGACTACTGTAGGCTGGCTGTTCTTCGCGATCCTGATTGCTTATTTCATCCTCAACGATTCTGGGGGGGTGCGCGAACGGCTGATCAATCTGCAAATTCCAGGGTATAGCGAAGATATTTCACGGATGGGGCGCGAGCTAAGCCGCATTTGGAATGCTTTTCTGCGTGGTCAAATGATCATTTTTTTCATCACAGTGATCATTTATGTCTCTTTGCTGGGATCGCTCGGGGTCAGTTTTTACTTTGGTCTGGCACTGGTGGCGGGACTGGCACGGTTTGTGCCTTACATAGGGGCATGGATAACCTGGATTACCTACGGATTGGTTAGTTTCTTCCAGGGCACAACTCTGTTCGGAATGGAACCGCTTTTGTATGTTGTGGTTGTGTTAGCGGTTGCGCTTGTGGTTGATTTTATCCTGGATAATTTTCTCGTCCCGCGCCTGATGGGTGACGCGCTCAATATTCATCCGGCAGCAGTGATGATAGCAGCCTTGGTTTCAGCGAATTTGTTTGGGTTGGTTGGCGTGCTATTGGCTGCCCCGGTTGTATCAACACTGAAACTGCTTGCCAACTATGTGTTTCGCAAAATGTTCGATCTTGATCCATGGGAAGGCATGGCAAAAATCGCGGATAGAGAACCCACAGCCCTGGCTAAGTGGGTCAGCCGCAAATTTGGAGCGATGGTTGGTTGGGTGAACCGGCGCATCCAACAGCGTTTTCCTAACGGCATCCCTTTGGTGAATTGGATCGAATCGTTTTTCGCATTGCTGAAGCGCGCACCGAAAAAACGCACCGCCTTGCCGGGCTCGACCCAATCACACGATCAATCCCTGCAAGATCATAATCCGGAGAATTGAGGAGCAGAGACATGAGTAACCCAATGGACCCAAAAACCGACACTATCGCCGAAACCGATAATTACATGGCGTGGCAGGCGGAAGAACCGGATGGGGAAACGACCTATCATTTGGAATTAAATAACGTTACTGTTCACTTCTTCAGCGAAGAGTGGGAGGAATTTCTACAATTGGCTCGCGCCATCATCCGCGATGCGGACGGCCGCTGAGACCCACGCCGCCCGCGCGCCGGTGGATCATATCGCGCTAATCGGATTAGCCTAACTGGGCAATGATAAAGCGCGCCGCTCCGGCTGGTTAAGAATAACGGGTTATTGGTAGAATAGAGCATGTCATGAATAATTCTTTGACCGGACGGGGCGTATCGCCTTATTTATTGATTTCTGTGGCGTTGATAACTCTGGCTGTATCCGGCTGTAATGTCGCGCCAGGCAGCGATCCGCTTGAATTTGACCCTACCGCATTCGCGCAAACCGTCGAATCTCAACTGACCCTCATCGCCGGGACAGCCGCCGCGACGGTTGACCCGAGCCAGGATCAGCCAGCGGTTACGCCCACCGCGATGATTATTGTGCGCAGCCCTCAGGCTGCTGGCACGGTTGTCCCGGAATTCACGCTCACCCCGGAGACCCCGTGCGATCGAGCTGCTGCAGGGGCTATTTTGGATGTAACCTATCCTGACGACAGCCGCATGTTGCCCGGGCAGCCTTTCACAAAGGTCTGGCGGTTGGTCAATCGCGGACGGTGCACTTGGAACCGTGATTACCAGGTGGTTTGGGTTTCCGGGGAACGCCTGTACAGCGTCGCTCAACAATCCATGTCGGGTGAGGTCCACCCTGGCGAAAGCGTGGATATTGCCGTGGATATGACCGCCCCACAGCAGCCGGGTTTATACACCAGTTATTGGATGTTGCGCAATCCGCATGGCGAGTGGATGGGCATCGGTCCGCATGGCAATTCGCCATTCTGGGTTCGAATCCAGGTGGTTGCTGCCTACACCCCGACCGTAACCATTACCCCTTCGGTAACGCCCACGCCGGTTGTGCAGGCGAGCGGCAGCGCGTCACTTGCACTGAACGAAGGATTTGACCTGGATAATGGCAGTCTGACCAATGACGCGGGCATGGATGCGCAGCTGGTTCAAAGCGCGGAATTGCAGTATTCCTTGCAACCGTTGAATGACGCGGTGATGGCCGTGGTTGGCGAAAGCCAACCTTTGGTGAATGACTGCCTCAGCGCTACCTTAAGTGATCAACCGGTTGAACTGCAAAACCTGGCAGCCGGCTCCTACTTATGTTACCGCAGCGGAGGTGGTTTACCGGGCTGGCTGAAGATACAGCAGTTTCCAAGCCCAACAGCAGCGCTGATTTTCGATTACTTGACCTGGGTGCAGCCGTAAGAACTACCGCATTGGAACTTATATCCGTTGGGAGGACAGATGATTAACCTTGATGATTTCCAACAATTTGAACAATTCGACCCACAAAGGATGATAGATCATATTGACGGTTTACCGGATCAATTGGAACATGCCTGGCAATTGGGCAGCCAGTTCACTTTACCAGCCATGCCGGGTATCCGGCAAGTGTTAGTCGCTGGCATGGGCGGATCGGCTATTGGCGCGGATCTGCTCGGCGCGTACCTGGAACCGCTCGCCAAAGTGCCTTACTTTGTCCAGCGTGATTACAATTTACCCCGCTGGGCGAGCGGCGAAGATACTCTGGTGGTTGCCTCCAGTCATTCGGGCAACACCGAAGAAACACTCTCCGTTTTCGAACAAGCGGTGCGGACAGGTTGTCGTACGGCGGTTATTTCCACTGGCGGCCGTTTGGCTGCGCTTGCAAGAGAATATCAGCTTCCATTGTGGCAATTCGAACACGCTGGTCAGCCGAGAGCAGCGGTCGGGTATTCCTTCGGTTTGCTGCTGGCAATGCTTACCCGTCTTCAATTGCTTCCGGATACAGAGACTGAATTGAAGGATGCCATCGCACAGATGCGTACCCAACAGAAACAACTGCGCGCAATGGTACCGGTGCCATCCAACCCCGCCAAGCGACTCGCTGGTCAATTGCTTGGCCGGTGGGTAACGGTGATGGGTTCCGGGATTCTCGCGCCGGTAGCGCGCCGTTGGAAAGGGCAGATCAGCGAGGTGGCGAAAGCATGGGCGCAATTTGAATTCCTGCCGGAAGCGGATCACAATACGGTAGCGGGGGTGGACAACCCGGAAGCGCTTCTGGCGCAAAGTGTGGTTATTTTCTTGCAGGCTGCCAGCGAGCATCCTCAAAACACCTTGCGCAGCAACCTGACCCGCCAGACTCTGATGTTGGCGGGGCTGGGTACCGATTTTCATCAGGCGCGCGGTGATACCCGGCTGGCGCAGGTATGGACAACGTTACACTTTGGCGATTACGTTGCCTATTATCTGGCAATGGCTTATGGGGTAGATCCCACGCCTGTGCCGGCAATTGAATCCTTGAAAGCGGCGATGAAGCAGGCAGGCGAGCCGGTTTAAGCGGTTAAACCGGATCTGGCTTAGGGTGGCGGGCGACGTGAAACTCGATCTGCGCTTGTTTCGCGAGGGAATGGCAGCCCGCGGGCTGCTGGCAATCATTGTGCTGGCAGGAGTGGCGAGTGGCGTTCTGGTCATTTGCCAGGCATGGTTGCTCAGTCATTTGATCCAGCGGGCATTCCTGGAAGGGCACAACCGGGACGCGCTGGAAATGATTTTTGCTGGCTTGTTGCTGGTTATCCTGGCGCGCGGTTTGGTTACCATGGGTGGGGAAGTCTCTGCCGGGATGCTTGCCTTGCGAATTAAGGAGAAATTGCGTAAAGCGCTGATTGATCACATTTCGGCGCTGGGTCCGGTATTTACCAGCGGCGAACGGAGCGCCGAATTGAGCAACACTGTGACCGTTGGAATTGAAGCACTGGAAGCATATTTTTCCCAATACCTGCCGCAACTTGCACTGGCAGCGCTGATCCCGATTTCCATATTACTGGCGGTTTTTCCAGCGGATAGCCTGTCGGCTTTTATTTTTCTCTTCACTGCCCCATTAATTCCGATTTTTATGCTGTTGATCGGTAAAGGCGCAGAAGCAGTCACCCGCCATCAATGGACTGCCCTCAGCCGGATGAGCGCCTTTTTCCTTGATACAGTGGAGGGCTTAAAAGAATTGAAGTTATGGGGTCAGGCGCAAAAACAAGCCGGACGGATCGAGAAAATTGCCGAAGATTACCGGCGCACGACCATGAGCGTTTTGCGGGTGACCTTTTTATCGGCACTGGTGCTGGAACTGGTTGCGACCATCAGTACCGCAGTCATTGCGGTGCAGATTGGGCTGCGTCTGATGTACGGGCGGATGATCTTTGAGGATGCATTTTTTGTCCTTCTGCTGGCGCCTGAATTTTACCTGCCGCTTCGCGCGCTCGGGCAGCGTTTTCATGCCGGGATGAACGGCGTGGCAGCCGCAAAACGTATCTTTGCGATCCTCGAGCAGCCGGCGCCCGCCGGAATTGTGAACGCAAGCGTTTCGGCTTTTCCTGTCGAATCCTTAAAGCAGATCAGGCTTGATCAGGTAACCTTTACCTACCCGCAGCGGGATGCACCTGCGCTGCGCGAGGTTTGCCTGGAGATCCGCGCTGGAGAGGTACTGGCATTGGTCGGTGACAGCGGTTCCGGGAAAACCACTCTGGCGCAGCTGCTGCTTGGATTCATCCAACCGCACAGCGGGGCAATCTACGTTAACCAGAAGCCCTTGCAAGAGATTGAGTTAACAGGGTGGCGCAGCCAGGTGGCATGGCTGCCACAGTTCCCTTACATATTCAATGCCAGCCTGCGTCGAAATATCATGCTGGCAAAACCGCAAGCCAACGAGGATGAACTCTGGCAGGCTGTCCGTTTTGCTCACCTGGAGCCGGTTGTGCAACGGCTGCCCAGTGGCGTGGAAACGCTGCTTGGTGAAGATGGGGCGCGGCTAAGCAGCGGAGAAATCCAGCGGGTGGCGCTGGCGCGCGTATTCCTGAAGAATGCGCCGTTTGTTTTGCTGGATGAACCCACTGCGCACCTGGATGCTGAACAGGAAGCTGTGCTGGAAGATGCTGTGCTACGGCTTTGCCAGGGGCGCATTGCGGTGATCATTGCGCACCGTTTACCGACCATCATGCGCGCGAATCGAATCGTTGTGCTGCACAATGGGCGCATTGTTGAACAGGGCAATCATCGCGATTTGATTAACGGTAATGGCATATATGCCCGTCTGGTTGCGGCATTTGGGGAGGCGGGATGAAGACGGCGGCGCGCTTATTGCTGCTCATGCGTCCGCTGTGGCATCACGTCATGCTCTCTGTATTCGTCGGCGCGGCTACTTTTTTTGCCGCGGTTGGGTTGCTGGGCACTTCGGCTGATTTGATTTCCCGAGCCGCCTTGCAGCCGTCAATCGCCACCCTGCAGATCGCCATCGTTGGCGTGCGCTTCTTTGGTATTTCGCGAGCGGTGCTGCGTTACCTGGAGCGGTTAGTGTCGCATTCGGTTAATTTCCGCCTGCTTGCTCGTCTGCGGGTGTGGTTTTACCGCCGCGTCGAACCGATTGCGCCAGCGCGGATCAGTTTCTATCAGAGTGGAGATTTGCTGCAACGCGCGATTGGTGATATCGAGACTCTGGAAAATTTCTATGTCCGCGTGGTTGCGCCGCCGGTTAGCGCTCTGCTGGTCGTTGCGGGAGTTGGCTGGTTCGTCAACCGCTATGACCCTTTGCTTGCCATTGTTCTTGTGCTGGGTTTGCTGCTCGGCGGAGGAATACTATCCATGCTGGCGTACTGGCTGGGAAGCGCAGGCAGCCGCCGTTGGATTGTCGTTCGAGCGCGGTTAAACGCAGCGGTAGTCGAAGGGGTACAAGGGTTGAGCGACCTGACTGCTTATGGTCAGGTGGAGACAATGCGGGCGCAGGTGCATGGGTTGATTCGCGAAACCAGCATTGCCCAGCGCGGCTTGGTGTGGGGCAACGGCGCGTTGAACGGCTTGATGGTTTGGTGTACTCACCTGACATTGCTGGCGATCATCTGGCTGGCAGTGCCGCTGGTCAGCCAGGCGCGGCTGGACGGAACCGCGTTGGCGGTGCTGGCAATGATTACCCTGGCATGTTTTGAAGCGGTTACTCCTTTGCCGCAGGCTGCCCAGTTGTTGCAAACCAGTCTTACGGCGGCCGGCAGATTATTTGCTCTGGCGGATGAACGGGCGGAAATTTCTGATCCGGCGCAGCCTGCGCCTGCCCCGTTGCAGCCAAAACGGATTGTAGTAAGTAACCTGACCTTCCGCTACCCTGACCAGCCCGAGCCAGCTCTGCGCGACCTGAGCCTGGAATTATCTGCCGGTAAACGGATCGCTTTGGTGGGCGCCAGCGGAGCAGGCAAAACCACCCTGCTCAATATCCTGCTGCGCTTTTGGGAATATGCCGATGGCAGTGTCCAGGTGGACGGGGTGGAGTTAAAATCACTCAGCGGTGAGGATGCCCGTCAGATGTTTAGCGTGATATCGGCTGCGCCGTTTTTATTCAATGCCACGCTGCGCCAAAATCTACTCCTGGCTGACCCTGCCGCGAAGAAATCTGATTTGTTGCAAGCGCTGGAATTGGCTGGGCTGGGAACTTACCTCAATACACTGCCTTTGGGGTTGGATGCCTGGATCGGTGAACACGGGCAATGGATGAGCGGCGGCGAGCGCCAGCGGCTGGCAATTGCCCGCGCTTTGCTGCGCCAGAGAACATTCGTCCTATTGGATGAACCAAGCGCGTCATTGGATGCGCTAACAGAACGACAAGTGTTGGATCACATCTTTACTGTGTTCGAACAGCGCGGAATACTATGGATCACTCATCGGCTGGTGGGTATGGAACGGATGGATGAAATTATCCTTCTCCAAAACGGAAAGGTGACCGAGAGAGGTAAACATCACCGCCTGTTGGAAGCAGGCGGTGGATATTGGCGCATGTGGCGCAGCCAGCAGCGAATTTTGTGGGATACGCCGGGTGATTTATTGTTTTAATGCTGTCATCATCGAGACCCGAAGCGCGATGCGGTAGATTTCTTTCAACTGGCTGACAACCTCCGGTGGCTGTTGTCCTTCGCTTTGGGAAATAAGCGCGGAAAGCATTTGCACGAATTCAGGGGTAACCATGTCGGAGTTTTGTTGCAGCATCTGCATTCGCTCGTCGTAGGAGGGCGCCTGGAGCAATTGCTCGATCAGGGCTAATTCCGGCGGAGGCGCCGAAGCCTTTTCGATCACGCCGTTTACTTTTTGCAATCGGGCAATGCGCTCTAAATCAGCACTGGAACGGGCTTGGTTCAGTTCCTGCTGAAGCACTTCCATGAAATACTCGTCCAAATCCGCGAGGTGTTCCTGGGTAGCGGTTTCGATCTCCTCAGCGGTGAGTATCTGATTGAGCAGTTGGCGGCTGTTGTTCAGTTGAAGTTGGACCTGTTCGTCAATTTTGCGGGTGTAATCGAGCAGTTTCTGGCGCAGCGTTTCGAGAAGCGATTTATCCTCGGCATTGGCGGTTTCGATTTTTTCGCTGAGCAGCTGAAAGAACTGGTAATCCATACCATTGCGCGCCATGGATACAATAGTGCTTAATTGCACATCACTCTTTGCTGATTTGACCAATATCTCGAGTAATTTTTCGCGAGTAAAACCCTGCTGCGCGGCTTCCTGTAGTATTTGAACCGCCTGCTGGGCTTCTTCGGATTGGGCTTTGATCTCGCTTCCCGCTTTGGTGTTATCCAGTAATTCCTTCTGAATAGCGGAGAGCACGCGCGCGCCGCGTTCATCTCCCTGCGCCAGGGCGCTTTCGATCAGGCGGGTTAAAATCGAAAACAGGCTGCTATCAATCAACACTTCTTCCTGCTTAATGATTTCCAGGCGGGATTCCGCTTGTGGCGTGGATAGTATCCGCTGTAACAAGTTTAGCCGCTTTTGCTGGTCTTCGATCATTTGGCGGGTGATGCCGTCTGCCTCCAGGATGCGTTCAACCATCGTTTGAAAAGTGAACATGGTTTGCGGGCGCAGCAAGTAGGCTTTGCGTTTCTCGAGCGGCAATTGGTTGACCACCTGATTGATCAAGGGACCGAGTATGCGTTCCTGCTCGTTGATGGGTAAACCCATTTCAGAGGGGAAAAAAGTCAGCAGCAGTTCTTTCTGTGGATCGTGGTAAACCATGGGCGTTCCGAGCATCCCCTCATAGCCGCAGGTCTGGCAGTGGATGACATTTACCTGACCGCTAAGCAGTCTTTGTTTTGCCTGGGGGTTAGTATTTAAATCGAATACCTGCTCAACTTCTGCAATCGCGGGGCTTTTGCAACGGGGACACTGGGTTTTTATTTTTGGCATGTGAAATCTCACTTTTTAATAATTGAAAATTGCGAGGCGGGAAGTTATCGCCCCGGAGGTTCACGAAACGAAGAACAGCAGCGATTATACCACTTTTACCGAAGAGCATCCTCTGTGCGCGGCAGCGAGAAGCATATCCGCGCGCCTTTACCGGTCTCCGGATCTACCCAAATTTTACCCCCATGAGCTTCAACAATTGCCCGGCTCAGGAAAAGTCCTAAACCAGCGCCTTTGGTCTGGCGAATCGCCTGGGACGAACGATAGAACCGGTCGAAGATGTGGGGGATGTCATCTGGGGCAATTCCCGGGCCCTGGTCACTAACGCAAATAATCACGATATCCGGGCGTATTTGCCCACTGATGCGGATTTCTCCTTCTGGGGCGTATTTTATCGCATTGGAGATTAAATTTGCCAACACCTGCCGCAGGCGGTTTTCATCCGCCAGGATGACTGGAAAATCGGCTGGAAAATGGGCAACAATTTTGTGCCGTTTCGTCTGCGTTTGCATACGCTCAGCGGTGTTGAGGGCTAAATCAGGGATATAGATATCCGAGCGCTTGAGAGCCGTCCCGCCAGCCTGTAGACGGGAGGCGTCCAGCAGATTTTCCACCATCAGGTCCAGCCGATCGGTTTCCTCTTCAATGATTGCCAGGCTTTCGTTGACAATATCGCGATTCCAGCGCGCATCTTCCCGGCGCAAGGTGCTGACATAGCCTTTAATCAAGGCTAAAGGCGTCTTGAGTTCGTGCGAGATGATCGAGATAAATGTGGATTTCAATTCCTCTGCTTCGCGGAAGTGGGTGATATCGCGCAAAGTAGCGATAATGTTGAGCAAGATGCCATCGGATAACAGCGGCGCGTAGGTAATACCTACAGGCAGAGGCGGAAGCGAATCGTTGCGCTTCAAATCTCCCTCGACGTACAGGTGCGCGTGCGGCGTAAGCGGCCAACCGCCCGCCACGGCTTGCTCCAGGGTCATGTCGTTGGGGGGCTTATGCCAACGGATGACCTCGTCGTGTTGCCTGCCGGTTAATTCCTTACGTTCGCGGATTAACAATCGTTCGACCGCTGGGTTGTGGCGCTCAATGGTCAGGTCGGGAGCGAGGATCAGAATGCCATCCGGGGTGGAATCGAGCAGCGCATCCAGGCGCTGCCGGCTGCGCACGGATTGAGAATACAGTTGGGCATTTTGCACTGCAATGGCTGCCTGATCGGCAAAACTGCGCAAAAGGGCGTGATCATTGGCTGAGAAGGTATCCGGGTAAGATCGAAAGATGAAAATTACACCCACCACGCTTCCCCGCGCGACCAACGGGATGACGACTCCGTTTAATAAACCCATGCTTGCCATGCGCGCCAATTCGCGCAGGCGGCGGTTAATTTCGAGCAATTCGAATTGATCTGGCGTGGTATCCTCGGCGATCTGGTCCAGGAAGGGAGCCAGGTAACGCAAAAAAGGCGGTGGCAGATTGTTTGAGACCGGTATGCTCCAATTGCCGCGGTCACCACGCAATGCTATCAACCCGGCTTGTCCGGCGAGCATTTCAATGGAAATCATCAAAATGCGTCCAAGCAGCTTTTCGAGGTCCAATTCTTGTGTCAGGGCGCGCGAGATCTCCAAAAGATAATCTCGTTGCCGGACGCGGAAATCGGGTAGTAACATTGCGTCCGTTTTCTTAGCAGGGTTGTAAGTCGGTCTGGTGTACCGGGGATAATTCCTGCTCGGCTTGGAAAATTGCCTGATCGAGGATTTCCAATCCCTCCTCCATCTCTGCCAGGGAGATATTCAGCGGGGGTGAAATGCGGATCACATTGCGCCCGGCGCCTAGCGTCAACAGTCCTTTTTCGAAGGCAATGTCTACGATGCGATCACGCAGGTTATCCGCATGCCCCCGCGTCTGACGATCACAGACAAATTCGATACCGATCATCAAGCCAATCCCGCGCACTTCGCCGATGCTGGGGTGGTTTTCTTGCATCCGTCTTAATTTTTGAAGGGCAAATTCACCCACTTCAACCGCGTTTTGCATCATTCCGTTTTCAATCAAGTCGAGCGTTGCCAGGGCTGCTGAACAGGAAAGTGGGTTGCCGCCGTAGGTATTACCGTGGGATCCTTTTGGCCAGGTGACGATAGATTTGCGCGCGATCATCATGCCAAGCGGCATGCCAGAAGCAATGCCTTTGGCGACACAGAAAATATCCGGCTCGACGCCAAAATTCTCAATGCCCCACCATTTCCCGGTGCGTCCCACGCCAGATTGAACTTCATCCGCGATCAGAAGAATGCCGTGACGATCGCACAGGCGGCGCAGCGCGGGGAAGAAGCCCGCCGGCGGGATGATGTAACCGCCTTCACCCTGAATCGGTTCCACCAGAATGCCCGCGACAGCATCGGCTGGAACAATGCGACCGAAAATTTCATCCTCGATGTAGCGCACTACTGTCTCGCCGTAATCTTCACCGGGGTTACTTGCCAAAACCGGACGATAGGGATTGGGAAACGGCGCATGAACCACACCGGAAAGAAGCGGGAAAAAACCCCGGTGGTACGAGGCTTTGCTGGCAGTAAATGTAACCGCTCCCATCGTGCGACCATGAAAACCACCCAGGAAACCAATAAACTCAGTGCGGCGGGTAAAAAAGCGCGCCAGTTTTATGGCAGATTCGATACTTTCAGCACCTGAATTTGCCATGAAACTGATTGCATCCTCCGCGAAGGGAGCGATCTGGTCCATCCTTTCCGCCAATTCGATCCATTTTTGGTGGTAAAAATCTGAGGATATGTGAATGAATTTTTCGGCTTGCTCTTGAATTGCTTTAACCACCTGGGGATGAGAATGTCCGGTTGATGCAACGGCTATACCGGCGGAGAAGTCCAAAAAACGATTTCCATCCACATCCCAGACCTCAACGCCACGTCCGTGCTCCATGACAAAGGGATACCCGCGCGGGTACGAAGGGGATATGACCGCTTTGTCGCGTTTGATCCATTCGCAAGCCTTGTCTCCGGGCAATCTGGTTTTCAACATATATCCTCCAATGACAGTTTTTGAAAACAGGGAAAGACACACGACGGGCAGTCCGCAGATCTTTAATGATAGCAAAACGGCGTCCGCCAGAATAACGCTATAGACAAGCGCGAGGGTGGCGGTCAGGCGTCGTTACGGTTCTGCAGTGCTTTCGGCAAGCACCAGCGCGCCCACCAGCCCGGCATTATCCCCTAATTGAGCGGTTGTGATGATCAGGTCTTGTAAATATCCACGGTCCATGATCCGTTCGGACAGCGCGGAGCGAATCGGCTCGATGATCAAAGCGCCAGCATTGGCGACACCGCCACCCAGGATGACAATGGAAGGATTGAAGAGGTGGAGAAAATCGGCTATGGCATAGCCAATATACGTTCCGGCACGGGTCATAGCCTTGATGGCGAGTTCGTCGCCCTGAGCAGCCTTTTGGCTGACATCCGTCGCGTTGATGTGGTGCGTTGTACTTAGTGATGAAGGGTAACCAAGAGCAATTTTTTCTTGAACAAAGCGGGCTATGGCTGTGCCGGAGGCAACGGCTTCGAGATGACCACGCTGACCGCAGCTGCACATCGGACCTTCGGGGATAACGGTGATGTGCCCAAATTCTCCCGCCAGACCACGCGTGCCGAGGAGCAGCTGATCATTGAAAATGGCGCCGCCGCCAATGCCAGTGCTGATGGTCAGGTAGAGCAGATGGTGGTGACCCTTACCAGCTCCATGTTGCCATTCGCCCAACGCTGCCAGGTTGGCATCGTTACCGATGTAAATTGGAACCGAAAAATGCTCAGCGAGCAGTTCCCGTATAGGGAAGTTTACCCAACCGGGAACGTTGTTGGCATCCAGGATTACTCCATGCGCAGGATCAACGAAACCCGGAACTGCGATGGTGATAGCCTGCACATCATCAGCGGCTTGCCAAACCTCTTTCAGTAATCCAACTAATCGGTCGAACGGCGGTTGGTCTTTGTCTTTGGTGCGGATTTTTCGAATGCTAATTGGTTGAAGATTGCTTTTGGCAAAAACGGCTGCGCGGATTTGAGTTCCGCCTACGTCTGCGACAATTACACCGCTCATGCTTGAAATTATAGCATAGAGTGACATTGAGTATGACCGATATAGCGCTTTGGCAGTTGACGTTCGACCAAAAGAAGATTATAAATAGGTGTGGTATGCAACCTGGAAAACAGCGGTGGATTAAACAACTTGTTCAAAAAACCAGTCAGGAGTTGCGCTGGCTGGCTCCGGGCATTGGGGTAAAACGCTGGCTGTTGCCGCTATTGGCGGGCACTACCTTGATCGCACTGGGTTTGACTATGGTGGCATTGGATTTTTATCGAAATGCCCCCGAAGCCTGGCAGCCGGTGCTGACCATATTTTCTTTGCAGGGACTGGACAGGGGGTTGCGCGTTCTGATATTTACCATGATAGGGATTGGGCTGGTATTGTACAGCGTGATAGGTTTCAATCGTTCGCTCTTGCAGCCTTTCATGCGTCCAGGCAAACCGATTGTGGATACGGTCAGTAAACACCGGCGCAAGGAACGTGGACCACGGGTGGTGGCGATTGGCGGAGGAAACGGGCTTTCCTCACTGTTACGGGGTCTCAAGGAATACACGCATAATTTGACGGCTATTGTGACTGTGGCCGATGATGGGGGTTCATCCGGCGCGTTGCGCCGTAACCTGGGGATTCTCCCGCCGGGGGATATTCGCAACTGCTTGGCAGCCCTCTCGGATGATGAAGCCATGCTGACCCAGATGTTTCAGTATCGCTTTAACGAAAACGCTGGAGTCAACGGGCACAGCCTGGGAAATCTTTTTATCTCTGCCATGGCGGATATCACCGGCAGCTTCGAGCAGGCGGTGGTTGAATCCGGGCGGGTGTTGGCGGTGCGCGGCAAGGTTATGCCCTCCACATTGCAAGATTTGCGTCTGGTAGCGGATTTGCAATCTCCTGAGGGGAAAGGTGACATCCGTGTGCGTGGAGAGAGCAATATTCCAACCACTCCCGGTAAGGTGAAGCGGGTTTGGTTAGAACCATCCAACCCGGAAGCCTATCCGTTGGCGTTGCAGGCGATTTTGAATGCCGAGTTGATCATCATTGGACCGGGCAGCCTTTTTACCAGTATCCTGCCGAATTTACTGGTGCCGGATATCGCCGCTGCGGTGGGCGCCAGCCGGGCGTATAAATTTTTTGTCTGCAACGTGGCAACCCAGCCTGGCGAGACGGATGATTTCGATTGCCTCGATCATGTCCAGGCGATCGAAAAACACCTGGGTGGCAGGATCTTTGACCTGGTGATCTGCAACAACCGCGAATCGAACCATTTGCCGGCAAGCGTGCAGCCAGTGCTGCCCAATGAGGTGTTAGGTGAGCATTACCCTGTGTATTGCGCGGATTTACTGGACGAAGTCCAGCCCTGGCGGCACGATTCCTTAAAACTCGCCAGGGTCATCATGGACTTGTTTTTTGACCGGACAGGTCCGATGTTCCAACGTGAAGATGACCCAATGCTGGTTGGCAAACCAGAAGCAAAGGGCTAAATTTTTTCGAAGTACGAGGAGGTTAAACATGACAGTCAAAGTTGGTATCAATGGTTTCGGGCGAATTGGTCGCCAGGTGCTTAAAGCCATCATGGAAATGTACCCAAACGAATTGGAAGTGGTGGCGGTCAACGACTTGTTTGATGCGCAGCAAAATGCCCACCTGTTCAAGTACGACTCGAACTACGGGATTTTTCCGGGCAAAGTGGAGGTGGTTGGCTCCGATCTGGTGGTCAACGGCAAGAGCGTTAAGATTTTTGCCGAAAAAGATCCCTCCAAACTGCCTTGGAAAGACCTGGGTGTGGAAGTCGTGGTCGAATCGACCGGTGTGTTCACCGACGCGGTAGGGGATCCTGCAAAGGGTAAAGCCGGCGCCCGGGTGCATATTGACGTGGGTGGCGCTAAGAAGGTCATCATCAGCGCTCCTGCAAAAAATGAAGACCTGACCATGGTCCTGGGCGTCAATGACGATAAATACGATCCTGCCAAGCATCACATCGTCTCGAACGCATCCTGCACTACCAACTGCCTTGCTCCGGCAGCCAAAGTTGTGCATGAAAACTTGCGCATTGTTTCGGCGATGATGACCACGATCCATGCTTACACGAACGACCAGGTGATTCTTGACCAGGGTCACAAGAAGGAAATGCGCCGTTCGCGAGCTGCCGGCTTGAATATTATTCCGACGACCACCGGCGCTGCCAAGGCTATTGCGCTGGTGATCCCGGAACTAAAGGGTAAGTTCGATGGATTTGCTCTGCGCGTTCCAACGCCCACAGTTTCAATCGTAGATTTTGTCGCGACCGTTGAAAAAACCACCAGCAAAGACGAATTAAATGGGTTCTTTATTGAAGCCGCCAATGGGAAGATGAAGGGCATTCTGGGAGTGACCACCGGCGCCTACAGCGATCCATTGGTTTCCATGGATTTCAAAGGCGACCCGCGTTCCTGCATTGTTGATCTACCTTCCAACATGGTCATGGGCGGCACATTGGTTAAGGTTGTTACGTGGTACGATAATGAATGGGGTTATTCCTGCCGCACCGCCGATTTGGCTGCTCTGATGGCAAAATACCTCTAGCTCGAAATTTCCATCAGCCAGCGTTAATGTTGTGTCGGCTGATGGTTGGTTTTCTCTTGGGAGGCTGGAATGTTCAACAAGAAAACAGTAAATGATATTGACGTTAAGGGAAAACGGGTATTTGTGCGGGTAGATTTCAACGTGCCGGTCAAGGATAGCGTGGTAGGCGATGATACCCGCATCCGCGCCGCTCTGCCAACCATCCTCTACCTGCTGGAAAAGGGCGCAGCGGTGATTTTGGCATCTCATCTTGGACGACCGAAGGGTGGTCCGGAAGGCAAGTATTCACTAAAACCGGTAGCGGACCACCTGGCAAAATTGCTGGGCAAGCCGGTTCACTTTGCTGAGGATTGCGTAGGCGCGGCAGCCGAATCCGCTGCGGAAGCGCTCAAACCGGGCGAGGTGCTGGTATTGGAAAACACCCGTTTTCACCCTGAAGAAGAAAAGAATGATGAGGGTATGTCCAAAGGACTGGCAAAACTGGCGGATATTTTCGTCAACGATGCCTTTGGAACTGCCCACCGTGCCCATGCTTCTACCGCAGGGATCGCAGCGCATTTGCCGGCGGTGGCAGGCTTCCTGCTTGAAAAAGAAATCAGGTATCTGGGGCAGGCAATTGATGATCCCAAGCGTCCGTTCGTGGCAATACTGGGCGGGGCAAAAATCAGCGACAAGATCGGCGTGATTAAAAATCTACTCCGCAAAGCTGATGCAATTCTTATCGGCGGCGGCATGGCAAATACCTTTTTCAAGGCGCAAGGATATCCGATGGGGGATTCGCTGGTGGAGGAAGAAGCGCTGGATACTGCTCGCCAACTGCTGGCGGAAGGCAAAGACAAGATTCGCCTTCCGGTGGATGTTGTCGTAGCGGATAAATTCGAAGCCGAAGCCAATTCCAGTGTCATGCAGACCGGCGCCGTAGCGGATGGCTGGCGGATCTTGGATATCGGACCTGAAACGGTGGCATCCTACGCCAAAGTAATTGCTGGCGCCGGCACGGTTGTGTGGAATGGCCCGATGGGCGTATTTGAATTCCCAAAATTTTCCGCAGGCACGTATGGCGTAGCCAAGGCGGTGGCGGGGTCAAATGCGGTCAGCGTGATTGGAGGCGGCGAGTCGGTGGCTGCCATAAATCAATCCGGTTTAGCGGAGAAAATCACCCATATTTCAACGGGCGGCGGCGCATCGCTGGAAATGTTGGAAGGGCTGGAATTGCCCGGCGTAGCCGCGCTGGCAGATAAATAGTCGGTTTTTTCAACCGGGAAATTGACGGGCGGGGACGAGTTCATTCGTCCCCGCCCGGTATATAATCTAATTACTTCATGCTTGCGGTTTATTTCAGTCTGCTAACATTGTGAGGACTTCGTGACTCAGTACAACGGGGTTATCCAACATTATCGTCATTTGCTCGATCTTCCAAAAAATATCGAACCGGTCACATTGCTGGAGGGCAACACGCCATTGATCGCTTTGCCTGGATTGGCGCGCGAGATGGGCGGTGGCTTCGATTTGTGGGTAAAATTTGAAGGACAGAACCCAACCGGTTCATTTAAGGATCGCGGAATGACCGTGGCGATTAGCGAGGCGATTAGCAGGGGCGCCAGGGCGGTCATCTGTGCTTCCACGGGAAATACCGCCGCTTCCGCGGCGGCGTATGCTGCCCGCTCAGGCACAAAAGCGGTTGTGATTATCCCGGAGGGCAAGGTGGCGGCAGGAAAACTGGCGGGCGCCATTGCGTATGGTGCAAAGGTGATCCAGATCGAAGGTTCTTTTGATGATGCTTTGAACCTGGTGGTCGAAATCAGCCAGCAGCACCCAATCGCGCTGGTTAATTCGCTCAATCCGTATCGCATCGAAGGGCAAAAAACGGCAGCCTTTGAAATTTGCGATTACTTGGGCAATGCGCCGGATTGGTTGTGCCTGCCGGTAGGAAATGCCGGGAATATCACGTCTTATTGGATGGGGTTTTGCCAATACGATCGAATCAAGGGCAGTGGCTTGCCGCATATTCTTGGAGTGCAAGCGGCGGGGGCTGCGCCGCTTGTTCTTGGTCACCCGGTGGAGCACCCGGAAACCGTAGCAACCGCGATTCGGATCGGAAAACCAGCGCGTGGCGAACAAGCCTTGCAGGCTGCGGAGGAATCAGGCGGGAAAATTATTGCAGTTAGCGATGAACTTATCCTGGATATGCAGCGCCGCCTGGCTGGACACGGGTTATGGGTTGAACCAGCGTCGGCTGCCGGATTGGCTGGTTTTTGGCAGCAAATTCAGCAACGCGCAATCAATGTGAAAGGAAAACGGGTTGTAGCGGTGTGTACCGGGCATGGATTGAAAGATCCGGAGGTCATCGTAAAACAATTCACCCACCCGATAGTAGTTCAACCAAAACTTGCCATGCTCGAAGAGTTGATATTGGGGGAAAAATTAACATGAACGAAGTAATTATCGGGGTGCCAGCGACCAGTGCCAATCTCGGTCCCGGCTTTGATTGCCTGGCTTTAGCATTGGATTTGTGGAACACGACTTCCTTCCGGTTGGGCGGGGATGGAATCCAGGTAACCGTGAATGGTGAAGGAAGTGATATTTTACCCAAAGATACCGGTAATCTGGTTGCGCAAGGGTTTACGGCGTTGTACGTGCGGCGGGAAGCAACGATGCCGCGAGATGTGCAGATAGAATGCAATAATTTGATTCCACTTGCATCCGGACTGGGTTCCAGTGCCGCAGCAGTATTGAGCGGGCTTTTGGCAGCAAATTTTTTCCTTGGGCAGCCGCTTAGCCGTTTGGAAATTTTACGCCTGGCGGTCGAGGTTGAGGGTCATGCCGACAATGCTGCGGCAGCGTTGTTTGGCGGGCTGGTGGTGGTTGCCGCGGATATGAACCCACCGGTGGTTAAGTCATTCCCCATCGAACCGGTCAATTTAGTGGTAGTGTTGCCCTGCTATAATTTATCCACTAACGCAGCCCGGTCAGTTTTACCCAAGCAAGTCAGCCGCGCGGAGGCGGTTTTCAACCTGGGACGCGCTGCGCTGGTGGTTGAAGCGTTGAAAGAAGGCAACCGCAAATTGCTCCTGCGGGTCATGGAAGACCGTTTACACCAACCGCATCGTTTGGGTTTAATTCCCGGCGCAGCCAAAGCAATTGCGGCGGCTCAACGCCTTGGCTGCGCGAGCGCACTTTCCGGCGCGGGACCGGGTGTTATCGCCTTTGCGGATGATGATGCTGAAATGGTGGCTGATGCCATGCAGGCTGAATTTCGGGCTGCCGGACTGGAATCGCGCTGCTTTTTTCTCACAGCGACCACTCAGACGGCGCGCTGGTACGGTTGATTTTACCGTTGAACTTTACCTAGACAAAAATGGGGGGGTCGAGTAAAATAGGTGGTCGTAATTGGTTGAATGAATTTTTGGAGGAAGTAATTTGGCTAACATTAAGTCCCAAATCAAGCGCAATAAGCAGAACGAACGCCGTCGTTTGCGCAACCGATTTTTCCGTGGCGCTGCCCGTAAAGCGGTGAACAAAGCCCGCATCACTCTGGTTTCCGGCGAGAAGAAGGAAGAAACCCGTGAAGCGGTCGTCCTGGCTGTCAAAGCCTTGGACAAAGCCGCTGAAAAAGGCGTCATCCATAAGAACAACGCTGCCCGTCGCAAGAGCCGCCTGATGAAGCGCCTGGCTGCTCTGAGCGCATAAATTTAATCTGTTATTAAGCATACCTGCAGCGGGAGATATTCTCCCGCTTTTGCTTTTTTCACATCCGCTTGAGGGTGGGTAAGTCCGGGCGTGTTATAATCGTCATTTGTTGTTTGGGATCGGATTTTCGGGGTTTAGGCATGTTTGAATTGGAACAGGATCGAATCGGACAGAAAATAAAGCGGATCTGCCAGGAAATGCAGCTTCCGAATGTGGAGATTCAATGGAAGTGGATCCCATTTAGTGGACATTGGGGAATTGCAACCTCTTTCTTTCAACTGGCAGCATTGGAAGCGCGTCAGGGAAAACGGATTAACGTCAATGCCCGCGCGGTGGAAATCGCGATGAAAATCGCCGAAGAGATTGGCACTCCTTCTGGTTTTGAAAAGGTTGAAGCGGTCAACGGATACCTAAACCTTTATTTTCAACAAAGTGTATACGCAGAACAGGTGGTTGACAGTGCGCTCGCTTTGGGCAGCCGTTTTGGTCAGGCAGAACCGCGCGGTGAGCAGGTGATGGTTGAATTTTCGCAACCGAATACCCATAAAGCCATGCATGTTGGGCATTTACGCAGCGCAATTCTTGGGGATGTGCTCAGCCGTATCCTTGCCTTTGCTGGCTATGCAGTGGTACGGGCTAACTATCCCGGCGATATGGGTTTGCATGTGATCAAATGGCTGTGGTGTTACATGAATTTTCACCCGGGCGAGAAACCCGCCGGTGACATCACCCGCTGGATGGGTGATATCTATGCCGAAGCCAGCCGCCGGTTGGAGGAGAACCCAGCTTTGGAAAGTGATTTACGCGCCTTGTATGCTCGCTGGGACCGGCGCGATCCGCCAGTGGTCAAATTATGGGAGGAAACCCGCCAGTGGTCATTGGATGGATTTAATGAGATTTACCGCCAACTGGATATTCACTTTGATATCTATTATTTCAACAGTCAGATGGAACAACCGGGCAAGGAAATTGTCAATGATCTGATAGCCCGCGGAATAGCCATAGATGAACGCCCGAATGGGGCGGTAGTGGTCAAGCTGGATGATTTGCTCAACTTGGAAAACGAAAAATACCGGGTATTGGTTGTGCTACGCTCTGACAATACCGCGTTGTACTCTACTGAGGATTTGGCGTTGGTGCGCCAAAAATTTTATGATTACCCTGATTTGACTCGCGCTTATTATGTTGTGGATGTTCGCCAATCTCTGCACTTCCAACAGGTTTTCAAGACGATGGAAATTGCCGGATTTGAAAAAGCAGCCCAGTGCCAGCACGTTCCCTATGAACTGGTAAACCTGCCCGGGAATGTGGTGATGTCATCGCGCGAGGGAACCATTGTGCTGCTGGAGGACCTGATCCGCGAAGCGGTTAGCCGCGCTCTGGAAGTTGTGCGCGAGAAAAATCCAGACCTGTCCGAAGACGTGAAGCAAAAAATCGCCACAGCTGTAGGGGTTGGGGCAATTAAATACCCGATGCTGGCGCGCGAGAACACTAAGGTGGTCACCTTCGATTGGGAAACCGCGCTCGATTTCAATGGCCAGGCTGCCCCGTATATCCAATATGCCTATGTCCGCGCCGGAAGCATCCTGCGCAAGTTCAGCCAGGCATTGCCTGCCAGCGCAAAAGCGGAATACACGCTTGCTGCTCAAGAGGTCGAACTGATCAACCTGATTTCGCGGTTTTCGGTCGAGGTGCAGCGCTCTGCAACCGAGCTGCGCCCACTTTGGTTGGCTACCTATGCCTATGAACTGGCAAAAGCCTTCAATGACTTTTACACCCAATGTCCGGTTCTTCAAGCCGAAGAACCCATGCGCGGTTTTCGACTGCGCCTGACTGCGGCAACACGCCAGACGATTGCCAACAGTCTGGCTTTGCTGGGCATCACAGCCCCACAAGCGATGTGAACAGATGATCAATCTTATTCACATTCAAAGGAGACTTAATTTATGACCATCCGTACGATTATTATGGGCGCAGCGGGAAGGGATTTCCATAACTTCAATGTCTTTTTCCGCGACAATTCGGAATACCAGGTGGTGGCTTTCACTGCCACGCAGATTCCGAATATCGAAGGTCGCCGCTATCCAGCGGAACTGGCTGGCAACCTGTACCCGCAAGGGATTCCGATTTACCCGGAAAGCGAATTGGTCAACCTGATCCGCAATTTGAGCGTTGACCAGGTGGTTTTTGCGTATAGCGACGTTTCCCATGAATATGTGATGCACAAAGCCTCGCAGGTGTTGGCAGCCGGCGCGGACTTTCGCCTGATGGGCGTTCGCGATACCCAGGTTCAGTCCAGCAAACCAGTAGTTTCGGTTTGCGCGGTGCGCACCGGTTCCGGCAAAAGCCAGACCACCCGCCGGGTTTCCAAAATCCTGATCAGCCTGGGTTTCAAAGTGGCTGCCATTCGCCATCCGATGCCCTATGGTGATTTGGTTAAGCAGGCGGTGCAGCGCTTTGCCGATTACAGTGATCTGGATAAACACGAATGCACGATTGAGGAACGTGAAGAATATGAACCCCACCTCGATAATGGCGTGATCGTTTATGCCGGGGTTGATTATGAAAAAATCCTGCGCCAGGCTGAGCAGGAAGTGGATATCATCCTCTGGGATGGTGGTAACAACGATTTCCCGTTTTACAAGGATGATCTGGCCATTGTGGTTGCCGATCCCCACCGCCCGGGTCATGAAGTCCGCTACCATCCAGGTGAAACCAACATGCGCCGCGCGGATGTGTTTGTGATCAACAAGGTGGATACTGCAAGCCCGGAAGCGGTGATTGCGGTACGCGAAAGCATTGCCAATCTCAACCCGGACGCGGTAGTGATTGAAGGCGCCTCGCCGCTTTTCGTTGACAAGCCCGAAGAAATTCGCGGCAAACGGGTACTGGTGATCGAAGACGGTCCCACCCTGACGCATGGCGAAATGGCATACGGCGCGGGTTGGGTCGCGGCACGCCGGTTTGGCGCCGCCGAAATCGTCGATCCGCGTCCCTTTGCGGTGGGATCCATTAAGTCCACCTACGAAAAATATACCACTACCGGTCCAATTCTGCCGGCGATGGGTTACGGTGATGAGCAAATGCGCGACCTGGAGCAGACAATCAACAACTCGGATGTTGATTTGGTGATCTCTGCCACCCCCATTGACCTGAACCGGGTGATCAAGGTGCGCAAACCGATGCAGCGGGTGCGTTACGAACTTCAGGAAATCGGGCAGCCGACGCTCAAGGATATCCTGAAAGCCAGATTTTTGAAGTAATCACGGATTATAGTGAAGCGGGCGGGGGACAAACGGATGATTGGGTTTGTCTCCCGCCGAAGAAAGCAGTCATGTTCATTGATGAAGCGATTATCAATGCCCGTTCCGGCAAAGGCGGCGATGGATTTGTTCACTTCCACCGCGAGAAATTCGTAAACCGCGGCGGACCGGATGGCGGTGATGGCGGTCGCGGCGGGGACGTTGTGCTGGAGGTTGTCCCGACGCTGAACACGCTGGTCAATTTCCGCTACCAGCGTAAATTTGCCGCCACCGATGGTAAAAAAGGCGGCGTGAACAACATGACCGGCAAATCAGCCGATGACCTGATTATTGCGGTCCCGCCCGGCACAATTATTTACGATGCTGACAGCGGCGAATTACTCGGCGATCTGGTTGAAGCCGGACAACGACTGGTGGTATGCAAAGGTGGGCGCGGCGGGCGCGGCAATGCCCGCTTTGCCACCGCGCGTAATCAGGCGCCGCGCATTGCGGAAAAGGGAGAACCGGCGGAAGAACGCGCGCTGCGCCTTGAATTAAAGTTGATTGCTGACGTTGGCATCGTTGGCGTGCCAAATGCGGGCAAATCCAGTTTACTTGCTGCGGTAACCAATGCCAAGCCGAAAATTGCCGATTATCCATTTACGACTTTGCAACCCAATTTGGGTGTAGCGGATTTGGATCAAAATACCAGTCTGGTACTGGCGGACATTCCCGGTTTAATCGAGGGCGCGCACCAGGGCGTAGGTCTGGGAGACGCTTTCCTGCGCCACATCCAACGCACGCGGGTATTAATCCACTTGTTGGATGGCTTGTCTCCTGACCCGTTGGCGGATTACAGTCAGGTCAATGCGGAATTAGCCTTGTTCGACCCCGACCTGGCGCGCAAACCAATGATTGTGGCGTTGAATAAATACGACCTGCCTGAAGTTGAGCAGCGCTGGGGGGATATTCGCCGCCAGTTGCAATCGAAGGGCGTTGATCAGCCGGTTGCTGTTTCAGCGGTGGCGCGAATTGGTCTGGATGAAGTGTTGTGGAAATGCGTCGAACTGCTCAAAAACGCGCCCGAACCGCAAGCAGCCATTTCCCTGCCTGTATACCGCCCGGGTGACGATCCGCGTGATTTTACCATCGCCCGCACGCCAGATGGCGGTTACAAGGTCAGGGGGGCTGCCATTGAACGCGCTGCAGCCATGACGTATTGGGAGTTCGAGGGCTCGGTGCGCCGCTTCCAACGGTTGATTGAACGCCTGGGAGTGGAGGAACGCTTGCGCGAGATGGGCATTCAGGATGGCGATACCGTATACATCGGTGACGAGCACGAACTGGAATGGCAGGATTGAACCTGATGCAGCTTGGCGTATTTGGCGGCACCTTCGACCCGCCGCATGTTGGACATCTCATCCTGGCGTCTGAGGCGGTGGAGCAATTGCGCCTCGACCGGTTGTTATGGGTACTTACACCCGACCCGCCGCACAAACAGGGGCAGGTGATTTCTTCACTGGAGGCGCGATTGAAACTGGTACAAGCCGCCATCGGGGATAATCCTTGCTTCGAACTCTCGTTGATTGAGGTAGATCGCCCCGGACCGCATTATGCTCTTGATACGGTGCGATTATTGAAACAAGCCTTTGAGGATGCGCGTATCTTTTATCTGATTGGCGGCGATTCATTGCGTGATCTGCCAGGCTGGCATCGCCCTGGTGATTTGATAGCCGAAATTTCAACGTTGGGAGTCGTGCGCCGACCGGGGGATCAGATTGATCTGAGCCGGTTGGAGCAAGCCGTACCCGGATTGAGCGCAAGGATTGAATTCATAGATGCGCCTCTTATGGAAATCTCTGCCCGCGAAATCCGGCAACGGGTTGCGGAAGGACGCCACTACCGGTATTATTTACCTCCGGCGGTATATACAATCATCGAACAGATGGGGTTGTACCGTTCTATCTAGGAAGCGTGGTTGAAAATGCCATTCCAGTCCATTGCACAGATGCGAAGATACAGCCAGCGGCTCGTAATCGTTTTGCTGGCAAGTTGGCTGCTTTTGACAGCGTGTATTCCCATGGGCGATGAGCAACCTGTGGTGGAGGTTACCCCGACTGTTCAGGTTGTTGCGGATGTAAGCGATGGGCTGGAGGTTATTGCCTTTCAAGCATGCCTGAAAGGGGAAGACAGGGTGATCCAAACCGACCGGCTGCAAGGTGATTTGCTGGCATGGTCGCCGTTGGAGGACAAATTGGCGTATGTCTCACCGCATAACGATATGTGGGGTTGGTACGAGGGTGATTTGGTTGTATTGGATCTTGCCAACGGTGAGCGGCAGGGCAGTGCGGATATTAAGGTGAATGGCGATTTGACCTGGTCGCCGAACGGAGAGCGAATTGCTTTTATTACTTTCCGCCCGGCAGAAAACCAGTATTCGGTTATGGTTTATTCGTTGCTCGACGGCAGCACTATGGATCTATACACAATTGCAGCAACGGATGAGTTTGCCAGCCGCAAAGGAATTATTGGTTGGCGCAGCGATCAGGTGCTTCAGATCAGCGAAACTTGCGGAATTGACTGTGTTCGATTTGTGGAACTTGATCTGGTGAGCGGACAAGGGGTTGTTTTGGAAGAAACCCGGCAAAATATGGATACCAGCCTTCAAGTGCCGCTGAACCAGCCGGGGGTGGTGCCCCACCGTAACTGGCGCAATGCTAACTGGTCTCCAACGGCCGGGCTGGTATTTTTTACGGATAGAAATGGTGTTGCCTGGCTGGGTAACCTTTCAGACAACACCAAGTTCGCCTTACCTATTGACCGGACGGGGGTTGAGGAAACCAAGTGGTCGCCGGATGAGCGCATGATAGCGGTACGCACAGCAATCAACGTAACTGTCTTTGCGCTGGAAGGCTGCCGCTAAACAAGGTCATTCAGAGACTAATTCCAAATTGCCCAACCCCATGTTAAGGTTAATCTCCAGTTTGTATCCGCTACCGTCGGTTTCGTACACATTGTTGCTGATCTGCCAGGTGCCGCGCGGCTGAATGTTGTTCAGACCGCCGGATATAACCACCCGCGCCGGCATGCCCTCAGGGATGATTATTCTTAAATTACTAACCCCTGCGGAAATATCGGCGAACATGTCCTGTTGAAGGCTGCCGGTGAAATCCAACGTGTATGAACCGGTACCACCTTCGAAGGTGAAGAAACTGGGGTTGGCATTGCCCAAGCCGATCAGACGGACTTCGGATGCACCGGTACGGTAGCGCAGGCTGTCCATTTTAACGGGGTTGGGTTCGTCAAAACGCACTTCTGCCTGGCTGGCGCCATCCTGAATAACCAGATTGGTGAGCGGTATGCCAGTTAGATTGAGAGTGCCTTTATACGCCCCTGCATCAACGTTTAGGTCTAGTGGCAGGGAAGAGCCCAGTTTCAGGTTCCAACGGTTGATTACATTGCCGCCGGGGATGGTCAGGGTGTCCTTACGTCCCTGCCGTAAAAGGAGATTGTTGCCATCGCGCACGATTTCGGGTTTCCAGTCAGGAATGTTGTAGTGCATTTCGCCTTCCACCAGCACCTCAGCCCCGGGTTGAATATCCAATTCTCCCGCGCCCATTTCAATGGACAACTCTACGGTATCAACGTTAGCGGGAGCTGCTTCTTGAATGGTCAAGACCTCGGTTTCGCCGGTTTGGGCGGAGGGAAGGTTGACGGTGAATGAACATGCCAGCGAGGCAGCCAGCAGCAGGGTTATCGGTAGAATAAGAAGATGCTTTTTCATGGAATAATCGGTCCGTTTCGTTAATTTTCTGGTTGAGGTGGCGTGTAGCCAGCAGCTGGCGGCTCGATGGAGGCTGGAGGCAGAGGAGAGCCTGGCGCAGCCGGGGGAGCAGACGGGTAAACAATCGGTGCTGCTGGCGCTGGATAGGGTTTACTGCCGAACTGGGTCAGGATGATGCTGCCTAATCCGATGCTGATTGCCAGCAGCGAAACTAAGCCGCCCAGACAGAAGAGGTAGCCCAGCAGCCAAACGATTACGCCGAGCAGCAGAGTTCCCAAGCCAGCAGTCACGGCATCCACCCAGTGAGTTTTAAGCAGGCTGGAGATTCTCAGCCCGATCTGATACCCAACCGCGATCCAGCCGAGCAGCGTTGCCAGCGCCATGACCAGTGCTGCGATGAATGCAACCGGAATGAGCAGGATGGTGATGACGAGGATGATCAGGACGAGCGGAGAAACCACCATAGTCAATAGACCAATCCCGCCGCTCAATACTGGTTGGTCGGAAATGACTTTACCCATGATGGTTAATTGGCGAGGCATCAAGAGACCGATGATCAAAGCCAGCACAGCCATCGCCAGGATTTGAAGCACGTTGGTTAGGACATTACTGATCCACGAGCCGATTTCCCGCACCGGGCTGGCGGGCGGGGAGAAATCGAATCGGTCGAAGTTAAACATTAATCGCTGCGGGTTGACGGTGTTGATACTACCAAAGATTCTGGCTTGGTCGGCGCCATTCACCACCCCGCCAATTGTTTGAATATTGCCGCGAATGACAGCCGTTTCAGTTAAGTTGAGATTGCTGCCAATGATACTTAGATTGCCGATCACCTCGCCGGAAATATCCAGGTTGCCGCCCAGCATGGCGATATCACCCTCGACCAAAGCACCTTCCTCTATGGATGCGTTTGCGCCAATGATTACCAACGAGCCGTTCAAAACCTGGTTTTCCCGGAGGGTGAAATTTTCTCCAATCACGAACTGATCGCCGCTGAATTGCTCGGGTGGAGGGTTCTGAGCCATCACAGTGCCCGGCAGAGCCAGCAGCAAAACGAGAATCACCAGCAGTAGCGCAGAAAGTTTAATCGTATTTTTCATTGATTTTTGACTCCTTGATGGGAAATGCGCAGATAGGTCAACAACCAGGTAATGACAAGAAGCAAAGTCCAACCAAGGGCTATCGCAATGCCAATGACCAGAACGACTGTTGGAATCTGGCTGCCCCAGTAATATATGACGAAGCGAATATCTAACCAGCGTTGGGGGGCAAGGGCAATGAAATGAATGATCTCTCCGATTAAACGGGCAGGCGTAACGACCACAACAGTTTTTATCATCAAGATCAGGCTGACCAGCACAAATAATCCTCCCAAGAAACCCGCTGCAAATCCAACCTGGCGACGGTGTTCTTTCGCTTTTCGGTTTTCCAGGTTGGCTTGAAAACGGGTGGCAAAACCGGTTGCAGCCGGGATGATAGCAGCCGATTGTAACCGCCGTTCAACCAACCGCCAGCCGCTTTTAATATTCCGGCACTGTGGACAGGATTGTAAGTGCTGTTCCAGTAAATTGGTTTGGGTTGTGGTTAGATCTTCGGTAGTGGTTATCCAGGTCTCAAAAGGCTGGTGACTCATCATGAATCCTTTCGGCAAGCGCTACCTGTTCAGTCTGATAGCGCTGTGCCATCTTCAATCGGGCGCGGTGCAGCCGGCTTTTGACGGCACTAACTGACAACTGCAATGCCTGGCTGATTTCCTCTTCGGAACACTCATACCAGTAGCGCATGATCACCGCGGCACGATCTTGAGGATTCAAGGAGTGTAGTAAATCCTGGATAGACGTTCGCTCTTCTTGGGCTGCCATTTGTTTTTCCGGTTGGGGAGCGTGGTCGGGAATTATTTCTTCCATCCAGTCCTCAATTTCCATGGTGGTGATCCGTTTTTTGCGCTGTTGGTCGATGCAGTAGTGAGCGGCGATCGAAAGAAGCCAGGTAGCAAATGGGCGAGCGCGGTCGTAACGACGAATGGCTTGGTACGCCCGCCAAAATGTTTCCTGAGCAGCATCTTCCGCTTCTTGAGCATTGCCGAGCATCCGGTAACACAGGTTGTAAACTGGGTTTTGGTATTGTTCGACCAGGCTGGTAAATGCTTCATCGTTTCCGTTTTGTGCGTCGATGAGCAAATCCAATTCAAGTGTAATCACCGGTTGCTCCTGCGCTCTCTTACCACCATATACGCAACCCGAGCGAATAAGTTGCGATGGAAAACAATTGGATCGAGTTCTTGAAACGCAATCATCATAGCACAGGTGTATTGGCTTGTACCTGTACTAATGGAGAGTTAAGCGGTAATCACCTGACGGATTTTTTGAGCTGTCTCATCCTGCCGGCGAAGATTTTCCTGGGGCAGGCTCGATTTCGAGTTGTGTTGAAGGAAAGAACTGGCGAAATTGCGCCAGCAGCATTGCGCTGAGGATCAACAAGCAGCCCACGATTTGCAGGGGCAGCAGGGTTTCGTTGAGCAACCAATATCCGAACAGAGCGGCAAAAACTGCTTCCATGCTGAAGAGAATGGCTGCATCTGTGGTAGGGGCATTGCGTTGACCGACGACCTGTAATGTGAATCCGAGCCCAACCGGAAAAATGGCTGAAAATAACACCGCCAGCCAGGCTGGCTGGGCTGGTGAAGGTAAGTGCCATTCAAAGAAGAGCACACAGATACTGTTCAAGACGGCTGTGATGGCAAATTGCCCGAATGAAAATAGGTAATTATTCATTCGGCGCGCCATGCGTCCAACAACGATCACATGCGCTGCCCACAAGAAAGCCCCACCCAATATAAACCAGTCTCCGGGAGCCGGCTCGAATGTGCCACCGGTGCTGAGAAAGAGCGCGCCGAGAACCGCCAACAAAGCCGCGACCCAGGTTGACCAGTGAATCTTCTGGCGGGAAAAGAAAAATAGCAGCACGGGGATGATGACCACATACAGCCCGGTAATGAAGCCCGCATTGGCGGCGGTAGTGGTCTTGATGCCGACCTGTTGAAGGGTGCTGCCGCCGAACAATAAACCACCTGCCAGAGCAATTCCGGGCAGGTTTTTGGCAGTCAGGTGGATGCGAAACCGCAGCAATGTGGCTAATAACAGCGCTCCGATTGCAAAGCGAATGCCATTGAAGGTGAAATTACCCATAGTTTCGGCAGCGATGCTCTGGGCGATAAAACCGCTTCCCCATATTGCCGATACGAACAGGAGGATCGAATCTGATTTTATTCGCTCGGCTGTTGGCAGGTGGAAATTTTTAGGTTTTTGCTGGGACATAAAGGTAATTATCGCTAGCGAAAGGTAGGGGTTTTGGTCAATTCCAGATTGCCGGCATTAGGTGGATATCAATCTTCGAGGGTGAAACCAATCTTTAACGTGATTTGCCATTGGTCAACACGCCCTGCGGCTATCCTGCCGCGGATTTCAACCACCTCAAACCATTGCAGATTATTCACCGTTTGGGAAGCGCGTTGGATTGCCGATTGAATAGCCTCTTCGATGCTGGTTGAAGATGTGCCGGTTATTTCGATTGATTTGTAAATATGATTCATCGTATATTCCCTCATCACAAATTTGATATTCGAGCAAAAAATAAAGGTTCAGGATTGCGCTCATTAAATGTAGGCACGCCAACTGTGATTACCCGCATGGTTGCTGAAAACGGATTTTGCCAGGTAAATCCAGAACCGGATAGAGGCGCAAAAGTCCTATTGTTATGCCTTAAGGGAGCATAAAGCCAAAAAGATTGCTCACTCCCATTCTTCGGGAGTATACTGCCGGATGCGTTTTATCTCGCCGCGGCGCTTCTTGCTGCTTAAGCGAGCAGCCTTTGAGGTTACTGTCGGACGGGTGATTTTGCGAACTTTTGGCGGCGCCAACGCCTTTTGAACAAGCAAAATCAAGCGCCGAATAGCATCCAGGCGGTTTTGTTCCTGGGTGCGGTAGCGTTTGGCTTCGATGATCAGGATGCCGTCCTCAGTGACGCGATTACCAGCCGATTTAGTCAGGCGTTCTTTTACATCTGGTTTTAGAGAGGGGGAATTGCGAATGTCAAAGCGGAGCTGAACCGCAGACGAGACCTTATTAACGTTCTGCCCTCCAGGACCAGACGCGCGGATGAAATCGAACTGGATCTCGCTTTCATCTATTTTTATGGTTGAATTGACTTCAATCATGTTCCAAGTATACCAGGTGGCATCAGGATGGTCTATGATTAGCCCAAAATGTGTGGCAACTCCCAGATGGAAGCGCTGCACCTCAACCTGAAGGATTTCTCCGACTAAAAGAGTTCCCGCAGTCTAACACGCAGGATTTTGCTACAACCACCCGCTCTTTCGCAGGCTCAATTTCTGCGGAGGCACCTGGCTGCATCCGAACCTGCTCATCTTACGGGAAGGACCAAACTGGTCAAGAATCAAATTGGTACATCCTCAGGTGAATGGGTAATTAGGCGGTATTAAAAATAAATTTCTTACTATAATCAAGAAAGCAGGTACAATTTTTTCGTCTGAATAACGAACCATGAGGAGTGATGCAATGGAATTAGAGCAAATTCGCACAAAAATCAAGTCCAGCGTCTGGCAGGCGATTGCCCAAAGTGGGGTGAATTTATCCGGCATTCCAACCGATGAGCAGAATAAACTGGCGGACAGCATCAGTGAGCAGATGCTGCTGGTGATGGATGAGGCATTGGGTTACGACAAGGATGAGAACCTTCCCAAAATTACCGACCTGAATGCGGACGAGGAAATTCTTTGGAAAGGGCGTCCGTTCCTTTCGCTGGTCGAGTATTACGTTCTTACCAACGAACGAATTAAGGTTGTAACCGGCCTGTTGAGCAAGGATTACGAAAATTTCGAACTGATTCGCATTCAGGATATTGATGTGTCTCAATCGGTTGGGGAGCGGATGTTGGACCTGGGGGATATCCGCATTGTTGGGGCAGACCCAACCCATCCGGAGGTGATCCTTCGAAACATTAAAAAGCCGCAGGAATTTTACGAATTGCTCCGCCGCGCCTGGTTGGCAGCCAGAAAGAAATATGGATTAATTTTTCGAGAGGAAATGTAAAACTCATCTGGTTAATCAGTGGTATAATCTTCCTGTCGGTATCCATTCGTTATGACGATCTATCAGGTTCCTCGTTTGATTTCGGTCGGGTTGTAATTTTGACGGGATCTCTTCGTGTGGATGTTTCTCTAGGTCGTCGAGCATAGAAAGAGAAAAGGAAAAAATGAATATTTATGTTGGAAATTTGTCGTTCAATGCGACCGAAGATGAGGTCCGCGATCTGTTCACAGCCTATGGTACGGTCACGGCGGTCAATTTGATCAAAGATAAGTTCTCTGGTCAGCCGCGTGGTTTTGCCTTCGTTGAAATGGAAAATGACAGCGAAGCGCAGAACGCCATTCAGGGTCTAAATGGCAAATCGTTCATGAACCGTAATCTGACGGTCAATGCAGCTCGCCCTCGCGAAGAGCGTCCCCCTCGCAGTTTTGACGGTGGTGGTTTTGAACGCCGCGGTCCCGGTGGCGCAGACCGGCGCGGTGGAAAACAAGGCAACCGTGGCGGTGGTCGCCGCAGCTGGTAAATCAAAAAACTTTTACAATCAGAAAAGGTGCGCGCGCAAGCCGCACCTTTTCTATTGGGTGGTTAATCCTCGCCGATTAATTTTTCTTCGCTCATCTTGATAATTCATAACTGAGCAAGAGTTTATACCATACCAGGGTCAGGGTTTACTCATCGCTTTACGGATGAACTCGCCCTTGAGGCGCGCATATTCGCTCGAATCAACGTTGCTTTTGTTTAATACCGAACGTTTGTGATCCAGATATGCGGCGCGAAAATTGATATCCAGGCGCAACCGGTCGCGAAAAGCGCGTAATTGGTAAACCTCCGGTGAGCGTTCGCTCAGCACATGGACATGCACCAGGTAGCGCTTGCGATCATACTCGTAGGATCCAACCCGCATCGGGCGGCTTTCCGGAAAAGGATCGTTGTGTGGCTGGTCTTGAAAACCTAACTCAGCGAGCAACTCGCAGGCTGTATCAAGCATTCCGGCGGGATAGGTCAGCAATAAATCAATGATGCCTTTTCCGGGCATGCCTGGCACCGCGGTGCTGCCAATATGCTCGACGACCAGGTAAGGCAGCCGCTCGAGAATCAAGCCAATAATTTCATCCGCTGCCAATACGGCGGTGGCGTCATAAGGTTTCAGTTCGGGTCTTTGGAGCTGGTATTCACCAATGATTTTAGGTCGGTTGAGCATACGGTATGGGTATCCCCCTGGATTATTAAAAGACTATTTCTTCTTTGCCGGTCAATTTTTCGTGGATGCGCTGCACGACTGTATCCAGATGGGGCGGTTGGTTGACAAAATCCAGATCGTCGGTGCGAATGGTCAATACCGGGCAAAGGTCGTAGGTATGCATCCAGTCAGTATAAAATGATTCAAGCAATTGCAGGTACTCCGAGGTGATGTTGGTTTCGATTGCACGCCCGCGCTGGCGGATTCGATCCAGAAGTAAATTAACGGGGGCTTTCAGATGAATTAATAATGAAGGAGTGGGAAGGGTGCGGATCATCAGGTCGAACACTTTGCGATAAGTTTGGTAGTCGCGTTCGTTTAGATTACCCATGTGGTAAAGAGCGCGGGCAAAGATGGCGGCGTCCTCGTAGATGCTGCGGTCAATGATGGCAGAGCGCGGATCATTCCACATATCCAGATGCTGTTGAGCCCGATGGCCCAGAAAATAAATTTGTAAGTGAAACGACCAAGAGCGCATATCCTGGTAAAAATCTGGCAGGTACGGATTATCGCCAACGGATTCGTAGGCAGTGCGCCAGCCCAAGCGGGCGCCGATACGCTCGGTCAGTGATGTTTTTCCCGATCCAATATTCCCGGCAACCAATATCAACCGCTTGGGCATAATTATCCTTATCGTCGAGAAATTTGCGCTGAGGAATGCTCTTGTGCTGAATTGTATTATACCGGAAGGTGGGTTGTATGATTGATAAAAGCGTAACTTATATCATGGCTAAGGGGTTCTAATCCATGCTTGATAACCCATGACCTGGGGCAGATCCATGACATATGTCTGACATAACCGGGTATATTATGCGGTTGGGTATTTTCAAGGTTATGTTACACTATGTGTTACGGGTAACCGAAGTGGAAAGTTCGGTTACCCACCTTTTGTGGGTACAGTGGTAATTCAAGAGGTAGTTTATGGATATTGCGCTGGATAAAACCAAACCAACAATACGCCGCCATCGTGTTCCTGCCACACGTCGGGAACGTTGGGCGTGGTATTTTTATGATTTTGGCAATTCTGCCTACGCAGCGGTTGTGCTTTTAGCGGTTTACGCGGCGTACTTCAAGGGGCAGGTGGTTGGTGGTTCGGAAGGAACGCGGTTATGGGGGCTTTCGGTTGGGATTGCGATGCTGGTTGTGGTGGTGATCGCGCCCATACTGGGGACGATTGCGGATTTTTCAGGTTCCAAAAAGAAATTCTTGTTTATTTTTACTTCGCTGTCCGTAATTTTTACTGCTGCGTTGTTTTTTGTCACCCCGGGGGATGTTTTTATCGGAATGTTGTTCTTCATCCTGGCGGAGATCGGTTACCGCGCAGCGCAAGTGTTTTACAACGCACTATTGCCGGAAATCGCCGCGCCAGAGGAGATCGGCAAAATTTCAGGCAATGGTTGGGCGTTTGGATCATTTGGTGGGATTGTCTGCCTGCTGATCGTTTTGGCGCTCATTACCAGCGTGGGTGGAACGGAAGTTGTGCGGTATTCTTTTCTCATCACCGCGTTTTTCTACCTTGCATCGGCAATCCCGTTGTTTTTATGGCTGCGCGAACGAAGCGAACCTCAACCGTTGCATCGGGGGGATAACTATTTCCAGGTAGCATTCCGTCGGTTAGGTGAGACCATCCGGGCAGTGCGGAAATACAAAGAATTTATCAAGTTCATAATTTCATTCCTGATATATCATGACGGAATCATGATGGCGCTTAACTTTGCTGCCATTATCGGCGCGGTGTTGTTCGGGATGAACCAGCAGCAGTTGATTATCTTTATGATCATTGTCCAGGTGGCAAGCGTAGCCGGGGCGTACCTGTTCGGCATCCTGGCTTACCGGTTAACCAGTAAACTGGCGCTGATGATCTCACTGGTGGTCATGATAGCGGCGGTGGTTTGGATGTTGTTTGTTCAGAGTCTGACGGTGTTTTTTGTCATCGGAGCCCTGGCAGGATTCGCGCTGACCGGGGTGCAATCGGTCAGCCGCGCAATGGTTGGTCAATTTGCCCCGCCGGAAAAAAGCGCTGAGTTTTTTGGCTTTTTTGAGGTGGGCGGGAGGACATCATCTTTCATAGGACCGGCAGTGTATGGCTTGATTGCAGCAGAAGCGGCAATACTGTTTGGGCTGCGCGGTTATGATGAGCTCAGCGCAGAGCAGATGGGTGTTCGCGTAGCCATAGGATCGATTATATTGTTCTTGCTTGTGGGATTTTTGCTGTTGGTGCGTGTTCGTCAACCTATTGCCTCCACAAAAAAGGGATCGGAAGAACACAAGTTATCATGAGTCGTGATGCGCTTGCCATTACCTATCCTCGCCGGCGGGTGCTGCGCCGGGTTTTACGTAGTTTGATCCGGGTATCCTTATCTGTTCTTACCGATTTCGTCATCGAGGGGAAGGAAAACCTGCCAGAGCGTGGTCCCTTGCTGGTCATCGGAAATCATTTCAGTTTTTTAGATCCTGTGGCGGTGATTGGAGCGGTCCCGTACCCGATTGAATATATTGGTGGCAGCCAAATGCCAAACGCTCCAAAAGCCGTGTGGTGGATAGCGCGTTTGTACGGGTTGCTGCCGGTGCGACGCGGTTCTCTCTCCCGGGATACCCTTTATGCTTCCCGAAAAGTGCTCGAACAGAACGGCGTATTGGGCGTTTTTCCTGAAGCGGGCAGCTGGGCGAGAGTTTTGCGTCCAGCCCGCCCCGGCGCTGCGTACCTGGCGAGCTGCACAAACGCCATGATTTTACCGCTTGGGCTGGACGGAATGTACAACATCTTTCCTTTCCTGCGACGAGGAAAAAGAGCCAGAGTGACCCTCCGCTTTGGCGCGCCCTTCGGACCGTTTTTTGTTTCAGAGCGCGGAGAATCCGACCGCAACAAGTTGGAGGAAATCGGTCACGAAATGATGCGCCGGATCGCCGCCTTGATTCCCCCAGAGCTCAGGGGGTGTTATTCAGACGATCCTGCCATTCGCGCCGCGGCAAAAGGCAGCGAAATTTATCCCTGGGATGGAAAACCCGAAGCATAAAGTTGTTCAGGCGGTTGGAAGCACTTCAAAACGATGGAATTCCCCACTGGCTTCGCTCCATTCCAACTGAAGATTTAAGACAATCGCTGCTGGTGGACCGGAGCGCAAGTTGGCCGCAAAAGCATCCAGCGACGGGCGCGTACCCTCGGCTAGCACCTCCACTTCGCCATTCCAGCGATTGCGCACCCAGCCTTTTAGATTGAGGCTACGGGCACAAGTAAGCACGAACATGCGAAAGCCTACCCCCTGGACGCGACCATCAACGATGGCGCGCAGACGCTGGCAGGGTTCACTGGATGGCATTTTGCCCTCGTTGTTTTCTGCGCGGCAGCAAAGTGAGTCCGGCAGGGATCAGGATGAGAATAAGGATAAAAAAATAGGGGCGAAGATTTCGCCAGGCAGCGCCGGTAAGGTCGCGCCCCAAAACCTCCTGATGCCAGCGGGTCTCCAACTGGGCAATCGTTTGGTTCATTACTGAACGGACGCCTTCTTCGCAGCCCAATCCATCCTGATAGGCGGTAATTAAATCGCGCAGGGAGGAGAGCCCGTAATTCTGAATCAAGAATCGAACAAAGGAGGATGATTGAGCGTAGGCTAAGATCGCGCCGGATAATTCGCGTGGAAATGCAGCGCACAGGTTGACCATTGGTAAAAGGGTATCGCTGTTTATTGCGTTTTGTAACACGCGCTGGTATTCCGGATTAGGGTACAACTCGGCATTGGATGCCATGCCCTCGCTCAACCAAAGGGGCAACCGGCTATAGTCATCACCAACGACTTGATATTGAGCAATGTGCATCAGTTCGTGCGGAATCTGGCGTTCCATTTCTGCTCGCTGATCGGGCCCGGGCGGGATGGAGATGAGGATAACGCCGATATCCGGGCTGGCGTGCCCGGCGATCCAGTTGCTTTGGCTGAGATTGAGCGCTGATTGCAGATCGAGCGCGGACGAGTATATGAATATTGATACTGGGGTCGGTAAGTCCACATCCAAAAGTGAACGTACACTTCTCTGACTATGGCTGGCTACTTCCAGCGCCTGCTGACCGACGGATGCATCTCCGTTTGTCCAGGCAATTTCAAAGTTTGGGGTTTCGAGGCGTTGCCATTCAAAACGGCTATCTTCGTAACGGAAACGTTGTTTAGGACTGGTTATGGACTGTCCATCCAGAGTTTCTATCTGATACCAGTAAGATACCCAAACGAAAGGACGGAGCGGGTTGCTGGACAGATCATATTCGATCGTGCTTTCGGCTTGTGCCGATGGGGGAAAGGGGAATATCTCTGGCTCTTGACCATCCGGCTGAACAAATAGAAAGGCGTTGTTGATTGTTTCGGGTTGGTCAAGTTCTACCTGAAAGGTGATCTTTTCGCCAAAAATGATTTCCGGTGGATTGACTAAGCCATCCAACCCGTTATCAGGCTTAGAGTTGGCTGCCAGGTTGAGCGCACTGAGTAAAACAAGGAAAAACAGGATTTTACGACACAAAAGCTTGCCCCTCTTAAATGCTCACTTGAGATGATGGTTGTCTTGGCTGTTATCTTCTTCCTCGTCTTCGCTTTTATCCTCAAGGTTGACAACCGAGCGCAGGTCATCTTCGTCTTGGGAGTCAAAATCGAACATCTCGAAGGAGGATAATCCTTCGGTCAGGTACAGATTGTCGAGGGCTTCCTGGATGAATTCCACCTGCTCATCATCGTCGGTTTCCTCCAGCAGAGTTTCCAGCGTTTCGCGAACTTCTTCCCCGCCAATTTGTGATAGTGACCAGATTACCGCCATGCGCAAATCTCCGTCATCAGCGTTCTCCGCCAGCATTTCCAGAAGTGGCTCGCGGGCTTGACTCGCCGAAAGCTCGCCGGCGGCGCGCACGGCTTCGAACTGCACATCCAGATTGGGATTGTCCAATTGGTCTACCACGGTGGGGATGTATTCCTCGTTGGCAGAGCGCCCCATGGCGAACAACGCAGTGCATTGCCATTGAGGATCGTCGTGATTATAGGCTGACTGGATCAGGTGTTTAACTTCCTTACGGCTGGAATAACCCAAGGATTCGATTGCCCGGCGACGAATGAGAGGCGGTTGGTCATCTGAAGCCGCGCCAAGCAGTTTTTCTTCGATGGTGAGCAGCACCGATGGGGGGATTTCTTCCAACTCGCCCAGATAAACGAATTTTCCAAGCGTGCTGGCGGCGGCTGCGCGAACCAGGTCAACCGGATCATTTTCCAGCAAGTGGATCAACCTGGCAACCAGCGACACATCCTCGCTTTCCCACAGATAACGCAAGGCTGCAATGCGCACGCCAGGTTCGCTATCGTCCAGGCAGAAAACGCATAAATCGTCGAATGAAACCAAGGTATTGGTTTCTGCCAGAATTTCCAAATCCTCGACCAGCGCCACCCGGCGTGCTGGAGAGACCTGTCCCCAAACAGTTTTAAGCTTGGCGAAGTCGGTTGGGTTGAGGTCGGAAAAGCGGTGCAAAAAGGCTGGCGGGAAAGAGCGATTATCGTCCAGCAAAGCAGCGAGGATATCATCAAATGGGATAACGCGTTTTACTTCCTTGCTCATCAATCACTCCAATCACGGGAGACGAATAGGGTTCAAAATATCCTGTGCGGTGATATAAAACATAAGTAGGATGAGCGCAACGAACCCGATTAAGTGGACTATGTTTTCGTACTGTGGAGGCACGCGACGACGGGTAATGATTTCGGGCAAGATGAAGAGTATGCGGCCGCCATCGAGAGCAGGGATTGGGAATAGATTGGTTAAGCCAAGCGCGATTGTGATGATCGTCATCAAACGCAGGGTAACAGTACGGTTGAAGGGATCGGCGGAGACGGCGTTTTCCTCATCGAGTTCGCGCGCATGCGAGAACATGGTAAAAATTCCCACCGGACCAACAACACGGGCTTGTTCGCCCGCCACCTCGCCACGGATTAACCGTCCTGGCATTTCCAATATCAGACGAGATTGCTCCAGTGTAGCGTTAATTGACAGTGGTACGGTTTGTATCCAGGAAGCCTGGGCAATTGGATTGGTCATTGATATACCCAGCGCACCTTGACCCGGCGGTGGATCAACTCGCGGCACAACCGAGGTGGTAATCTGTTCATTGCCGCGTTGTAAAATGATTTCCACCTGCCTGCCTTTGTTTTGTTGGACGATTTGGATCAACTGTTCCATGCTGCCAACGGGAGTTTGGTTGACTTTGACAATCCTATCGCCACTCAGCATACCTGCCTGGTGTGCCGGAGATTCTTGTTCGACGGCGGAGATTATAACCTTGCTGGTATCTGGAACGCCGGTTTGCGCGAACATGACCGAAAATAACACTACACCCAGCAGAAGATTAGCCACAGGTCCACCGAGCAACACAGCGATCCGCGCCAGAGGTTTGGCGCTGCCAAAACCGCCGGGTATTGTGGGGTCATTCTCGCCAGATAGACGGACAAAAGCACCAAAAGGGATCCAGTTTAGAGAAAAAATGGTTTCCTTGAATTGAAATAACTTGACCATTCGGGGCGGGAATCCGAAACCAAATTCTTCGACCTTTATCCTGAAAGATTTGGCCACCAGATAATGACCCAATTCATGGACGAACATCATCAATCCAAAGAAAAGCACAAATTCCAGTAATGTGATTACGTTCACTTTCAACATCCTTTCCGGACGATAGTAATTTTAGTTTTGATTCGATTATAACTTGTTTGTTTGCCTTGTGCAAAATTTTTGTCTTATCCCACCTGCGGCGTCATGGCTGGCTGTGACCAGCGTGCCTTGCCGCCCGCCCGGGCGACGATGATGGTCTTTACCCCTTGAATCAAACCGGTTCGTTTACGCACTTCTTCAAGGGTGGTTTCGAGGCAAAGGATGTGGACATTGGGACCGGCATCGAGCGTGTAGCACACCGGAAGTCCTTCCCTGCGCCAGTCTGGTATCAGTTTCATTAACTTGAGTGAAGTTTCTGTCCAGTAAAACAGGGGTGGCATGGAGGTCATCATCACCGCGTGCATCAAGTTGCTGTCCAGTTCAACGATCTCGGCGAAGGTGTCGAAATCACGCTCTAAGATGGCGCGGCGGCAGATCTCCAGCCGGCGGGGGGCATCGGTGATGCGGGCGGCTTGCAGCGGGCTGGTTGGCGCCAGCGCGTGCCCTTCTGTTGAGCCGGTTTTCTTGTGTCCACGTTGCACTACGGCGATGCAATCCACCAGGTCCCAATGATCCGGCGGCGCGATCGAAAAGGCATACGAATCGTCGTCCCGGCTTCCGGCCAGCCATTCGACGAACCCGCCAGGCACCGAGCGGCTGGCAGAGCCGGAACCGCGCCTGGCGAGGGCGGAATATTCGCGCTCGCTCAAATCAAGCCCGGCGGCGCGACTGGCTGCCAGGCTGAGCGCGGCAAAGGCAGCCGCCGAGGAGGCAATGCCTGCGCCGGTGGGAAAATTATTCTCAGATACCACTTCGGCATACCAGGGTATCCCCGCCTTCATTCGAATGATATCCAGGAAGGTTGAAACCCGTTGGAGCGGTTTTTCGAACTGAATCTGCCGGTTGAGCGTGAACCGGTCAGCGGTCAACCCAGGATCGAAGCGCACGCTTGTCTGGCTGGTCAACCCGTCCAGATTCATGGAGATCGAACCATTCAACGGGATGCGCAAGGCATCATCCCGGTTGCCCCAGTACTTGATGAAGGCGATGTTGGGATGCGCAAAAGCAGTCGCGGAGTATGGCAGCATGAAATTAGTTTACCATGAATGCCCAGCCGGTTGATTGTATAATTACGCTATGCTGCCGTTACTGCGAACCAAAATTTCGATCCCACCAATCCGTCCTCGAAAAATTGATCGTCCCCGCTTGTTGGAAAAGGTCAATGAAGGTATGCAGCGTGCCCTAACCTTGATCATTGCTCCGGCGGGTTATGGTAAAACCACGTTAGTGGCTGCCTGGGCTGCAGTTACTCCATACCCGGTCGCCTGGTTGACGATGCAGTCCACGGATCAGGGCAAATCACGTTTCCTGATCTATCTGGCGTATGCTTTGCAACGCATTTCTCCCAATCTTGGGCAAACCACTCTTGCGCTGCTTCAAAGCGGCGGCTCCCATGAGGCTGGGCTTTATGCGCTGGTGAATGATCTGGCTGACTTGGATACAGACATCGCCTTGGTGGTGGATGATTATCACAGCGCGGAGACTCAGGAAACGAATGATATATTGGATTTCCTTATGGAGAACCGCCCATCCGCGTTTCATCTCATCTTGATCAGCCGGGTCACGCCCCGACTTAATTTGTCCCGGTTGCGCGTCAGTCATCAGGTGATGGATGTTACCCGCGAGGATTTACGCTTTCGCAAAGCAGAAGCTAGCGCTTTTTTCGAAACCAGTATGGATGTACAGATGCAGCCGGATACCCTAGAAGAGTTACAGCAATCCATGGAAGGCTGGGCGGCTGGTTTGCAGCTGGCTGCTCTGGCAATCACCCGCAATCCCGAACCGGTGCATGTTTCAACCGGTCAGGAACTGATGTTTAATTACATCGCGGATGAGGTGCTTGGCTACGAATCTCCCGCTGTGCAAGACTTTTTAATGATCACGGCGCTATTCGAACGTTTTTGTGCGGCTTGCATCGAACGAATTTACACCACACTCTGCATCGAGCCGGCTGACCGCGTGGCAGAACGGATGGCGTATATCGAGCGAGCCAATCTGTTCCTCGTGCAGCTTGACGCGAATTGGTACCGTTACCATGCCCTGTTCATGGATTTTTTGCGCGGCAGGCTCACCCCTGCCCAAAAACGCCCCATCCTTCAGGCGGGAAGCGAATGGTTTGAAGAAAACCAACTGTTCGATGAGGCGATACATTACGCCTTTCAAGCAGCGGATTTTGATCGGGCGGCGAACCTGCTTGAAAAATCGTATCGTGATTTGCTCCAACGCGGTGAGCAAGTAGCACTCAAGGCGTGGATGCGCGAATTACCGGTCGAATTACTCCAGCAACGCCCGCGTCTCTGGCTTGCACAAGGTTGGGCGAGTGTAATTGGCTTGGATGTTGTCCATGCTAAAGAGTGCGCAGTCCGGGCTGAAGCACTGCTTCCGGTGGACGACCTCGAAAACCCGCTGCGCAGCGAAGCCAAAATCCTGCGCATCTTGAGCGGAATTTTTTCCGGAGAAGCGGCAGCAACCGAAGAAATTACGGCGGCTTTTGTGGTGCTAGCCGAACAGGAACACTACTTGCATAGCCTTTTGCATCTCAATTTGGGCTTGAATCACATCATGCACGGCGAAACCGCCAAAGCCGTACAGGCATTCAATGAAACCCTGCGCCTGTCTTCGGTGGCAACAATTCCACTGGTTGCCATTCTGGCTTACGTGCAAATGGGTGAGACGCGCCAGATGCGAGGCGCGCTGGGGCTTGCGGAGCGGAATTTCCAACAGGTGATCTGCTATGCAAAAGAGACGCTGGGGGAGCAAACCGTTTTGCTTGGGATGCCCTACGTAAGTTTTGCGGATTTGTTGCGCGAAATGAATCGCTTCGATGAAGCGATTGAGATTGTCAAGAAAGGGATTGCGTACTGTCATCTCTGGCAGCCGATCGCAAGTATGGATGGGCACATTACCCTTGCCCGCATCCTCGCAGCCCAGGGAAAGTGGGATTTAGCCTTCGAACAACTCAAGGACGCCCTGGCAGAAGCAGAAACGAGTGTTTCGGTCCTTGATGATACGATTATTTTAATTCATATGATGCGGTTGGCGCTCTTAAAAGGGGATCTACCCTATGCCAGTCAGATCATGTTAGCGTATGGGTTGGCTGAAAGGCTAAAAAGGAATCGATATTATCACTTGCAAGAGATGATTCAACTGGTGCTTTACCGCTGCAAGGTCGCGCAGTTGGCGGATAATCCGGCGGAATTTGGCGCGATCATCGCCGGGCTGTCCGATCTGATTTCAGCAGCGGAAAGCCGCGAGCGCGTGACATCTCGAATTGAAGCCTTGTTAATGCGTTCGTATGCCTTTCATTTCGCCGCTGACCACGAGAAATCGGCAGCCGATCTTTCGCATGCGCTCACATTGGCTGCACAAGGCGGTTATGTGCGTATTCTTGCGGATGAAGGCAAACAGCTGCTGAATTTACTCAAACGATACCGTTCGGTTATTCGTGTTCCGCAGACCTATTTCGAACAAATTCTGAATGTGCTGATTCGAGAGAATTCTGCTTCGACCAGTTCTTACGCATCCATCACAACCCGTTCATTAAATCCACTCACCCGCCGCGAACTCGATATCCTCAGGCTGCTGGCAGCTGGTAAGAGCAACGCGGAAATTGCCGTTGAGTGCGTGCTAACCGTAAACACGGTCAAAAAACACGTGGCTAACATTCTCGCTAAACTGGAAGCCGCCAATCGAACACAGGCGGTTTCCGTTGCGCGGGACATGGGTTGGCTCGAAACAAAATAATTCTTTTCTACTCCTTTTGAGGGCTGACAAGCAAACCCTGAACGTGTATCGTAGGGTTTGAATTGACGTACTGTTAGGGGTGGGTGTAACCGATCCATGTGCTGTTCAAGAGGAGTTTTATGAGCCGACTTATCGACCTGACAGCGGTCACGAAAGCCTACTATACCGACGCCGGTACATTTATGGCATTGAAGGGTGTTGATTTAAAAATCGAAGCCGGGGAGTTCGTTGCCATTGTCGGTAAATCTGGAAGCGGAAAAACGACCCTGATTAACATGATCACCGGGCTTGACCGCCCGACGGACGGTGACGTTTGTATCGGTGGGGTTTTCCTGGCACGGTTGAGCGAAAACCAGCTGGCTGCCTGGAGAGGGCGTACGATTGGGGTCGTTTTTCAATTTTTCCAATTGCTGCCTACTCTCACTGCACTCGAAAATGTCATGCTGCCGATGGATTTTTGCAATACGCCTGCACCCTCGAAGCGTCGAAAACAAGCCATGGATTTCTTGGCATTGATGGAAATCGAAGATCATGCCAATAAATTACCCTCAAAGTTATCCGGCGGACAGCAGCAGCGGGTTGCTATCGCGCGCGCCCTGGCTACCGACCCGCCCATTCTGGCGGCGGATGAGCCAACCGGAAACCTGGATTCCAAAACGGCTGCGGCAGTTTTTGCCCTGTTCGAACGCCTGACCAGCCTGGGTAAGACGATCTTGATGGTCACCCACGATGCAGACCTTGCACGCCGGGCTGGGAGACAGTTGCATATTTCAGACGGCGTGATCGAAAAAGACACCAATGGATATAACACCAAAGTTTCGAATTGATAGGGAACCTTTTTCTATTCTTCTTGTAACGTTCCAATCTGGCATTTGCTCCTCAAAGGAGAGGATATGATTCGTTGGAAAAAAGTTTACCGCGATCTGTGGAACAACCGCTCACGGACAATCCTTGTAATTTTATCGATCGCGGTTGGCGTTTTCGCCATTGGACTGATCAGCGCCACCCGCCAGGCGCTGGTTGAATCGCTCAATGCCCAGTTTGTTGCCATACAACCGGCGGACATCATTCTAAAAACCGAGCCGGGTTTGAGCCGGGATTTTGTTTCCGGCATCCGCAACATGCGCGGTGTGCGCGAAGCGGAAGGTCGCCGGTCTTTGGCTTTGCGCATCTCCATGGATGGGAAAGGCGAAACCTGGCGTGATCTCACTGTGTATTCCATGGATGATTACAACGATCAGCGCTTGTTTCTTGTCCACCAACAGGACGGAATCTGGCCGCCTGAAAAAGGTCAGGTACTTTTGGAACGTGCTTCGATGGACTATATTGGCGTGCAGCCTGGGGATCAAATCCTGGTGAAAACACCCGGCGGGCGGGAATTCAACCTGCAGGTAACCGGGCGGGTGCACGATCTCTACCGAATTCCACCCATCATCGAAGGATGGATCTTTGGGTATGTGAGTAAGGACACCCTGCGGTGGATGGGCGAATCCGACCAATTCAATGAGCTGTATCTTTCAGCGCAAGAAGCAACTGATATCCTGACGATTGCCGACAAGGCGGCGAAGCGGATAGAGGGCCAGGGACTTCCCGTTTATCAAAAAACCATTCCCAATTCGGGTGAACATCCGCTAGGCTTCATTATCCAAACCATGTTGATCTTACTTGGACTGGTTGCGGTGATGGGCATGTTATTAAGCGCCCTTTTTGTGATCAACATCATTTCGGCGTTGATCGCCCAGCAAGAACGGCAGATCGGCATCATGAAGGCGGTTGGGGCTCAATCGAGTCAGATCATCTTCCTGTATTATGGCATGGTGCTCATCATTGGTGGTCTGGCATGTGCCATCGCGATACCAGGAAGCAACCTTGCCGCCGACACGTTGACAGCTTTTGTCGCCAAATTGATCAACTTCAACCCGCCGGTGGTTAATCTGACCTGGCCGACCTTTCTGATCCAGGCCGGCTGTGGGTTGTTGATTCCGCTGTGCGCCGCAACGCCAACTATTTTGAGCGGGACGCGGATCTCCCCGGCAAGCGTGTTGAACGAATACGGCATCCATCAGACCTGGGGCGGGGCAGGACTTGTCACCCGCCTTTTGAACAAAATGCCTGCCTTGACCCGCGATATTGTGCTGGCGCTGCAGAACCCTTTCCGTAAAAAAGGACGCTTGATCCTGTCACTGGTCACGCTGACCTTTGCCGGTGCGGTTTTCATGGCAATTGTGAATCTGCAAGGATCGCTCAATTCCGCGCTGAACGATATGTTTAAATTCTGGCGTTACGATGCCTGGTTGATCATTGATCGGCATCAACCCATCCAGCGGTTGGTGCATGAAGCCCAGGCCGTGCCTGGCGTGCGATCGGCGCACGGCTGGGGGTTTACGATCGCGCGGTATATTCGCCCAGATGGCACGGAAAGTGACGACTTGTACCTGATTGCACCGCCGGCGGGTACACCGCTGCTGGATCCAACGATCATTGCTGGACGTTCCCTGCAGACCGGGGATCGGGATGCCGTTCTAGTCAGCCCGGGCTTCCTTTCCGCCGAGCCTGGACTCCATTTGGGCAGCCCGATAAAGATCAAAATCGAAGGGCGTGAACAGACCTACACCATCGCCGGGGTGATGAACATGATGGGTAATGCGACGATCGGCTTTTTTACTTTGCTGGATTACCAGGCTTATACCCGCCATGTGCGCGAACCGAACCGCGCCAATGCGGTGATCCTGACCCTGGATGCGGAAAGTACCGCGGAACAGCAAGCTGTGACCAGTGCCGTCGAAACCCGCTTCGACCGCGCAAATATCAATGTATTGTCCAGCTTTTTGATCAGCGAAGAGCGCGAGGAAATCAACGCCTCGTTTGACATCATTGTGACGCTCTTGATGGTAATGACCGTGATGCTTTCGACCGTTGGCGGACTGGGTTTGATGAGCACGATGGGTTTGAATGTCATCGAACGAACCAGGGAAATCGGCGTGATGCGCGCTTTCGGCGCAACCAACTTCGCAGTGTTTCGGATTGTCATTATCGAAGGACTTGTCATCGGTGCGATGAGTTGGTTCTTTGCAATTGGTCTATCCATCCCCATTAGCGCGCTTCTTTCGGCTGCCATCGGTCAAGCCTTCATTAACTACCCCATGCCGATGACGATAACCCCAGCCGGGATTCTTGCCTGGGCGGTTCTGGTTGCGGTCATCTCAATCATTGCCAGTTTGCTGCCTGCCTGGAACGCGGTACGACTCACCGTAACCGAGGTATTGGCTTATGAATAAGGTCAAGCGTGTGAAAACCATCATTGAAAAACCCATAAATATTTCAAAAGGAATTTCCATGAAGAAACTTCTTGCTGCCTTACTTTGTCCGGCAATCCTGTTGTTGAGCGCGTGTAATGGAATCCCTGCGCCGCCTGCTGAGGTGAACGCTCCAGAGGTAGAGCCAATTAACCACCCTATCACTGCTGAAGGCAAACTGCTTCCGGCAACGGCAGTGGAATTGGCGTTTGTCCAGGGCGGTATTGTTGCGGATGTGTTGGTGCAATCCGGAGAGCTTGTTGCCAGCGGGGACGTCATTGCCCGTCTGGTTGGAATCGAGACAGTCCAGGCAGAACTGGCAGCGGCTATGATGGAAAAAACGCTTGCCCAGCAAGCCCGCGATTCGCTTGCCCGTGAGGCTTTCGCAATGGTTATACAAGCGGAAAACGCTTTGCTTGCCGCGCAAAAAGCCTATCATAGAGTTTCCAGTGACTGGCGGCTGAATGACCTGGAAAAAGCCAATGATTTGGACCTGGCGCTGGATGATTACGTGACCGCAGAAGCGGAATATCGCGCTGCGCGTGCCAAACTGAATACACTCTTGTACGAAGATGAAACCAACCGCGAACGGGAGATCGCCCAAAAAGAGCACGACCGCGAATGGCAGTCTCTGGTGGAAGCACGTGAACGACTGCAGGAAGAAATTGCAGTCACCCAGAGCACTCTGACCGAAAAACATATCCAGATTCTAACCGCGATTGCCAACCTCGAGAGGGTTCGTGATCATCTAACCTACTACGATGAGAATAACCTGGATCGGGAAAAACTGGCTGTTGCAGATGTCCGTTTGGCTGCTGCCACTGCCCGAGTCGATGCAGTTCGGTCAACCCTGGATTTTTATGAGCTCCGCGCACCATTTTCTGGGATGATCTACAGCGTGGACCTGGAGCGCGGGCAGGTCGTGGTACCCGGAATACCGGTTGCGCATCTGGCGGATTCGGCGGTGTGGACTGTGCAAACGACTGACCTTGCGGAAATCGATATCTTGCGGGTGGCGCTCGACCAGAATGCCCAAGTACAACTGGATGGCGTTCCGGGTGAAATTTTCAACGGGAAAGTAATCGCGATCGAGCCGGTTGGAAGGACATACCTGGGTGAAACCACCTACGAAGTCACCATCCGGTTGGACGAGCCCGATGACCGCTTCCTCTGGAACATGACAGCTACAGTCGAGATACTGACCGGCGAGTTAGTGTTCCCTTAGACCAAACAAACCACCCGCTGCTATATCTTGGCAGCGGGTGATCGCATTTTCTGGAATCACGCTGGATAAGGATGTAAAGAGTTAGAGTTGAAAAAAAACCGATGGCGTTCTGCTCGGATCAGGCGATCTCGCCGGAACGTATCAACAGGTAACTTGCTGCAGAGAACACCATCAGAAAGGCAAGCAAACCCAGCCAGAAACCCGGGATGAACACCCCGAGCACCATCAATGCAGGCAGCGCCAGTCCAGCCAGCAGAGCAATCCAACCCAGCACCAGGTCAAAGCGGGGGATGAAGACGGTGATGGTCGGCGGGGTGGATTGATGAATTCGCTGTTGGTGTATGTGGGTGGTTACGATAGCCATGTTTTCAACTCCGTTTGATCTTGCCTAAGCCAATACAGTAAATAAATAATAGCGCTCATCAATGCGAAAAAAAACGTCCTTTTGGCGGGTTGGATGTACTACCAAAGGGGGATTTATGGAGAATACCGGCTGGCAAATGCGGTGAAGGCCAGGCTGCACTCACAATCGGGATGCTTATGAACGGAAACATCGTTGGTGCAATTGTTATGACGTTTCTCGTAATTGCGATTTAAAATAATTGACTTGCGCGAGTGTTAGCAGCAACAATGCGCCCGGCTCTGATTACATATAGTTTTTCAGCCTGATGGACAATCGCAGCGGAAGGGGACGGTGCATCCAGGATGACGAGATTTGCCTCGTTGCCGACCTCAACCTCGAAATCCTTCAAGCCTAAAATCTTTGCGGCGTTGGTGGTGCTCATTCGCAGGAGGGTTTCGAGTTGCTCGATGGTATCCATGTGCGCTCCATAAGCCAGGATCATGCCTTCTTCCAGAAGGTCAAAATTACCCATTGGCCTGAGTGCATCCTGCACATTATTGGAGGCATACGCCACATTGACGCCAGCAGCCAGCAGCTCCTTGACCCGTGTCAACCCACGCCGTACGTGACGCTGGTCATTCCTTCCCAGGCGGTATAAATCCGGCTGGCTGACGATGTGCATCCCGGCAGCCCGGACGGCTTGGATGGCTCGGGCAGCATCCTGTGGGTTGAGCGAGTCTAATGCACAGACATGAGCCGCCGTTACCCGGCCGTGGTAGCCATACTCCATTGTCCGGTGGGCAAGGTGAACGATCTCCAAATCTTCCAGCCCGATCTCCCATGGAATGCCCAAATCGGCGTGTGCATCCAGATCAACCCCCAGTTCGACTGCCAGCTCGAACGCTACATCAATATGCTCGCGAAATGGAACGCCGCGATCGAGATTGCTGGCGCAGCCCATCACATCCGCTCCACGATCGAACGCTTCCCGGAAAATATCCAACGTTCCAGGATGCCGGCATAGCCCTTGTTGTGGGAACGTGACGATCTGAATCTTCATCCGATGGTGATATTGTTCCCGTACCGCCAGCAGAGCATCCAGATGATCCAGACGCACCTGCGGATCAACATGGCACTGAACCCGCATGGCTACTACTCCGTGTCGTGAAGCCGTCTCGACTGCCCGGCTGGCGCGCGCTTCAATATCGGCACGGGTAAAGGTCTTACGCCGCCTCTCGAGGGTCTCGTTCAAACCGTAATGCGAGAGGTATGGCTCTGGACGACCGGGCAGTTCCCTGGGATTCATGAGCGCTAGGTCGAGGTGCAGGTGGCTCTCCACAAAGGCTGGGATGACCAGCCTGCCACCCAGGTCAATTTCTCTTCGCGCCGGTCCACGTAGTCCGGGGGCGCGTGCTGCGATCCGGCCGTCTTGCACGGCGAGATCTGCCGTGCAAGGCTCGCCAGAAAATCTGGCTCGTCGTAACAACAGGTCAAACATATTTCTCCTGTGATGCGTGAGAGAGATTAGGGCTAAACCTGCGCCCCAATCTCTCTCGCACACAGACCACTAACCTGAGAAAGGAGGAAATAAACGAGGGTTGGGCTGATGCCGTCCGCATGAACAGACTCAGGCTTTTGAATGCCTGAAAATCCGGTTCACGAAGTTTTTGGCATCAGGTCAAAATCTTTCTCAAAGCGGCTCAATGGCAACCGTTCGAGGTACCAGGAAGTGTCTCCGGTCATGATGTATTTGGACAGATCGCGCCCAATGGTAGGGGCTTCGATCACGCCGTTTCCGCCCGCGCCACAAGCCAGCAGGTATCCTTCGATCGGTGTAGGACCGAGAATTGGCAGGAAGTCCGGTGGTTCAGCCCTAAAGCCAACCCAGTCATTGACAATGGAGGATTCCAGCAAACGGGGATAATGCTGCATCAGTTCTTCGGTCAGGAAATCCCAGAAGTAGGGATCGGTACCGCCGGTCATTGCCAGTTCGTCCGGATTCCAAACGCCGGCGTGCATAGGGTCATTCAAGTCCATGGTCAGGTGGGCTTTGCAAATAAAGACGCTATCCTTGTCCTTGCGGGCATAGAACCGCGGGTACTTGAGTACTGGGAAGGGATAGCCGAGTTTTTGGGCTGGTTCGAGGATGAAGACTTCCGCTTTGGTGTGCCAGATGGGCAGTTCCAGCCCGACTTTACGGCTTGTGAAACGCGTCCAGGGTCCGGTGGCATCCACGACAACGTCGAAGTCGAAATGCCCTTTGCTGGTTTTCAAGCCAGTGATTTTGCCGTTACTCATGACTACGTCGTCAACTTTGCTGCCGATATGGATTTCAACACCCGCCTCACGCGCTTTACGCGCCAGGGTGTTGGAGATCATCGTGGCGTCAAAAAAGCCATCATCCGGGCACCAGCCGGCACCCAGGACGCCGTCCAAATTCAAGTCGGGGATGATTTTGTGGATTTTTGCCGGATCACGCCAGTACTCGGCATAATAGCCGGAGGCTAGCGTCAGGTCAATGGCTTGCAGGACGTACATCTCGTACTCTCTATACGGTGCGACCGTCAATGTGCCGGTTTTCTCAAAGCCGGCTGAGCCAGGTTGTTCCTTCTCAAGCCCGGTGTAAAAATTGAATCCAAACAGACGCACAGACCAGAATTCATGCGCCACCGAGTCGTCAATTAAGCAGTGCGTCCCGGCAGATTTGGCGGTCGTCCCTGAACCGATGGTGTTCTTCTCGAAGACGGTCACGTCTGCCTCGGGATACTTCGAAAGGAAGTAAGCCAGTGAGGTGCCTATCACACCTCCACCGATAATTCCGATTTTCTTTTTCATAGTCGTTTCCTTATTCTCAAAAATTTTGGGTCAATTTAATGCCAATTGCGCAGAATTTCAAACCTTGACAGACCGTTTATACCGGAGTGATACCACGGGATGCCATTCGCTCCATCAAAACCGGCAAGAACTCGTACAGGTCCGCCACGACTCCATAGTCAGCCTGGGTGAACATACCCGCGTTCTCGTCGTTGTTGACAGTTGCAATAACCTTTGAATCGCGAATGCCGATTACATGCTGAATGGCACCGGAAACCCCAAGCGTCAGACACAGGCGGGGGCGGATCTTCTTTCCGGATAATCCCAGCCACTCCGGGAACCAGTCCCGATCGGATGCCAGCGGGCGGGTGCATGCCAACTGTCCACCGAGCTTGCCTGCCAGACTCTCGACCAACGCCAGGTCGTCACGCTGCTTGACTCCCTGACCAACGTCAATGACGTAGGAGGCATCTTCCAGTCGCGCGCCGGCTTCTGCTTTTGGTTTGTATTCCACAACTGTGGCGACTGGAGCGGGTAGTTTGAGTTGCAGGGTTTCTACCTGCAGGTCGCGAGACTGGGAAGTGACGGCATTGAAAACGCCCGGTGCCGCAGTCAGCAGAGTGGTGGATTGCCCAAAGCGATAGGTTGCGGTTCCAATCCCACTGTAGATCATACAAGTTGCACAGACTCGGCCGCTTTCAGGTTCAATCTCAAAATCCAATACCCAACTTGCGTAACCGGCTTGCAGGCGCTCGGCTACGGCAGGAGCAATTTCAAAGCCACGCTTGGTAGCGCCCACCAGGACTATCTTGGGCATTAATTGGTTTATGGCGCCTGCCAGCGCGCTGGTGTAGGTATCGGTTTGGTAGTGATCGAATCCCGCGCCTTCGACCAGGCAAAGCCTGTCTGCACCAGCGGCGGCGTAGGCTGCGGCGTCATCCGGAGACGCAACACCTGGCAGGAGCAACGTAACATACCCTCCATGCCGGTCGGCAACCTGGCGGGCTTTTCCGAGCAGTTCCTGCCGAAAGGCAATATCTTCACTAAAAACCAGGATTTCAAGAGGATTCGTCATTTTATGCCTTCCCTTTCAAGACGCCTTCTGCCAGCAGGGCATCGAGCAGCGCATCAGCAAGCTGTGAGAGTCCTTGTCCTTTGAAGACCTGTTGTTTTCGCTTTACGACAATCCCGTGTTCGGCAACCATTTCTGTCTGGTTTTGGGCAGCAAGTTCATCAACTGCCAGACCGAGTTCGCTGGATACCCCCCAAACATGAACCGGTTTTTTCTTTGCCTTCAAGGCATCCATCAGGGTCGTCCGGCGAGGTAAAAAGGCTTCTTCTGCTACGCTAACCACCGCAGGCAGTGTCAGCTTTAATGTTTCGACACAGTCGTCAAGATCCCGATCGGCGATCAACTGGTTATCGTTAACCTCGATCCGGCGCGCATAAGAGACCAGCGGCAGACCCAGGCGTTCAGCCAGGCGTGGACCAGTCTGGTACGAGTAGCCATCGTCGCTAGCGAAACCACATAGAATCAGGTCAAACGATCCCAGCTTTCGAATGGCTGCTGCGAGGATGTTAACCACTCCCCCAGCATCGAGATGTGCTCCAGCCGGTTCTTCGACCAGAACTACCTCATCCAATCCCATCGCCAGCACGTCGCGGAAGCCTTCGCGGGCGGATATGGGTGCAAATGACAACCCAATTACTTCTCCAGAAAGTTTTTCTTTCAAGCGGACAGCCGCTTCGACCACATTTTTATCTATATTGCCGATCTTGAGCGGTACACCCGCCAGGCGGATTTCATGCGTAGCAGGATCAACTTTGATCTCAGTTACGTCCAGGGAATATTTTAATAAGGTCAGGATTCTCACCTGTATTGCCTCCTCTGAAGATACTAATTACCAGCCAGACAGCCGATCTCTCATTGCCATCAACCATAACGAAACAGGATGCCAAAGCCGCCTTGCGGATTGCGCCAGGTGATGCCGCGGTTGCCGCCGTGATCGCAGGATATCTGGCAAGTGCCGCATTCCAGGCAGTTTTCATACCGTACCGCCACATGATTATCAACCCACTGGTAGACGTGCGCCGGGCATACCGTCAGACAGGGTTTCAATTCACAGGTTTTGCAGCGCTCCTGATCAACGGTGATGTGGCTGTGTATCTCATCAATTTCGTATTTATCCAGCCCCAAACGAGCATCCAGGGTGAGGTTTGTTGGGTTCATAGGACTACTCCTCGCGCGATCTGGAACATATCCTTTGCCAGGGTTAGCATGGAACCTTTGCCTTTCATCTGCTCACGCAGAGAGCCCAACAACTTGGTCCCCGGCTGCAGCGATGGGCTGAAGAGCGTCTCCAGCGTGCGGCAAGCCAGATCCGGATAAAGCGTGAACAGCCGCTCGTTGTCCAACAGGGGATACATATCCTTGAATAATTGCCAGTCGTTAAAGATGGCGGTCGCTTTAAGTCGTTCTGCGTAGCCTGCCAGGTTCTCAGCCATGTATTCGCCGCTTTCCCTTGCGCTGAGGATGGCACTAGCGGCTTGCGCGCCAGAAACGACCGCAAAGTCCATACCACGCAGGGTAACGACGTTGTTCAATAACAGGCGTGCGGCGCTGCCCACAACTACATACCCGTTGCCGTACAGCCTTGATGCCAGGTGATAACCGCCGCGGTGCACCGTCTGGGCAGAATATTCGACAACTTCGCCTCCCTCCAGCAGACGAGCAATCAGGGGATGTGATTTGAAGACATCCAGCACCTGGTGAGGCTGCATTTTGCTTTTGTAAAGTGAATCGATCTTAACCACCAAGCCGACCGATAGCGAAGCGCGGTTGGTGTACAGGAAACCGCCGCCTTCGATTCCGCAAGTATGACCCACAAAGGTATAGGCGGCGCCAGTCTCTTGTCCGCATTGAAAGCGTTCCTCAATTACCTTTTCCGGCAGAGTGATGACTTCCTTGATGCCCAGCGAGACGTCGTGAGGGTGATGCTCTTCCCGCAGCCCAGCCTGCTGCAATAACAGTGATCGTGTGCCCTCCGCGATCACAACCACGTCGGCGAAGATTTCATCCGGTCCAGCCTGAATGCCCACCACACGCCCGTTTTCGACCTTGAGCGCGTCAGTGGTCACGCCAGGGATGAATGCTGCGCCAGCATCCTCCGCTTGCTGCGCCAGCCAGGGATCGAAACGGGCTCGCAATACCGAAAAAGCGTTGTAAGGTGGTTTGGCTGACTCTTCGCTGCGAAAATCCAGCCCGACCGATGAGCCCTCGCTCAACATTGCGATTTGGTGGGTAGTGATGACGCGTTCGACCGGAGCGTTTTCCCAGAAATTGGGAAAAATTTCGTGAACGGGCTTTGAATATAGCAGCCCCCCCGAGACATTCTTGCTGCCCGCTGCCTGGCCGCGCTCGATCAGGACAACATTCAATCCGGCTTTTGCCAACAGATACGCAGTTGTTGATCCGGCTGGTCCCGCACCGACGACGATGACATCAAATTTTTCCATCCATATTTGTCCTTGGTTAATTTTTAATGCGGGTGCAATTTGAATGGTTACTGCGTCCGTGGTTAACGAACGCAGTAACTGTTGCTCATAGGCTTATGGGATAATGCAAGCCATCACGCCTTTCTGCGCATGCAGACGGTTTTCGGCTTCATTGTAGCAGGCTGTGCCCCATTTGCCATCCAGCACCGCGTCGGATACTTCAGCGCCGCGCTCGCAGGGCAAGCAGTGCATATACTGGGCGGTTGGCTTTGCCAGGTTCATGCGCTTCTCATCCGCAATCCAGCCCTTGTATTTTGAGAATAGCTTCACCATTTCGTCTAATTCAGGCTTTTCGGTGACAGGCGGTAGCAGATCGAGGGCGACATAGTTCTTGGCGTAAACGATGTCGGCGTTCTCGCAGGCATCTTCCATGCTCTCGGACACACTGTAAGAGCCACCACTAGCCTCCACATTGGCTTTAATTGCCGCCTCGATATCGGGATCGATGCGCATTTCCGGCGGGCGGGCGAAGACGATATCTGCGCCGTACAGACTGGCCGCATACATAAAGTCGTGGTGTGGGGCGATCGGTTTTTTGGGTGATGAACCCCATGTCCAGGTCACGCCCAACTTGCGCCCACGCAGGTCGCGCCCGAACATTTCTCGCAGCGTCATAACGTCTGCCATACCCTGGCAGGGATGGTAAATGTTATCTTCCATATTGATCACCGGCACGTGCGACCACTTGGCGAATTCCTGGATGATGCGCAGGCTCTTGGTATATTCCCAGTTGACTTTGTCGCCCAGGATGCGGATGGCGATGCAAGCGCCCATGCGGGAGAGGACGCGGGCAACATCGGAGATGCGCTCGGAACCGTAGCCCTGATCTTCACCTTCCAAGGTGGGCAGGCGGGTGGCTTCCGGCACAAGAAAATTGGCATGCCCACCCAGTTCGAAGATGCCGGTTTCGAAACTATTGCGGGTGCGCAGGGAGGGGTTAAAGAACATCATAAACAGGGTGCGCCCGCGCAGAATATCATCATGCGGACGGCGCATGGTGTTGTCTGCCTTGAGTTGCAGGGCAACATCCAGCATGGTGTCAATTTCTTCCCGGGTGAAATCACGTAGGGTGATAAAATCGCGGCCTTTCAATCCTTCTGTAACCATAGAATATTCTCCTTAGTGTGTGAAAAAGTTTGTTTTGTTTGTTAAAAACCCCGGTTTTTGCTTAACAGCTTCCAGGAATTCCCTAAGGCTGCCTGAGCCCATTCGGTTCGATGTTCTTCGCGTAGCCGGCGACGCAACTTGAGCGATTCTTCTGCGATGAGTTTGTCGAGCGTCTCTCCCTGCTGGAATAAAGCCGCATCCATTATTCGTCTTACTCTCCCGCGTGCTTGCCAAACAACTCGCGCCACTTACGCCCGGTAACTTCCATCTGCGAATCAGCACGCTGCCTGCGCATGCGGTGCAGGCGCGGCATGCCCAGGCGATACTCTTCCATCCAGCGCGCCGCGAATTCACCGCGTTCGGTCTCATTAAGGATGTTCTCGATCTCCTCCAAATTGATTACGCGCGGACCGGAAGTACGCACCGCGAATTCCATGGTGCGGCTGCCACCCGCTGAAAGGTACTCTTCGATGCCAATCTCATCCATCACATCCACGACCGAACGCAGCGAGCGGATTGCCTTGGCGTAAGCAAAATACGGCGGATAGCCATGCGCCACCATGGTTTCGAAGACCGCCCGCATGAGGTGAATGGTGCCACCATAGAGCACTTGCTCCTCAAAATTATCACCCTCGGTTTCGGATTGGAAGGTGACTTCGACCACACCTACGCGGGTGCTGCCAACCGATTTGGCAATTGCCAGGACGATCTCCATCGCATTGCCGGTCACATCTTTGTCAACTGCCACTGCGCCATAAATACCGCTGCTCTCCAGAAATTTTTCGCGCACCAGGTGACCGGGCGAGTTGGGCACGAACAACACCACATTGACATTTTTTGGCGGCACGATAGCGCCATACAAAACATTGAAACCATGAGCGAAGCTGAGCGTGCTGTTGGGTTTGAGATTATCGTGGATTGACTCCCAGTATACGGCTGGCTGGGCTGGGTCGGCTAAAAGAAAGTGGACGACATCCGCCAGCCGGGTGGCTTCGGCAATGTCATAGACATCAAAACCATCCTTCTCAGCCTTATTCCAATCGCGGTAGCGTTCCTTCGCGCCTGCGCCCACAATTACATTCAAGCCACTATCCCGCATACAAAGCGCTTGTGGTCCGCCCTGAATGCCATAACCAAGGACTGCAATAACCTTGTCCTTTAGCACATCCAGGCTGACATCCTCATCGTGATAAACTTGGTTAATCATATTGTTTTACTTTTCACTTGTTCAGTATTTAGGAACCAGTAACCTTGTGGTTGTGGACAGGCTTGTTAGAGATCACTCGTATAATCCCGGTTGACATCCTTGTACAGCAAGTACGCCGATTTATTCCAACCGGTGGCATAGAAGAATTGTGGGCAGTAAGGCGCCATATAGATAAAATCGTCCTTCTGCACCTCGATCAGATCATGATTGAGCCAATACAGTCCGCGCCCGTATAACATGTACAGCCCATGCTCCATCACATGAGCCTCGACAAAGCTGAAATAGACACCCGGATCGAAAACCTGCAAATTGATGCCCATGTCGAAACCCATCTGCTCGTACGGCGTGAGGTGTTGCTCCATATATGTGTCGGTGGGATTGGCAGGGACGTCGCTTTCGTGGGCGATGATTGGATCGGGGATGGACACCCCATCCACAACCTCATAGCGCCTGCGGATCCAGGTCAGCCGGCTGAGCGCATCAGAATCGTTTTTGAATTGGAAGGGGGTATGCGGTGGCAACCAGCAGAAGCTGCCTTCTACCATCTTGTGTGTTTTCCCTGCCAGACCGAACCGCACTTGACCTTCCAGGACGAACAGGAACTGCTCGAAGTTCTCATCGCGCGGCGTAGAGGTGCCTCCACCAACATCAACCAGCAGTTCGTGTTGGACAAATTTTGCCCCATGCTGAGGGGTTGCCAGCACCTGAGCCAAAGCTCCTTGCAAGCCAGGGAGTTGGTGCTGAACGCGGTTGGCGCGCGGGAAGACCATATAACTACCGGGTTTATTGATGCACCGGCAGCGTGAGGTGATATCAGCGTCGCTCAGAACCAACTTCTCTGTCTGGATGTGATTAAATTGCATGTCTTTTCTCCTTGATTAGGGGTTGTGTTATAGCCGCATCGGTAGGGTGATTCCTGGTTGCCAAGTCAGCGAACAGCAAAGACTGCCAGGAAGCGCACCGCCTCAGTGATCTGCTCGATAGGGACATGTTCGTTGGCAGCGTGAGCAACAGATGGATGGCTGGCTCCAAAATTAATGACCGGGATGCCATCCTGGGTGAATCAGCGTCCGTCGCTGGTCTGTACACCTTACCTGCCCGCACCGGAATTGCGGCGCAGTAGCAGACCATAGCCGGGTTTTCCAATCACCACACCGTCCTGGTAGACCGTTGTGCCACGCACCAGAGTGCGTTCAACGCAGCCTTTGAAGGAGTAACCCACATAGGGGCTGTGGCGGTTTTTTGATAACAGCATGTCTGTAGTTAGAGTCCATTCCTTGTCAATATTGACAACCACCAGGTCGGCATCAGCCCCAGCCTGAATGGCGCCCTTTTGCGGGTAAAGACCGAAGATGCGCGCCGGATTGGCAGATAACAAACGGGTCAACAAGGTCAATGGCATGCCGCGCCGGTTAACTCCTTCCGTGAGTATGGCGGGGAGCATAGTTTGGATGCCAGAGATGCCTCCCCAAGCCTGCCAGATATTATCCATCCCGGTTGCCTTGTCTTCCCAGAGGCATGGCGAGTGGTCCGAGCCAATCGTATCCACCAGACCTTCTAAAACACACGCCCACAACTCCTCGACCAGTTCGCGCGAACGGATAGGCGGCGCGCATTTCGCCACCGGACCCAGGCGTTCAAAATCCTGCTCGTCAAAAAACAGGTAGTGCGGGCAGGTCTCCACAGTGACGTTCACACCATCGGCTTTAGCCCGGGTAGCGGCACGAATACCTTGTGGGATAGTGACATGCACGACATGCAACCGCCCGCCGGTAGCAGCTGCCCAATGGCAAGCGCGCTGGATGGCTTCTAATTCCACGGCAGGTGGCCGTGATTGATACCAGCTTGCGCGGTCCGTCCGACCGCTTGCGCGCATCTGCCGGCTTAGATAAGCGGCAACATATTCGTTCTCGGCGTGCACGCCAATCAGGTTGCCCATCTCCTTGATAGCCAGCAAGCCAGCATATAACAAATCGTCATCAACCCGTTCGAAATCAACCCCGCTGTTGCTCATGAATGCTTTAAAGCCGATCACACCTTCGCGGTGGAGTGACTCGAGGTCGGATAGATTGTTATTCACCAGCCCGCCCCAAAAGCCATAGTCAATTACCGCCTCGCCAGCAACTGCCTGACGTTTTAATTCCAGATTCGCCAGGGTGATGGTGGGCGGGGTGGCATTGAGCGGCATTTCGAGCGCTGTTGTCACCCCACCAGCGGCAGCAGCCATCGTACCAGTGCGATAACCTTCCCAGTGTTCACGCCCTGGTTGGTTGAAATGAACATGGGCATCGACAACGCCCGGCAGCAGGTGCTTGCCGCCCAGATCAATGATCTGTTTGGCAACCCGCTCCTGATCACCAGAGATAACCTCGATGATCCTGCCCCCATCAACCAGCACGCCGCCCCGCAGGACGCGCTCTTCAGTAACCACCTGCGCATTTTTGAGGTACAAGTCAATAGGAGTCATAGTTTTTCCTGATTCTGTCGGTTAGTTTAAGGAACGATCCAGGTACCGGTTTCACCCGCCAATGCTCGCCCGATGTTTTCTGGATTGGTGATGAGCGCCGCTTTGCCACCTTTTTCAATGAACCAGATACAAGCCTGGATCTTGGGCGCCATGCTGCCCTTGGCAAAGTGGGTGCCTTCAGCCAGGTAAGCCTTGGCTTCAGCCACCGTCATTTTACTCAGCCATTGTTCGTTGGGCTTGCCGAAATTGAGAGCGACTCTTTCGACTGCGGTGCTGATCACGAATAATTCGGCGCCAATCCGGGAGGCAAGCAGCGAGGAGGCGAAATCCTTGTCGATGACAGCAGCGATTCCCCGAAGTTTCCCGGCCTCATCGGCTACCACTGGAATGCCGCCGCCGCCGACGGTGATCACGCACATGCCTTCTTTGATTAAAGCCCTGACCGCAGGCTCTTCGACAACCCGCTTGGGCAACGGTGAGGCAACAACCCTCCGCCAACCACGTCCGGCGTCTTCGACCACCGACCAGCCATCTTTTTCTTTCTTTTCCTTGGCATGAGTCTCGTCCATGAAAGAACCAATCGGTTTGGTTGGATTCTTAAATGCCGCGTCCTGAGCGTCCACCTCAACCTGGGTGACAACCGTGGCAACCTCTTTTTCGATGCCGCGTTTTAAGAATTCGTTGTACAGGTTCTGCTGAAGCATGTAACCGGTAGCGCCTTGAGTGTCGGCGCCGCAAACATCGAGCGGAATCTCGTGGATGCCCTCAGTTTGAAAGGCTATCTCCGAACGGCGCAACACAAAGCCAACCTGAGGTCCATTGCCGTGACCAATGGCAACTGTCCAACCCTGTTCGATCATGTCGGCAATGTGCAGGCAAGTTTCATACACAGCCTGGTATTGGTCTTCAATGGACTCTTTTCCTTTAGCCTTAACGAGTGAGTTTCCACCAATTGCGATGACAGCAATTTTTTGTGACATGAATATCCGGTCTCCTTGATCTGTTTTACCGCGAAAGTAAAAAATCCTGCCTAGACACCGAGGATGCTTGCCACAAGTGCCATGCGGATCGAAACGCTGAACGCGATCGCCTCGAAGTACAGTTGACTTGGGGAGTTGTCAATCCGCAGGTCCATCTCCCCTGCCCGACGTGGCAGGGTGTGGGTAACGTAGATGTTGCGCCCTTCCTGCTGGCGAACGGCTTCGAGCGTCTCGTGGCGGACGAAATACTGCTCCATCATCTCCTTGAATTTGTCTGCTTCGGGTCCTTTCGGAGCGCTGCAGCCCGGCAGATAGACCAGGTGCATGTCGCGGATCAGCTTGTTAAAAGAGTCCTGGTTGTGGTCAAAGGTCTCCTGGATCTGTATTCCCATGCCGTTAATCCTCAGCATCACCTCTTCAGGAATGCGCTTTGATTTGTAACTGGCAAGGGTGACATTTGCGCCCAGCCTTGCCAAGCCATAAGCCATAGAGTGCCCGGTGCGGGCTTCGATTAAATCCGGGCTGGCAATGCAGACGTTCAACCCTTCGATTCGCCCGTACATGCTCCACAGGGTATAAAGGTCTAGCAGCGCCTGGGTGGGATGCTCCCAGTGTCCCAAACCGCCGTTAATGACCGGCGATTCGGAAAACGGAATTGCCTCGCGCGCATCGACATCGTTGAAGTGACGCATCACGATAATGTTGGCGTACTTGGAGACTACCTTGAGCATATCCAGCAGGCTTTCTTCCTTGGCTGCCGAGGAGGTTACCATAGGGTTAGCTTCACTGATCACGGCCCCTCCCAGCCGGTGCATGGCGGTCTCGAAGCTCATGCGGGTGCGGGTGCTGGGCTGGAAGAAAAGGGTAGACATTACGCTGCCGGTTACCAACGGAATCATCGAGCGGTTCCAGGGCTCCAGTATTTTTGCAAGCTCGAACAATCCGTAGATCTGGTCGTTGGTAAGGTCGTTGATCGAAAGCAGGCTGCGGCCTTCGAAACCGATTGAGCGGACTACTGACCGGATCGTTTTGATTTTATTGCCATTTTCCATGCTTTTCTCCTTGTTATGAGGATAATTTGTGAATAAAGACAGCCCCGTCACGAAATGGGACTGTCAAAAGTGTATAAGAATGACAGTAAGGATCGAATAAATAAGACATAAGGAATCCGTTAAGAAAGTCCTCCAGAAAAGACGGATGGTCGCAGGCATTGATGGAATTCATCCTCGACGGTAGATGATGGTCTGTATCAGGCGCGAACAATCCGGGCAATTACCCTTGCCATTGCGGATCCCTCTGATCTGCTCCAGACGCGCTTGCCAAACAGAACCCCCGCACTGCCGTTGGCAGTTACTCCCTCCGCTGTTGCCAATGTGCCCGCCAGCGTCTCTGGGAGCGGAGAATCTTCGACCAGGACGGGGGCTGATGAAAGCGCAGTGACGAATGAAATTGTATTAAGTCGTTACAGACCCAGATACGCCTGGCGGACATGATCGTCAGCAAGCAATTCTTTGCCAGCACCTTCCAGGACGATCCTGCCGTTCTCCATCACAAAAGCCCGATCTGAGATTTCGCAGGAATGCCGGACGTTCTGCTCCACAAGCAGAACGGTTACCCCTAAAGCCTGGTTGATGTGCTGCGTCATCTCGAAGATCGCCTGGACAAGCTTTGGCGCCAGACCCAAAGAAGGCTCATCAAGCATAAGCAATTTGGGTCCGGACATCAAGCCGCGCCCGATTGCCAGCATCTGCTGTTCCCCGCCGGAGAGGGTGCCTGCGAATTGCGACTCCCGTTCCTTGAGGCGCGGAAAGAGCGTGTAGACGGATTGCAGCCTTTCCGCCGCCAGATCTTTACTTTTTACCAGAAACGCACCCATATCCAGGTTTTCCTGGACGGTCATTTCCGGGAAGAGCATCCGCCCTTCGGGAACATGGATCATGCCTTTGGAGACAATCCTGTCTGGATCCATCCCGGTTATTTTGTCACCCATGAAAGTTACCGTGCCATTCTGAGGCTTTAGCAAGCCGCAGATCGCCCGCAGAAGCGTGGTTTTCCCAGCGCCGTTGGCGCCGATCACTACCACCAGTTCACCTTCCTGGATGTCCATGCTAACTTCTTTAAGCACCTGGACATCACCGTACGAAACGTCAATTTTGTCAATCTTCAGCATGGTCGTTGACCTCTCCCAGATAGGCATCGATCACGGCCTGGTTTCTGACGACTTCACCTGGTTCGCCGATGGCGATCATCTCGCCGTGGTGTATGACGATGATCCGGTCCGCAAGAGACATAATAACCTTCATCACATGTTCCACTAACAATATGGCGACACCCTGTTTTCGGATCTGCTCCACCACCTTGATCATCTCTTCGGTCTCATTGGGGCGCAGCCCGGCCATGGCTTCATCCAGAAGCAGCATTTTGGGTTTAGTGGCAAGTGCCTTGGCGATCTCGAGGCGTTTTCGCCAGCCGACCGGAAGCCCGCCCGCCAGCTTATCGGCATACGCCGACATTCCCAAAAATTCGAGAACTTCTTCCGCATTCCGCTGTGCCACCTTTGTGTTGTTTGTATCAATATAGGCGCCTACCATCACATTCTCCAGGACACTTATCTCCTTAAAGGGTTTAACGAGTTGGAAGGTGCGGGCTATGCCTTTCTTGCAGACAATATCGGGGCGCAAGCCGGTGATCTCCTCATTGTTGAAGAGAATCCGGCCCTCATTGGGCTTGTAATACCCGGCGATCATATTAAAAGCGGTGGTTTTACCAGCGCCGTTCGGTCCGATCATCCCCAGAATCTCGCCTTGATCAACGGTCAAGGACAGGTCACGGACGGCAACAAGCCCACCAAAGCGTTTGGTAATGCTATCAACTTCAAGTAGAGCCAAGACGCATCACTCCTTTCCGTCCTCAGACTTGCCAAGCAAGCGGGTGCGCAGTTTTCGATAAGGTTTTTCCAACAGTCCGGCTACGCCTCGGGGCAAAAAGAGCATAAAAAACATCAGGAACGAGCCATAGATAATCAGCGTCGTGCCTGCCCGTTCAGCCGCAAACCAGCCGCGAAACAGTTCGACGACCGGCTTATTCAGCAATGCGCCGAGGATTGGACCGATGATTGTGCCCCGCCCGCCGATGATCGGCGCAACCAGAAGTTCAACGTTGAATGGCATGCCGAAAACCAACGGCGGTTCAACGAAAGTCGTGTAGACGACGTAAAATCCGCCGCCCATTCCAGACAGTGCTGCGGTCAGCACGACGGCTATCGTCTTGTAGCGGCCAACGTTGACACCCAGCGCGGCTGCAGCAGCTTCATCCTCGCGGATGGCGACCATATATTTTCCCAACTTCGAGCGGTACACCCAGTAGTGGACGACGACGCCAATAATCAACAACAGCAGTGAGATATACAGGTACGGCACTTTGCTGACAAATGCCATTTGTGTAAACGATTCGCCCCGAAACGGAATCCACATCCCAATCGCGCCGCCTAAAAAGGGGATCTTGCTAAAAATGATCCCCAACACGACCATTAGTGCCAGCGTGAAGAGCGCAAAATAATCCAGCTTTAAGCCGTAACGCAGGGTAAGGAAAGCAATAAGCGCGCCAAGCAAGCCGGCTGGAATCATGGCAGCCGGAATGCCGATCCAGGGTGAGATATTGAAGTGATTGAGCAGGGCGATGGTAGTATAAGCCCCGAAGGCGAAAAAAGAAATGTGACCGATCAGAAGCTGTCCAGCGAATCCGCCTACGATGTTCCATGCCAAGCCAATGTAGGCGTACAGCACGGTCAGGACGATGATGCCCATGTAATAAGGTGATTCGACCAACAAGGGAGACAGCCCAATCAGGAATATGATCAGGAAGCTTGCTGCCAACTGTGTTTTATCCCAGTCAAGCAGCAAGCGACGCAACCAGTTGTGGCGGTATTTCCCTGCAGACAAGTTTTCGCTTTGAGGTTGAGTCATTTGAGGCGTTGTCATGCTTTTCTCCCAAACAGCCCTTGGGGTTTCAGCAAGAGAACCAGGATGAATATCCCCATGCTGACCACTTGGCGAACGTCACTTCCGAGGTAGAGTCCTCCGAAAGCCTCCGCTACGCCGATAATCAGCCCGCCGATAAATGCCCCCATGAAGTTGCCCATCGTGCCTAGCACGACCACCACAAATGCAGTGATCGAAAAAGTCTGCCCGATGGTGGGGGTCATGGGAAAATTTGGTGAAAGTAAAACACCGGCGATACCCGTCAGGGCGGCACCGATGCCAAAAGTCAACATGTAGATGTGTTTGATATTTACGCCGGTGAGTTGTGCGGCAACCCGGTTCTGCGAGCAAGCCCGAATGGCTTTCCCTGTCCTGGTTTTCTTAAGAAACAGGAATAGGGCAATGGTCAACACAATGCTGGCCAGGAAGGCGATCAGGCGAGGCAAGTTGAAGATCAGGTCGCCAAAGCGCAGCCCGATGCTGGCGAATGGGATCAGGATGCTGCGTGGCTCGGCTCGCCAGAAAAACTGAGCCAGACCCATAACCAGGGTAGAAAGGCCCAACGTCAACAAAATTTGGTTGAGCAACGGCGCATTAAGCATTGGCTGGATCAGACCGCGCTGGATCAGCGCTCCGAGGATGAACAGGACCAAAACAGCCAACAGAATCGATAGATACGGGTGAATTCCGAACAGGGTAAAAGCCCAAAAACTGATGTACATGCCGAGCATCAAAAATTCACCGTGGGCGAAATTGATGATCACCATCACCCCGTAGATCAATGTCAAGCCAATGGCGACCAGGGAATAGACACCTCCCAGGAATAGACCATTAACCAGTGTTTGGCCTAAAACTTCTATGGGCATAAACAACTCCTCTCATGCAAGGGGAGGCCGAATGCACGGCGGGTTAGGATAAACAGCGGATTGCTCCCAAAAGGAGCAATCCGCGTTTTTAGTGAAAGATCACCGCTGATCCCAGGCTGGAACGGGCCAGACGGCTTCTGCCACAGCCAGGTCGGTGGGCCATACGACCATCGGAACGCCATCTTGAATCTGTGCGATCACGTTGGAAGTGTAGCGGTTAAAGCCTTTCTCGTCAAACTCAACGGCGGGGTACATGAAACTGTAGTTGCCGCCCTCGAAGCGCGTAGTGCGCAGAACTTCAGCCAGTGCCGCCGGGTCGGTAGAGCAGGCTTTCTCCAGCGCTTCGTACAGAACCCACATCGCCGCATAGGTGGTGTTGATGTTGCCGGTCATATCCAATCCAAAGCGTGCTTTGAACTGATCATTGAGTTCTTTTGCGCCAGCTCGGTTGATGTTGGGGAACCAGTCATTGGTAAGGAATAAGCCATTGGCATCAACGCCCAGGTTGCGCACCAGAGTTGGGTCAGCAAAGCCACCGGCTGCCGTGACGACACCCATTCTTGGCCAATAGTTCTGTTCCTTCATTTGGCGGATCAGGAGCGTAGCATCTGCCGTGTTGCCGATCGTCAGGATGATGTCAGGATCAGCAGCCCGTAGAGCCAGGATCGCATCCGAAAAGTCGCTCGCGCCGGCCGGGTAACCAATCTGACGGGTTAGGGTGATGCCGACCGTCTCTAACTCACGAGTCCATGATTTTGCGAATTCTTCGCCGAAGGTGATGTTCGGGGTCAGCACAACGGCTGTGCCCGCGCCAAGATCGGCAGCGAAGTTGGCGCTGTCGGAAGCCATCTGTTCAATGGATACCGCTGTTTTAAAGACGTACTTGAGCCCGCGTTCGGTAATCGCACCAGCCAGCGCATTCGGGACGATAAACGGCACCTGGTAACGTTCCGCGATTTCCGTGGCGGTCAGGGTGACGCCGCTGTGGAACGCGCCCATGACGGTGATGACATTCTCGCGGGTGATAAGTCGTTCGGTTTCGGAGTTGCCCGATTCTGGCCGTCCCTGGCTATCACCATAGACCATCTCCAGTTGGGCGCCGCCCAGGCACTGGATGCCGCCGTTTGCATTGATCTTCTCAACTGCCCAGTTGTGGGCGTGTTGTTGATTTTGCCCATTAATGGCATCAGTGCCGGTCAGGGGCAGCAATGCGCCGACTTTAATAATGGGTGCTTCGGCGGGTGGCGCTGGTGGTTCGGTCTCAACTGCCGGAGGCTGCGTAGGGGCTGGCGGTTCGGTCTCAACTGCCGGTGGCTGCGTTGGTGCCGGCGTGGCAACTGGTTGCGGCGCGCAACTGACAACCAAAATTGACAAAACCGCCAGGCAGATCAACAATTTTTGAAATCGTTTCATTTCCTCTTCTCCATATTATGTTGGTTTAGATTGTTATTCGAAAACAAACCTTCCCTGCCAGGTTAAACTCAAGGGTATTCTTGGTTTCGATAACCTCCTACTAGAAAAAAATTGGATTGGGTTGGGTTGGCTGACAACAGACCATTAAACCTTTATTGCCAAACCAATGCACTACCGATGTGCGGCACATTCTATACCTTGCTAATGTAACAAAAAAGGCGTCAAGAACTAATAAAGGACTCGTAAAGAAAACAATTAAGACGCGAGGTAAATCGTGGTAATGGATGATACTGCTTGAATATGTCAGGGCTTGCCCTCATTCAATCTACGGTTCATGACCATCTCTTGCCGCGCACAGCGCAGGTACATTTCCCGGTAATAGGGCTCCAACCGTCGCGCTGCTTCATCGGCTTTCTTCAATTGTGCTCGCACAATCGGCATCAGTTCCCGCACCTCGGCTTTTAGCGCTTCTTCATCTACGGTCTTTATTTTCCCATCCTCGACAATCACCTCCCCGGCAACCATCGTCATCACCACCGAATTTCCGTTTTCACAGTACACAAGCTGCCGGCGCAGGTCGTTGAGCGGGGTAAACGCAAGGGAATTGAGATCCAGCATGATCAGATCAGCCTGGTAGCCGGGCGCCAGCATACCTACCTGTGCGTCCAGGCGCATCGCTCGCGCGCCGCCACGTGTCAGCGCGTGGAGGATTTCCGGCGCTTTCGGCCAGCGCAGATAATCAATCTCATCTATCGAGTGCACCAGCCCGGCGGTTTTACCAACCAGCCACATATTTGCGGTGTCATCTGCGCAAGCCTCATCGCTTCCCAGGCAGATGTTGATGCCATGCTCGCGCAACCGGCGCCAGGTCATCACCCCGCTACCCAATTTAAGGTTGCAGACCGGGTTGTGCGCCACCGAACAGCCCGCCTCGGAAAGCAGGTGCACATCGTCATCATCGATCCAGATGGCATGGATGACCATCATGCGTTCATCCAGCAGTCCCAGGTCGTGAACATACTGTACCAGCGATTTGCCATATTTCACATCCCCAAGAACGCGTTGTAGTTTGGTCTCCAGGATGTGGATGTTGAAGGGCAGGTCGAACTGTTTGCTTAACCCTGAGAGCGCTTCGAAATAATCAATTTTTACCCGCTGCGGCGCTGAAACCGAGACACCAGCGCGCACCCGCCCGTCACCAGCCAGATGCCAGCGGTCAATCAGGTATTGGTAGCAGTCCAACAATTCCTGGCTGCTCATCAGCCGCACCGCCGCCATCTCGTCACGGATTTCCTGTGGAAGCAAGTCGTACAGGTAAGGGTATTTTTCGTATTCGAGAACGTTTGGTTGATCTAATGTGGCGACCGCTCGAATGCCGCAGTCGAGGTAAGCCTTCATCACGCCATCGATCGCGTCTGGGGTGGGTACCGGAACATAATAGGCATCATCATGCACGCTGGTCACTCCCAGTTTCAACATCTCAACAGCCCCCAACAGGGTGCGCAGGTAATTGAGGCTGAACCCAGCTGCGCTTTCGCTGAGCGGTGGGACTTCATATAGCATGAAAATTTCGAGCGGCAGGTTGTCCAGGGCACCTTTCATGAAATTGCCAGGGGAATGAACATGTCCGTTAATCAGTCCTGGCATCACCAATTTACCGGTGCCGTTGATCCGGCGTACATCGTTTGGCGTGCGTGGATCAAGAGCAGCCCCAATTTGGACGATTTTATCTTCCCGGATCAGAATGTCCGCGCTTTCATACTCAGTGTTGTGATTGTCCATCGTCAGGATGTGGGCATTGCTGATCAGGGTATCCATGCTTTTACCTCATTAACATAATTCCACGCCAGGAGCGGAAGGTGCCGCAATTTTCCTCTGTGTTCTTTATCATCGTATCCCAAAAGGGATAAAGAAAGCATAAGGGCAGCCTAAAGTAACTCGTTAATATAACGAGCGGGCGAAGTTCATCATCTGCCGGTACGTGGTTCAGGAATTATTCGTCACACGATCTCAGCCGCGAAGCGGTAGCCGACCCCTGGCTCTGTCAAGATGTATTCCGGGCGCACCGGATCTGCTTCTATCTTACGCCGCAGTTGAGAGATGAAGACCCGCAGGTATTCGCGCTCATCGCCGTAAACATCCCCCCAGACGGCTTTCAAAAGCTCGCGGTGAGTAACGACTTTGCCCATCCGTTGTGCCAGATACTGGAGCAGATCGTACTCGGTCGGCGTCAGGCGAACCGGGTTGCCCCGCAGGGTGACTTGGCGGGCATCGGTGTCAATCAACAGATCCTTTGCCAGGATCAGGTGGTCCTTGCTGGTCAAGCCAGCATTGTAGGTCATCCAACGCCGCAGCGCTACGCGCACCCGGGCAAGGAATTCTTCCATATTAAATGGCGTTTCCAGATAATCGTCTGCCCCCAAGTCGAGCGCTTGAATTTTGACTGACTCGCTGCCAACCGCGGAGAGGACGATCATGGGTGAATGGCTGACCTCGCGCAAGCGGGCGCAGATTTTCAAACCATCCACATTGACCAACGTGAAATCCAAAATGACGATGAACAGATCCGGTTTTTTTTGCTCCGTCAGTTCAAAGGCTTCATGATCATCCAGGGCAATTTCCACTTCGTAACCGCGTCCGACCAGATTGCGCCGTAAGGTACGTAATATATTTGGTTCGTCCCCTACGAGCAAGATCTGTGGGTTTTCCATAGCCAATAGGTTTTCTAGGCAACAGGGATTATAAGGCGCAGGAGGTGTGAGCCATCCTGCTCGACCATGCCGACATCAATCCTCTGCAGGTGCAGAACTTCGCAAGCGATGTGCAACCCGATGATATCTTCGGGAGAGAAGGGCAACCACTCACCCATCCCACGATCGGTCTTGCAAGCGTGCATGGTGTGGATTAACTCAAGCGTGGATCGGGTAAGCCCATAAATGTCCAGGTTCCAAATATCACCGTATTCATGCGCCCTGATCCGAATGACGCGGATACCCGGATCGGTATCCAGCAGTTCCAGGAGAAATCCCAGCGCCAGGATCAAATATTCGTAATCCACCTGGACGGTTTTGCCATTGTCAGGCATATCCAGGTCAACCCGCAAATTAGGAAAACGCGCTGCCACATTGCGCTGGACGACCGCCAGGATCTCTTGCAGCGCCTGCGGCTCCGGGTTGAGGATGAGATTGCCAGCTTCGGCGCGGAATGCAAGCGCCATCAACATGGTTGATTTAGCGACATTGTTGGCGCTGGCATCAATGGTTTGCAAAAACTCGTGCTGGTTGGCAGGGTCCCAAAAAATATCATAACCTAAAAGGCTGGAGACAGCTGCCTTGATCGAGGCGGATGAAAGCTGCTGCCGGCGGGCTATCTCAACAAACAGCTTCCAGATATACCGATGGCTATCATCACGTTTTTCAAGTTCGCGGCGGAGAGCCTCGTTCTCTCGTAGAAGTTGTTCGTATGCGCGGGTCAGATCTTTGTCATTTCGACCAGTCATTTCTTTTCTCCGGCTTGTCCGATCAGCCGAAACAATTCAATGGATGGTTCTAGTGAGCCGATTCGCAACCCTTTCCCGTTCGTAAAGACATCCGAAAGTGATCGCAAGGTGGTGATAACTACCTGTTCGCCGCCTTGGCGAAGGAATTGGGAAGCCGCCTTCAAGACCCGTTGGACTGTTTTCGACCGCACGCTGGGGTCTTCCAGCAGTCTGTCTAGCGTGTCCAGCGAGAGATGCGAGTTGCCTTCGATGCTCAGTCCTGACAGGATAAACTTGCTGTCGCTTTCGATCACCAGCACCAGCACATTCGCCTGCACCTGCTGTGCCATGATTGGCACCAACTGCTCCGACTCGACCACAGCCTCAATGCCTTCATATTCCCCTCGCACGTTTTGAATGACGGGGATGCCGCCGCCCCCACCGGCGATAACGATAATACCGGCAGCCACCAAGTCTTTGATGGTTTCAATCTCCAAAATCTTTTTTACCGGGTAGGAAGGCACGGCGCGCCTGTAGCCGCGACCGGGTTCTTCGAGGATTGACCACTGCCGTACCTGACGGTAGTGGTCTGCTTTCTCGCGGTCAAACCACGGTCCAATAGCCCGCAGCGGCAGGCTCTCACCGGGAACATTGGTGTCGACCAGCGTTTGGGTCAGGACACACATCACGTTGCGTTGAATCTGCCGTCGCCCCAGTACGTTCATAAAAGCCTGCGCCAGCATATACCCCGTCGCGCCTTGGGTGTCAGCACCACAGACATCCAGCGGAATGGTGTGTAAAACATGGCTTGCCAGCTCAGACCTGAAGAGAACAAAACCTACTTGGGGCTTGTTTCCATGCAGCACCATCACACGCGCATCGGTCACGAAAAGTGGAAGCAGACCCTGGGCAAACTCTTCGGCGTTCTGCCGCTGGTTGGCGATAGAAGAGCCATGCCCATTTGCGAGTACTTCTCCATTAACCAGCACCAATACGGTTCCGCTCATAATACCTCCTGTGGTTGTTCAGAAATTCTGAACACACCCTTAATTTTACTCGAACCGCTTCCTCGTGGACGCTGCGCACCTGCGGGTTCCAACCTCATGTTAACGGCATGCACGAAAAATATCGGACCGTTTTTCGAAAAAACCAGATTGAATTGTTCATTCATTATAGTCATAATCGTCCGGCAGGCGAATAATCTTAACACAATCTTTATGCAATCATTATTCGATCTTAACTGCCTTCTTGCTATAAAAACTAAGCATTCTTGGGAAACATTATTCCATTAATACGTTCTGGCTCGAGCTGAGTAAAACAGTTAGTTTACTCAGCCCATGAGCAATTTCATCTCAAAACAGAAATTGATCCGAAAGAATATGTGTTGATGATCGGATGGTGGCATGTCTCGCAGTGCCAGTTCGTCCCATCTTGAAAAGAGGCGCACCCATTAATCGTTGTTTTGCATTGCACCGATAGATAAGGGCGGAGGATAAGCTGATCCCTGACCAGATTGGCAAATGGCAGACATACGTAGACTCCTCGGCTTTCGTTAAATGGCTTGAGCTAAATGAAAATTGGATGCCAAAGCGGCACAAAAATCGTCAAACTAATCAAAAGGAGTGTGGAAAATGAAGAAAGTAGTTCTGTTTCTGTTCATTGTGATGGTTATGATTGCATCAGCCTGCCAGCCGGCGCAACCTGCCTCACCAACTGAACCTGCCTCACCGGTCGAACCTGTTTCACCAACCGAACCTCCCGCTGAACCTAGTGATCCTGCCACAGAAGTGCCCGTTGCTCCCAGCGTGGATGTGGTCCGGATTGGTGTCATTCAGCCTATCACCGGTCCGGATGGAAAATTTGGAGAGGTCATCATTCCCGCGTATGAATATGCTGTCAAGCAAATCAACGATGCCGGCGGCATCAAATCACTTGGCGGCGCAAAGCTTGAGATTGTATGGTCAGATCACAAATCGAGCGCTGAGACCGCCATCAGCGAGGTTGAGCGCCTGGTAGAAATCGAGGGTGTTTCCGTTATCGCAGGTGCCAATTTGAGCGGTATTGTCTTGGCGGCTACGACTGCCACCGAGCGGTTGCAGGTGCCGTTTGTTGTAGACGTGCCTGCTGCAACAGCCATCACGGAACGTGGTTTTGAATATGTATTTCGAACCAATGTCAGCGGGCTGTTTTACGGCGATACATTCGTTGAGTTCGTGGATTATTTGAACCAAGACGGTGCCGGGATTGAGTCTGTTGCCGTAACATTCCGCGATGTTGAATTTCCGAAATCTGTCAGCGAACCCATCGCCAACCGATCGAGGGAAGAAGGGTTGACCGTTACCTTTTATGATGCGTACCCTGCGGATGCGCCTGACCTCACCACCTATGCAACCCAGGTTCGCAACACCAACTCGGATGCGATCACCCTGGCTGATAACAACATTGCGATGGCAACCCTTTACACCCGCGCATTATATGACCTTAAGGTAGCCCCCAAGATGATCATTGCTGCCAACGGCGCCTATGAATTCGCAGATTGGTATCAGGGCGTGGGTGATTTGAAGGAAGGATTCCTGTTGATGGTGCAATGGAACCAGGATGTTTCCGATCCGGTTCTGGTTGAAGATTATGCGAAATTCACAGATAAACCCCTGAATGGTCATTCATTGCTCAGTATGCAAGCAGTCTATGCAATTGCAGAGGCTCTGGAAATTGCCGGCTCCACTGATCCAAAGGCTATCCGAGATGCCCTGGCTGAATTACGCATTGAACCGGGTCCGCGCTTGGTCATGCCTTGGGCTTTCCTGGATTACGACGAAAAAGGGCAAAATACCGGTGCCAAGAACATTGTTGTGCAATGGCAAGATGGCAAACTGGTGACCGTGTATCCCCCCGAACACGCCACTGCCCAGCCAATCGTCCCGTTTAATTACTGGCAAGAATAGCTATGTCGAATGTAGCTGGTGTAGGGAGGCGTCATTCCCGCACCAGCTACCCTTTTTTAAGAAGGGAGTACCTATGAGCAACTTACTACTCCAGGCAATTGTCGTTGGTTTGCTAACCGGGGGAATTTACGGCTTGTTTGCTGTAGGGTTATCCTTGATCCTTGGGGTAGCCAATATCATGACTTTCGTCCATGGCGATTTCTTGATGATCGCAATGTACCTGACCCTTGCCGCAGTTGCCTTAACAAGCGCTGATCCATATATCGGCATCTTATTGGTTGTTCCCGGAATGGTTTTATTAGCATATATGTCTTTTAAGTATGTGCCAGCTGTAACCAAAATTACAAAATTTCCCCAGATGAACCAGATGCTCTACATGCTTGGTTTTTCTTATTTGATCCAAAATGTTGTTTTAATGTTCCTGGGTGCCCGACACCAGATCATTCAAACAGCCATGACAGAGTATAACTTTTTCCTGGGAGATGTTTTTGTCTCCATGCCGCGGCTGATCGCTGGAGTAACATCGGTCATTCTGACGCTGTTGTTGATGTGGGTGATCAAGAACACCGATTTAGGACGCACCATTCGCGCGGCTTCTCAAGACCGTGAAGCTGCAAGCATGATGGGTATCAATGTTGACCGTACTTACATGCTCGCCTGGATTATAGGCATCGGCTCACTGGGTTTTGCAGGTCCAATGCTTTCGTCAATCTTTTCTTTTCACCCGATTATTGGCAATTACTACTTGATGATTGGATTTATGTGCGTAGTTATGGGCGGATTGGGAAATATTGGTGGGGCTTTGATTGGAGGCGTCATCATGGGTGTCGCACTTGAACTTGGCAATGTATTCCTGCCGGGATCGAGCGGACCTATCCTGCCGTTCCTTGTGTTTGTCGTTGTGCTCATATTTAGACCCGAGGGTATCTTTGGGAAACCGATTAGGAGTGCAAGATGACTGCCGAATCGCTGCGAAAACCCAAATTTCTACAAACACTTCCGAATATTCCATGGCTTTTCCTGGCGCTGATACCGTTGTTAATTGTCCTGCCATTAACTGTCAGGGGCTATGCCTTGAATGTGCTCATCATCATTTTAATGTGGGGAGCCATTTCGAGCGCTGCCAATATTTTGGTTGGATATGCAGGTCAGGTCTGCTTCATTCCACCATTATTTACAGGGGTCGGTGCTTACATCTCTACGTGGTTGCTGATCAATTTGAACGTATCGCCTTGGATCGGCATGTTCATGGCCGGGGCTGTGGCTGCCATCCTGGCGCTGGCAATTGGTTTTCTGTTTTTCCGTTATGGACTGAAGGGCGTCTACTTTGCGCTGGGCACCATGGCGCTTGTGCTGGTAGCCCAAGTTTTGTTTACCAACCTGCCGTGGTTTGGGAGATCGGAAGGGCTTTACATCATTATCCGGGAAACAGATCCGTTGATGATGAAATTCCGCGATAAATTACCCTACTATTACATCGTGCTTGGCTTAACCATTGCGATTTTTCTGGTTACGAACTGGATTTCCACCAGCAAACCGGGATACTGGCTGCGGGCAATCCGCGAGAACCAGGACGCGGCTGAAGCTGTAGGCGTGAATCTGATGCGCTATAAACAACTGGCGATCGGCGTCTCGGCTTTTCTGCTCGGCATGATGGGCACATTTTGGGCAAACTTTCTCACTTATTTTGACCCTTACACAGCGTTTCACTGGGAGATTGCGGGTCTGGCAATCATCATTATCGTGGCTGGTGGTGCAGGTACGGTATGGGGTCCGCTGTTAGGCTCGGCCATCCTGGTACCGATGACCGAGTTAGTTCGCGCTCAATTGGGCGATACGATTCCGGGGCTGCACATGGTTGTCTATGGGGCAGTCTTGATGCTGGTGCTGCTCTATCTTCCGGATGGATTTTTATCAATCTTCACCAAGGTAAAGAAATGGTGGAATGGCAAAAAGAAGGTGGGAAAAGCAGAACCGGTTGCGCATGGCAACAATATATCTTTATCCAATCTTTTTCCCCATATTCAACAAGTTTCAAAAGAACTTTTCCATGTCGGGCGAACAGCCGATAACAGTTCAATTCTAGAGGTAGCCCGCCTGACCCGCCTGTTTGGAGGTCTACGAGCCGTTGATGATCTGACTTTCAAAGTGAAAGCAGGTGAAATTTTTGGCATTATCGGACCCAATGGCGCGGGGAAGACAACCACTTTTAATATGATTGCTGGAGCGATCAAGCCTACCAGTGGAACGATCAAATTTAAAGGTGAAGAAATTGCCGGGTTGCTGCCTCATGTGATCTGCGACAAAGGCATTGGCCGGACATTTCAGCTTACCCAATCCTTTCCAAAATTAACGGCTCTTGAAACGGTGATGGTTGGCTCATTCCTGAGATATTCCTCATCGGATGAAGCGCGCCAACGCGCCCTCGATATTCTCGAAGTTGTTGGCTTGCTGCCAAAAGCACACACGCTAACGGAGAATCTCACGCTGGCGGATCTCAAGCGTCTTGAAATCGCAAAGGCTCTGGCAACCGACCCGGAAGTCGTCTTGCTGGATGAAGTCATCGCTGGTTTAACGGACGTGGAAATCGAAGAAGTGGTGGGGTTGATCAAGAAAATTAACAAGGAAACAGGCATAACGATCATCATGATTGAACATGTCATGCACGTGATCATGTCACTGTGCGACCGGGTTCTGGTCTTGAATTTTGGAAAGCAAATCGCTGAGGGCACGTCTGCAGAAGTCACATCCGACCCACAAGTTATTGAGGCTTACCTCGGTCAGAAAGTGGAGTTTGATAATGCTTAAACTATCTAATATTGCCGCCAGATATGGCTCAGCCCGCGTGCTGGATGACATATCAATGGAGATCAACGATCAGGAGATTGTTGCAATTGTCGGCTCGAACGGCGCAGGGAAAACAAGCCTGGTGAATGTCATCATGGGGATTCTCAAAGTCGCTGCAGGAGAAATTTTATTCCTTAATAAAAATATTACTGCCCTACCCGCGCACGATCGAGCCGAAATGGGAATTGCCATTGTGCCCGAAGGCAGGCGTCTATTTCCCCAAATGACGGTGGAAGAAAATTTACTGGTTGGTGGGATCGCGCCCAGAGTTCGCACAAAACGACAGGAGTCGATTGAGGATATTTATCAAACCTTTCCCCGCTTGAAGGAGCGCCGGAATCAGCGGGCAGCCACGCTGTCGGGCGGCGAGCAGCAGATGCTTGCCATTGGACGAGCATTAATGTCCCATCCCAAGCTGGTTGTGTTTGATGAACCATCGCTTGGTCTGGCACCCAAAATTGTCACCGAGGTGTTTCTGAATATAAAAAAAATCAGCAGCGATAGGCGAATGACGGTGCTATTGATCGAGCAGAATGTCACTCTTTCTTTGCAGTTTTCATCAAGGGCTTATGTGATGGAAAATGGTAAAGTGGTAATAGCCGGAGAATCCCACGAATTGTTGGATAACCCCTACATCAAAAAAGCATATCTGGGAATTTAAATAAATCCCAAGAAATGAGCCGAGATGCGAATACTGGTCATCAACCCGAACACCAGCCAATCCTTCACCGATCTGATAGATGATGTTTTGGAGCAATATCGCGAGCCTGAAACCATTGTGGCAGCCAGAAATCCGACCTCAGGTCCACGTTCGATCGAGAGCGTCTATGATGAACTGCTGAGCGCGCAGGGAACTTTACAGTTGTTTTTATCTGAAATTGGCAACCATGACGGGTTTATTTTGGCTTGCTACAGCGATCATCCCGCTATCTATGCCATGCGGGAATTGACAAAAAAGCCGGTCATCGGAATTGCTGAAGCCTCGATGTTGATGGCTTGTATGGTCGGACATAAATTCAGCGTGGTGACGACCAATGACGCCTGGCAGCCTTTGCTGTGGGAAGCGGTTCGTCATTATGGCTTGGAAAATCGTTGCGCTTCCATTCGCGCGACTGGGTTGGCTGTCCTGGATCTTGGCAATCATGAGGGTCAGGACAATTACAACCTGATCCGGGATGCGGCGCAAAGCGCTCTTGGCGATGGCGCCGAGGTGATCTGTCTGGGATGTGCCGGCATGGCTGGGCTGGATAAAAGGCTGGAAGAAGAACTGGGCGTGCCCGTCATTGACGGGGTGGTCAGTGCGCTGAAGTTTATGGAAGGTCTGCTTAAATATGGCTTGCGAACCAGTAAGCGCCGCGCTTATACGCAGCCCATGTTTAAAGCCCTCGATAACCTGCCGCCAGAGTTTGGCTTGCCATACAAAAAATTGTAAACTTGCACCGCAAAAGAGAATGATCCCAAACTATGACTGGTAGGTGTTGTTATCGAAAAAAAGGCGACGTTCATTACTTGTGCCCACAATGACAACCTTGGTTGAATGACGTCCGACTGACGGTAATCAACAACTAGGCTTTCCTCAAGCGGGCCACAGCGGATCAGAAAAATCTCCTCACGCAAATGTTACTCGTTCACCGTTCTAAGTAAACGCTGAACGCCACCTGGCGCAAACAAGAATAAAATTTTTTCAAGCGATCACATCTGCCGCTATTCCGGTTTTGCCCAGCACTCCCGGTAATCCTGAATATACTGCCGTAAATGGATGGGTTCTCTTCCGGTGATCCGTTGTACTTCAGCGGTCACCAAGTCAGCCATTCCGCTCTTGGTATTGGAATACAGCCAGGTGGTAACCAGGGCGAACATCAATGGCGATTTCCTTACCTGGCGCAAAAAGAACGCCAGGGCAGACGGGTTTTTATAAGTGATTTTTCGTCCCAATACCTGCGTGAACTGGTCTGCCACCTGGTAGTAATCCAACCCTTCCGGTCCGGTGAGGTCGTAAGCCTTATTCTCGTGTCCCGGCTGGGTGAGTGCCACGGCAGCAACCTGAGCGATGTCGCGCACATCGATAAAACTGGTGCGCGTTTTCCCAACCGGGACAAAAATCTCGTCAAGATCGCGAATCTCGGCGCAGTGGACTGTATTCAGGTTTTGCATAAAGAAGGAGCAGCGTAGAAAGGTGTAATTCATCCCGGAAGCCTTCAGATACTGCTCGACTTTGTAATGGGGAACCATCGTGTTTTGTTCGATCCCAATCAGAGACAAGAACACGAAGTGTTTCACTCCGGCGGCTTTAGCAGCCTGCATAGCGGGCAGCATGTATTTCTGGATGTTCGTAATGTGCGGCGGTCGCATGATGAAGGCGTGTTCAATGTTGTGAAACGTTGGGCGATAAGTCTCGGCTTTGGAAAAATCAAAAGCAACGGCTTCTACTGCTTCGCCGAATCGCTGCTGGATCTTTTTGACGAGCAGATCCCCGCCGCGTACTTCCGTTCCCCGTGCCTGTAAGGCTTTCACCACCTCGGCGCCCACGTTTCCCAAAGCGCCTAAGACCAATATTTTTTCACCCATTCCTCACCTCATGGAGCCATCGTCTTAATTTAAGATGGCAGGATTATACGGGGGAATCTTTTACTTGACAATATATAGACCGTTCGTTATAATCATCAACAAGATCATGATTGTCATATTTTATGGCATGAGGAATGTCATATGGATCGGAAAACAGCAGTCCAAACAAAATCAAACGACCAAACTAGAGCCCCGATACCGACGTTTCTGTCTAGGATGATTCCGGTTCTGACCGCGGTGAATGGCGAGGTATTGTCGCGCCGGATGGGATTTGGAGTAGAAAAACTGGAATCGGACAACACCGCACAGGTACTCCGGTTCGCCTGGGGAACCTGTTTTGTCGAGATGATGGCCGGAGGTGGAAAATGAGCAACAGCCGCGAGCAAATTTTGTTGACCACCTGCGATTTGCTGGAAAACCAGGGATTTCACGCCACCGGTTTGAACGAGATCGTCAAGGAAAGCGGCGCGCCAAAAGGCTCGATTTATTATTATTTTCCACAAGGGAAAGATGAAATCGTGTCCGAAACAATTCGTTTTGCCGGGCAGCGCACGGCGGAGAGGATCCGATCCCATTTGGAAACGATTTCCGACCCGGCTGAGGCGATTCAGTCCTTCCTGGAAACCATTGCCTACCACGTCGAAGCCTCCGGTTTCCGCGCGGGCGGACCGATCACGATCGTCGCATCGGAATCGGCCACAACCAGCGAGCGGATCAACCAAGCCTGCCAGGAGGCGTATACGTGGCTGCGTGAAGCCTTCGCCGCCAGGCTGCGAGCTGGTGGGATCGAGACAGCCGCGGCAGAATCTTTAGCCTGGACGATCAACGCCACCATTGAAGGCGCAATCATCCTGAGCCGGACCTTTCACACCGGTAATCCACTTCGCGAGGCGGCTGTACACCTCGCCAGGCTCATACGCCAATTTCAATAATCAATCAATAGGAGGAAAGCACAATGGCAACTCAGGGTAATTCATCAAAAGCACAGACTCACGAAAGCATAAATCCCCGCCGCATCTGGCTGGCAGGGTTGGTGGGGGTCGTCGCTTCAGTGATCACCAACCTGGTGGCGCGGATGGTGCTGTTTGCCGTACTTCCGCTGCCGGCTGAGTTTCCGCCGCTTCAGGCGGGGACGATCGCCATTTTTACCGCGGCTGGAACGCTGATGGCGGCGGTCGTATACGCACTGATTGCCCGCTTCACCCGCCGGCCGGTAACCGTCTTTCGCTGGGTGGCTTTCGTAGCGCTCATCCTTTCGATCTTGCCCAACCTGGCTCTGGTGTCCAACCCTGGGGCAATTCCGTTCCCATTTCCAGGCGCGTCTGGGCTGGCTTTTGGCGTGCTGATTGTCTTTCACCTGCTAGCCGCGCTGGTCTGCGTCGTTGCCCTGACGAGTCTCAGCCGGGAGAAGCGTTGAAATGTTGATCGAGGTGTATCAGGATACTGCCTGTCCCTGGTGCCGGATCGGTAAACGTCACCTGGAACTGGCACTCGAACGCTGGCAGGGCGAGCCGGTGGAGGTGCGCTACCGCGCATTCTTGCTCAACCCCAATATACCGCCCGAAGGTTACGATTTTTACCCCTATATGCGGGCAAAAGGCGGTGGGCGAGTCCCTGTGGAGCAGTTCTTCGCCGCGCCGCGCTCGCGCGGCGCGCTGGTGGGACTGGCATTCCACTTTGAAAAAATTACCCGCGCACCGAACACTCTGCTCTCACACCGCCTGATCGCCCTTACGCTCGAGGAGAAAAAGAAGGACATAGTGGATGCAGTTTTCGCTGCTTACTTCGAGCATGGGTTAGACATTGGCGATGTGGGCACCCTGGTGGATATTGCCGCCGCGCACGGACTGGAAGGGGAGACTGTGCGGGCAGCGCTAATTGGGGACGCGGAACGCGATCGGGTTCTGGCGGAAGCGCAAGAAGCCCATGCGCTTGACATCAGCGGCGTGCCGTTCTTTGTCTTCGACCACCGCTATGGGCTCAGTGGAGCGCAGCCGGTGGAAATCATTCTGGAAGTCATGCACAAAGTAATAGAAGCGAAACAAGGAGTGTAGTCATGAACATCGCGGTATTTGGCGGAACTGGGAAGACGGGGCAGTATTTTATCCGCAAGGCATTGGAAGCCGGGCTTCAGGTCGTAGCGCTGGCTCGCACGCCGGAGAAATTGACCACCCGGCATGAGCGTCTGAAAGTGATCGCTGGAGATGCGGGTGATCCCGCCTGCGTGGCGCAGGTGGTTTCTGGCACGGATGTAGTGGTGAGCCTGCTGGGACCGGCTAAAGGGCAGCCGGCCTTTGCGATCAGCCGGGCAACCCAGAATATCCTGGATGCGATGAAATCCGGCGGCGTGCAGCGGTTGGTAATTTCCGCTGGGGCGGGGGTAGGCGACCCAGAGGATCAGCCAAAACTGATCAACCGGCTGATCAACGTGATCCTGAGGCTGAGCGCCCGTGATGCCTATGAAGATATGATGAAAGCGGCAGCCCTGGTGCGCCAGAGCGGACTGGATTGGACAATCGTCCGTGTGCCAATGCTGACCGACGATCCCGCCACAGGACAGGTGAAGGTAGGCATGGTCGGCAAGGGAACAGGAGCACGCATCAGCCGGGCGGATATGGCAGACTTTATCTTGCAACAGGCGCAGCAGCGGAACTTTGCCGGTAAAGCCCCGATGATTAGCAACTAACCGATATGGGGAATAAGAGTGTAGCCTTGATCGAACGCACACAATGTGCCGGTCCGCCTGCCAGCGGCGGGCGAGTATTGGGCGAATCAACGATCCTGCGGCGGCCGAAGGGCGCGGTTTACAATCCGACTGCGGGTTTGTACAACCCTTCGAAGTTGGCGCCGATCATCCCGGCTTCGTACGAGCGGCGGTCAACCAGCGAAAGCGCAGCCGCGCTTTCGCTGGTCAAAAGGGGGATGCTTTTCAGCGCATAGAACTTATCCACGATCCGCTGCACGCCGGCTTCGTCTGTCATCCAGTTGAACCGGTCGTAGCGGGAGAGATCGAATGAGCGGGTGTAGCCGCGCAGCGTTTTTTCGCCGTTGATGTTGTAGAACACTTCGAAATAGGACATGGCCAGCTCGCGCGGCGAACGGTAAACCGGCTCGCGGTAACGTAAACCAACAAAATTGGATTTGGCAATCGCGCCGAACAATCCATTGCGTTTGAAAATCGCCAGTACATGATCGTCGTCTTTGTCCATTTCAGGAACCAGGTCGAGGATCACGGGGGGATAGCCCAGCCGCCGCAGCGCTGTTGCGGCGAACAAACCGCCGTCCAGGCAGTGACATTGCCGGTCGCGGAGCACGTTCAGGGGGCTGCGGTTGCGATCTTCGCCCACATAGGGCAGACCGTCCAGATAGTTTTGAATGGCGAGCGGAGAATCCAGCGAAACGAAAAGCTGGCGCTCTTCGGCGGTGAGAACCTGTTCGAATTCCATGCTGCGGCTCCTGGGGTCAGATGAATACTAACTGGCAGAGAGTATACCATGCGCGCAGGGATCAATTTTTAGAATTTGGACAAAAGGTCTCTCAAAATGCGTAACTCCGGGCAGTGGAGGGGGTTACAACGCTTAGATTTGACGGCGTAAAATAAATGTACCCCTGCAGAAACAAGCACGAGGGACGTACTATTCCTTAAGAAAATCAGAATATCCAAACCCTAATGGAGAGGAAACATGTTTGACCCGAAAGCCGTAGCCATTGTCGGAATGGGGGCAATTTTGCCGGACGCAGAGGATGCGCCAACATTCTGGAACAATATCAAGCAGGCACGCTATTCGATCAGCGATGTGCCGCAAGACCGCTGGCGGGTGGATCTGTATTATGATCCCGATCCCAAGGCGCCGGATAAAACCTACGCCAAGATTGGCGCCTGGGTTCGTTCCTATTCCTTCGAACCGCTTAAGTGGGGGATTCCCATCCCGCCGAATGTATTGGCGGTGATGGACGACAGCCAGAAATGGGGCATCAGTGTGGCGCGCCAGGCGCTGTTGGATTATGGTTATCCGCAGAAACCGCTGGATGGCACCCGCACGGCGGTAATCATCGGCAATGCGCTTGCCGGTGAAAACCATTACATCACCAGCCTGCGCATCCGCCTGCCGGATTTCATCGAAGCCTTGTCTCAGGTGGATGCTTTTGCCAGCCTGCCAGCGGATATGCAGCAGGCGCTGATTGACGGTATGCAGCGCAATATCCGCAGCCGGATTGCCAACATCACCGAAGACACCATGCCGGGTGAGCTGGGCAACGTGATCGCGGGGCGGATTGCCAACGTGTTCAATTTCTCAGGACCGAATTTCATCACCGACGCTGCCTGCGCTTCCTCGCACGCAGCGGTTCAATCAGCCATTGACGGGTTAATCTCGCACCAGTACGATGCGGTGCTGACCGGCGGCGTTGACCGCAACATGGGCGTGGAAGGTTTTGTCAAATTTTGCAAGATCGGCGCCCTGTCGCCGGATGGCTCGCGCCCGTTTGCCGATGGCGCCAATGGCTTCGTGATGGGCGAGGGCGCGGTGTTGTTTCTGCTCAAGCGGCTGGCGGATGCCGAGCGCGACGGAGATAAAATCTATGCGGTAATTCGCGGGGTCGGTGCCAGCAGCGATGGCAAGGGCAAAGGCATTACCGCGCCCAATCCGATTGGGCAGCAGCGCGCCATCGAGCGCGCCTGGAAGAATGCCGGGGTTAACCCTGCCAGCGCCGGGCTGATCGAGGCGCACGGCACGTCCACCCGCGTGGGCGATGTGGTCGAGACGCAAAGTTTGAACGCCGTGTTTGGTCAATTTGGGCTGCCCGCGCGGCAGATTGCCCTGGGTTCGGTTAAGTCGAATATCGGGCACCTGAAGAGCGCGGCAGGCGCTGCCGGCATGCTCAAGGCAGTCTATGCTTTGTATGAAAAGGTTCTTCCGCCTTCGGCAAATTTCCACAAACCCAATCCCAACATTGATTTTGATCATATTCCTTTCTTTGTCAACACGGAAGCCCGCCCCTGGCAAAACGCGCCGGGGGAAATCCGCCGCGCCGGGATCAGTTCCTTCGGGTTCGGCGGCACCAATTTCCACATGGTGCTCGAAGAATGGGTGCCCGGTTTGTTGACCTCCGAAACCAAGGTCTTCCAGGCGGTTGACTGGAAGGGTGCCCAGGCGCAGCCTGTCGCGGAAGCACAGCCAAGCGTGGCGCAGGCAGAGCCTGCACCGCAGCCTTATCGCGGACTGCTCTTCCTGGGCGGCAAGAACGCTGTGGAATTGAAGGAGCGACTGGCAAAGGCTTTGGAAGACGCCCGCCAGGGCAAATCGCTCGCCCGGACTTTACCGCAACCGGCGGAGGTTGCCCAGCTGGAACGACTGGTGATTGACTATGCCAGCCTGGATGAGTTGATCAACCGGGGGGAGAAGGCATTGAAAACCCTGGACAACGAAGCCGCCAATGCCTGGCAGGCGCTGACTGCCCAAGGCGTGTACCGCGGCAGCGGGACGGCCGGCAAAGTGGTGTTCATGTTCCCGGGTCAGGGTTCGCAATATGTCAACATGCTGAAAGACCTGTGCGAAGCCGAGCCGCTGGCAGCGGATACCTTCGAGGAAGCCGACGCGATCATGAAGCCCATTTTGGGCAGAACCCTGACCAGTTATATTTACGTCGAAGGGGATGAGGAATCGCTCAAGCAAGCCGAAGCAGCCCTGCGCGATACAGCCATCACCCAGCCGGCTATGTTGACCGCCAACGTGGCTTTGCTGCGCCTGATGCAGAAATTTGGCTTCGTGCCCGATTTCGTCATCGGGCACAGTTTGGGTGAATATGCTGCCTTGGTTGCTGCGGGTGTGTTGACCTTTTCCGAAGCGCTCGAAGTGGTCTCCGCTCGCGGGCAGGAGATGAAGAAGGTATCGGTGGCAGACAACGGCGGTATGGTGGCGGTTTCTGCCCCGCTGGATGAAGTCGAAAAGATACTGAAGGGTATCCAGGAATACGTGGTGATCGCCAATATCAACAGCCCGGTGCAATCGGTGGTTGGCGGCAGCACGCCCGGTATCCAGGCGGCTCTGGCAGCCTTCGAACAGGCCGGTTTCCAGGCAACCCGAATTCCGGTTTCGCACGCCTTCCACACGCGCATCGTTGCCCCGGCGAGCGAACCGCTCAAAGAAGTTATCCGGCGGATGAATATTCAAGCCCCGCGCATCCCGGTGGTAGCAAACGTGACCGGGCAATTCTACCCGACCAGCCGGGACGAGATCCTCGATATACTCGGACGGCAGGTTGCCTCGCCGGTGCAGTTCATCCAGGGCATGGAAACGCTCTATGCCAATGGAGCGCGCGTGTTCGCCGAAATCGGTCCGAAACGGGTGCTCAATGCGCTGGCAAACGATATATTCAAAGACCGCAGCGGGGTTATGCTGCTAGCGACCAATCACCCGCGCAAAGGCGCAGTGGTGAGTTTCAACGAAGCCCTGTGCGGGTTGCTGGCGGCGGGTATCCCACCCCGTTTTGGAGTGACGCAGCCGGTTTCAAATCAAAGCACTACGATTGCGGAATCTGTTCCGCAAAGCCGGGAAAAACCGCCCGCTCCGGCGGCTGTGAAAACCCCCGCAGAACCCAAAACGACAGCGCCAAGCGAGGATGGGCGGCTGCCTTTGACCGGCTCGGTTGTGATCAGCGGCGCCGGGTTGGGGCTGCCGGGCAGGAACGGGCGGGTGTTCGACGACGCCAATATTCCCAGTATCCTGCGCGGTGAAATCCGCATCGAACCCCTGCCGATTGAGTTGCGCGAGAAAATGGTTGCCAAGCGGGTCACGCGGCTGGAAAAGAGCGAAGCCGGCGCGCAGATGGTCGAGATCAACGATGTGGATCTGACCGTCAAACTGGGCGGTCAACGCGGGCAGTTCGATCCGGTGGACGAATTTGGTATTCCGGCAGAACGCATGGACGCCTGCGACATCACCACCCAGCTGGCAATTGCCGCCGGGATTGATGCGCTGCGCGATGCGGGTATTCCGTTGGTGATGGCATACCGCAAAACCAGCAAAGGCACCTACCTGCCGGATCGCTGGCGGCTGCCGGAAGCCCTGGCGGACGAAACTGGTGTGATCTTTGCCTCTGCTTTTCCCGGTTTGGATCGCATGGCGGAGGAAATGAACCGCTACGCGGAATACCATCAAATTGAGAAGCAGATCGAGGAAGTGCACAATATTCTCACGCTGGTTCCCGCCGACCAGACGTCTTTCCGCACGATGCTGCGTGAGCGGGTAAAAAGCCTGGAAGCGCGGCTTAAACAGGTGGATTATCACTTCGACCGGCGCTTCATCTTCCGCATTCTGGCGATGGGGCACTCCCAGTTTGCCGAATACATCGGCGCGCGCGGACCCAACACGCATGTCAACGCTGCCTGCGCGACCACCACGCACGCGATTGCAGTGGCGGAGGATTGGATTCGCGCAGGGCGCTGCCGCCGGGTGGTGATCATTGCCGGCGACGATGTGACCAGCGGCAGCCTGGCGGATTGGGTCGGCACCGGCTTGCTTTCCTCCGGCGCGGCGACCATCGAGGGCAACCTGCGCATGGCGGCGCTGCCGTTCGACCGCCGCCGCAACGGCATGATCATGGGCATGGGCGCGGCTGGACTGGTGGTCGAAGCCGAAGACGCCGTCCGCGAACGCGGGATGCGCGCTATCTGCGAGGTGCTTGCCACCCAGATCGCCAACAGCGCATTCCACGGCACCCGCCTGGACGTTCCGCACGTGCGCGAAGTAATGGACCGGCTGGTGGCGACCGCCGAAAAACGCTTCGGCATTCGCCGCGCAGATATTGCCGCCAACACCATGTTCGTGTCGCACGAAACCTACACCCCGGCGCGCGGCGGTTCGGCTTCGGCTGAAATCAACGCGCTGCGCTACACCTTTGGAGACCACGCCAACCGGATCATCATTGCCAATACCAAGGGCTATACCGGTCATTCGATGGGCGTCGGCGTCGAAGATGTTGTCGCAGTCAAGGCGCTGCAATACGGACAGGTGCCGCCCATCGCCAACTATGATACAGCCTTTGAACCGGATCCCGAACTGGGTGATTTGAACCTGTCCAAAGGCGGGGAATATCCGGTCAAATACGCGCTGCGCCTTGGCGCGGGCTTTGGATCGCAAATTGCCATGGCGTTGTTCCGGGTGGTGGCAGGGGTTAAGGAACGGGTCAACCAGCCGGTTTACCAGCGATGGCTGGCAGACCTGGCAGGTTACGAGCAGGCTGAAATCGAGGTTGAAAAACGCACCCTGCGAATTCACCATGCCGGACCACCCGTCAAACCCCCGGTAAAATCCCGCTGGGAATACGGTCAGGGACCCACCCGCTGGGCAGACCAACCGGAAGAAACGCCCACCGTACAGCCTCAACCTCAGACACTGCCCGAGTCCATTCCGCAGCCGGCTCCCGTTGCGGCGGAAAAATCGGCCAGTCAACCGGTTGCAGTTCATCCTCTGGTTGCCGGCGTGGAACCGGTAGGGATCAAACAGTTTGTGCTCAACCTGGTCAGTGAAAAGACCGGTTACCCGGTTGAAATGTTGGACCTCGAACTTGATTTGGAAGCCGACCTGGGTATCGACACGGTCAAGCAGGCGGAGATCTTCGCTGCCATTCGCAGCCACTACAGCATTCCGCGCCGCGAGGATTTACGCCTGTCGGATTACAACACCTTAACCAAGGTGATTGGATTTATGCAGGAAAACCAGGGCGGCAATGCCTTACCGACACCACCAGTGCCAGCCCCCGCGACAGCACAATCTCCGGCACAACCAGCCGCGGCGGTTGCCGAAACAATCACCGCCCCGTTGCCGCAAGCCGGGATCGACCGTCCGGCAATTGAGGCACATGTGCTTGCGGTGGTCAGTGAAAAAACCGGTTACCCGGTGGAAATGCTCAATCTTGGGTTAGACCTGGAAGCCGACCTGGGCATTGACACGGTCAAGCAGGCGGAATTGTTCGCCGCAGTGAGAACGCACTACGGTATCCCGCGCCGCGAGGATCTGCGCCTGGTGGATTACAACACGCTCGACAAAGTGATTGGCTTCATCATGGACGCGCTCTCCGCTGGTCAGGGGTCGCAGCACAAAGAAGCACCGGCAGCCGCGCCGTTTATGACGGTCAGCCAGCCAAAGGCTCAACCGGCGCCTGCCCAAATCAGCCAACCGGAGGCTCGACCGGAGCCAGCGGCAATCAGCTCAGGCAGCCAGGCGGCGCAAAGCGAGGACATCAAAGCGTATGTCCTCGGCGTGGTCAGCGAAAAAACCGGCTATCCGGTCGAAATGCTCGACCTGGACCTGGATTTGGAAGCCGACCTGGGTATCGATACGGTCAAACAGGCGGAACTGTTTGCCACCATCCGCACCCACTACAACATCCCGCGCCGCGAAGACCTGCGCCTGGTGGATTACAACACGCTCACCAAGGTGATCGGTTTCATGGAGGAAGCCTTGAGCGGCAAGCCACAAGCGCAACCGGTGGTCGTTCAACCTGCAACGGTCGAACAATCCGCGCCGGTGATGCAGGAATCTGAACCGGTTGCGACCCTGGCAGCACAGGCTGTTCAGTCCGCTGATCCAGTCGAGGCGGCGCCTGCCGCACAAGCCGAAAGCCGTGAATCCGCCGTAAGCGAACCCGTTGTGACCATCCGACGGCGCGTGCCCATGCCGGTGCTGCGCCCGCGTTTGGATTTGTGTCTGCCCACCGGCGTCAACCTGCAAGAGGGCAGCCGGGTGGTGATTATCGCCGATCAAGGGAAAGCCGCCGATTCGCTGGCTCGCCGTCTGCGCGCGCGTAAGGCGCAGGTGCTCAATGTGATCCAGGCGGCGCCGGGTGCGATGATCGAGAAGGTTAAAAGTTTTCAAGACGAAGGCGAGGTGCAGGGCGTTTATTACCTGCCCGGTTTGGACGCCGAAACGCCGCTGCCGCAGATGCAGTCAGCGGATTGGGACGTGCTTATCGAAGAACGGCTTATGCGTCTATATCACCTCTTCCGCATCCTGGACAGAGATCCGTTCCTAATCTGCGCCACCCGCATGGGCGGGCTGCATGGTTATAGTCACAAACCAGCAGCATCGGCGCTGGCAGGGGCAATATCCGGTTTTGCCAAGGCGTTAAGCCGCGAGCGACCAAAATCCTTTGTCAAGGTCATTGATTTTGTAACGGATTTGCCCGATCATCAGCTGGCTGCCCGGTTAGTGGATGAAACTCTGCGCGATCCTGGCGCGGTTGAGATTGGCTGGGAAAACGATCAGCGGTTCACGATCACGCTAGTCGAAAAATCCCACGTTCCAGTCGAGGGGTTGCCGATTGAAAATCCGGTGGTGATGATTACCGGCGGAGCGGGTGGAATCGTCGCTCCGGTTCTGGTTGATCTTTCCCACCGCGTACGCGGGTCGTATTATCTCCTTGGACGCAGCCCGTTGGCTGACCCGAACGATGCGGATATACAGCGCTTGAACCAGGACCGGGATGGATTGAAGAAAGTGTTGCTGCAAAGAATGGCGGCGCAAGGGCAAAAACCATCCCCGGCTCAAATCGAGGAAAAACTGGCGGCGTTGGAACGGATGTCAGGCGTGCTTGGCGCTATGGAACAAGCCCGCGCGAATGGCGCCCGGGTGGAATACCTGGTTTGTGATGTAACCAACCCGTTGGCGATCCATGCCGCTGTTCAACACGTATTGGCGCTGCATGATCACGTGGATGTAGTTATCCATGCCGCCGGCGTAGAACGCAGCCGTAAACTTACCTTAAAAACAGAGGATGAATTCCGAACCACACTGTCGGTTAAAGCAACCGGCTTGTTCAATCTATATAAAGAATTGCAGCAGCGCGGAAAACTGCCAGCCCACATGATCCTGTTCGGATCGGTGGCTGGACGTTTTGGCAATTCCGGGCAGACAGATTACAGCGCCGCCAATGACCTGATTGCTAAAATGTCGTCTAACCTGAAAATTCACCATCCACAGATGCGGATGGTGACCATAGATTGGAGCGCCTGGGCGCAGGTGGGTATGGCAAGCCGTGGATATATCCCCCAGTTGATGGAAATGGGCGGAATTGACCAGATGCCGCCTCATCTGGCAGCCGGGTTGGTTTACGCAGAACTTGCCGCCTCCGATTCGCACAGCGAAGTGATTCTATCCGGTTCGTTGGGTAGTCTGGAACTGCCATCCCGCGCTGATGGAGGGTTGGATATCGAAGCCGCCAACCGCGCTTTGGTTGCGGGTGAACCGCCCCATGTCATGCTGAGCCGGGTGACCGGACTGGATCCGCGTTACGGCGTTTTGCTGGAAGCGGAACTAAACCCGGACGAGGAACCTTTCTTGAAAGATCACGCGCTGAACGGCATCCCCTTGCTGCCGGGCGTGATGGGCATTGAGGGCTTTTCGGTGGCAGCGCGACATGTGGCATCGGTTTTAGGCTCGGATAAGGCCGGCTTTATGGTTGAACGGTTGGAAGATATTCATTTCCTGGCTGCGTTCAAGTTCTACCATAACGAGCCCCGCCGAATCACCTGGAAGGCGCAAGTAGTACGCGAGGTCACGGGACTGGTGGCTTATGTGACCCTGGAATCCGTCCTCGCGCTCAAAACTCGTCAAAATGAAAGGGTGCAACACTTTTCCGGAAAGGTGCACCTTTCACCTGCGCCAGAGCCAATCCAAAAGGTAACCGTAGAACCACCACTTTGGAATGGCGCTTATACAGTTACCGGCGATGATATTTATCGCCTGTATTTCCATGGACCTTCTTTTCAGGTGTTGGAAGCAGTGCAACGCAATGGTGAAACCGTACTGGGGAGGATGCGTCCTTCCTTGCCGGAGATTACCGGCAGGGATATGCCGCTGGTGACCACACCGATTTTGCTGGAACTGTGTCTGCAAACGGCGGGCGTTTGGGAAGCCGGCGCTACCGGCGCACTGGCGTTGCCGCGTTCGATCGGTAGGTTGAACCTGTTCCGCGAAAAACCCAACGGCGGGGTGATCTACGCCGAAGTGATGCCGGCTTCGCAGGAAGATGGCAGTTTAAGGTTTGATGCGCGTGTCGTTGATGAAAAGGGAAATTTGTATCTGGAAGTGCGTGATTACCGAACCGTGCCGCTGCCTTATTCTGTGGATACGGCGCTTCTAAAACCAATGCGATTGCTGGTGCGGGGAAATGACTCTGGGTATTGAATCGGGACGCGCGGTTCAAATTTTCTGGGGAATGAGTGAGGCAGTTCCGCTGCTGGAACACCTCACTCCATCCTCGTTTTCCTGGTTATCCAATGTGGAAATCCAACGCGTCAATGAGTTTCGATATCCGAAGCGCCGCTTGGAGTGGCTGCGAGGGCGCTGGGTGGCGAAGCAATTGCTCTTGCGCAGTGATCCTCAATTTGAGGGTTGTCAACCCAGCCAGATCACCGTTGTTAATGCGCCGCAAGGCGCGCCGCAAGTATGGGTGGCAGGAGAATCAGCTGAGGGCAGCTTGAGTATTTCGCATAGCCGAGATAAAGTCGCCGCTGCATGGTCGCCTTTCAATCTGGCAGCGGTTGGCGTAGATGTTGAATGGATTGAACCACGCCACCCAGCCTTTTTGGAGGACTTTTTCACAGAGACCGAAAAACTTACCGTGCTGGCAACACCGGCTGAACACCAGGCTTTGCAGGTTACGCTGTTGTGGAGCGCGAAAGAAGCCGCATTGAAAGCGCTGGGATTAGGGCTGCGGGTGGACAGCCGGTTGGTAGAAATTGTCTCTCCTTACCGCGCGCCGATAGGGGATTGGCAGGATCTGCTTTTTAGTTCCGCTTTGCTTAAAAATCAGGCGCTGGTTGGGCGATGGAAGAAGTGCGGCAGCCATATCTGTTGCCTGACTGCGCTTTCGCCTGTGGTGAATATCGCGGCAGTCGAGTGGGTCGAAGTCAGGTTGTGACCAGAGGTTTCAGCGGGGTGTAATGTTCCAGTTCAAACGGCGTGTGGACAGCGAACGAATTTAGCAGGCGCAGCCGCTTGAAGTACGCTGCGCCGGTGAGGATGTGCAAGGCGATATCCACCACCCGGCGGTTGCCGGCTTCTTCCAGATAAGTGCCGCGCACCCATTCATTGAATGCGCCCATAGCCGGACCGCACCAGATCTGGTAATCCATCTCGCGACCTTTTTCACCGCGATTTGACCAGCGCGAAGCGAGTCCTAAATACCAACGGAACACCAGCGCCATTTTCTGGCGCGGGTCTTTCTCCGCCCGTTCGAGTTGGCGCGGATCGCGCTCCGAGAAAAAGCGCACCGTATCCTGCCAGATTTCATCCACACTGCGCTTGAACACGGTGCGCTCCAGTTTTTCCAATTCTTCGGCTGGAATGGCGTCCAGGCTGGGAAAACGAGCATATAACTCGTATAGTTTTAGCCCGCGCATGGCAAACAGGGTGCCGCGCTTGAGGACTTGAACCTTGACTCCCATCTCGAACATATCGGCTGCCGGCGCCATGATGACATCCGCCATTTCCGCTTGCGCCAGCAGGCGGCGGGTGTGTTCGGATGCATCTGCTTCGATACATGCCTGGTTGATAGAACCGGTTACCACATAGGCGGCGCCCATCGAAAAGGCTGCATAAGCCGATTGAGGGGTGCTGATGCCGCCCGCTGCGCCAACTCGAATTAAACTGGAATATTGCCGTTGGCGCTGGATTTCATCGCGAAGGACGAGGATGGAGGGCAACAGGCAGACCAGCGGGCGGTTGTCGGTGTGTCCGCCCGAGTCGGCTTCGACGGTAATGTCGTCGGCGAGGGGCACCTGGCGGGCAAGGTTTGCCTGTTGCGATGTGATTTTTCCCTCGGAAAGCAACTGGGCGAGGATATCTTCGGGCGCGGGCTGCATGAATTGGCGGGCAACTTCTATTCGCGAAAGTTTGGCAATCAGCCGATTTTTAATGATTATATTTCCCGTCTGGTCGGTTGCCAACCCGGAGGCGCGGTAATACGTCAGCGGCAGGGTTATATCCAGATAAGCAGAGGCTTCCACATTGGTCACACCGTGCTTGACGTATAATTCCGCGGCGCGCATCTCCATGGCTGGTTCGTTGGGGCTGTTGATCAGATTGAAAGCGTAAGGTCCATGCGGCAGAGCAGTTTGAATTTCGAGAATGGCTTCCTGAATGCGCGCGGGAGATAACCCGGCGGCGCCAAAGGATGCCAGAATGCCGGCTTTGCCCATCGCAATCACCAGCCGGGTGGAGGCGATGCCGTTCGCCATTGCGCCGCTATAGTAAGCGTAGCGGCAACCATAACGTTCGCGGAAGGCGGGATCGCCCAGGGACTCGATGTCCGCCGCGGGAATGGTAGCCTGCCAGTGGAAACCGGGTTGGTTTTTACCATCAAAAGGGCTCAGTTTTCCGGCTGTGGTCAGGAACACTTTTTGCCCGCTGCTGATTACCCATAAAGGTTGCGATAATTCCAGAAGTTGTTGGCGTATTTCTTCGACATCCGAACGCAGGGTATTGACATCTCCCTGCCAACGAAGGTCATCTTGGATAGCCGGCTTGGATGGGCGTAGTTTCAACGGTGACTGGTTGTCCATTGGCATAGTCCTCTGAGGGTTTAACCCAAAACTGGCGCGGCAGTTGCGTCTGTTAAATGGCAAAGATCGCGCATTTATTCTTTAACGTAGCGCGGATAAGAAGATTTTGCCGCATCGGCTCGGGTCAAATCAATGCTGACGGTCAGGTAAGGTTCATCTTCGCTAGTGACACCAAGCAAATTGCCCTGATCCGGCTCTGCGATCCAGCCCTTGCCGCCCCAATCGAAACCTGCGCCGGACGGACCGCTGCGGTTGGAAGACAGGCAATACGCTCCGGACATAATGGCGGCAACCCGCCCGCCCATTACCCATTTGTCGGCGGTTGATTTTTCGGTCGTGCGTGGAGAGAGCAGCAGGCGCGCGCCCTGGCGGGCAAAACTACGGGCATATTCGGTGAACCAGATTTCGGTGCAGACCAGAAAGCCGATTTTTCCCAGCGGAGTACCGGTGGGGGTGAATTCAACCGGTCCGCGGTCGTACCAGGTGGCTTCCCAAAAGCCGGGCTCGTCGGGCAGGAACGTTTTGTAGTGGACGGCGCGGTAGCCATTCTCGTTGTCCCAGATGAAGGCTTCATTCAACCGGCGACCATTGTGGATGACCGGGCGGCTGCCGGCGACCATTGCTGGCGATAACTCGTTCAGCCTTTCCATCCAGCGATCGTGAGCTGCGACGAACTCTTGCCAACGCCGGGCGGAAAGGTTCGCTTCCAGGGCAACCCAAGGAGCGAAGGGCATTTCGGGCAGCAAGACGAAATGACTGCTCTGTTGGGCTGCATGATTGACTAACCCGCGCCAGTCTTGCTCAAGACCGCCAGGATCATCGCGCAACTGGCAGATGGTGACGTTGATGTTCATTCGAAATCTCCTGTTGAGGTTATGATTTTACCTGACCGATGAACAGTTTAACCGCGAGTCCGCCGTTGTTCATGGATATGCCCGGCTCGAATTGCAAGCCGGTCAGGGTTGCCAGACGGTCTTCCGTACACAGAAAAGCCACCTGCCAACCCCGGAAAAGCGCATGGAGGGCGTTGCCCCACCCGCTGTACAGGTTGCGCAGGTCATGGCGGCTGCGAATCCGCATCCCGTAAGGTGGATTGGTCACGACCCAGCCGGGAAGGTTTGGCGGCTGTACTGAGGTGAATGCCTGGCGTTTGAATTGAATCCATTCGGCAACGCCCGCCCGGGCGGCATTTTGGTGGGCAATTTTAATTGCGCCAGCATCGCGGTCGGAGCCGGCAATAAGGAAAGGTGGATTCGGTTTTTCCGTGCGCGTGGCTTTGTCACGCACCTGCGACCATAAACGGGCGTCGAAATTGTTCCAATTCATGAACGCAAAGGAGCGGTTCTTACCGACAGCAATGTTACCCGCCAACAGAGCGGCTTCGATGGGGATGGTGCCGGAGCCGCAAAATGGGTCGAACAGCGGGCTGAGGTGGTCCCAGCGGCTGGCAAACAGCATCGCGGCGGCCAGGTTTTCGCGCAGGGGTGCTTTGGCAGTAGCAAGCCGGTAACCGCGCTTGTAGAGGGGTTCTCCGGATGTATCCAGGCTGATCAACACGTTGTCATGCTCCAGCCGAACGATGATCCGCTGGCTGGTAATGGTATCGTCCGTATCAGCCTGGTCAAGCAACGGCGGTTTCCCCATCCGTTCCGTGATCGCTTCGATGAATCGTTGGGCGACTGCATCGCTATGATACAGACGCGAGTTACGACAAGTAACCCTCAGGTGAACCTGTTGTCCGGGTTGGAGATAATGCTCCCATTCCAGGTTGCCTGCTTTGCGGCGCAGTTCAACGAACTTAGCAGCATGAAACCGCCCAATCCGTATCAATACGCGGGCGGCTGTGCGCAGGTGGAGGTTAGCGCGATACAACCCAGCCAGGTTTGCCTGAAAAGCAATTCCACCTTCACCGATATGTGCTCCGGCAGGGAAATCCTCCGGCAGCAGACTCAAGCCGGCTAATTCAGAAGCCGTAAAACTTTCCAAGCCCGGCGGGCAGACGGCAAAGCATTCGAACCGGTTTGGCTTATCTTCCATGCTGCGCGTTGTTCCTGGTGCTGCCATTTTTAGCGGCGGTCAAAACTCGTTTCTGACGCTCCTTGCGCCCCATTTCCTTTTCGACGAGGATCTTTTCACCGGTGAACGGGTCGGTTTCGGTATAATAAGCCAGGCTGGAATAGGTGGATGGCGTAGGGGTGAAGATCTGCACCTGCTCGGGGTGGATTTTGAGTTTCAGACTGGCAAAGCGGCGCAAACGTTCCATGTCGGCTTCCGAGCAGCCGGGATAGGCTGCGATGAAATAATAGGTCAGGTACTGTTTCTTGCCCGCTTCGCGGCTATACTGATCAAACAGGTTTTTGAAGTCCAGAACGCTGTTGATGGCGGGTTTACCCATTGCTTTGAGGAGGTGATCCTCACTATGTTCCGGGGCAATTTTCAGTTGACCGGAAGTGTGATGGCTGGCGATTTCGCGCAGGTAGGTTTTTCCACTGCGCTGATCTGCCAGGACCATATCGTAGCGGATGCCGGAGGCAACAAAAACCTTGCGCACTGCCGGGATGGCGCGAACCCTGCGCAGCAATGCCACCTGAGGGGAATGATCAATTTTCAGCTGGCTGCAGGTCTGGGGGAAGAGACAGCGTTTTTCCGGGCAGATTCCGTTGCGCAGTTTTTTTGCGCATTCAAAACCATACATATTGGCGGTCGGACCGCCGAGGTCCTGAATTATTCCTTTGAATTGGGGGTGACGGGTCATCCTTTCAACTTCGGTCAGGATCGACTCCGTGCTTCGCCAGTAAACGGTGCACCCCTCATGCACCGCGATAGCGCAAAAGTTGCATTCGCCATAGCAGCCGCGGTGGGTAGTGATCGAAAAACGGATGGTCTCCAATGCGGGAGCGGCGCCTTGCTTTTCGTAATACGGGTGTTGGGCGCGCTCGTAATCGAGGTTGAAAATTGCGTCCAGTTGGGCTTGGTCAGGGAGAGGCGCAGGCGGATTTTGCACCAGATAGCGGTCACCATGACGCTGAACAAGACCATTTGCATTTATGGGATCATTGTTGCGGTAAAACAGGTGGAACATTTCGATCAGAGCGCGCTGGTCATCGCGCGCGGTTTCATAAGGCGGAAGTTCGAGGTAACCATCAACCGGATGGCGGGAGAGATAACATAATCCGCGGATTGAGCGTGGCTGTTGCCTGTCGCGCAGTGCTTGCGCCAAGGCAAGGACAGACTGCTCGGCCATGCCGTAGAGGATGAAGTCGGCTTTGGAATCCACCAGCAGTGAGGCGCGCACGCTGTCGCTCCAATAGTCGTAATGGGCGATTCGTCGTAAACTGGCTTCCAACCCTCCCAGAACAATGGGAACGGTATCTTTGTAATGCTGCCGGATGAGATTGGTGTAGACCATGCTCGCCCGGTTGGGGCGGCGGTTGTTCAACCCACCGGGGGTGTAGTCGTCGCGGCGGCGTCGTTTGCGGGTGGATGTAAAATTGGCGACCATCGAATCAACGCTGCCGGCAGTGACGCCCCAAAACAGGCGCGGTTCGCCTAATCGGGTAATGTCGTTTCCATTGCGAATATCCGGCTGGGCAATGATCCCCACCCGGTATCCTGCGTTAATCAATACCTTGCCGATGACCGCGCTGCCAATCAACGGGCTGTCTATGTACGTATCGCCGCTGACCAGGATGATATCGAGTCTGTCCCAGCCAAGGGCGGTCAATTCCTGAGTTGTGGTCGGTATGAACAAATCATTACCTTTAAGTAAAGGCGGATTAATCTCCCAGACTTACGCCAACCAGGCGGGCGCCTTGAATCCAGGCATGTTTAAGTGGCACGGTACGGGTCTGACCAGCAACCTGTTCCAAAGGCGTGGTTACTACATTGCCGGAGCGGGTGCCAACCATGACCCCAAAATTGCCTTCCTGGATCATTGCCGCGCAGGCAGTACCTAATTGGGTGGCAAGAACGCGGTCGGTGGCAGAAGGCGTGCCGCCGCGCTGCAAATATCCCAGAATGGTGATGCGGGTTTCAAGCGTGGTGGATTTTTCCAGCCGGTTGGCAAGGTGGAGCGTATCGCCGGCGGCGTGTTTTTCGATCTCGGATAAGCGTTGAGCGATTTCCTGCTCCTCTTTTCCATTGCGCAGGAGGCGGTTTGCTTTACGAGCGCTATCAAAAAAGCGCACATTTTCTTCGGATATCGCCCCTTCAGACACGGCTACGAGCGAAAACCGTTTGCCACTTTTACTGCGCTGAAAAATTGCTGCGGCAATCTTTTCGATATTGTATGGAATTTCAGGAATCAAAATCACGTCCGCGCCGCCGGCAATTCCAGCAGCCAGGGTTAGCCAGCCGGTTTCCCGTCCCATCATCTCGACGATGATGATGCGATGGTGGCTGATCGCAGTGCTATGCAGCCGGTCAATTGCTTCGGCAGCAACTTCAATTGCAGTATCGAAACCAATCGTGGTATCTGTGCCCGGCAGGTCGTTATCAATCGTGACTGGTAAAGTGATTACCTGGATGCCACGCTGCATGAGGTAATATGCCGATGCCTGCGCGTCGCTGCCGCCCAAGCACACCAGCGCATCCAATTTCAATCTGCGGCAGGTTTCCAGGATGTCATCAGTAGCATCAACTGTTTTTCCATCAATAATCACCCGGTCGGGCCGGTCGCGGTTCGTGCCCAAAATTGTGCCGCCAGTGGTCAGGATGCCTGAAAAGGCAGTGCTTTCCAGGTCTATGGTGATCCCGCGTGCCATTCCGGTAAAGCCATCTTGAAAACCAATCAGTTTCAAGCCATAGACGCCTCCGGCAGCTTTCCCCAAACCGCGCAATGCGGCATTGATGCCCGGGCTATCGCCACCGGTAGTCAGTACGCCAATTTTCATTGTCATTATTCTTCCCCTCCTCATAATGGATAGAGTGTTCGGTATTTCTCCAGATCAACAGAGGCAATGTAAGGCAGGTTGCGGCCTTTTTCGTCAATGTCCAATCCGTAGCCAACCACGAAATGATCGGGGATTTCGAAACCGATGTAATCCAATTCCAGATCTACCTTGTGGCGGACTTTTTTATCCAACAAGGCGCACAATTTCAGACTGCGCGGCTTGCGTTCGAGCAGCAGTTTTCGCACGGTGAACAGCGTGTAACCGGTATCAACGATGTCGTCAATAAGGATTACATCCCAGTCGTGTATGTTGGTTTTATGATCAGCGTCAATGCGCACAAAGCCGCTGGATTGAGCTCCGGCATAGGAGGATACCAACATAAAATCCATCGTCATTGGGCGGCGAACGTGGCGCATCAGATCGGTCATGAACATGACGCTGCCGCGCAACAATCCGAGCAGGAGCAGTTTTTCACTATTCTGGTATTCCTGGGTAATTTGATTACCCAGCGCAGAAACCCGATGTTCGATTTGTTGTTGAGTGATCAATACCTCGCCAATAAACGCATAAGGGAAGTTTAAGCGGGAATTCAAGGCGGTTACCTCTGTTAGATGCAAGGATTTTGGCGCGCAACTCCCTAGAATCATACCACGAACCAGGTTTGGATACGTGCTATAATTTCTTAAGATGAGTTGCGTGAATTAAGGAGTTGGCGCGTGGATGTTGTAACCATCTCCAGGCAGATGGGTAGCTGGGGTTCGGTGGTTGCCCGCCTAGTGGCGGAGCGAATGAACTACCGCCTGGTCTGGCGGGAGCTAATCAACCAGGCTGCGTTGCGGGCTGGTGCGCCGGAAGTTGCTCTTGCTGTGATTGATGAATTGGGATTGTTGGGGGTTAATCCATCCATGCGGCAGCAACAGGATTATGTTCATGCTATTGGGCAGGTTTTACATGAGTTGGCGGATGGTGGCAGGGTGGTGATTGTCGGGCGCGCCGGACAAGTGGTCTTGCATACTCATCCGCGCGTACTGCACGTTCGCATCGTTGCCAGCGATGCCGACCGAATCCAGCGGGTCAGTGAAGAAAAGAATGTATCGTTCAAGGCAGCAGAAGCGCAAATCCGCGCCAGCGACCGGACGCGCAAGTTGTATCTTTCCCGTTATTATCAGGCGGATTGGGAGGATGCCAGCCTGTATCATCTAGTGCTGAACACCAGTTGGCTGCCTTGCCGGGCAGCCGCAGAATTGATATGCCACACCCTTTTGCTCGACTTGGAGCATCAAAAAACACATTCAACTGGAGAGGTTTAATTTTTTTGGAGCAGGCAGAACAAAGCTGTCCCTCATTTGCGCATCCTGCTGAGGAATTATTCGCGCGCATCCTCGATTTTTATGGGATAACCTGGCAGTATGAGCCGCGCACATTCCCGCTGGAATGGGATGAGAGTGGAAATGTAACTCTGGCATTTTCACCGGATTTTTATTTGCCGGATCAAGACCTGTATATTGAACTGACCACTCTGAAGCCGCAACTAGCCACTTTAAAAAACAAAAAAATCCGGTTGATGAATCATCTGTACCCGGAAATAAAAATAAAATTGCTCAAGCGACGCGAAATGCGTGATTTGATGGTCAAGTATGGGCTGCATGCCGAGGCGGCAATGCTGCGGGGAACGGAGGCGCAAAAACGGAATGGCGAAGAATCACACTGACCTGGAGCGATATGGTGAATTGGGCAAGGACATTCGCGAGGTGATTTTCAGCGAAGACCAAATTCGCCAGCGGGTGCACGAACTGGGACAACAAATATCATTGGATTATGCGGATAAGTGCCCAATCCTGGTTGGGGTGCTTAAGGGAGTATTATTTCTGATGGCGGACTTGCTGCGGGTGATTACGATCCCCAGCGAGGTTGACTTCCTGGCGGTTGCCAGTTACTCGATTGAAGCGCGTCAGCGTGGCATGGTGCGGCTGATCAAGGATCTGGAATTACCCATTGACGGACGACATGTGCTGTTTGTCGAGGATGTGATTGATACGGGACTAACCCTCAGTTACCTGTTGCGCAATCTGCGCGAACGCAACCCGGCAAGTCTTGAAGTATGCGTTTTATTTAATAAACCAGCCCATCGCCTGATTGATTTTCCATTGAAATATAAAGGGTTTGATTTACCCGACCGTTTTGTGGTGGGGTATGGACTTGATTACAACGAACGCTACCGTAACCTGCCATTTATTGGTCTTTTAAACCCAGATGTGCTCACAAGCAAGGAATTTTCAAAACGATAGCATAAAAAACACCCCCGGCGTTTATAGCCGGGGGTGGTCCGAACAGGGGTTCAAAGTAACCTACTTGCCATTCTCGTCGTTTTCCTAGGGCAACCTTTGTTGGTTTTTAACTTCCCTTTTTATGGGGAAGGGGTTTTCCCAAACCCACCACAAAGCGAATGCACCTTCCAGGGTGACTGTACACAGCCTTTTTAGGTAATCTGATTTTTAAGGTACTTCCCTAATCTTACAGGTTTTACCAAAAACTCCTGGTTACCCGTCGAGAAGCCATCAATTTCTCTGAACTCCCTGCACGCTTATTATAGAAAATTACCTTGTGCGAGTCAAGTGGTTGTAAGGTTGTCTGGACAATTAAATTTAAATTTTAAGGTTTCTAATCCATTTATTAAGTCTATGATTACCTGTCAGGGCGTTATGAAGTTGCGCAACATACCCAGTAAAGCGCCAGTCAGAATCAACCAGGTAGGGTTGAAGTTGTAACGAAACAGAAGAAAAGTTGACACCACCCCAAGCAATATGGTGAACGTATCGGTTAGCGAGGTGAGAGAAATTTCGCCCATAACGCCCACCATCAAGCCTAATGCAGCGACGTTGATGCCATCCAGCATGGCTGCCAGCCAGGTTGAGGCGCGCATGCGCGGAATGATTGGATTACTGATAGCGACGAAGAAGAACGAGGGCAAGAAAATACCCACGGTTGCGACCAGCGCACCGGGAATGCCGCCCAGCAGGTAACCAACAAAGGTTGCCGAGGTAAATAGCGGACCGGGGGTGATTTGACCAATAGCGATGGCGTCAATCAGTTGCTGGTTGGTCAGCCAGCCCAGCCGTTCGACCAGATCGGCGCGCATGAAGGCGAGCAGAACATAACCGCTGCCGTATAACACCGATCCGATTTTAAGGAAAATGAGAAAAAGCCGCCAAAGGCTGAAGGGCACCTCTGCGCCTGCCAGTGAATACATGCCTGCAAGCATGAAAGCAGCCGGCGGCAAGGATTTGCCCCACCGCGCGATCAGCTGCCGGTTGCGCCAGAGCATCAGCAATCCGCCGCAGCCAAATAGAAGCAGCAGCTCGTTGACTCCCAGAATATACAGAACGATACTGCCGATGCCAACCAGCGCGGTTGTCCAGCCGGTTACTGCCTTTTGACCGAGGGCATACAATGCGTGGACAATGATTGCCAGAATGACCGGTTTAATTCCGTAGAGCAGCCATTCAGCCTGTGGGGTGCTGCCAAATTGAACATAAGCCACGGAAAACAACAGTACGATCATCGCCGCCGGTAGAATAAACCCGAGTCCGCCAGCCAGCATCCCGCGCCAGCCCGCGCGAACATAGCCGAGGTGAATAGCCATTTCGGTAGAGTTGGGTCCCGGGATCAGGTTTGTAGCACCGAGCAAGTCCAGAAATTGCTGGTCGCTGACCCAATGACGCTTGCGAACGACTTCCTGATGCATGTAGGCGATATGCGCAGCAGGACCGCCAAAAGCGGTCAGCCCAAGTTTAAAAAATACCCGCGCCACCTCCCAAAACTTCTGGTTTTCAAGGCTGCCTGAAGGGGGAGGTGGGGTGGCGCTCATGGCAGAGCAGCGCGGCATGTTCCATTGCCGCAGACAACCACTGTGCGTACGGCGGGCATAATCACGGTGGGTCTGATTTTAGTGAGAGGCATTGGATTTTCCAAATAAAGACCTGAGGGCGTCTGGCAGAATTGCCTGCCAGGCGGGATAATTGTGTCCAGCCGGGAACTCTTTATATTCAAAGGAATAATTGTATTCCGCCAGTTTGCCCGCCATCCGCTGATTGCATGCGAGCAGGAATTCATACTTACCGCAATCCAGCCATAAGCGAAGATGTGAATCACGCTGATCCTTAAGCAAATGCCAAACCACAAAATCCACAGCATTGATTGAAAAGGCTCCGGATTGGGAGACCACCTTACCAAATACTTCGGGCATGCGCAGCCCAGCGTAGAGCGCCATCAATCCGCCCAAAGATGCCCCGCAGATGGCGTGACATCCGGGTTGATCGGAATGATCGAGCAGATTGAGGTTTTGCCTGGCATGGGGCAATAAAACATGGTTCAAGAACCCAAGCGTGGTTTCGGAGCAGGCGTATTCCATGGTGCGGTAACGTTTTCCGTTCTCGATCATTGCCAGCGCGAGCGGTTCGACTTGTCCGGCGGCGATGAGCGCATCCAGCATCCAGGGCAATTGGACGCGATTGAGGTAATCCTGCCCATCCCAGACCACTAACAAGGGTACCGGTTCGGAAACCGGTGGCTGGTAATAATGGATGGCGCGCTGCGCGCCTGCCAGCAGGTTTTGGCAGGGTAGTTGAACCTGCGTCAGTTCTCCATGTAAAGGCTGTTTTTTCCAGGGATAAAAATATCGGTCATGGTTAAGCGGGTAAGTGAAGTGACAGTTGAATTTGCCCATTCCGTTGGGGGTGCGGCGTGGGTTGCGCGGGTCAGCGATTCGGCGGCCATTACGGATGAACGAATATTCCAGATAACTGCCTGGTTGTGCTTGGAATTCAATAAACCAGAAGTCCTTGCCGCCGTTTATCAACGTCGCCGGATTATGCCTATCCCAATCGTTGAGGTCGGAGATGAGATTCGGAGCATTTTTTCCGTGCCAGCAAAGAAAAACCCGGTTTTCAAATATCACCGGATTTCCGGATGACTTAAAGGCGCTTAAGATATTGTCCTGTTGACTCACGCCATCCTCCATACAGATCAGGCTAGAAGCGATTAAAAATTTGACCTGTTGTTTTTTTCAATATTTAGTATACTCGATTTGTGACTGTTATCCTGACTTGAATAATTCTGTCCATGCCTGCATTAACCGGGCATGGATTATCTTTATACAGATGAAATCTCTGGAGAAAATGCCAATGAGTAACAAACGCGTCGCAGTTCTGGCAAATTTGAAAAAAAACGCCCCGCATTGGGAGGGAATGCCGGCAGATCAGTGGGACGACCTGGATTCGGAATCAACCATTCTGGCGCTGGTCCACGCCATACGCGCCGGGGGGTACGAGGCTGAATTTTTCGAAGGAAACCTGCGCCTGGTTGATGAATTACCCAAATTCAATCCGGATATTTGTTTCAACATCTGCGAGAGTCATTTTGGTGATGCCCGTGAGGCGCAGGTGCCTGCCATATTGGAAATGCTGCGCATTCCATACACCGGTTCCAAAGTGTTAGCCCTTGCGCTGGCTCTGGACAAGCCGATGACCAAACGGGTATTGACTTATCATGATTTACCGACGCCGGATTTCCAATCGTTCGAACGACCAGATGAGCCATTGAGCGAAGGAATGCATTTTCCGTTGTTTGTCAAACCCAGCCGCGAGGGTACCGGCATGGGGGTGAGCGCGAAATCGATCGTCAATAATGAAGCCGAATTGCAAAAGCAGGTGCAACACACCATCGAAAAATATAAACAAACTGCGCTGGTCGAGCGCTATATCGAAGGGCGGGAAGTGACTGTGGGAATGATCGGCAACCTGATTGGACCAGTTGCGCGCCGCCTGCCGACCAACTTAACTGCCCCTCGCATTCAAGCCGGGCTGCGGTTCTTCCCACCCATGGAAGTGGATTTGGCTCCCTTCGCGGAAACTGATACGGTCTATTCCAACCGGCTGAAAGTGCAGCTGGCAGCGGACTTGAATTATCTTTGTCCGGCGCCGTTGGACGACGATATGGTGGACGAATTAAACTGGCTGGCTGCGGCTGTTTTCCGCGTGTGCGGCTGCCTGGACGTGGCACGGGTTGACTTTCGCCTGGATGCGCGCGACAATTGGAAGCCCTATATCCTTGAGGTTAATCCGTTGCCCGGGTTATCACCGGGAATTTCAGATATTGTCATTGAGGCGGCTGCTGATGGGATTGATCATACAGAACTTGTGTTGATGATTCTACATACCGCCATGAGGCGTTACGGGATGATGGAGTAAATAAAAAGACCACGGGGGATTTGCCGTGGTCTTGAAATCCAATAAATAAAGGATACTCAATTACCTTTTTTATTGTCCTCGTCCTCGTCGTCATCATCATCATCTTCTTCATCGTATTCATCGTCGAAGTCATCGTCCTCGTCGCTGTGGGCATGCCCATGCTCAATCTCTTCTTCGGTTGCCGCGCGTAATTCGAGGATTTCAATATCGAAATGCAGGGTTTCACCAGCCAGGGGGTGATTGAAGTTCAGGCGGACGGAGTCCTTGGTGACTTCGTGCACTGTTGCCAGCATGACTTCGTCGTCCTCGTCGCGAATTTCGAGCTCGGTGCCGATATCGAGGGGGATGTCTTTGGGAAATTCATTGCGCGCCACGTCCATGAATGCTTCCGGGTCAACATCACCATAAGCATCCTGCGGGCTGACGGTGATTTTCCTGATATCGCCAACTTTGAGACCGTACAATTCGCGTTCTAGACCGGGGATGATGTTGCGGTACCCCTGTAAGAAGATCAAGGGATCCGAGTCATCCGAGGAATCGATCACTTCGTTCTTGATGGACAAGGTATACGCCATCGTGACCACCACATCATCCGCTACCACGGCAGGAATCTGGTTTTGGTTCATTTTTTCTCCCGTATCTCTGGATCTGCCCAGAAGCAATTAAATTTAACCCCTGCATTATAACACCAAACAAACTTATTCCCCGAAGACTTCACAGCGCGGAGGAGTATCGGATTGTACCAGTTTGTGCCAGTTTAACAGGGTTTCATCCAGCGGCAAATTGGAGCGCCAGTGGGTTGGGATCAGGTTTCGCCAGCCAATTTGAAATAATGCGGTTTCGCCGCGATCGAAGAGTTCCTGGCATAATCGCGAAAAATAGACCTTTTCTACCTCAATTATCCCAGCGGAGGGGTCGTCAATCGTCAAATTATTGGATGGCAATAAGTCGGCAGCAATGAGCGTCAGCCCCTGGTGATCGAAGATCACATAATTGTCCCAATTGATTTCCGTCTGATCGGTCATTTGCCGCAAAAACCTGGCAGTGGGAGTGCCGTTGGCAGTCATTGATAACTCAGGCGGGGTGAAATTTGCATCGAGCGGGTTGGGGTAAATGGGTTGAAAGATCAACTTGGGCTCGGGAAAATATAAAATCAACCCCCAGACCGAAACCAGATCGGGCTGGGCGCGGCTGAGCTGATCAACGTGGATGAGAAGTATATTTTGTTGATAGGGTGAAACCGGCCGGTTAAGAGCAACGGTGTCGTTCACCAAAGCATTGGAGTCTAGAGATTCCTGCGCCAGTAAAATGCCCACCACCAGACACGCAATAAAGGCGAGCAATGAAATCACAAGCAGCAATTTCCGCATGTTACTTTTTATTCTGGCATTTGGGAATGGGAAGGCTTTTTGGCCTGCCGGGACGGTCAATTCCTGGATTGGGATTGGTTTGCTGGATGAGCGCTTGCAGCACGGAGTAAAACGGGTGGATCGTCTGCTGGTTGCTGATGAGCGAGAATCGGGTAAAGATGGAATCCTCCGCAGGGGGCGGGTTCAGGTTCTGAATAAATACGGCGCCAATGTAAAGTTGTGAACGCATTTGAACCAATGCCTGTTTTTGCCACTCAGCCTGTTGGATTCCGTTGAGAAATTGCCGGTCAGATGGGTTAATTGTACCATCGGGTGGGTTGATCAGGGTAATCCAGAGCATTCCATGTGTGTGCCCGTTTTCCAGCATGACCTGACGGATGTTCTCGTAATGGCGCAGCTCGTGCTGGTCGGCGCTGGAAGGCGGGCGCAATGGATCGCCGCTGAGCAGCGGCATTTGCAGGCTGATTAGGGACATCCAATCTTTTGCGCCGTGCTTATATAACCCGGTTAGGAAGGTTATGTCATCCCAGTCGGCGGGATCTGAAAAGACCGCTGCCGGCTGCAATCCACCGGCAATCAGGTAAAGGGAACTGCCTTTTTCCGTTAGACTGGACTGCACTTGTTGAAACAGGGCGGCGTATTGTTGTGGGTTTGGTATCCCGCCCCAGCCATTCTTTGTATTGGCTGCCGGGAACAACTCGATTGCGCGCAAGGCTGGCGCGTAGCGGTTTTCCAGCCAGAGCACCCACTGGGCTGTGATTGAGGGGTCGATTCCATTGTCATTGCGCGCCCAGTCAGGGGGGTTGGTTAAACTGATCATGATTGACGCATGATTGGCTTTTAAACTTTTCATTGCTGCATCAAACATGCTCATATCCGGCGCGCTGTTCATTTCCGGCATAAGCGCTGCCCAATCCAGGCTAAGCGCGACCCAATCCAAATCAAGATCGCCAGCAATCTGGCTGGCGGTTTGCACTGATTCGCCGCTGGGGTGCAGCCATGCGCCGTAACCAAACTCTGGCGAGCCGGGCACTCCGCGTAGGGCGGATGTTGAATAAGCGGGAACGAGCAACGAGAGCAGGAAAATAATCCATATTCCTGCGCGAGGAAATTTTTTCATGAAATTCACCGCAGAATATGCATTAAATGAGGGATGGAAAACCCTGCAAAAAAGCCAAACGCACCGCTTAGAAAAACCCAAATCAGGCTGCGCATTCGTTGGGGAGATTGGATAAATTCGCCTCCTTCGCGAATCAAGCCGCGCAGCCAGGTGGATCGGGTGAGCAGGTCAATGGCGATATCCCAAAACAGCAATTCGAATTTTCGATAAAGCGGTGCATTCATGCGAAACACTCCTAAAATTACCGCGAAGAGGTGAGTTTGGTAATCTTGCCTTCTGTATTGACCACCGCGCGAACGGTGTGCTTGATAGTAAACCCGTTGTCAGTAGTGGCGCGTCCTTCAAAAATGAATAAAAAAGATCCGCTGGTTTGCGGCTTGACTTTGGGAGTTGATCCGCGCACCTCAGGGTGTTTTTGAAATACCTGTTTGCATACGGCTTGAATAGTTTTCGCATCCATGGACTGTTCTCTGGTTGCTTAACGAACGCGGCGCCTGAGGAAGGCGGGAATATCGAGATCGGTTTGAATTGATTTGCTTTCCGCCGGTTGTGCTGCCACCACCATTTTTTCCACCACGGCAGCCGGATGCTGCGCCGGCGCGGGCTGCGGCTGGGCAGTGGTTTCGGCAGGACGGGCAATCACCTTGGGTACTTCCACTGCGGTTGCGCCAATGCCGGTCAGGATCATGATGACTTCAACCCGGTCGCCCATTCGCTCATCGGTAATCACGCCCGGAATGATATCCGCCTGGTTGTTGGTTTTTTCTTGTAAATCATTAAGGGCATCCATGACTTCCATGAAAGTCAGGTCGGAGCCGGCAGTGAAGTTGACGATGATGCCGCTGACGTTTTCCAGGTGAATATCGTCAATCAGAGGATGGTGAAGGGCTTGCTCGATCGCTTTTTGGGCTTTGCGTTCGCCCTGGGCAAAGCCAATCGAGAGCAGCGACCCGCCTCCAGACTGCATCATATTGCGGATATGGGCAAAATCCACATTGATCAAGCCCGGTTCGGTAATCAGTTCCGATATACCCTGAATACCCTGGCGGAGAACATCATCCGCGAGGCGGAAAGCCATCTCCAGCGTTAAATCCCGGGAGGCGATTTTCAATAACCGATCGTTGGGAATGGTGATCAATGTATCGGTGTATGGGCGCAGGCGCGCCAATCCGTCACGGGCGTTAACCTGGCGGCGCCCGATTTCAAAGGTGAATGGAGTGGTAACAACGGCAACGGTCACTGCGCCGAGCGCGCGGGCAACCCGGGCGGCAATTGAAATCGAACCGGTGCCTGTGCCGCCCCCCATCCCGGCAGTCAGGAAAACCATATCCGCCCCCGCCAGCGCGGCGTTGAGTTGTTTGTAGCTTTCTTCGGCTGCGGCTTCGCCGATTTTCCAGTCGCCGCCGGCGCCTAAACCGCGCGTGATGCGTGGCCCGAGTTGAATTTTTGTCGGCGCCAGGCTGCTTTTCAACGCTTGCGCGTCTGTGTTGGCAGCGATAAACTCGACGCCACTGATGCCCAGTTCGATCATGCGATTGACCGCATTCGTACCACCGCCGCCCAGACCGATGACCTTTAAGACTGGTTTGTGCAGGCTGCCAGAGGATGCTGATGGGTTGCTATTGATCGTCATGTTCATGGTTTTCCACTCCTTATCTTCTCAGATGCAATACTCATGCCAACCAGTCGATTTGTGCCCCATTTTGTTGGAGGGATTGGATCAAATCGGGCGGGATGTTTTCGGGCGATGTAGCAATGGTAACGCGCACCGCTAAACGCGCCTCGGAGAACGAAAACCCCATCGTTGGGTGATGTTGATGGATGAATGGAGCGAATTTTTGAATTTTCTGCGCCAGATCGCCGTTCAAGGTTTCTTCAAATAGCAGGTAATGGCGGATGGGGTGCGCGATTTTGTGGATTCGTTCTTGATCCAATATTCCAGCCATATCTTGCCTTGCTTGATAAATATTTTTTGCCGCGCAGACTTTTTCTGCTGCTGCCAGGCGCGGTTGGTGGGGGTCGAACCAGGCAAAGGGGGCGAATGGTGAATTTTGGCCGGCGCTTAATAACCAGAAATTGACCGCTGCCACTTCTTCGGGAAAGGATGGAGCAGATTCGGCGGTCTCATCATCTTCTTGGGGTCTCTGTGGGTTAGATGCCCAGGTGAATAGATCCAAGAGATTGTGGTTGTATTCAGCGGATTGAAGAAAGGAGGTATCCATGCGGGCTGGATGTTCCGGCAGACCCGCCTGGAAGAGGATAATCGGACAGGTTTTTTGGATGACTGCCGAACAAACAGCACTGTACCAATCGCAGATACCCATTCCCCGTTGATCTTGGGATTGGGCAGGGGTGAAATATGGGCGCGCGTCGGGCCAACGTTCAGGTCCCCCACAGCCCCAGTTGAGTGGGCGATTGAACGTCCAGCCATAGGCAGCCAGCGCTAATTGCTCCAACACTGCGGTTTGTTTACGCCGCTCCATGGATTGGAGAGCAGCCCGTAAAAAGGCGGTATCCCAGAAATTGCCGCCTGGTTCCAGCGCGGGAAATAACGGAACAGCCCCTGCCTCAACCGTCAGGTTTGCCAGGGGGAGAAAGCGGTCGAGGAAGCGGTCAACCAGATCCTGTTGAGCCCAGTGATTGACCTGCCAGACTTCCAGCTGATTGGGGCGGTCATAAAACTGGATAAAACCGCAACCCCAACTGGCATAGGATTGCACCAATGGGGAGAGAGTTTTCAGATCGGGTGGATTGGAGAGAGTAAGCGGGAACTGGACAATGGGATGGATGCCAGCCCTGACCAGACCGGTGATAAAAGGTTCGGGGATGGCGCGGCTGGTTTCACTGCGCAGAACCAGCCAACCAACGCCCAGCTCCATCAGCAAGGGCAGCCAGGTTTGCAGATCCCGTTCGGTAAAATGAACCGTGTCGGGAAAATAGTGAAAGCCAATTTTTCTAGATCGAGGAGAGGAATTTCGAGCAAGTGGGTTCATGGCGTTACCGCTGAGCATTCATAAGATGAGGTGAAAGGTAATTTTGAGATCAGGAATGCAAGAATTGTGCCACTCCAGGTTAAGGTTGGACAGTGCCATTAATCAGCCGGAGATAGTAAACAATTCTGCTATAATTCCTTTCGAGATGATTCTTGTGACTGGTGGTACGGGTTTTATTGGTAAAGAGCTTATCCAACACCTGATTGCATCCGGCAAGCAGGTGCGGATTTTATTGCGCCCGGCAAAAAAATCTCCCCAATTACCAAAAGGAATTGCCGTTGATGCGGCTGTATGCAGCCTGCGGGATGAGCGTGGGCTTAGGGCTGCCATGCGCGGGGTGGATACGATTTTTCATCTTGCCGGAACGGAACGATACAGCAGCCGGTCACAACTTAACGATGTGGACGTGCTCGGGACGCAGGGATTGGTCAATGCGGCTGCCCATGCGGGGATTAAGAAAATCGTTATGGTCAGTCATCTAGGGGCTGACCGTCTTTCTGCATATCCTGTGTTGCGCGCAAAGGGAATCGCAGAAAATACCATCACAGCCAGTGGGCTGCCATACACCATCGTGCGTACTGCGGTTGTGTTCGGACGCGGCGATCAGTTTACAACCTCATTTGCGCGCCTGCTGCGGCTTTCTCCCGGTATTCTCTTCATCCCGGGTGAAGGAGAATCTTTACTTCAGCCTGTGTGGATCGAAGACTTGGTTAACTGTCTGGCGATGAGCATGGAACGAGAGGATCTGGTCAATCAGACGATTTCAATCGGTGGGATTGAAATGCTCACCTTTCGCCAAATCATCACCCAAATCATGCGGGTAACCGGGCTCGAGCGTCGCATTCACTCCCTTCCACCGCCGCTGATGCGCAGATTGGCTGTTGGCGTGGATCATTTTTCACCTTTCCCGCTTTCCATTTATTGGCTGGATTATTTATCCGTTGACCGCACCACATTGTTGGATACCATTCCACGTGTTTTTGGAATTTTGCCTGCCCGTTTTCACCAACAATTGGATTATTTAACCTCCCCTGCAATCTATAAAACTCAAAAAAAGGGCTTTGTGACTAAATGAGCGAACAGGCTGTATCGATCCACGGACATTATTACCAACCTGCCAGAGAAGATCCGCTCACAGGCGAAGTCCCCAAAGAAGAAGGCGCGCAGCCGTATCGCAATTGGAACGAACGAATTCACGAACAATGCTACCGACCCAATGCAGAATTAGGAAATTTTGAAAAAATCAGTTTTGATTTGGGTCCTACCTTGATTAATTGGATGATTTCCCACGATCCAGCCACGTTCGCCAGAATCGTTGAACAGGAGCAAAGGAATTACGACCGATACGGGGTGGGAAATGGCATGGCGCAACCGTATCATCATACCATCCTGCCGCTGGCAACGCGGCATGATAAATTGACGCAAATTCGCTGGGGGTTGGCAGATTTCGAACATCGCTTTTGTCACCGCCCAACCGGCATGTGGCTGCCGGAAACAGCGGTGGATTACGAAACCCTGCAAATTCTGGCAGAGGAAGGGATCGAATTCACCATCCTTGCGCCCTGGCAGGCGGATGCAGCGGACATTAACATTGCTGAACCCTACCTGGTGGAGTTGGAAAACGGCGAACGGATGAGCGTTTTCTTTTATGACGCCGAATTAAGCATGAGGGTCAGTTTCGATCCCGGATCGACCGCTAACGGTGACCGCTTCGTCAGCGATTATGTCATCCCGCGCTTTCCTACCAATGGACACGGCGAAGATCACCCGCGGCTGTTGATCATCGCATCGGATGGTGAATTGTACGGTCACCACCAGCCGTTTCGGGATAAATTTCTATTTTATTTAACCCGTCGCGAGACTTCTCACCCGCCGATGTTGAAGTTCACCTATCCCGGTTTGTGGCTGCGCCAGCACGCACCGGTAAAAAAAATCCAAATCCGTTCGAACACATCGTGGAGTTGCCATCATGGCGTATCGCGCTGGAAGGAAGCCTGTCCATGCGCTTCAAATGGAGATTGGAAAGCACAGCTGCGCAAGGCAATGAACCAAATTGCCGCAGCGGTGGACGAACAATTCGTTCGCGCGGTTTCTCCATACCTGCGTGATCCGTGGGATTTGCTTTACCGTTATATTGAAGTGTTGCACGGCAATCTCTTGATCTATGAGTATATAGAGAAAGTGTTTGCCCGACAGGTCAATGCAGAAGAAAAACGGAAGATTGACCTGCTATTGCGGTCGCAGTTGTGTAAACAACGGATGTTCACCTCGTGTGGGTGGTTTTTTGAAGATTTTGATCGCCTGGAACCACGCCTTGTGGTGGTCAGCGCTGCCCAGGCGATCTGGTGGATGCGCCTGGCTACCCATATTGACCTGATTCCTCAGGCGCAGGAATGGCTGGGGAAGGTGCGTTCCTGGCGTTCCAGCCTGCGCGCTGATATGGTGTTCAATGGTTATATCGAGCGTCTGCGTTACGAGCAGCTGGCATTCCCGTTTGTTCAAACTGAAATCGAACGGTTCTGAAAGACTCACTTTTCCAGAAATTTCCGCTGCCATTCGAATAATTTGTTCAGCGCTTCAATCGGGGAGAGGTTGTTTACATCCAACGATTTAAGTTCAACTAACAGCGGGTTGGTCTCCGGGAAGAGGGCAATCTGCTGGGCTGCCAAAGGGTCAATCCGGACAGCTTTACCTGCCGAGGTTTCCAACTGGCGGAGGATTTCCGCGGCGCGCTGGATTACTGGCTGCGGAAGTCCGGCCAGTTGGGCGACATGAATGCCATACGAGCGGTCCGCGCCACCCGGAACAATTTTGTGCAGGAAGATCACTTTACCTTCCGCTTCGCTTACGGCAACGTTGTAATTACGCACGCCGGGCAGCAATTCACTTAACTGGGTAAGTTCATGGTAGTGGGTGGCGAACAAAGTGCGGGCGCGCAGCCTGGGGTGATTGTGGATGTATTCCACTACAGCCCATGCGATGGACAATCCATCGTAGGTGCTTGTGCCCCGACCGATCTCGTCCAGGATGAGCAGACTGCGGGGGGTGGCGTGGTGGAGGATGTTTGCGGTTTCTACCATCTCTACCATAAAGGTGGACTGCCCAGCGTGGATTTCATCCTGGGCGCCAATGCGGGTAAAAATCCGGTCAACCAGCCCCAAAGTAGCCTGGCGGGCAGGGATATAACTGCCGATCTGCGCCATTAACGCGATCAGAGCAACCTGACGCAAAAAAGTGGATTTTCCGCTCATGTTTGGTCCGGTAATCACGCGCACCGATTCACCTTTTTCGAACACGGCTTCATTGGGCACGAAACGCTCACCGGTTAGCGAGCGTTCGACAACCGGGTGACGCCCGTCGCGGATATCCAGGCAGGTGTCGTTGGAGAAGGATGGACGGCAATAATCGCCCTGTGCGGCGGCTTCCGCCAGCGAAGCCAGGGTATCAAGTTCCGCCAGACAGGCAGCGCTTTCCAGCAGGAAACGGCTGGCAGCCGATAAACGCTCACAGACCTCTCGGAACAACCGGATTTCGATTTCGCGGATACGGTCCTCGGCGTTCAGCACAAGCGTCTCGTATTCCTTCATTTCCGGGGTGATGAAACGCTCAGCATTAACCAGGGTTTGTTTGCGGATGTACTCCGCTGGGGCAAGATGAGCGGCGCCGCGCGAGATTTCGATGTAATACCCGAAAACCTTGTTGTAACCCACCTTGAGGGTCTTGATGCCGGTGCGTTCCCGTTCAACGTCCTCAAGGCGGGAAATCCACTGGCGGGCGTGATCGGAAGATGTGATGACGGAATCAAGTTCGCTGGAGTAACCAGGGCGAATCACGCCAGAGTTTTGCAGTGTCGCAGGGGGGTCATCCGCAATGGCGTTTTCCAGCAATTCCAATTCCTGTGGACAATCCTTCAATTGCGCCAACAAGTCGTTCAAATAACCCGAAGTGGCTGGCAGGGTAGTCCGAATGTGTGGCAAGCGGCGCAAAGCAGCGCGCAGGCTGACCAGATCGCGCGGGGTGGCATGCCCGGATATTATCCGGTTAGTCAGGCGTTCCAGGTCCGCCAGCGGGCGCAAGGAGGCGCGCAGCGCGTTGCGGACAATGCCATCTGCAAGTAATTCGGCAATGCGTTCCTGGCGCAATTGGATTGCCGCGATGTCCAGCAGGGGCTTGCTGACCCACTGGCGGATCAGGCGTTTGCCCATCGGGGTGACGGTATGATCCAGCACGCTGAGCAGTGAACCTTCCACCGCTCCGGTTCGCAGCGTTTCGGTCAATTCCAGATTACGGCGGGTAGCGGCATCCAACACCATAAACTCATCCAGCGCGTAGGTGGAAATGCGCTGCAACAGGCGCAGGGCAGCCGGTTGGGTATCCTTGAGGTACTGCAAAATTGCGCCAGCGGCGCGGATGGCGAGCGGTTTTCCCCGCAAACCAAAGCCGTCCAATGAACCAACCTCAAAATGACGTAGCAGGGTGTCCTGGCAGCGGGAAGATTCGAATCGCCAGACTTGCCAGTACGTGTGGTGACCAGGCAGATTGTGGTTGAGGTCGCTGCCTTCGGGCAGCAGGATTTCGGCTGGCTGCAGCCGGATTAATTCCGCCCGCAATGCGCTTATTACATCGCTATCGCTCAATTCACTGGCGCGGAATTCGCCTGTTGTGATATCAACATAAGCAATTCCAGCCCGGTTATCCTGGAGCACCAATCCCGCTAAATAATTGTTGCGATCGCCTTTCAGCAGCGAAGGCTCGATCACTGTACCGGGCGTCACCACCCGCACTACCTCTCGCGGGAATATTCCACGGGTAGGCTGGTTGCCGACCTGTTCGCAAATGGCAACGTGAAAACCTTTTTCGATCAAACGGGCGAGGTAATTTTCCACCGCGTGATAGGGAATGCCCGCCATGGGTATCCGGTTTCCTTTGGCGACATTGCGCGAGGTGAGGACGATGTCCAATTCACGGGAAGTGATTTCCGCGTCCTGGTCGAAGGTCTCATAAAAATCCCCCAAGCGGAAGAAAAGGATTGCATTGGGGTACTGGCGTTTGATGTCGAGATATTGCTGACGAATGGGGGTGACGTCTTCACTCATGCTGTCATTCTACGTTGAGCAGGCATTTTGGGCAAGGTTTTCCATCCTTGTTGTTTGCTGGGGGGTAGTTTTCAAGTTTGATAGGTGGCTTGCCGGGCGGTAACGGGATGGTTACAATCACATTATGAGTCCATTCAAATTTGTGGTCTGCGCATGAAATCCGTTTTGGTGGTTTTTCTGCTGGCGCTGTTTACCGCCAGTGCATTTTCCCCGCTATCTGCCGGTACTGCCAGCAGCGCTGCGATCTATTCTGACGGTCTGGCGGCTGGTTGGCAAGACTGGTCGTGGGCGAATGTTAATCTCAACCAAACAGCGCCAGTGTTTGCCGGATCGAAGAGTATTGCGGTTAATTTTAATGCCTGGGAGGGGCTTTCCTTTTACAAGGCAGACGCGGATACAACCGGCATGACCCTGTTGCAATTTTACCTGCATGGCGGAAGCGCCGGTGGGCAGCGGATGAATGTTTACTTAAATTTCGAGAACGGCAGTCAAGGTCCATTGGTAAGTGTTCCTGCGCCAATCGCAAATGCCTGGCAAAAGGTGGAATTGCCGCTGGCTGCGCTTAACCCAAACGGTTTACCGATCAACCGGGTGACCTGGCAGGATGCCAGTGGCGGCAGTCAGGCGGTGGTGTATCTGGATGAGATTTCGTTCACTGTAGATGTGCCGGCGGATGCGCCGCAGATCGTGACTGGTTATTTCCACCCACGCTCGATACCGGCGGATGGATTTACCGCATTCATCGTTCAGGTACAGGTTGATGATCCGCAGGGCACTGGGGATATCGTCTCGGTAAGCCTGGATGCCACTTCGATCTCTGCCGGGACGATTGCTCTGAAGGACGATGGGTTGAGCAATGATCATGCCGCTGGGGATGGTATTTATGGCGCAGCGGTGACCGTTGCGAACGGATTAACCCCGCGCGAGGTTGATTTACGCATTTCGGCAGTGGATGCTGCCAGCAATACGGCGCACCGGTTTCTCGGTAAACTGGTTGTGTTGGGTCAGCCGGGAGGAGTGATTCCGTCAGGTTTGCCTGACCATACTGGCTGGGGTTCGAATGCCTGGAATGAAAATCCGGCACAGGACTGGCAAATCAATTCGGGTGTGCCGTGGGATTACGTATACCAATACATCACCTGGGGTTGGGAGGGGTGGGGTGATCATTTTGTGCGCCGTTTTGTGCAGCATGCCTGGAACAATGATTTCGTCCCGGTGGTGACGGTGTATCTGATGCTGGGGGTTCCACCGAATAACGGGGAGGGTGGCAGGGTTTACGCCGAAAAGTTAACCAACAGTTCGACGGTAAACGATTATTTTTCCTCACTGCAGCGCGCAGCCACCGAAGCGCGCGGAGAACTCCCGGTTATTTTCAATATTGAACCGGATTTTTATGGTTTCATGCAGCAAGTCAGTAACGAAAGCAATCCACCTGCCGGTGTGCGCCCGGATGATCCCAGTTCCTATTATGTCGCCTTGCATAAGCCGGGTTATGCCAATAACCTGGCGGGTTTTGGTCAGTACCTGGTGGATATGATCCATGCTGCAGCGCCGAATGCACTGGTCGCGCCAATGGCTTCCATGTGGGCGGTTAATGGCGACCCGCAATTGGTTAGCGCGGCGGATGCGGTATCATTTGCGCGGCGGACAGCGTTGTTCATCCACGCTATGGGCGGCGACCGGGCAGATATGCTGGTGGTGGAATGGTCGGATCGTGATGCGGGGCGGGGTATTCGCCCGTGGTGGGACGATAACGATCGAAACCTCCCGCGTCCTAACCGGGCAATCCTGTGGAAAAATGTCCTTTCGCGGGAAAGTGGTAAACGCTTGTTATTGTGGCAGGTGCCGGTTGGGAATATGAACCTGGATGATACCTGTAGCCGCTACCGTGATAACCGCGCCGCTTATTTGTTCGATCATCCGCGCGACCTGGCTGATGCCGGCGTTATCGGCATCCTGTTCGGTGGAGGAGATACATGTTCGACCCAGGTGGAATCCGATGGCGGGCATGTTCAACAGCGCGGGCAGATTGCCTATGCTGCCCCAAATGCGCCGCAGGGTTTGCGATTGATATCTGCGCAGGGGGCAATGGTCAGGCTGAACTGGCGCGAGAATCAAGAAGCGGATTTGTGGGGTTACCGCCTGTATTACCACCGAGAGGGAGATAGCAGACCATTTGTCCAGACTCTCAGCCGGCAAAACACGAAGAGCTTAATCCTGCCAATTGCCGGGGAGTGGATAATTTGGTTGACGGCGTATGATGCGCTTGGCACGGAGAGCCTGGCTTCCCCGGTGCTGCGGGTCACGACGACAGAAAATGCCGGTTTGAATTTTCTGCCATTCGTCCGCCGGTAGACTCAACCTGTTTTAGTGCCACACTCGGTGCAGAATTTGGCATCCGGCTGGAGTTTTACTCCACATTGAGCGCAGTGCCTGGCGGTCTGTACTTTTGCCCCACAACCGGGGCAGAACTTCGCATTGACCGCCAGCGGCTCATTGCATTCCGGGCAGGCAGCCCGAATGGTCTCGCGCCAGTTTTCTTCGCTGAGCTTCTTATCCTCGCTTGCCATTGCGGCATGTGCCCACACTTCTTCCACCGAATGAGAAGCCTGGGCTGCGCTCATCTCAACTCCCAGGTCGGGGGCGCAATTTTTGCATAACCCCCGTTTATGATTCCAACAAGCCTTGATACATACCCAGGAAGAGCAGCGTGGGCATTGACGGAAGTTGGGTTTGCTTTCTTGAATTGCGTCGGCAAATGCCTGATCGTGGGCTTTTTGCCAGGCTGAAGAGCGGACTTTTTCGCTTACTTGAGCCGCTGCGTTGAAAATCCCCCCGAATAAGCTGTTCGCGGTTTCCAACGCGCTGCTGATCGTTCCGGTTTTCCATGCAATAACCTGGGTGCGAAAACCACCACCGCAGCGATCGCAGCTAAACTCAAATTGAAACCCTGTTTCGGTGCTCAGGTCGTTGTAGTTGCTGGTATATTCGAGCTCCCCGCCCATGCTTGCTCCCTCCCGATTCTGGTATTGATTTTTCATTGATTATAGCACCAATGATTGTTGAGGGTGGAACAAAAAAAACTGATTGAAAAAAAGTCTGTTTTAGGTTATAAAACAACATACTTCTCGTACAACAGGTGGTTCATGGCGGATGAAGATGGCAGTCAAATACAGAAAGAGGGATTTGCAGGTCTCGAGCAAATTGAAATCGGTATAGGGACATGGGCGTGGGGGGATCGCATTTTCTGGGGATATGGGAGGGAATACAACGACAACGATTTGAAAGAGGTATTCCAGTATTGCTGCCAGACCGGTTTCAATTTCTTTGACACCGCGGAAGTATACGGGCAGGGTAAATCGGAAAAATTGCTGGGCAAATTTATCGCTGAAACCAGCGAGAAAGCGCGCATAGCCACAAAGTTTATGCCCTATCCGTGGCGTTTAAGCCCCGCTGCGCTGCTCAGAGCCTTAAAAGCCAGCCTGATGCGCATGGAATTGGAGCGAATTGATCTTTACCAGATGCATTGGGCATATCCGCCTGTGCGGATTGAAACCTGGATGGAAGCGATGGCAGTAGCGGTTCACAACGGGCAGTCTCTGGCGGCAGGGGTGTCCAATTACGACCGCAACCAAATGCAGCGCGCCCACGAGAGTCTAACCAGCCTGGGGGTACGCCTGGCGTCCAATCAGGTTGAATACCACCTTCTCAACCGCAAGGTTGAAAAAAATGGTTTGCTCAATCACTGCCGCGAGCTGGGGGTGCGCCTGATCGCCTACAGCCCGTTAGCTCAAGGCGCATTGACTGGCAAATATAGCCCAACCCATCCAATGCGGGGTTTCCGCGAAACCCGATACAACCGCCGTTTGCTGGAAAAAATATCACCCTTGATTCAAAAAATGCGCCAGATTGGAATCCGGCATGAGGGAAAGACGATCAGCCAGGTAGCGATTAACTGGATCATCTGCAAGGGCGCGCTGCCGATCCCAGGGATCAAGACGTTGCGGCAGGCACAGGAAAACCTGGGCGCAGCCGGCTGGCGGTTGACAGAAGAAGAAGTGGCTGAATTGGATGCACTGAGCGACCGGGTGATGAGTTGAGCGCGAATCGAATCGGGGTATAATCCAGCCTATGAATGATCAAAAAGCCAGCTTTATCCCGTTCAATGCCATTAATCAATTCATGCTTCCCGACTACCGGAGCAGGCTTGTGCAGGAAGTCTTCAGCAAGTTTTCGCAACTACCCGAGAGTCGCCAGGCTGCCATCAACCGGCTGGTAAAACGCCTGGTCAAGGTGGATGGATTTCGAAACAGTGTCGCAGCGCCCGCCACGCTCAAAGCCAGGGCTGCCATTGCGCCTTTCGAACGTTCCCCGGAGTTGGTCGCGCAGATGTGCTCAGCCTGGTGCGAATTGCACCCAAGCCTGGCAATAAAAGTACATGATTTTTTGAAATCCCGCGGTTGGGAGGTGCTGCCAGTGGAGGCAGACCGTGCGGTTTTGCCGGGTTTCCTCACCCGTTGGTTGGAAAAAGATACCTTCGAAGCCCTGGATGATGCCTTCAGCGCGGAAAACCCCGCCGATGATACCCATGAATACGATCTGAACATGATGATCGTGTGGATCAGTGGACGGCTGCCGGTTGATCTGGTGAGCGCGTCAGGCAGTGACGAAATCGAATGACCTTTTAACCGGCGCCGGGTTCTTCGCTTTCCTCTTCCCAATTGATTTGATCCACAGCCGGGTTGATTTCGCCCAGCGGTTCCAGTTGAATGTCCGCGAACAGACTGCTCTGTTGCGCGTTGACGATGTGTCTTTTGACCAATTCGAGCATCGCCAGGAAGGTGACCACAATTTCCACCCGGCTGACATTGGGGGTAAGCAGTGAGCGGAAGGTGGTCAAGCGGGTGTGTTTAAGACGGTTTAGAATGGCGTATATTTTTTCCCGGATGGTAACCCGCGGCATACTGACCACTTGATCCAGCGCAGTCAAGGTTGGCTGGTTGAAAAAAACATTGCGCGCAGCGGCAATCAGGTCGGCGAAGGTCACGCCGGACAGATCGAGACGGGCTGTTGGGATGGGGATGGGAGGCGGCGCAACCCTTAAATAAGTGCGCAGGTGATTCTCTTCCCTGTGCAGCAGAAATTGAGCCAGTTCTTTAAACCGCTTGTACTGGATCAACTGGCGCGCCAAGGCTTCACCCGCATCTTCTTCTGCCATCATCACATCAATGGATGGGCGGGGTAATAGCGCCGCAGATTTTATAAGAACCAGCCGGGCAGCGATGACCAGAAAGGCGGATACTTCAGCCGCGTTTTGCTGCTGCAAGCGACGCATGTACTCCAGATACTGATCGGTGACCCGCGCCAGCGCCAGGCGGGTGATGTCCAATTCGGCACGCTCGATCAATTCGAGCAGCAGGTCGAGTGGACCGCTGTATACCTCAGTATTAACCTGATATCCCTCTGCCTGAAGAACGGCGACCCGATAATTCACAAGGATGATTATAACATTGCTTATTTTCGGTTGGATCATTTTGGCGTTATAATTCGGGGCATGAGTCCAAAACAGCTATCCCATATTGATGAGCACGGGCGCGCCTTTATGGTGGATGTGGGCGGCAAGCCGGAAAATGAGCGCAGTGCGGTCGCGCGCGGAGAAGTGATCCTGAAGGCAGAGACCGTTGGTCTAATACGCGCAGGTTTGATGAAAAAAGGAGACGTATTGACTGTGGCGCAGATTGCTGGCATTCAGGCAGCCAAACGCACCGCAGACTTAATCCCGCTATGCCATCCGTTGACTATCCACCAGGCTAGCGTTGATCTTGAATTAAAAGAGGAATTGCCGGGGATCGAAATCACTGCTCGCTTGAAGAGCAGCGGAAAAACGGGGGTGGAAATGGAAGCTTTGACTGCGGTTGCAGTGGCTGCGTTAACGGTGTATGACATGGTGAAAGCGGTCGAAAAGACCGCTCGCATCCACAATATTCGCCTGATCGAAAAACGGGGCGGGATGAGCGGAGATGTGATCAATGAGTGACCAAGGTCAATCTGTGGATACAACCATCCGGGTTTTGTTTTTTGCTCACTTGAAAGAATTGGCAGGCGCCGACCGGTTTGAGTTGAAAATCAACGAAAGTCTGCGAGTAAACCAGTTGAAAGCTATCCTTGTCGAGCGGTATCCGCTGCTGGCGGAAAGACTGGGTAATGCGCTGGTGTCGGTCAACCTGCAATTTGCATTTGATGACGATACGATCTCAGCTGGCGATGAAGTGGCGTTCTTTCCGCCCGTCAGCGGCGGCAGCCTGCCGACGATTGTTATGGTCACCCGTGATGAACTCGATCTCAACGATTTGCTGGGGCAGATAACCCTGACCACTACCGGCGCAGCCTGCGTTTTCACTGGCATGGTGCGCGGTGAAACGCATCGCGGCGACGCCCACCAGACGGTTGCATTGGAGTATGAAGCCTACATTCCAATGGCTGAAGCCAAGATGGCGCAGGTGGCGGCCGAGATCCGTTCCCGCTGGCATTCGGTGGAAGGCATTGCTATTGTTCAGCGCGTTGGTCTCCTCAAGCCCCGCACGCCAACTGTATTGATTGCCTGTACTGCCGCGCATCGTGATACGGGCGTCTTTGAAGCCGCCCGTTACGGAATTGACCGTTTGAAAGAAATTGTACCGATCTGGAAAAAAGAGATCATGCCAGGCGGCGAAGTGTGGGTTGAGGGTGAATATCACCCCAATCAGGGGGATTGAAAGTGGCGCATATATCGTGTGTGGATTGCGGTTACGCATATCCGTCGGCAGGCGCGCCATTTCGCTGCCCACAATGTTTGGGCATATTTGACTACGATTCGCCGCCAACCTTTTCCCTCGACCAGATTGAACCGCGCTTGCCCGGCTACTGGCGTTACCGCAGTACATTCGATCTTGTCTCAGGAGCGCCGCTGGTGACGTTGGGAGAAGGGAACACCCCGCTTTTGTGGGATGAATATGGGAAAATCCCAATTGGGCTAAAAATGGAAAGCATGAACCCGACGGGCTCCTACAAGGATCGTGGCAGCGCGGTATTGGTAAGCCAGTTACTTGGTCGCCAGGTGGGCAGCGCAGTTGAGGATTCGTCCGGAAATGCGGGTGCATCGTTTGCTGCTTATGCTGCGCATGGCGGGTTGACTAGCCGAATTTACGTGCCTGCATCGGCTTCGGGGCCAAAACGCCAGCAAATCGAAATGTATGGAGCAGAACTGATTTCAATTCCCGGTCCACGCAGTCAGGCTGCCGAAGCTGTTTTAGCCGAAGCCGAAAAAGGCACTCCTTACGCCAGCCACGCATACCTTCCGTTTGGATTGATGGGGATCGCTACCATTGCCTATGAGATCTGGGATCAGTTGGATCGAAAGGCGCCAGGCACAGTGATCGCGCCCGTTGGACATGGCGGGTTGTTATTAGGCATCGTGCGAGGTTTTTCTGCGCTGAAAAATGCCGGCTGCCTTGATCAACCGCCGTACTACCTTGGTGTTCAAGCGGCTGTCTGTGATCCGGTAGTGCAGGCTTTCCGGCACGGGTTGGATATAAAACCCGCCATTAGTGACCTGCCCAGTCTGGCTGAAGGCGCGCGGGTTAGCAAGCCGGTTCGGGCCAGGGCTTTGCTTCAGGAGATTTCACCCCAGCAAGGGAATTTCATCTCTGTTGAGGAAGCCGATCTGAGGTCAGCCTTTTGCCAGCTGGCACAAAGGGGTTACTATGTTGAGCCGACTTCAGCGCTGGTTTGGGCGGTTTTGGAAGAACAAATTCAAAATTTACCCCAGCCGATTGTTGCCGTTTTGACCGGATTGGGGTTAAAATATCAATCATCAAAATAAGAATTTTGAACTGGAGGAACGCGAGCTACTTTAGCCCCAATCTTCCTGCTCGTTGGGTTGGGTGGCTTGCGCTCCTTGAGTTCCGTGGAGGACACCATGGAAGATCATGAGCCGCGTCTGGCGCTGGAAACGCCGGAAGATCTGGCAGCCCGTTTGGGTGTGGTTTTCAATGACTCGCTGCTATTGCACCGATCCTTGACACATCGCTCTTATCTCAATGAACATCCCGAAGCCCTGGAGGATAATGAACGGCTGGAGTTCCTGGGCGATGCCGTGTTGGACTTTGTGGTTGGGGCGTGGTTGTACCACCGTTTTCCAGAGATGCCGGAGGGCGACCTGACCCGTATGCGTTCTGCGCTGGTGCACACCGAACAACTGGCGGATTTTGCCCGCGCGATCAACCTGGGCAATGCGATGCGTCTCGGTCGGGGAGAAGCGCAAGCCGGAGGGCGGGAGCGTTCCGCACTATTGTGCGATACCTTCGAGGCGTTTATTGGCGCAATATACCTGGATGGTGGAGTCCGGATGGTCGAGCAATTTCTTTTCCCGCACCTTGAATTGACTTCAGACGATATTCTGCTCAACCGCAAAAATGAAGATCCCAAGAGCCTGCTGCAGGAATGGGCGCAATCGCAAGGATTCCTTGCCCCCTTGTATATCACTCGATCGGAACATGGCCCCGATCATTCCAAGATGTTTGAGGTGGATGTGATCATCGGCGGAGAGGTGTATGCCCGGGGTGACGGTCCCAGCAAACAAGCGGCTGCCAAGAATGCCGCTCGTAAAGCCCTTGAAAAAATAGGACTGGTGTATTAATGGCAAAAGAGCAGCCATCCTTGCTACGCGCGGCATCGCGTTTAAAAACGCTGGAACTTCAAGGCTATAAAACCTTTGCCAGCCGGACAACTTTCGAATTCCCTGGCAAGATCACCGCGATTGTTGGACCGAACGGTTCAGGAAAATCAAACATTGCCGATGCCATTCGCTGGGTGTTGGGTGAACAATCCTATTCCTTGTTGCGCGGGCGCAAGACCGAGGATATGATCTTTGCCGGGTCGGAATTACGGCAGCGCGCCAGCATGGCTTCGGCAATGATTACCTTCGAAAATGAGGATGGCTGGCTACCAATTGATTACAGCGAGGTTTCGATTGCCCGCCGCGCTTACCGGGATGGGCAAAATGAGTATTTGCTGAACGGACAACGTGTCCGCTTGAAAGAGACTTCCGAGATTTTGGCTCAATCGGGACTTGCCGAACGGACGTACACCATCATTGGGCAGGGATTGGTTGATGCTGCTCTTTCGTTGCGCCCGGAAGAGCGCCGAAGGTTTTTCGAGGAAGCCGCCGGCATCGGCTTATATCGCTCCCGCCGCGAAGAAGCCCTCGGGCGGTTGGAAACCACGCGCCGCAACCTGGAACGGGTGCAGGATATCCTGAGTGAATTGGAACCGCGTCTCAAGAGCCTGGAAAAACAGGCTGCGCGGGCGATAGAATACGAGCGTATTCGAGCGGATTTGCGCCTGTTGTTGCGCGACTGGTACGGATATCACTGGCAGCGCACGCAGGTGGAAATGGGGCGGGCGCGGGAAGCCCTGCTAACGCAAGAGAATCGCTTACGTCAGATTCGTCAACGCGGCGTCGAGGTGGAGAAACAGGTTCAAAGCGCGCGCAGTCAACTCCAGCAACTGCGCGGCGTTTTGAACGATTGGCATGCCCAGACTGCGGAATTACACCGCCAACGCGAGGAGGTAAACCGTAACCTGGCAGTGCTGGATGAGCGACGCCGCGCGATGATCGAGCAGCAAGGGGCGTTCCATTCAGACCTTGCCCGTCTGGAAGAAGAGGAAAAAATCCAGCAACAACGTCAGGAATCCATTCAGGCAGAAGTTGACGCTTTGGTGGAAACCCATCAAGAGGCATCCACGCAGGCGCAAGCAGCGGTAAAACTACTCGAAGAAAAGCAAAACGAACGAACGAAGATCGAAAATGCCTTACGCGAACTGCGCCGCCAATCAACCCGCCTGGAAACCCGGCAGGTCGAGCAGCGCGCGCACCTGAAGGAAATTACCAGCCGGGTAACCATGCTGCAGGACGAATCCAACCGGCTGAAAAATTCGCTGCCTGCGCTGGCGATTCAGGTTGAGCAGGCAGAATCGAGTTTGAAATCTGCTCAGGCGCAACTCCTCCAACAGCAGGCAGCCCGTCAAAAAAGCGAAGAATCGCTGCAAGAGATTCGTCAAACTATGACCGGATTGGAAGATCAGCGAAAAAAATTGCGGGATAAGATTGCCGGCTTACAGGTGGAAAGGTCGCGAACCCGCGCCCAAATGGATGTTCTTGAACAGGCAGAGAAAAGCCTGAGCGGAGTCAGCCAGGGCGTTAAAGCAGTGTTGACGGCGGCAAGCCGAGGCAATCTAAAAGCGGGAGTTAAGCCGATTTCCCACTTGCTCGAGGTGCCGGTTGAATTGGAGTCCGCTATTGCCGCTGCTCTTGGCGAGAGCCTGGATGGGTTGACGGTTGATGCCAAAGCGGACCCCGAGGAGGTGTTGAGCCTGCTTGAGCAGAGTGAAAACGGACGCGCGCTTCTCTTTCCGCTAGCCTGGTTGAGAACGTTACCTGAGTTCATCGCTCCTCAGGATGAAGGAGTTGTTGGGATTGCCGCCAGACAGGTTAAAGCATCCTCCGGCTTGCAGCCGTTGATCGAGTTGCTGCTTGGGCAGGTACTGATTGTAAAAGACCGAAAGACTGCCCGGCGGATGGCGCAGGAACTGCCGCCGCAAATCCGCACTGTTACGCTCAAAGGTGAGGTGTTTTTTGGCTACGGCGCAGTTAGCGGTGGCAAGGAAAACCGCGCCAGCCTGATTGCCCGTCCGCGTCAGATGCGTGAGTTGACCGAAAACTCGACCGGTATCGAGCAAGCGCTGGCGGATGCTGACAGGCAATCCGCTGCGCTGCAAGAACAGATATCCAGCCTTGAAGCCCGGCGGAAGGAGTTGGAAAAACAATTGGGGGAAGCAGGCGAGGCAGAAAAAACTGCCACCCGGGCGGTTCAGCGAACGACTTTGGAGTTGGAGCAGTCACGGCAGAAACTTGCCTGGCAGCAGGGTCAACTCGACCGGTTGAGCGGTCAAATTGATAGCAGTGACACGGAAATCAAGAAAACCGAGGCCGATATTTTAGCTTTTGCCAGCCAGCAAGAGTCATTCGATCTTCAGATTAATGAAATGCAGCACAGCTTGAGCCGGCTGGTTTTGGATGACATACAATCTCAGGTTGTGCATTGGAAGACGCAAGTCGCGTTGAGCGAACGCAGTCTCCTGGAGGCGCGCCAGCGAAGAAGCGAATACCAGCAATCGTTGGACAAGAGCCGCCAACAGCAAAAGACATACCAGGATCGTTTGCTGCAAGTGGAATCTCAACTTGACCATCTGGAAAAGGAAAAAACCAGCCAGCGGGAAAGGGCTGCGGGTATCAATGCAGGGATCGAGGAATATAAAGCCAAGATTGATCCTGCGGAAACCAGGCTGGATGATTTGGAGGTGCATTACGAGCGCTTGCAGATGGATTTGACTGCTGCCCAACAACAAACCGCCGTTTCGGAGCGGCACGCTACCCAGGCGCAACTGGAGTTCGGCAGGCTGCGTGAGAGCCTCGAATCGCTCCGGCGGCGCATCGAGGAGGATTTTGGTTTGGTGGCTTTCGAATATCAGAGCGACATTGCCGGACCAAATCCATTGCCATTGGATGGAATGGTCGAACAATTACCAGCGGTGGTGCAAATTTCGGCTGACCTGGAGGAAAACATCAACCGCCAGCGCAGCCAGCTGCGTCGCATGGGCGCCGTCAACCCGGAAGCGCAGAGCGAATATTATTCGGTCAAGGAACGCTTTGAGTTCCTCACCAGTCAGGTGGTGGATTTGAGAAAAGCCGATCAGGATTTGCGCGAAATCATCGCCGAACTGGATGGTTTGATGAAAAAGGAATTTCGCAAGACTTTCGACGCGGTAGCGATCGAGTTTAAGGAGAATTTCACCCGGTTATTTGGGGGAGGAAGCGCCCGGTTGGTATTGAACGATGAGGAAAACCCAACCGAAGGCGGCATTGATATTGAAGCCCGGCTGCCTGGACGAAGGGAGCAGGGTTTATCCTTGCTTTCCGGCGGCGAGCGCAGCCTGACAGCGGTCGCATTGATATTCTCCCTGCTCAAAGTTTCACCGACCCCGTTTTGCGTGCTGGACGAGGTTGACGCGATGCTGGATGAAGCCAATGTAGGCAGATTTTGCGAATTACTCAACGAACTGAGCCAAAAAACTCAATTCATCGTTATTACCCACAATCGCAATACAGTGCAGGTAGCAGACGTGATTTACGGGGTGACGATGGGCAAGGATACTGCCAGCCAGGTTATCTCCCTGCGCCTGGACGAAGTCAGCGAGGAGATGACGCGGTAAACCAGGGGCGGCGCACAGGCGCCGCCCCTGGTTTATTTGGATAATCCTTATGAACCCAGCCCGGGGGGCAGGGTGGGAATTGTGGGGACCTTATCCGTCCAGTTGGCATTGATTTCAATGGTCATGCCGGTTTTTATTTCCTCAAGCCAGGCATCAAATTTTTCCTGCTGCAAGGTGGATAACCGGTTGGCACTGACGGGGCGGCTCTCCCTACCAAGAAATTGGATGACGTGATAACCGAACTGCGTTTGAACCGGTTCGCTGATGGCGCCAATTTCGGTCATGCTGAAAACGACATTGTCAAATTCACTGACCATCTGACCGCGTTCAAACCAACCCAGGTCACCGCCGCGCATATTGTTGGAGGTGTCGGTTGAATACTGCGCTGCCAATGCGGCGAAATCCTGGTTGTCATTCAATGCTTCGATGACGATGGCTGCTTCTTCCGGGGTGGCGACCAGGATATGGCGCGCCCAAACCCAGTCATCCTCGCGGGGAACGTCTTGAGTGATCGCTTCGTACACCTTTTCATACAGCAAAGAAGCGCGCACAATGTTGCGGAACGAGGCGGAACTGAAATCAACTTGATCCTGCAAGGTCTGCAAGTATTCATCCAGCGCGGCTTCAAAGCCTTCTGCGGTCATTGGGGTGGCAGTTGGAAACGGCGTTGGAGTAGGACCAACGGTGGCGGTGGCAGCGATGGTTGCGGTGGGTAATGCTTCATCTGGGGTGGGGGAAGGTGCCAGCGTAGGGGTAGGTGCCTCGGTTGGGGTGGGTGTCGAAGGCGCCAGGGTCAATTGTTGAGCGGAATAAGTCGCTGTGGCGAATGCTGTTGCTGTTGCAGCGGGGGTAGGGGTGCCGGCAGGGAAATATCCGAAGACTTCCTGCAATGCCTGATCAACTTCTGCTTCCGTGACAGTAATGCCCAACCGCTCCGCTTCCTTGCGAATGACGATTTCGTTGACCATCTCCTCGATCACGCGGTTGCCGAGAGCGGTTGGATCGTCTAAGGTAGCAATGTTCGATTGGATTTGCGCATCAAAGAAGCCGCCGGAATTGGGATCCCCACCGAAAAGTTGCTGGTATTGAACCAATTGGATGGTATTCTGAATGAGTTGAAATCGAGTGAACCGGGCGCGTTCCTGGAATTGTTGCAGGGTGATCTTTTCATCCTCAACCGCAGCAACCGGACGCAGGTTCTGTAAATACAACGTATCCAACAATCCATACCCCAAAATACCAACAACCATAACCGCCAAAGTAATGGATGTAATCAATAAAGCGCGGCGCTGTTGTTTCTCGCGTTCCACCCTGCTTTGTTGTTTTCGCGAGACGACAGTTGGACGGGGTGCCTTAGCCATAAGAAAGACCTTTCCAATTACAAAATTAAAAGGGCATTGGGTGAATGTTTTCCCATGCCCTGAAAACTAATCCACAAATCGGGATTTAGCGAAACGAGTCGCTCCACTCTTGAGCAACATAGGGGAGTAAAGCAATATGGCGGGCGCGTTTGATTTCGCCTGATAGAGCGCGTTGGTGGCGTGCGCAAGTGCCAGTTTGGCGGCGGGGGCGAATTTTGCCCTCTTCGGTCACGTAGCGGCGCAGCATGTCCACCTGTTTATAATCAATTTTAAGATCCTTATCTGCGCAGAACTGGCAGATTTTGGGTCGCGAGACAAAGCGGCGCGGTCCGCCGCCCTGTTCGTTATCACCTGGCATAGAATCGTTCATTCTTTCTTGCTCCTAAAATGGATATTCGTCGTGCACATCTTCGTGTTCGGTTGGTTCTGCAGGGTGATTTGCTCCGGATTCTCGCCGGTCACCGAGGATCATCATTTCACTGGCGACGATTTCGACCGAAGTGTGTTTTACCCCTTCGGAATCTTCCCAACGGCGGGTTTGTAAACGTCCCTCAATGAAGACCTGTTGACCTTTGGAAAGGAATTGTTTACATATTTCTGCCAGGTTACCCCAAGTGACCACATTGAACCATTCCGTCTCAGTATGCCTTTCACCGTCAGAGGTATTCCAGGTTCGGCTGGTGGCAACACTAAAGGTTGTTACTGGTCTTCCAGATGGGGTGTAGCGCATTTCGGGATCACGCCCGAGATGACCAATAATCATCACCTTGTTTAAGCCGCGGCTCATGTTCAACTCCTTGGCGAAGCGAAAATCTAATCACCACGCATCAAGACGTTTCAGTCTCGATTGACGATAAGAAAACGCATTACTTGTTCCTGGAAGCGTAAATTGCGTTCCAATTCGCTGCTGAAAGAGGGCGGCATGGTCAATTCGCAGAGAACATACTGACCTTCGCGACGTTTATTGATTTCATAAGCCATACGTCGTTTTCCCCAGTTGTCCACTTTGGTTACTGTGCCGCCGGCTTCAGTAATCCAACCCTGCGTTTTTTCGAGCATTGCCTGAACGGCAGTCTCGTCCAAATCAGGTTGGAGGATGAAAACCAACTCATAATTGCGCATGTAAGGGATTCCTCCTTTCCTCGGGATAGCCCTTTGACATCACCGTGGGTGAAGCAAAGAGCGGAAAGCAACAAGGTATACGCTGGTTGCAAGCCCGTCAAGTTTACTATAAAATGGTTGAATTGGGTAGGTGAACGTGAACCCCAAAGAATAATCATGGAGGTCAGATCACATGCAGGTCGAAACATTATACCGTCCCTCATATTCAGTCGCCCGGGTAGTGCTGGCTGCCAATGAAGGACTGATTGCCGAAAGCGGCGCCATGGTTGGCATGTCCACCGATATGCAGGTGGAAACAAAAATGCGCGGCGGGTTATTTAAATCGTTAGCGCGGTCGGTGTTGGGCGGTGAGTCCTTCTTCGTCAATACGTACCGGGCGGGAGCAAGAGGTGGTGAATTTCTTCTTGCCCCAGCGCTGCCTGGCGATGTATTTACCACCGAGTTGGTTGACCAGGCTTACCTGGTGCAATCGGGCTCATTTCTTGCCTCGGCAGAATCGGTTAATACCGATTCAAAATGGTCGGGAGCGCGCACATTTTTCGGTGGCGAGGGTTTGATCATGCTGCGATGCAGCGGCAATGGCACGCTGATTCTTTCCAGTTACGGTGCCATCCACGAAATGGAGCTTGAGGCGGGAAAAATGTTCACCGTTGATACCGGGCATCTGGTGGCGTTTCAGGAAAACGTTGGCTTTAAGGTTCGCGCGATAGGCGGTCTGAAGACAACCGTGTTGGGCGGGGAAGGCTTGGTCGTAGATTTAACCGGACCTGGGAAAGTGCTGCTGCAGACGCGCAGTGAAGGCGCATTTCTTAACTGGCTGCTGCCAAAGCTGCCCAAACGCTCCAGCGATTAATCCCGCGCGGCAGCGATGATACTGCCGGCGTCTGCGCGGCGGTAAAACTGGCGGAAAGCAAGGGTTTCTTCCAGTATGGATTCTACCCGTGCTTCCGCTTTGCTTGCCGCTGTTTCGTTTGGAACGCCTCCTTCGGCAACCTGCACCTTTTGAGTGGTTTCTTCAAGTATGCGGATAAAACCTCGCGCCGCCAGCCATTCTATGCCTGCCTGAACCAGGGTTTCGCGCTGATTTAGCGCTGCAGCCAGTTTGCAAATCTCGATCAAGCCGGAACGCTTGGTAATGACAAATCGCACCATGCCGCTTAACCTTTCTAAAAAATTCAGGTGCGTTTCGGCGCCAGTTGCGGCTGCGCACAGGATAATCCGTTTGGGCTGCACCATGCGCAGAGCATGGCGCAGGATTTCCATGGAGGGAGGGGGTTGCAGGATGACCAAAGTATGAGCGGGGGAGAGTGCCCAGCGTGGGCGCACCGGCAGCGGGGAGTCAATAGAGCCATCTGCCCAGATCAGAATCCCAGAAGAGGTGTTTATTTCGCTGGGCAACAGATCATCCAGGGAGTCTTGCTCCCGCCAGTCGGTTATTTCAACGGGTGCAGCCGTGTGCAGCGAGATTACAGGTTCTTCCAACATTCTCGCCAAAATCCACTCCAACTGAACTTCCAGGTCGCCGCCAAAATTGACTGCTCTGGCGTGGTATGCCAGGTCGAAGCGTCCTTCTGGAAGCATGCGCCTGGCGCCTTGCCACCAGATCACCCGGCGGGAAAAGCCATGCTCATCCTCGACCACCATCATGAGGTGTTCCTGAGTTTTGCCGATTGGCGAGGCTTCCAATAATTTCAGGTTTTGACTGGCGAACACCAGTGGAGGGTTTCCCGGTCCGAATGGCGCGAGCCGTTCCATGTCCTGAACCATCTCCAAATTTAATTCGGCTAAATCCAACCAGGCATCAATTGTGATCACGGATTGCTGCTGGGTTTCGACCCGCTGGCGTTCAACGTGATGCGACACCCGACGGCGGAATTCCGTCAAGTTTTGCCCGTCCAATGCTAACCCGGCTGCCATAGGGTGCCCGCCGAAGCCGATCAGGATGTCAGCGGCGCTGGCAATAGCCGCAGTGATGTTGATGCCCTCGACCGAACGGGCGGAACCGCGCATGGGCTCGCCGGCGGGAGCGGATAGCAGGATTGCCGGGCGTTGAAAGGTCTCGACGATACGACTGGCGACGATACCATTAATACCGGCTGGCCAATGGGGGTGATGCAAGACGAGGACAGCGTATTTCAAAATATTGGCATCGTTTTCGATTTGCTGCAGCGCAGCCTGAAATACTTGTTCGGTCAGAAAGCGCCGCTCGCTGTTGTAGCCTTCTAATTGGGCGGCAAAAACGGCGGTTCGTTCGCGCTCGGTTGCGAGTAAAAATTCGACTACCGGATTAGCGTCACCCAGCCTGCCGATGGCGTTCAATCGTGGAGCAATGCTAAAACTGATGTGTTGCTCGTTGAGATGCGCTGGATTTATTTCCGCGTTTTCGAGTAACTGTACCAGCAAGGCGCGGCGCGGTTGGCGCAGACTTTCCAGCCCGCGTTGCGCCAGGTAACGCGCATCGCCGCGTAAAATGGCAAGATCGGCGATCGTTCCAAGAGCGACCAGATCGAGGTGCTGTTCGGCTTGTTCAGCTTTGCCGAGGGATTGGCAGAGCGCCTGGGCGAACAGATAGGCTGTGCCTGCTCCGGGCAGGGTGTGCAGGGGGTGGCTGGCAGGCAGACGCTGCGGGTTGATCACGGCATGCGCAGCGGGCAGCACGGGCGGCAGGGAGTGGTGATCGGTAATGACCAGGGGCACGCCGCGCTGGCGCAGATAATCTGCCGCGGGAAGAGCGCTGATGCCGGTGTCACAAGTCAGGATCAGGCGTGCGCCTTGCTCGATCATGGATTGCAAGCCGGCAATATTCACGCCATGCGATTCGGTTGCCCGGATGGGAATGTGATAGGAGACCTGCCCGCCTAAATTGCGCAGCGTTGAAACCAATACGGTTGTTGCAGTTTGACCATCAACGTCGAAATCTCCCCATACCCCAATCGGAATCCCTTTCTGCAGCGCAGTTTTCACCAACTCAACCCCCTTTTCCATGTCGGGCAGATCATTTGCATCTGCAGGTTGGTAAAAATCCGGGTTCAGATAAGCGCGTGCCTGGTCGAAGGTCACCATCCCACGCCGGACGAGGGTTTTCGCCAGAAGTAGATTCTCGCCGGCGAGGTGGTAAATTTCCGCTGGGACAGCGATTTCGGCAGGATCCTGCCAGATGCGTTCAATATTGGGTAATTTCATGCGCCTCTAAAACTCGATTTCGGCGATTTGATCGAAAACAAGCCCAGGCTGTTCAGTGCTATCTGGTTCTACGTCGTTGTCCATGTCCATGCTGCCGGCTTTGATTCCGCGATCGCATAATGACCGGTATACACACAGCGCGCACTTGCGTTCATCGGTCGTCATCTGGAAAAAGGTTGACTCATGCTTTTCGATCTGCTGAATGAGATCAAGAAGATATTCACGATCGGAATCCGCTTGCTGGCTGGAATAGACAAACCGTTCCGGCGAGAGTGGCTCGGCGGTGAACCAGTAAACCAGCTCGATTTGACCGGCTGCAAACGGTTTTCCGGCGTTCAGGTGTGCCGAGCTCAGGAGTAATAGGAATGGATACAAGCGGGTTTGAACACGGCGGTGGATAAAACTGCGTGACGGCTTCTTTAACCCGGTTTTCCAATCCATGATCGTGACGCGGCCATCGGAGTGAATTGCGATCAGATCATATTTGGCAATCAAGCGGTAGCCGCCAAAGGCTGACTGCAAGGTGTGTTCGAGGTAACGCTGCGCTGCGATCGGTTGTGGGTGGGCAGTCAGGTAATTTAGCCACCAACCCTGCAGGATGGGATCGTTTATCTGCTGGCTGATTGGATCTGCGGGTATACCCAACTGGTGCTGGTGAACCAGTTGGTGAAAGATTTCTCCGCGGCGCAGGTGTTGTTCGTGTTCCCGAACCGGCTGGGATTGCACTGCCGGCCAGGGCTGACGAAGCAGGTGGCGTAATTCGAAGCGGCGCGGGCAATCCAGGAAATCTTGCAGGTTGTTCTGACTGAATGCAAAATCAGGGTTCAGAAGCGCCACGGTGAGCCTCCCAAAATTCTTGTAAATGAACGAAGGGCAGGGAACGTTGGTTTTCGCGCCCGCCCTTGAGTTTACCGGTATTCCAGGTGATGATCAACGAGCGTTTTGCGCGGGTGATTCCCACATAGAACAATCGCAGGCGTTCTGCGCAATAATCCAGGCGTGCCTCGCGGGTGGCAATACCTTCTTCGAGGTACAAAGCGCTTAATTTTTCCTCAGCGATAGCGCGCAGTTGGGATAGGGTTTCGGCTTCCAAATTGAGTTGAGCGCGAAAAAAATGTTTTTCAGGATAATATTGGTCATTTGGCTGGGCAGAAGGAAAATCGTAGTTGTTGACCGACATCAGGTAAACCCGGTCCCATTCAAGTCCTTTTGCTCTATGGATGGTAGCAACCACAATCTCGCCTTTATGTTGTTCCGGATCGAACCCAGGCTCGGCATCGCTGAACCCGATGATCCGCCGCTCGTTTCGCGCGATCAATGCCAGCTCTTCAGCCATTTGAGATAATTGCCAGTCGGGGTGACTGCGGGCAGCACGCGCCAACATCAGTGCCAGGCTATGGGTTAACGCCAGTTGAGCAGGATCTTTAAACAGGTCTTGAGAAATCGTCAGTATTAACTGGTCCACCGGAAGGAGAATGGCTTGCTGCCAGCGCCGCAGCAGCGCGCCGAATTGCTCAAGTAGTTCAATCAGTTCAACAGGCTGTCCGGCAGATACCAGTCGGTCCAGCCAATCTGCTTCGGGACGCGGGTAGAGGAATTCCTCCGGATTGGAACAGCGCTCCAGCGCTTTGGCAGCCTGTTCGATCAGATCGGTATTGCTGTCACCATCTTCGCCGAATTTGAGCAGCGCGTAACTGCGAAAGACATCCACCATGCGGGAAGTATCCGCCGGCTTATTCAGGCTTACCAGAATGTGCTGTAAAATCGCGGCAGTTTGTCGGGTGATCTGGCTGGATTGCAGTATTTCAAGCACCGGTAATCCGGCATCCTTCAAGGCGCTGACAACCTTGCTGCCGCGTTCGTTGCGCGGAACCAAAACTGCCACGGTTTGATCCGGGTTATCCGGCAGCCATTTGCGCAGCGAACGGATGATCGTGCGTAATTCTTCTTCAGCAGAGAGTTTGCGCGGGAACAGGATGACCTCGTCAGGCTGGTCTGACGGGTTGGGTTGGGGGTCGTTAGGGTCGGTGTGGCGGATGTACGGCGGGGTGAGCGCGCCGCGCAGTTCTTCAATGGGATGGTCTTGCAGCGACCAGCGGATCAATTCATTCGCCAGGCGGATGATGCTGGCGGTCGAACGTCCGGAATCAGGCAGATCACGCGCCGCGACCTGATTTAACGTGAGAAACCGGCGCAAGTATTCCGGGCTGGCGGTCGTGAAGGTTTCGTAAATTGCTTGATTGGGGTCGCCGACGCGCACCCAGTTGCCGTTCTCACCTGCCAGCAGGCGGAGTATTTCTTCCTGAAGCCGGGAACTGTCTTGGGCTTCATCCTCGAGGATATACGGGAAACGGTAGCGTAATCGCTGCAGGTAATCCGGATCGGCACGCAGGCATTGCAGCGCCAGGGTGATCAGGTCATCGAAATCAACCAGGCTGCGCAATGCCAACCCGCGCTGATAGGTTTCGTAAACTTCAACCCCAAAATTGAGTAAGGAAGACCTGAATTTGAACCTGCCTAAACGGTCGCGCAGTAAGCGGGGTGGCAATTGAAGATCCTTGGATTGGCGAATAAAAGCAATCGCAACCTTGATGAGCGTTTCCTCCCACTGGCGCATTACCTGCGGGTTGCGGTGCAGATCAATCCTTTCGTCGGTCCACTCCAATAAAAACTCCGGATGAGAACGAATCCAGGCTGCCACCGCAGCCTGGATGATTTCCTGGCTGTCGCGCTCATCGGCGATATTGAAGCGATCGGAAAGCCCAGCAAGATCAGGACGTTCCCGGACGATGTCGTGCGCCAGACCATGGAGCGTTCGAACCCGGTAATTCAGATCCCGCATTAGCCCGGATTTTTCAACGAAATTTCCTACCCGGCTGGTGAAATTGTCCACCGCCGAATTGACCAGAGTGACGATCAGCACTTCTTGATCCTCGCCAACCGAGCCAGAAGTGATCAGGTTGGCAGCCAGAAGGGAGAGCGCGTAAGTTTTACCGCTGCCCGGCACGGCAGATACACCCATCCAGCCGCCTGGGTAGGCTAGAACTTCGCGTTGTTTGGGGCGGAGCCGAGGCTCAACCATCGCGTTTCTCCTGAATACGCAGGCGGCGCAGAAGAACCTGGAATGCCTGAAGCAGAGCGCTGCGTTCTTCGGCGCCTCGTTCATTGACCCTGGCGGAACAGAGGTAAATATGCTCCTGGCAACGGGCAGCCAACCCGCGAATCAGGCGGGCAAGCGAATTTTGGTTGGCGTTGTGCTCCTCCATATCACTCCAGACGGTACCAGGAATCCAATGACGGCTAAGCACGTATGGATGGGTGAGGGGTTGGTATAAACGCTGCCACCAGCCCAGGCTGCCCACATCCATCCAGAACTGGTAACTGACCGGGCGATTTGAAATGATGAAAGTATAGGCGGGGGCGATTAGAACGGCGTTGCTTTCATCAATCGGAGGGATGTGCTGAGCGGCGATTACTCCCTGCCTGACCATGCGCAGGTATTCGAGACCGATCGAGCCCTGCTGTTGTTCTAAAAAAGTGGGCTCGATAACCCGGCGGAATTTTTGGATCGACTCGATGAGACGGGCGGTGACAGCCGCGGCATCAAAATCCTGGTGAAAGCCAAAAGCGGGTTGGGAGAGAATTTCGCCGAATAAGAAAGCGTAAAAAATATCCAGTTCCATCTCCTCGCCTTGATCGAGGTAGTTTGCCATCCAATCGCGCAGTTTTGCATAGGCGTTGCCGGCTGAATAGGTGATTCGCTCCTGCATCTGATGCTGTTGGATGCCTTCGAATGGAAGCAAAGGAAGATCCTTTGCGTTAGGACGATAAAGCATGTGCACCAGCAGATCGGCGCGCACCAGATCCAACCCGGCAATGAAATGGAGCAGCATGGAACGCACTTCTTCCCGGCTGGGCATGATCTTCCAATGCGGATGCGCCAGCCTGGCGGCGGTTAGCAGGCTGCGCGCGGCTGGTTCATCATACAGGCTGCGAGACGGACGATGGGACCGAACCGGCACGTTACGGTAGGTTAATTGGTTCATCAGTGAGTGACGAAGCGCATCTGACACGAAGGGGGATAGGACGACAATCTCGGCTGGGGATACGCCTTCGGCATTGACCAGGCGGTCAATCTGATCGCATACCTGTTCGATCATCTGGGTGTAGAACCGTGCGGCAAGATGGGTAAACGCCTGACGCGCGTTGGGAGTGATCTGCTCTTCGCGCAGTTCGCGCCGGATTGCCTTGCACAACACCGATCCAAATTCCGCCACAGGTTGAGAGGTGACTTGTGATCCGGGCAGCTCAACTATCTTTTCACAGTTCTGGCGCAACGCGTACCCTGATTGCGAATCAGCTCCAAGGAAGAGGCGGTGCCCACCGCCGTAATCGTATATGAGAAGCGCCGACTCAAACGCTGGCAGCCAATCGCGGATCAAGTCATGTGCGACCGGCACGTCCTCTTCGGTATTGTCATAAATCAGGTGGCGAAACGTGGTTTGCAGATAGTTGCGCACCAGGAATGAGGGCCACAGATGGTTGGTGAATACCTCGATCTGAAGCGAGTAATCGAGCAGGTTGTTTTCAAAGCAATAACTTCTGAATGCGTTGATGCACTCCTGCGCCTGGTCGAACAAAATTAGTTGTGACGCTTGCCCGCCCCAGGCGCGTTTGAGGCGTTCGCCAATATCCACCAGCGAGATACTCACGACCGCAGCCTTGTTGAGGTTGTCAATTAACTGTGAATACAGCCGGTTGCGGTCAATAACCAGCTGTTCAAAGTAACCCCGATCCAAATACGGTTCAACCACCCTGGCCATGTAATATTGGGCAGTTTCCAGGGTTAGGAAGGATGGCGGCTGTTGCGGGTGGGTGAAGCCGATTTCTTCCCCGATGGCGGGCCAGAAAAGCTGAACAGCCCTTTGCGCCAGACCGCCGAGGGTTACCACGCCTGGCAAGCCCCCCGGCGGAAAACCGGGTTGATTGATAAACTGATAATACGGCTGCGCCAGAGTGCGCTGGGGCAGCAAAATTAGGATCTGTTCGCCGGGAACGCCCTGTTCGAGAAGGAATTGCAACCGCGCTATGCCTGTGGTGGTTTTCCCGCTGCCCGGGTCGCCTTCCAGAAAAATCCGTTGATGGACAGGTTGGTGGGCGATTTCTCTCTGCGCCGGGGAGAGGGCGATCGTATTCATCCTGGGTTAACCCTGTTAATTGGCTAATTCTGCGATGGCATGTAACAGCGCGCGAGTGAGGAGGGCATCATCTACTGCGCGATGCGAGTTAGGTAATGGAATTTTCAATCTCCTGCCGGCGTCCTCCAATTTAACGAAGCGGTAAGCGCGGCGGGTTGGGTCCCATTCGCCAAAGAGAGCGGCGTATAACTGCATAACATCAAACGATGCCAGAGTATCTTTCCATGGCAGGCGATAGACCTCGAAGGATTGGCGCATCATGCGAAGATCGAAATCGGCGTTATAAAATCCAATCTTTCGGTTGAGGATTTTTGCGCGCAGGTTTGTCCAGATAACCGGAAAAGAAACGGCTTTTTCGACCATCTGGTTGTCAATGCCGTGAATCCGGGTAAGTTCTGAAGGGATTGGGCGGAAGGGCTTGACCAGTGAATGAAACAGGGTCGAGCCGTCGCTATCAATGACGGCGATTTCGACGATTTCAGCAGTTCGATCCAGCCCGGTGGTTTCGGTATCAATGTAAACCGGCTTGTCAGCAATCAACTGACGAGACTGGGCGATGATGGCTTGTCGGCGCGGATCCATACTCGATTGCATCTTAATTCAAGACCCAATAAGAAAACACCTCAGCATAGACGGTGAAATTCGGAGTGTTTCGAGCGGCGATGACGATACCGTAAGTCCCTGGATCAGTAAAGGTGCTGTCCTGAATTTCACCAATCTTGACGCCATTGACATACAGGGTATAGGTGTCGCCAACCGCCATGACGCCCAGCCGGTTCACCTGGTTTGAGCCAGTGCGAATCGCATCCGAGACATTGCTTCCATCTACCAGATTAATGTACTGGCTGCCGTCCCAATAGCCAAAAAACCAACTGCCGTCGCAAGTAATCTGAAACCAGTAACCCTTGACGAAATCGGGTGAACGGAAAACTAAGCCATATGTATCCAGACCGCTGCATTCGCCGGTGCGGACGAGCGTTTCGATGTAGGCATTCTGAAGCTCAGTGCCCCCGGTGCGCCAGCCACGGTAACCGGTGGCATAGCGGCTGGTGAGTACCAGCGCGCCATCCTCAACGCGGATGAAGGTGAAGTCGTCGTCATAATGTTTATCCTGCAACCCGAATGATCTTGCACTGTCCAAGGTATCCACAAAGGTGGGGTCCCCCAATGTTTGGCGTGGATCACCGGTTGGGGTGGTTGCTGTCGCAGTTGGCTCGGGGGTGTTCGTTGCTTGCAGAGGGGCAGGGGTGGGCTGCGGTGTATTAATGAGTTGAGTCGCGGTTGCCTCGGGCTGGGGAGTAGGTTGACTGGTCAGGATGGCGGCGACCTGGGTGGCAACCACATCGGGCGTTGGCTCGGCGGGTGCCCCGGTGGGAATATTACAGCCAGATAAGAACAGGCTGATGATGGTGGCAAAGAGTATCATTCGGTACATGGTGGTATCCTGGTTGTGGTTAATTACGCAGTTAAAAAACCGACAGTTTTTTGAAAGGTTTTGCTTATCATTGATTATAATCTTAAAGACCACCAGCAACAATAATTCGAACTAATTTTCCATGATAGTAATCGTCTTTTTCAACCCTTTTGGTGTTTTGACTGTTTTCGGCATGCGACGGATTGCCGTTGGCAATATCATGATTAAACGATTGCGCCCTGGCATGGGACAGGAATTATCCCCACAGGAAATCCGCGGTTTGAAGGGCAGCGAGCGGCGTGTATAATTATTGATGAAAGTTTTAGGCAAATGCCCAACTGTGCTCAACGCTGCCGAACTCTCAGTGTAGGTCCATGAAAACCCACATTATCCGCCTGGAAAGTTTTGACGATTTTATCTCCATCCGCGACAAGATGTCGTGGGCTAAAGCGGCACGAATTTTGGTGGTATTTCCCCGCCGCCGCCCTCCGCAATTGGAGCGGCTGGATTTAACCCTCTTGCAGCGCCGCGCCCGCGCTTTGGGTTGCGTTTTGGGTCTGGTTACCCAGGACAAAGATACGCTCACCTTCGCGCGGGATTTAGGGTTGGCAACCTTCCCGACGATACCGGCAGCCCAGCGTATGCCTTGGCGCAGCGCGCAGCGCCGCTACAAATTTCGTCCGGGCAGAAAGAATCGCAAACCCGAGATTGATACCTTGCGCAGCCGGGCAAGCCAATCGCAGCCACGCTCGCTGAATACCGCAGAGCGAATTTTCTTTTTTCTACTTGGTCTGACCGGGTTCCTTGCGCTGATGTTTTTCTTTTTGCCCACCGCTACGGTTCGTTTTGAGCCAAAGCGGCAGGAACAGACTCTGGCAATGCGAGTATGGGCGAGTCCAGACATCCCCGCCGCGTTGCCATCGGGGGCGATCCCGGCAGAGGAAATCAGGATGGTCGTCAGTGGCAATCTTGAAGCCGAAACCACCCATGCAGTGCGAATTGGCGAGCGAAGCGCGACCGGCAGCGTCTTGTTGACGAACCTGACCGAAAATGAAGTAAAGGTGCCCCAAGGATCTGTGTTCCGCAGCCAGGATGAACCGCCGGTGCGCTTCGAATCCACCCAGGAAGTGATCATACCAGCGGGCAGCGGGCAGACCATTCACGCGCCGATACGCGCACTGGAGGCAGGCAGCCGAGCCAACCTGCCGACGGGTTCAATCCAGGTTATTGAGGGTGGTTTGGGGTTGTTTGCCGCGGTGGACAACCCGGAACGAACCAGTGGCGGCAGCGACCGCCTCAGCCGGGCTGCCAGCGAGCAGGATTATTCACGAATGTACGATACCCTGATCACCTCCCTGGCGGAAGATGCGCTTCAGCAGATTGAAAACCAACTCAAAGCGGACCAAGTTCTGGTTGCTGAGACCCTGAGCATAGTTCGGATACTTGAGTCGATGATCCAGCCAGAGGTTGGCGTCCCGGCGGACCGGATTCGCCTTACGCTCAAGGTTGAATATCGGGCATGGGCATATAACCAGGCAGATTTAATTCGCGTAGCCAGCGATGCATTGAATGCTTCCATGTTGCCTGGCACGCGCGCGCTGGAGGAAACCCTAAATATCGAGCGACTGGATGCGCCGCAATGGAAACCCGGCGAACCGATTTATTTTCAAATCAGGGTTTCCCGAATTGCACAGCAAGCTTATGAACCCGCGCAAATTACTGCCTGGGTGCGCGGTTTACCGGTGGAAAATGCCCGCCAAATCTTAACCGAGCGACTGGATTTAGCCACGCCGGCTGAGATTGACCTTCATCCATCCTGGTGGCTACGGTTGCCTTACCTGACATTTCGGATTGCGGTGGGGCAGCCATGACGAAAGGTTGGGGACGCATCCTGGCGATTGATCCGGGTGACAGGCAGATTGGAATTGCACTATCTGATCCGACTGGCACAATTGCCAACCCCCTGACGGTAATCCGGCATGTTTCCAGGCAGGTGGATGCGGCGCTCATAGCCCAAATAGCCAATGAGCATGATGCGGTAATGATTATTATCGGTCAGGCGTTAGATTCGTTCGGTTTGCCTGGCGCCAGCGGCAGGAAAGCCGCCCGCCTGGCGGAAATAGTGCGCACACAGACTTCGATCCCGGTTGTGTTGTGGGATGAAAGTGGAAGCACGCAAACCGCGCGCGCGGCGGCAGCCGCATTGGGCAGTAAGCGGAAGCGGGCGCGTTCTCATTTGGATGAACTGGCTGCTACGGTTATTTTACAATCCTTTCTGGACCAGCGATCCTATTCATCCTTGAATGAGGAATAACGAAATGACTCGACCGCGCCGCCGCTTAACCTTTGGTTGTTTTCTGATCCTGTTAATCCTATGCCTGGTGAGCGTAGCAACGGGTTGGATCATAAATCAGGTTCCCCGCTGGGCGGCTCATTCCTTTGGCGCGCCTGGCTCCACTTTGGATTTGCTCAACCGGTATGTTTATTCTGCCCGTTTATTGCTTGCCCATGATGATCTGACCCTGCCGCTCGATCCACGAGCAGAGCCGCGCAGGTTCGTCGTTGGCAGCGGTGAATCCGCCCAGCATGTTGCCTGGCGGCTCGAGCAGGAGGGGTTCGTTCGTAATGGCGAAGCAGTGCGCGATTTTATGGTGTATGCCAGTCTGGATACCGCAATCCAAGCCGGAGAATATGAGCTCAGTCCAGCCGAAAATGCGATGGAGATCAGCCGGGCGTTGCTGGACGCAACACCCGCGGAAATCACGTTCAATATTTTAGCCGGCTGGCGGCTGGAAGAAATAGCCGCAGCCTTGCCAACTTCCGGGTTGCGGATTACGCCCGAGGAATTTATCCGCGCAGTGCGAAATCCGCCGCCAGCCTGGCTGCCGCTCGGCTGGCAATCCGAGGTCGCCAGCCTGGAAGGTTATTTGTTTCCTGGTCAGTATCGCTTAAGACGCGAGGCCAGTTTGCAGGAGGTGGTCAGCTCTTTTATCAGAGGGTTCGATCAAGCGGTCAATGACGATTTGCGCCGAGCGTTCGAACAACACGGGTTGAGCCTGCATCAGGCGGTTACGCTCGCCTCAATCGTCCAACGCGAGGGGGTCGTTGCGGAAGAGCGCCCGATGATTGCATCCGTGTTTTTGAACCGCCTGGAAATTGAGATGAAATTGGACGCGGATCCAACCGTTCAGTATGCGCTGGGTTACAATGCCAAGCAAAAAAGCTGGTGGACTAATCCGCTTAGCCGGAGTGATCTGCAATACGAATCCCCGTATAATACGTATCTCAACCCTGGTCTACCGCCAGGACCGATTTGTAACCCCTCTCTTAACGCTCTTCAGGCGGTTGCTTATCCAGCGGAGTCACCGTATTATTTTTTTAGAGCACGCTGCGACGGCTCCGGGTTACATGCCTTTGCCAGAACATACGAAGAGCATCTTCAAAATGCATGTCCATAATCATATCCTACAGGAGGAAGCATGAGCGTTTTAGGCGTTGATATCGGTGGAACAGGGATTAAAGGGGCTATTGTGGATGTCGAAACTGGCTCACTGTTGACCGAGCGAAAGCGGCTACTTACCCCGGAAGGCGCCAAACCGGAAGACGTTGCCCAGACCACTGCCCAACTCGTCAGACAGTTCAATTACGAAGGAGCAATTGGGTGTGGTTTCCCTGCCCCGATCCTCAGCGGCGTAGCCATGATGGCAGCCAATATCCATGAATCTTGGGTCGGGAAGAATGTGGATGATCTGTTAACCCAGGCAACCGGTTCGCGTACCTTTACATTGAATGATGCCGATGCGGCTGGGATTGCTGAGATTCAGTTTGGCGCTGGTCGAGGCGTGCGCGGTGTGGTGCTGATTATTACTTTGGGGACCGGCATTGGCACTGCGATTTTTAGCAAAGGCGTTTTAGTACCGAATGCAGAATTTGGACATCTCAAAATTCGCGGTAAGGATGCGGAAAGCCGCGCTTCGGATGCTGCCCGCGAGAGAAAAAAACTTACCTGGCAAAAATATGCCCGGCGACTGCAGGAATACCTGAGCCAGATGGAAGTGTTATTTTGGCCTGAATTGATCATTATCGGCGGCGGATTGAGCAAGAATGCGAATAAATTTTTACCTTATCTGACATTGCGGACAAAAATAATGCCGGCGCAGTTTTTGAACAACGCCGGCATTGTTGGGGCTGCTGTTTTCGCCAGTCAGCAACTGGGGGGATCAGCCGCCTCCGCCACCGCTGCCAAATAAACCACCCTCGGTGAACTTGCGCATATCGCTAAACACAGCCAGGATGTCGGCTTCACTGAGCGGTTGAGCGTTGTCTTTGTGTCTCAGAGAGCCCTGGCGAACCTTCTCCAGGGCAATCTCCTGAATGGTCATATCGCGGCTAAGGGCTTCTTTAACCAGTGCAGCGCCAGCCAGGTAGCCAATGACGGGGTTAAGGGCGGTAACCACGATTGTATTACGCGCCAGCCAACTTTCCGCTTTGGCTGGGTTGGCTTTTATGCCCACAACGCACTTATCGGTAAAGGCGTTTACCGCGCCGATCATGACGTGCATCATTTCAAATAAATCGTGGGCGATGATCGGCATCATCACGTTTAGTTCGAGTTGTCCGGCTTGGGATGCCAGGCAAACAGCCGTATCCAAGCCGATAATGTGATACATGGCCATATTGAGCATTTCTGCCAATACAGGATTGACCTTGCCTGGCATGATCGAGGAACCGGGCTGCACTGGCGGCAGGCGGATTTCATCCAAGCCGGTAGCGGGACCGGAAGAAAGCAGACGCAAATCATTGGCGATGCGGGTTAAGGTGAATGCCATCGTTCTCAGTGAAGCGGAAAAGTCCGCCGCGTCCGCCAGGGACTGCATCGATTCGAATAGATCATCGGAGGTGTACAGAGATAAGCCGGATACGCGGGATAGAACCCGCACCATGCGTGAATGATATTCGGGATGAGCGTTCAAGCCGCTGCCGGTGGCAGTACCCCCAATGCCGAGCCGGCGCAAACCTTCGGCTGCGCGCAGAATTCGCTCGATGTCTCGTTCAACAGCGCGCGAGTAAGCGCCAAATTCCTGCCCCAATCGAACTGGAACGGCATCCTGTAAATGGGTGCGTCCGGATTTAACGATATCATCGAACTCGATGGCTTTAGCCCGCAACGAATCTTGCAAGCGGCGCAAGGAAGATACCAGCTCGTCCAGACGCCACAAGCAGCCAAGCCGGATAGCGGTGGGAATGGTATCGTTTGTAGATTGGGACATATTGACATGGTCGTTTGGGTTGACCAGGTATTCACCAATCCTGCCACCTAAAATGAGCGTAGCTCGACTGGCGAGCACCTCGTTGGCATTCATGTTATGGCTGGTTCCCGCGCCTGCCTGAAACGGGTCCACAACGAAATGTTCGTTCCATTGCCCGCTCATCACTTCTTCTCCAGCCTGGATGATGGCATTGGCGCGGTTTTCATCCAGTAATCCCACAGCGTGATTGACTTCCGCCGCGGCGCGTTTAATCAATGCCATTGACCAGATAAATGCGCGGTAGGGACGTAATCCCGATACGGGAAAGTTCATCACTGCCCGCTGGGTTTGCGCGCCGTAGAGCGCTCCGGCAGGCACCTGTATTTCACCAAGAGAGTCTTTTTCGGTGCGGGTGGTCGGTTCAGATGTTGACAATTTCTACCTCCTGTGGCGTATTTGCGGAGACAAAAAAGGGACGTTTCCTGAAAATGCCTGAACTTACCCAAAAAATCAAACAGCATACCGGGCAGTAACTGTGCTCAACCCTGCATGCTGAATGAATTGGTATGGAAACGACCCTGTTAGGGTAATGCGGGCAGCTTAACCCGCTGTGCTGTAACCGGGGCCGTCTGTGAAATAAGCCTGGTTATGGGGTATGTCGGGAGTCAGGTCAACCACCTCGCCAGCCTTTAATGTGCGGGTAGCCTTCAAGTGAACTGCTTCGCCCTCATGATTGATCCCATCGTAAGCCTCGGTAAAACCGGGTGTGCCAACCGGCATGGATAATTTTTCCCCACCGCGAGCTGTGTAAGCCGAGGGGACTTCATCTTCCGGGAAGATGGCTGCGTAGGGGCATTCTGGCACGCAGGCGCCGCAATCTATGCAGGTATCGGGATCAATGTAAAACCAGGGATATTTATCCTCCGGTTTTCCCGGCACAATGCATTCGACCGGGCAGACAGACACACAACCGCCGTCGCGAAGACACAAACTGGTGATGATATGAGTCATTGGAACCTCCGTTTGAAAGCACAGGAATTTTTCAATGGATGGTAATGGTTAGAAATATTGTAACCAGAAACTTGAACGAAAACAATTATTTCGTTTAATGGTAAGCAAAGGAGAGGCGGCGTGGCGTGATTTTGGTTATCGTTTGATGTATGCACCTCCCTGACTGGACTAATATTCAGGTTTTTTATCGCATTTGTACGATTGAGATACGGTGATTCTAGCCAGTGGCAATGGGTTTGTCAAGCATTCGAAAAGATTATAATTTAAGGATTATGCAATCGCCCCAAAAAATGCGCCAACTGGCTGCTTTTGTAATTTTTATAGGCATTTTGGCGGTATCCACTGCCGCATTGTTCATTCGAAACGCTCAGGCGGACGCGCCTTCGCTGGTCATTGCTGCTTACCGCATGGTACTTGCCAGCCTGATCCTGTTGCCATTCACTGCGAAAAAAGCCATAGCGGATTTTATTGCCCTTTCGTGGAAGCAGCGCGCAGAGGTGATGATTTCCGGCGTCTTTCTGTCGGTTCATTTTGCCGCCTGGATTGTCTCGCTCGAGATGACCTCTGTAACCAGTTCGGTGGTACTGGTTACGACCACGCCGTTATGGGTGGCGCTGCTTTCACCGCTCGTGCTGAAAGAAAAAATGAGAACCGAGATTTGGTGGGGACTGGGACTTGCCTTGAGCGGCGGGTTTATCGTGGCGGGCAGTGGGGTGTGTGCCTGGCTTGAGGGAGACTTCGCCTGTTCCGGGATGGAAGCATTGGTGGGCGGTAGTGCGTTACTTGGAAACGCGCTGGCGTTGAGCGGCGCCTGGATGGCAGCCGGTTACCTGTTGGCTGGTCGCCGGGTACGACCGCTGCTGTCTCTTGGTTCGTACACCTGCCTGGTATACACGATCGCAGCGGTTTTTCTGATTCTTTTCGTGTTTGTATCGGGCAATCGTTTGTTTGGCTACCCACCTCATGCCTTGGGTTGGTTCGTCTTGCTGGCGCTGGTGCCGCAGCTGCTCGGACACTCCTCGCTCAACTGGGCGCTTCGTTTTGTGCCAGCGACTTTTATCTCTCTGGCACTGTTAGGTGAACCGGTAGGCGCGACCATACTGGCGATGATTTTCTTGAATGAATTACCCCTGCCGGGTGAAATCATTGGCGGGTTGATGATCTTAAGCGGTATTTATATCGCCTCGCGAACCCGAAAATCATCCCATTAACCAACGCGATTCAGGTTAATGGGATGTAATCGGTTGGGATATCATCTTTTGCTACTTTTTCAATCGTGCTGCGCGCGTACAAAAAATTAACTTCTTTAAGCCGTTTAAGCACGCTTGCGCTTAGGGCGTCCGGGTGCAGCCGCCAGGTCCAGTTACCGCTGGCGCGACCCGGCAGGTTCATTCGCGCCTCATTGCCTAAACTGAGTATATCCTGCATCGGGGCAAGCGCAAACACGGCAACCGAAGACCATACCGCACGCACCATGTCCCATGAGATATCATCACCGGAGCGCGCCACGTAACGTCGGATGAAATCTTTTTCGTTGTCTGGGGCTGTTTGATACCAACCGAGCGCAGTGTCGTTGTCATGGGTGCCGGTGTACGCCACGCAATTGGCTTCGTAGTTGTGGGGCAGAAATGGGTCTAAGGGATCGGAGGTAAAAGCAAACTGGAAGACTTTCATGCCCGGCAGTTGAAAATGATCGCGCAGTTCGACCACATCCGGGGTGATTACGCCAAGATCCTCGGCGATAATCGGCAGGTCGCCGAGCGCGTCACGAATTGCCTGGAACAGGTCTGCGCCGGGTCCTTTAACCCAACGTCCGACTTCTGCGGTTGGCATGCCGTAGGGCACTTCCCAGTATCCACAAAAACCGCGGAAATGATCCAGGCGGACAATATCAACCAGGCGAAGGGTAGCCTGCATCCGTTTGATCCACCAGACGAAGTTTTGCTGCCGGTGGATGTCCCACTTGTACAGCGGGTTGCCCCACAGTTGGCCGGTGGGGGAGAAGTAGTCTGGCGGTACACCTGCAACAACAATCGGTTGACTATTGTCATCCAAATAAAACAAATCCGGGTTAGCCCAGGCATCTGCGCTGTCGTAGGCAACGAAAATGGGAATATCCCCAATTATTTGAATATTTTTGCTGTTGGCGTGGGTTTTTAAATCCAGCCATTGGCGGAAGAAGAGGAATTGCCGGAAAGCGTGGCGTTGAATGCGGTCGGATTCTAATCGCCGGAACTTCAAAATGGTCTCATGGTCGCGCTTGCGCAGCGCTGGCGACCAATGTTCCCAAGAAACCCCGCCGTGTGCCTCCTTGATCGCCATGAACAGCGCAAAATCGTCCAACCAGGCGGATTCTTTTTCAACAAATTCGTGGTAGGCTGTCCAAAGCGTGGAATTGTTTTTAAACTTAAAGTGCTCGTAAGCGCGGTCGAGGATTGTCAGTTTCCATTGGATGGCTTCCCCGTAATCAATGTGATTTGGGATGAAATCCGGGCGGTCAGCCAGGTCGCTTCGTTTTAGTAATCCATCCTCCAGCAGCAGAACAGGGCTGACCAGGTATGGATTACCCGCGAAAGCCGAAAAACACTGGTAGGGTGAATCTCCGTAGCCGGTGGGACCGAGCGGCAACACCTGCCAGAGTTTGCATCCAGCATCGGATAAAAAATTGATCCAACGATAGGCTTCCGGTCCCAGGTCACCAATGCCATCCGGCCCGGGAAGGCTGGTGGGATGAAGGATAATGCCTGATGCGCGATTAAAGTACATTGGGGAGTCTCCGCGTTTGGATGGTTTCGCCTGGTTTAATTTCACTACCAGAGTAATCCGATGATATCACATCGGTTCCGATCATACCACCAGCCTTGACCACCAGCTCAGGCGGAACGATCGAATTGCGCCCAACCATGGCAATTTCCAGGCTATCCTCTAACTGTTCACCGATGACGCAATGTTCGCCGATTGTAGTGCGTTTGTCCAGAATTGCGCGGGTTATGGTGGCATGCTCTCCAACAACGGCATCGGTTAGGAGAATGGATTCTTTAATTGTCGTTCCGGAACGGACGATTACCCCTGGTGATAGCACGCTGCGGATCACGCTAGCGCCTTTTTCGATCAGGCAGCCGTGACAGATTAAACTGTCCTCAATAATCGTAGAGTTCTGGATTATTGCGGGCGGGCGTTCCTCGGTGCGGGTGTGGATGATCCAATCCGGGCGGTAAAGGTTAAAAGCGGGTGGTTGGCACAACAAATCCATGTGCGCCTGCCAGTAGGATTGCGAGGTGCCAACGTCCATCCAGTAGCCTTGATAAGGGTAGGCGTAGACTTTTTTCCCGGATTCGACCAGGCGGGGTAGAATATTTTTACCAAAATCGTGTTGAGAGTCCTGAAGCAGGTGGTCTTCCCACAATGCCTCGTTGAGGGTCGCTAGATTAAAAAGATAGATGCCCATATTTGCCAGCGTGGAGGGCGGATTATCTGGTTTTTCTACAAAAGAAGTGATGCGATTATTCTCATCCATGCCGATGATGCCAAAGCGAGGAGCCTCTTCAAATGGAACATTAATAACTGCGACGGTGACCTCCGCCTGGTTTTTCTGGTGAAATTCGATTAAGGGGGTGTAATCCATCGAATAAATATGATCGCCGGAAAGGATCAAAATGGCTTCAATATTGCCCCGTTTGATAAAAGTGAAATTTTGTTGTACTGCATCCGCTGTGCCGACGAACCAGCTGGAAGCGCGGGAACGAAACGGGGTAAGAATCCTGACCCCACCAGTAAAATCACGATTCAGGTCCCAAGGTCCGCCGGCGCCAATATGCTCAATCAGGGAATGGGGACGGTACTGCGCAACCAGCATGACATCAAACAAACGCGAGTTAACGCAATTGGAGAGTGGAAAGTCAATGATCCGATACTTTCCCGCAAAAGGAACAGCGGGTTTTGTGCGCTTGGCGGTCAGCACACCAAGACGAGTGCCTTCTCCGCCGGCGAGAATCAGGCTTCGAATTTTCATTTTGACTTCTCCATGAGGTTCTGGTATACATGGGCGTACTCGAGGGCAGAATTATTCCAGGAAAAGTCTTGCCGCATGCCGTTCTTCTGAATGGCACGCCATGTCCTTGGCTTGCGATAGATCTCTAATGCCCGTTGAAGCGTTTCTTTGAAGGCGAGGGGTGAGGGTTCATTGAACAGGAAACCGGTGGCTTGGGTTGCCCGCGGGGAATCTTGGATGGTGTCTTTCAGTCCGCCAGTTGCTCTTGCCAGAGGGACGCACCCATAGCGCATAGCGATCATTTGCGCCAATCCGCAAGGTTCGTAGCGCGAGGGCATCATGAGGATATCACCGGAGGCGTATAACCGGCGGGCGAGGACGGAATCAAAGCGGATTAACGCCCGAACACGGTGCGGCAATTCCGCTTCCAGGCTGCGGCAATCGCTTTCCAGTAGGGGATCGCCGGTGCCGAGAAGAACCGTTTGCCAATTTTGATCGCTCATTTGCCTTAATCCCGATATGGCGATATCAATGCCTTTCTGTTGGTCAAAGCGGCTGACCATGACCAACAGCGGGATTTTTGGATCAACGGGTAATCCCAGGTCTTCCTGCAGGATTTGTTTATTAATGGTGCGTTGATTGAGGGTTTCGAGCGAATAATTTTGCGCCAATGCTCGATCGGTGCGCGGATGCCAGGATTGTTGATCCAGCCCGTTAAGGATGCCGCCAATCGCTTCCTGGCGGGTCTTGAGAAAATCCTGCAAACCACAGCCGAATTCAGGGGTCAGAATTTCCTGGGCATAACCTGGCGATACAGCGATGATCCGGTCAGCAGCCAGCAACCCAAGCGGGAGCGGGAAAAGGGTGGACCATTTGGGCAGGCGGATATCCTTTGAGCGCGGGATTCCGTATTTGATCATTGCCTCTTCGGCGTCCTTGCCCATGAACGGCAGGTTGTGAATGGTCAACACGGTGCGGATACCGGCAAATTCGGGGCGCCGCTTCGTTTGAATGTGGAGGGAATAGAGGCTTACGGCGGTATGCCAGTCATTGGCATGAAGCAGGTGGGGTTTCCAATCCAGGTGGCGGATCATTTCCAGCACAGCCTGCGAGAAGAAGACGTATTTTTCGCCATCTTTGACCGGGTCGTTGCTGTACACTGGCATATCGGGTAAAACTGGCGGTCCCTTAATCAGATATACCGGCAATCCGTCAACCTCGGTGATAAACGCTTTAGCCGGCAGTGGTTCGCCGGGATGGTGTACCATGAAGGAGGCTACCAAGCGGGCATCCCGGATGCGGGAGTTGATTTCATCGTGGAATGGCAATATCAGGCGGACATCCAGACGGGGACCGTTCCACTCCTCGGGCCGCAAGGCGCGCAACGCAAGTGGCAGTGATCCTGCCACATCGCCTAACCCGCCCACTTTTACCAGCGGAGCAGCTTCGGAGGCTAAAAACAAGATATTGAGATTAGACTGGGGGATATTAGCACTCACAATGGTTCATCCTCGCTATTTGCGCGATCATGCTTGCGCCATTTCGATGTAATCCTGAGAAATTGTTTGCGCAGGAGATGCTCCCAAACGCTGGATCACTTCAACCACCAGGCGGGATTTATGTTCGGCGTCTTTGCGGCTCCAGGTTCGACTTTTGATCTCCAGAAAATGACCGAGCGCGGGAGTTTTTACGCTGTCCAGATTGATGAAAAATTCGGTATCTTTATAGCGCACCAGATAACGCAGCCGGTCTTTTTCAATTTCAGTCTCGTGGATGGGCTTAAAGTATTCACGGTAAAAACGCAGACTGTGGGTAGCAGATGCCAGGAAGCGGCTGCGGGATAGGAGTACTTTTTGCGGGAAAGAATGCTCACGGCTGGGACCGATTAAGGTCAGGCGGTTGCGTACTCGATTGATTTGACCATCCGGATTGATGAAATGATCCTCACGGTAACGCAAGCGCGAGTCTTCCGGGGAATCGAAGTAAAAATAAACATCATATTGGCGGTAATGGCGGGTGCGGATAATCTCGAATTCGGGATGATTGAGCGCTTGTTGGATGTGTTTTAGGGAATCAATGCGCACTTTTGCCTGAACCTCGAAACTTTCTTCCTCTTCGGTGGTTTCTCCGAGAGCTAATAATTTGGAGAGCAGAGATTTTTCGCGTTTGATTAGGAACAGGTCAATTCGGTGGGCATAATCTACTGCGGCGCGCAGCAGTTCCGCTTCGTCAAGGGTTTGAAGTTGGTTGTCACGCAGCAGCCAGTTACCGTTGACCATTACATCGGTGACGTCGGTTGACTTGGCGGCATAGACGATCTGGGAATAAATGCCTTGCGGGTCGCGTTGGAAGCGCGGTGAGTTATGAACCGCGGAAAGATTTACCAGGATCATATCCGCTCGTTTTCCGGGCTCGATCGAACCCGTCAGATGGCCAATATGCAGGGCGCGGGCGCCAATGCAAGTTGCCATTGCCAGGGCTTGGCGGGCAGGCAGGGTGGTTGGATCTCCGCTGGAGCCTTTTGCGAGGAGTGAAGCCAGGCGAAGTTCTTCAAACATATCCAAATCGTTGTTGGAGGCAGGTCCATCGGTGCCGATCCCAACGTTTAAACCGGTTTCGAGCATCCTTTTTACCGGCGCAATTCCAGAGGCTAATTTCAGGTTGGAGGAGGGATTGTGAGCAACGCCGGTATTGTAATGTTGGAAGGTGCGCATCTCACCTTCGTCAATGTGGACGCAGTGAGCCGCGATTACTTTGGCATCGAGCATATTCAATTTTTTGATGTAGGGAACAACCGGCATTCCCTGTTCACGGCGCATGTTTTCAACTTCCAGAGCCGTCTCGGCGATATGAATGTGCAGAGGAACATCAAATTCGATTGCCAGGGCGGCGGAAGCACGCAGGATTTCACCCGTGCAGGTGTAAGGCGCGTGCGGGGCGACCGATGGGATGACCAGGGGATGGTTTTTCCAACGCTGGATGTAGTCGCGGGCATACGCCAGCGATTCCTCGTACGAACCGGCATCCGGAGTGGGGAATTTCAAAACGGTTTGTGAACATACTGCACGCATCCCTGCATCGGCGGTTGCGCGGGCAACGTCCTCTTCAAAGTAATACATATCCGCAAAACTGGTGATTCCGCTGCGGATCATCTCGGCGCAAGCCAGTCCGGTGCCAAGGTGAACAAAGTCCGGGGATACAAATTCCCGCTCCACCGGCATCATGTAGCCAAGCAGCCATACATCCAGGCGCAAATCATCCGCCAAACCGCGTAATAAGGTCATTGGCACGTGGGTGTGCGCGTTGACCAACCCTGGCATGAGCACTTTGCCTTTACAATCAATAATTTCACTGGCAGAGTATTCACGCAGGATCTCCGCTTCCTGCCCGGCTGCCAGAATTTGGTTTCCCTGTATAGCAACCGCGCCCGGATCGTAATGTCTAAATTGGGAATCCATGGTGATCAGGACGGCATTTTTTAAGATTTTATCTGCGCTCAATATCATTTCGCTAATTCTCCATTTTTTCTATTCTTAATTTATTTTGCGCCGGACAAAATCCAAGGTGGTTCGGATTGCCCAGCTCATCCCCAGGGAAGGCGGACCGCCAAAGGATCGGTTGGATTCATGACTGCCATGCGGGGTGTGCAAGTGGATAAATAAGTTCAGTTGATCCGCGCCGGGATAATATCCCGCTGCCAGAACTATACTGGAAGCCGGTGGAAGCGTGGTTTGGTTTGCGCGCTCCAGCAGTTCGGCGGAAGAAAATTCTCCGGAAGTGCAGAATAACCGCTCCACAGGAAAACCAGCCTGGGCAAGGATTGTCTCCAAGCCTTCGGTAAACCCGGATGTGAAGATTGCCAGGTGATAACCCAGTTGGATCAAGCGTTGCGCGACTACGCCTTCAAGCGTCTGGTTGTTTTCACCGTAAATATGTTCTCCCATACGCTGGCGAATTTCATTGGCGATAGTGTCGGTCAATCGCCTGGCTTCAGATACAGAAGCAGCCTTGGCGGTAATACGGATGTCCGTTTGTCCGGGATGCGCCAACAAGCCGACCGTTGGATTGGAGAGGGTTTCCAGGTCGCCAATCCATTCATCTACCTGAGATTCACCCACCCCGGCGGCATGGAGAACGTGTAGAAAAATGGTCTCCTTTAAGTTGAACCGTTGGCAAAGAAAGGGCAGCACAGATTGCTGCAGGATGGTTTCCATTTCTCGCGGCACGCCCGGCAGACAAATTATCACCGCGCTGCCTGTGTCAAAGTAAAATGCTGGCGCAGTTCCATCGGGATTGGGGATGGCAACAGCGTCAACAGGGAGAAACGCCTGCCGGCGGTTGTTTTCGGTCGGCAGGCGTTGATAGCGGTGGTAGCGCTCCTGTATTTGTACCCATAATTCAGGGTGAAATACCAACGCTTTATCCACTGCCAGCGACACAGCCTCGCGGGTTGGGTCATCAACGGTGGGACCTAAACCACCGGTGGTGATGATGATTTGTGCCCGGCTGAGTGCTTCCTGGATCATTGAAGCAATGCGGGCGGCGTTATCGCCAACCAGCGTGGCGCGGTAGATATCCACCCCGTAGTCGCGCAGGGTGCGCGCCAGGTGGGCGGTGTTGGTATCCTGCATTTCACCCAGCAGGAGTTCGGTCCCGATTGCGATAATCTCTGCGGTTGGCATAATTCAAAATCTGGGTTAACTGTATTGGCAGGAAATATTGCATAACAAAGTTTAGCACAAATCAATGGGAAGGCAAAATTATTCTTTGCTTCTGGTTGCTAAAAGCAGGGTAGAATAAAATGGAGAGTGAAAAGAGGTTATTCGGATGCCATCGAAGCGCCAAAAGTTCGGTGCGTGGGGCGAAAGCATTGCCGCCGCATTCATCAAAAACCGGGGTTATATTCTGCTCGGGCGTAATGTTCGCACGCCTTACGGAGAAGTTGATCTGGTTGCCAGTTTGGGGGACACGATTATATTTTTTGAAGTTAAAACCCGCTCGAATGATGAGTACGGTTTGCCGGAGGAAGCGGTCAATCAACGCAAGCTGGAACACCTCATTAATGCAGCCCAGCATTATCTGGAGGAAGAAAGGCTATCGGAACATAACTGGCGCATTGATGTCATCGCGATTCGTGGAATTGCAGGGCAGGTAGATCCGGAAATAAAATGGTTTGAAAATGTGTCCGCATAACCAAAAAAAACGTGTTGTTGTAATTGTCGGACCTACTGCGGTTGGAAAGACCGATACCGCGATCCACCTGGCAGAACGGTTTAATGGAGAGATTGTCTCGGCTGATTCGCGCCTGTTTTACCGCGACATGAATATTGGCACCGCAAAACCTACAACGGATGATCTAAAGCGAGTGGTTCATCACCTGGTGGATGTGGCGGATGCGGATGAAGCATGGAGTCTGGGCACCTTCAAACAAGCAGCTCAACAGGCGATTGAAAATATCCATGCTCGCGGGCGGTTGCCGTTTGTGGTGGGTGGAACAGGGCAATACATTACAGCGCTGGTCGAAAATTGGTTAGTGCCCGCGCAGCAAGCAGACTTAACCTTGCGTCAGGCGTTGGAGAATTGGGCGGCAGAAATTGGTTATGATGCCCTGCATGCAAGGCTCGCGCTGCTCGATCCGGCTGCTTCGGGCAGGATTGACGCTCGCAATGTGCGCCGCACTATTCGGGCGTTGGAGGTGATCTTCAAGACCGGTGAGCGGTTCTCTGCTCAACGCAAGAAGGGGATTTCTCCATACCAGGTGTTGAAAATCGGATTACAGCGTCCGCGCAGTGAACTTTACCAGAGGATTGACCGGCGAATCGAGGGCATGCTCCAGGCAGGATTGGTGAATGAAGTGCAGACCTTGCTGGAAAAATTTCCCGCCAGCTGCCCAGCCTTTTCGGCTATCGGATACCGTGAAATTATCGAGTATATTCAGGGCAGCATATCCTTGCCTGAAGCGGTTGAAAAAATCAAGCGGGCGACCCGCCAATTTGTTCGCCGGCAAGCAAACTGGTTCAAGGCAGAGGATGCGCAAATACATTGGTTTGGTGTTGAAGAAGACAGTCTGGCTCAAATTGAATGCCTGATCGGCGACTGGTTGAAGAAGGAGCCGGAAGAATAGAATATTAAAAATTGAACGGGTTCTTCACCCGTTCTTTGGTCAACATCTCAGTTGTTGCCCGCCAACATGGGCACACCGCTTTTCTTAGGTACCGGGGTAGGAAATATTTTTTCAAATTCCTCGCGTGATATGGTCTCAACCTCAAGCAATTTCTCAGCGACGGCGTCCAGAATGTCACGGTAATCCATCAAAATCTGGCGGGCATGCTGGTAGGCTTCGTTGACCAGACGGCGAACCTCGGCATCAATTTGCTCGGCGACTGCTTCGGAATAGTCGCGCTGTTCGGATATTTCGCGTCCGAGGAAGATTAATTCCTCTTTTTGACCGTAGACCATCGGTCCCATTTCGCTGCTCATTCCCAGCCTGGTCACCATGGTGCGGGCAATTTGAGTTACTCGTTCGATGTCGTTTCCGGCGCCGGAGGTTATGTCGTCGAATACAATTTCCTCGGCTGCCCGCCCGCCCAGCAGTCCGACCATTTGAGAGATGAGCTTTTTGCGCGGCATGATTGTCCGGTCTTCGGTAGGAAGCGCAATCGTATAGCCGCCTGCCATACCGCGCGCAATGATGGTGACCTTTTGTACCGGGTCATGATCCGGCAGCGCATTCATCACTACAGCGTGACCAGCCTCGTGATAGGCGATGATACGCTTCTCTTCGTCGGAGATCAAGCGGCTTTTGCGTTCTGGTCCGGCAATCACGCGTTCGATGGCTTCCTCGAACTCGGATTGCGAGATGCTCTTTTTATTGCGCCGGGCGGCGAGGATGGCGGCTTCATTGACCAAATTTTCCAAATCAGCGCCGACAAAACCGGGTGTTCCGCGCGCTAATACGCCGAGGTCAATGTTGGAATCCAGCGGCTTACCCTTGATGTGAACTTTGAGGATCGCTTCGCGACCACGCACATCCGGACGATCGAGTACAACCCGCCGATCGAACCGACCGGGGCGCAACAAGGCGGGATCGAGGATGTCGGGGCGGTTGGTTGCCGCCATGATGATGATGTTGGTGTCGGTGTCGAAACCATCCATCTCGACCAGCATCTGGTTGAGGGTTTGTTCGCGTTCGTCGTGGCTGCCGCCCAAACCGGCGCCTCGCTGCCGTCCTACGGCGTCAATTTCATCCACAAAAACAATGCACGGGGAGTGGCGTTTTGCCTGATCGAACAGGTCGCGCACCCGGCTGGCGCCAACACCGACGAACATTTCGACAAATTCCGAACCGGAAATTGAGAAAAAGGGCACGCCGGCTTCACCCGATACGGCTTTTGCGAGCAGCGTCTTGCCGGTTCCGGGCGGTCCGACGAGCAAAACGCCCTTTGGAATGCGCGCTCCTAATTGGATGAACTTTTGCGGTTCGCGTAAGAACTCGACCACTTCTTTCAACTCTTCTTTGGCTTCTTCCACCCCGGCAACATCCGTGAATGTCACGGTTGGGTGATCACCAGTGAACATGCGCGCGCGCGATTTCCCAAAGGACATGGCGGCGTTGTTGCTCCCTTGCGCCTGGCGGAAGATAAAGAAAAATGCTCCAATCAAAATCAGGAAGGGCAGGATGTAACCCAAAGCAGTCAGCACGCCCACCCAGGCGCTCGGCGGCCGGATGAGGATATTGATGCGCTCCGGGTGTAGTTGTTCCTGGGTAACGCCGAGGTTCAACAGCTGCTCAATCAGGGTGGCAGAAGGCTCTTTATTTGAGACTGCTTCACTCAGATCCTTGTAGGTTACTGTTAATCGGTTATCGTCCTCTTCGATCTTCGTGACCCGCTGGTTTTTGATATCCTCTGCCAGCTGGTTGATGGATACTTCGGAGGTGCTGCCACGCTGGCTGAAGCTGTACATCACCATGGCGATGATGGCCACAAACAACAGCAGGTAGACAATATATGACTGGTTGCGTGAACTCACGAATACCTCCAACGTGGATAAACCCGATAAAGGGTTATATTACCATTTATTTGTTTGGAATTATACCAATCTATCCATCCGCCTGCCAGTTAATGAATAAGGATAGAGGGCGATTTTATAAACTTCATATGTTGACGAAACTAGCAGGACTATCTATACTGATGTGTGAATCCTGCATGCACCTGGGAGGTTAGGATGAGTGCTCAACCGGAAGATAGTCACAAGCCATTGGAAGAACGCAGTATAGAAGTGGAAAGCGGCGCTGAAATTCCCGCACCACTGCCGGAAGATCGCCCGATGGGAGCAGTTGAACCGCTGCCTGAGGAGTTAGTCGTCGAACAGCCTGTTGGTGTGGAATTGATCCCGAAAGATCCGACCAGCACTTTTGAGCAGGGGACACTGACGGCTTTGTTTGTCACGCCTGAGCGGATTCAATCGCTGCATGAAAGGGGAAGCGCGGCGCTCGATAGAATCAAACAAGAGGTTAACAAGATCAGTTTGGCGGCTGAATTGTTTGACCGGATTGAGCAGTCACGTCAGCTTTTGTTCGAGCATTTGGACCGTTACGACGAAGCCGAGCGCGGAATAGTGGAAGTTGAACATCGCCTTGAATTTATCCAGCGGGTTAAGGTTGCCTCGCGAACGGTTGGGACACGTCTGTTTGCATACGAGCTGATCGTTTTTATTATCCTGAGCACATTGTTCGTTTATACGAATCTTGAACCGCAATCTTCGGCGATAAAAAACGCCAGTCCGCTGGCATCGGTGGATTTGGTGCAATTTATCAATACCCTGATGTGGGGCGGTTTTGGCGGCGTGGTTGGCGCATTGTACGCTTTGTGGAAGCATATTGCATCCGAACAGGATTTTGACCCGCAATATTACCTGTGGTACTTGACCAACCCGCTTTTGGGCATTGCACTAGGGGCGTTTGTTTTCCTGGTTTTTCAAGCCGGCTTCTTCTCGTTGACCGCCGGCGTTGAGGAAACGGTTACGATTCGCTCTGCTTTGGTTATTTATGTGTTTGCCTGGGTGAGCGGCTTTAAACAAAATGTGGTGTATGAGATTGTGCGCCGCATCCTGGATGTGTTCCGGGTTGAGCTGGGCGGCAAGAACGCAGAAAAGGCAGCCAGTGGTCAGCCGAAGGATGTAAAAACGAACGGAAATGGTCGTTAGGATACCGCCTGGATGGCATCCCAGACCTGATTGACGTGGATGCGGTCGTGCGTGGCGATGAAACTAACCAATTCTTTTAGTGTGGTCGGTCCAAAAATGGCGTGCCTTGCGGCAGCCTGCCAATCCGCTTCCGATAACGGAATTAATTTATCCAGCAAGGCGCAGCGAACTTGCATGAATTCGTCCAATGAAACGCGCCCGTCCTCTTGAGCGCAATTTCGCTCTTCGACCCAACCATCGGTAAGTGCTGCCTGCAGAAAGGGACGCGAACCGGACAGGACAGCTTCGATGCGGTCGAGGTTGACATCTCGGTCAACATCCCGCAGGTGACAAATGATCTCGGTCAGTGACCATTCTTTGGGAGTTGGGCGGCGGTTCCATAGATTGTGGGGGAGGGTTCTGGAAAATGAATCGATTGCCGCAGGGGTGGATTGCAGGGTTGCCAGTATGGCGGGATGCGAGTCGAACGAAGGGGGTTGTCCGATGGAATGAATATCTTTCAGCCACGGGAGAACCTGACCAAGTGAACCTGTGCGGCTTAGCGGGTGTCGTTCAACGCGGGTGTCCGGCTGGCTGTTTGCGCATAGCCAAAACGTGGGCATTCCCAATTGTTCGGCAGGTAAAATATCATCTTCCAGGCTGTTCCCGACCATGACCGCCGGCTGTTGCTGCCAGCGCAATTCCGCCAGTATTTCCGCATAATAGGCTGGGTTGGGCTTGCAAAAATGCGAGTTTTCGAAGGACGTGATTTTCGTGTACTTAAACTGGTCAACCGGTAAGCCAGCCCATTCCAGACGCTGCTCGATGGCGGTGCGCGGAAAGAGGGGGTTCGTTGCGATGACCACCTGCCATCCTTGCGCAAATACGGCACAGATTAGCTCTACTGCCTGGGCGTGTCTGACGGTCAACGAGCGCAACTGAGGAAATGTGTTGCGGTAGAAATTTTCGATGACGGGGCGCAAGTCAGCCTTGCTAACGCCAATCCCGCAATAGAACGAGGTATCGAATGCTTCTTCCAGGGTGTGGATGGGCGTCCTTTTTTCCAACATTGCCAGAACAGCGGTGTTCATGGCGCGCATGAATTGTTGAGGTTCCGCGTAAGATTGAATGGATTTCCCCAGAAGTTGGAAGTATCGCTGGATAAAGGGCTGAATTTCGTTGCCCAACAAGGTATCGTCGAGATCAAAAAGGACTGTCAGGCTCATGATTTTTTTTCCTGCAGGAAGGAGGGTGGTAACGGGTGACATTCCCCGCAGCCTACTTCCGGTTGAGCAACCACTCGATAGGTTTTATTGCAATAAGCGGAGATGATCACCTTGCGTCCCAATCCCAGTATGCCCCGTTTGACCCTGGCTTCAAGCACCATGTACGAGCAAGCATTGGCGCGGGTGATGGCAGGCACCGGGCAGGTTTTACACAAATCAGGCGTCCAGTTATGGGGCGCTGGGATATTGCCAATCAACCGGCATTCCTCGCGTTTTCGCCCGCGATAATAATCACCGAAAAAGTAGCGGCATTCGAAACCTGCCGGGGTTCTCATGATGGCGTCTCAGTCCTACTGGACACGGGTGACGTATGTCCCAGTTCGCGTATCGACGCGGATGGTGTCCCCTTCCTCGACAAAATTGGGTACCTGAACCTGTATGCCGGTTTCAACCGTGACCGATTTAGTCACGCCTGTGGCGGTATCGCCACGAACCGCGATTTCCGCGTAGGTAACCTTAAGGTCAACTGTAGTGGGCAATTCCACGTCAAGGGCTTCACTGCCGTAAAAGGTCAGTTTGACAGGCATTTCTTCTTTCAAGTAACTGGTAGAATCTCCCAAAATATCAATCCGAATCGGATACTGTTCAAAAGTCTCTACATCCATGAAATAATAGATCTCGCCGTCGGTATAGAGAAACTGCGCATTGTGATAATCCAGGCGCGCATTCTGAACGCGATCACCTGATGAGAAAGTTTTTTCCAAGGTTCCCCCGGTCCGCAAATTGCGAGCCTTGATGCGAATGGTCGCATTTCCACGACCGGGTTTGTGATGGCTGTATTCCAAAACTTTGAATAAGTTGTTGTCCAGTTCGAAGGTTACACCTTTGCGAAGATCGTTGACGTCAATCATAAATAAACTTACCCTGTATCCTAGTATGGTTTTTGATCGGCTCGATTATAGCGCACAGACGCAGGCATGACAAGGAAAAAATAACGCCCTCCGCTGGGGAGGGCGCCTGGTTGTGTATCCGGTAAATTAGCCTAATTTTGGCTCGATCAAGCCGAATGAGCCATCGCGGCGGGTGTAAAGGACGTTAATTGCGTTGGTATTGGCATTGAAAAAGACAAAGAAATCTTCATGCCCCAACAATTTCATTTGTTCTATGGCTTCCATCTCGTCCATAGGCACAAGCGAGAAAGTCTTGCGGCGGGCAATTACTGGGGCTTCTTCTGCTTCAATCTCACCAGCAGCAAGTTGCGGTACGACTTCCGATGCGGGGGTGCCATCACCGCGCCCGCGCTGGCGTTTTCCTTTGAAGCGTGAAATTTGCCGCTGCATTTTTTCCACGGCTTCATCTATTGCGGCAAACAGGTCGTCGGCGCGTTCTTCGGCGCGTAAAATGTATCCTTTTCCGCGAATGGTGATCTGGGCAACCTGCCGGTCAGCAGCACTGCGGGCGGATTTGACGTAAGATAAATCCACCCGAGTATCTTCCACATCGTTGATTAACCGGTCAATTTTAGATACTTTTTTTATTACATAGTCTTGTATTCGATCAGTCAATTCCAGGTTACGCGTAAACACTTCGATTTGGGGGGCCATGCATTCCTCCTTCACAAGGATTTGATGGGGTAGGAACAAATACTCCAGTCAGATATATTTTAGTATACCGCATATTTAATCGAGATGAACTGCTCTGGCGAGGGTTAAAGCATACACCAGAGTTGCACCCGTCTTTTTGAGCGCGGCGGCGCAAGCAGAAAGGGTTGCGCTGGTAGTGGCAACGTCATCTATCAACAAGATGCGTTTTCCAGAAAAACGGATGGGATGAGCCGTGAAGGCGTTTTTTACGTTTTCGCGCCTTTCCAGCGCATTTAATCCGACTTGTGCCTGGGTTTCGCGTGAGCGAATGAGGGAACTTTTGTCATAAGGAATGGATAGCGCCAGGGCAAGATTCTGGGCTAATAAACCGGACTGGTTGTAACCTCGTTCGCGCTGCCTTTTTTGGCTCAGGGGTACCGCGCAGAGGATATCCACTTGCCAATCCTGATTACGGAACAAATCCAACAAGCACTGACTGAGATCTTCCGCCAGGGGAATATCGCTTTTGTACTTCAGGTTGTGGATTGCTGAACGAATTGCGCCTTGATACACGGTTACTGAACGCAATGAGTCGAACATTGGCGGGTTTTGACGGCAATCGGGGCAAACCGAACTATCCTGAATGTTTGGAAAATCGCAGCGCTGGCAGGCTGTTGCGTGATCAATGGGAATGATTTGATGCTTGCATTCCGCGCACCAGCGTGTATTATTCTTTCCGCACGATGCGCAGCGTGGGGGATAAATCCAATCCACCGCTTTCCAGAATAGGTGCTGGGCGCGGAAGTGGAATGAGGGTTGCTGGGTTTTTGCCATTGCATCCTGATTGAAGTTGTTTTCGTGTTCGTTACAACGCAATGGTTTTGGATTAATTTATCCCGGATTAATTGAGCATTCCACCCAGCATGGATTGCATTAAGCGCAGCGCAGCCGGGGTTAGCAGAACGATCATCAGTGAAGGGAAGATGAGCAGCGCCATCGGGATCAACATTTTTAGCGGCGCCTTGTGGGCTTCTTCTTCGGCATGTTGGCGCCGCTTGACCCGCATTTGATCAGATTGGATGCGTAACACTTTCGCCATGCTGACGCCGAGTTGCTCCGATTGGATTACCGCGGCAACAAAACTGGTCATTTCGGCTATCCCAATGCGATCAGCCATATCACGCAGAGCTTCGCGACGCACTTTACCCAATTGGATTTCCTGAATGACGCGGGCAAAGGCAAAAGACAGTTGCGATTGCCACTTCTCGCTTACCTTGGACATGGCGGCATCAAAACCAAGACCCGCTTCGACGCAGATCGTCAGCAGATCTAGCGCGTCCGGCATGGCGCGGCGGACTTCCTTCTGTCGCCGGGAAATCTTGCTGGAGAGATATAATTGGGGGAAAAAATAGCCCAAAAACCCAAACAATCCCGCAACCAGGATAATCCGCCCGAGCGGCCATTGAGTTTGGCCAACGGTAAAAACCAGCAATACCAGACCTGCAAACACAACCCCGATCACAAATTGCAGGGCGAGAATCATGGTGGCATCCACGTTTGCCGTGCTGCCCGATAATTCCAGTTTACGGTTGATCGAGATTAGCGCATTCTGAGGGGTGAAACGAACTGCAAGTTCGCCTAATTTGCGCGCTACCGGAAAGATAACCCGCTCGGAAAACGGTTGTGAGAGTTCCAGCTTGCGGAGGTCAACCTGTTCGCCAGTGCGGCTGAACTCCTCCAACCGCGCCTGCAAGGCTCGCTCGTTTGCCAGTTCCGGATTGCGTAACCCAATCACGGTTAAGATGATGGCGCCAACAATGACCAAACCTGCGATGACAAATAAAATCCACATAATGTTTACCTCCTCGTCTATTCCCTTACACTTCGATATCGGCAAGTTTGGTCATTACAATATAACCGGAGATAATCAGGATGGCGGCGACACCCAAGGCAATGTAACCGCAAGGAACGCTTTCGGGTCTGAAAAAGGTCATCATATATTCCCGGTTAAGTAAATATAAAATGCCAATAACAATGATGGGCAGCAAAGAGAGGAATTTGCCGGAATACATTACCTGGCTGGTGAGTACGCGGATCTCCCCTTTGATCCGAACACGCTCGCGGATTGTGAAGGAAATCGTATCCAGAATCTCCGCCAGGTTGCCGCCAACCTCGCGCTGTACATTGATGGCTGTGATGACCAGGTCGAGGTCTTCGGATGGGATGCGTTTTAGTAAATTATCCAGCGCGCGTTCCATGGGAATACCCAATTGCATCTCTTGCACAACGCGACGGAATTCATCGCAGATAGGCGCGGGTAACTCTTTGGAAACAGCCTCCATCGCCTGCATGGTGGAATAACCAGCGCGTAAACCGTTGACCATCAGATTGAGCATATCCGCAAGCTGTTCATCGAACTTAACGAGGCGTTTACTTTGCTGGCGGCGGACATAAAAGCGGGGCAGAAACCCGCCGATTATCGCACCTGCCACCGCGGTTATGATGCTGTTCTGTCCGATCACATAACCAACGGCTGCTACTGTTATCACAGCGATAACAATAACCGCGATATATTCCCCCGGTTTGAACTTTAAGTCTGCCCGGCTGAGTTCTTGGGAAATCCGATCCCCGAAGGTGGATTTTTCGACCCGTCGATTTAACCAATCGGTGAGAGGACTGGATTTGCCTTTTTCGCCAGCCAAATCCGCCTGAGTGCGGGTTTCGACATAACGCCCCAGGCGCTCTTCGACCATGCTTCTTTCGCTGGAAATGGATACGGCAATACCCACGATCAGCAAAAGGAAGGCAAATCCACCTCCGATCAATAACACAAGGGTTGGGGTAATGATCATCAAATCACCTGCTTTCTCATCCTGAACCTCCGGTAATGGTCGGAGAGATTAACGCCTGCGTTCGCCCATTCCCCATAAGGAAGGCGGAAGATGAATTCCGGCGGCTTCGATTTTCTCATAAAACCGGGGACGCAAACCCGTGGGTCGTAAACGACCCACGACCTTGCCGTTTTCGTAACCGGCTTGATCAAAGACATAGATGTCCGTCATGGTGATGACATCACCTTCCATGCCTGCCACTTCGGTGATATTGACCACCTTGCGGGTGCCGTCGCGCAACCGGTCCTGATGGATAATCACATCAATAGCCGAAGAAACCTGCTCGCGGATGGCGCGGACCGGCAAGTCCATGCCTGCCATCATGACCATGGTTTCCAAACGGGCGAGGGTGTCGCGCGGGCTATTGGAGTGCAGAGTGGTCATGGAACCATCGTGGCCGGTGTTCATCGCCTGGAGCATGTCCAGAGCTGCCTCGTCGCGAATTTCGCCAACGATTATTCGATCAGGCCGCATACGCAGGGAATTAATCACTAACTGACGGATCGTGATTTCGCCGCGTCCTTCAATGTTGGGCGGGCGTGATTCCATGGTCACCACATGCTCCTGACGCAGCTGCAATTCTGCGGCGTTTTCAATGGTGATGATGCGCTCGTCGGCTGGGATAAAACCGGAAAGAACGTTCAACAAGGTGGTTTTACCAGAACCGGTGCCGCCGGAGATGACAACGTTCAGGCGGGCTTTGACACATGCATCGAGCAGTTGGATTGCCTCGGGCGTAATCGAACCAAACTGGATTAATTGATCCACCGTGATGGGGTTGCGAGAAAATTTGCGGATAGTCAAAACCGGTCCGACCAGCGAGATGGGCGGAATTACTGCATTGACGCGGGAACCATCCGGGAGACGCGCATCAACATAAGGAGATGATTCGTCAATGCGGCGACCCAGCGGCGCGACGATGCGTTCGATAATCCGCATGACATGTTCATGGTTCTCAAAGGTTAGGGGAGCCCGTTGTATCTTTCCGCGCCGCTCGATGTAGATATTTTTCGCCCCATTAACCATGATTTCTGTGATGCTGTCATCCTCCAGTAGGGGTTGCAAGGGTCCAAAACCGAGAATTTCAGCAGCGATTTGTTCGTACATGCGAGCCCTTTCCGGGCGGGAAAGGACTATGTTTTCCTCGTTCAAAATTTGTTCAAACAGCTCCTGAATGGTTCGCCTGACTTCGGCGACACGAGTGACATCCATGTTGCTATCCAGGTTGGATAACAGTTTGTTCTGAACGCGGGTTTTAAGATCCTGATAGGTATCCTGCGTGGTGGGCATTGAGGGAGCGCCGACCCGGCGGGAAGCAATGTTCGGATTCGCCGGAGCGCCGCCGGTGGTTTTGCCAGTGTTTCCGGGTTGCGGAGTTTGATCACCTTGAATTCGTCTTAAGATTGACATTTTTTATTTCCCCTTTAAACCTACCATTACTTCCTCCCCGATCCTTCTTTTTCTGGAGAGGATTCGTCTTGCTGAATTCGGGATTGAATTTGTTCAGCCAGGTTGATTACACTTTTACTCACCGGATGAGTACGATTTTCGAGAACAAACGGTATACCCCGATTAACAGAGAATGGAATGACTTTATCATCCAGCGGAATTGCGCCGATCATTGTCTGGTGAAGGGTTTCGCCTACTTTTTCCGGGGTGAGTTTTAACCGCCGATCGAAGCGGTTCATGACAAATAAAATCCGATCACGCAAATTACCTTCGGTCGCGATGGTCAGGAAAAGGCTGCAACTTTTGATGCTGGGAATATCCTGGGTTGTAACCAGTAAAATGTAATCGGATTCATCCAGAGCAGCCTGTACCGCATCTGTCAGATAGGAGGAAGTGTCCACAACAATGTAGTGGTAGATCTGCCGCAGGAATTGAAGCATTTTGCCAAATTCTTCGCCGGTGATGGTCGCAGCGATTTCAATTCGATTGGGGCAGGCAAGGATGTCAATGTCTGAAATCTTGTGCGTGGTAACCACTTCCTCTACGACGTCTGGATCGAGCTCGTCCACCCGTTTGGTCAGGTCGTACAGGCTGTTTTTGCCCTGTTCATTGAGCAAGATGGCAATATCGCCAAATTGGAGGTTGCCATCAACGATGACGACCCGATTGTCAGGCTTTTTTAATGCAACTGCCAGGTTAATGGCAAGCGTGGTGCAACCCACCCCGCCTTTGGGACTGTATACGGTGAGAATCTTGCCGCGTTGGAATAGAGCAACCCCGCCGCTTTGGCGGGTTTCTGCGGCTAGAGATGGGTACCCGGGGGATGATTTGGAGCGTTCGTCGGCTGCCATTTCCCCGGCGCGTTTTACCGCCGAGGTGAGTTCGTCAATCATTGGCGGCTTGCTTAGAAAATCGCGGGCTCCTGCCAGCATAGCGCGGCGCATGTAATTCGGGTCGCTCTGCACGGATAAGATGATGATTTGAGCGAAGGGTACCTTTTTTCGAATTCGCTCGGTAGCGGTGATGCCATCCATGTCTGGCATGTTGATGTCCATGATGATGACATCCGGTTTTTCCTGAACTGCGATTTCGATGGCTTCCTGTCCGTTTTTGGCAGCGCCAATCACTTCGACGGATGATTCAAATTGAAGCATCCGTCGAATGTTTTCTCGCGTTTCCTGGATGTCATCTACGATTAAGACCCGAATTTTCTCCTGGGCTGGCATACGTTCTCCCGTTCATAAAAAAGCGGATGATGGATCGCCTGGCGAACCTGGAAAGGAATTATTGCGGAGGCAACGGCGTTGGTAGTCCAAGCGCGGGCATTTCAAGTCGGTCGGTGCGGGGCTGTAAACCGTAAGGCAGTTTTGCGGGCAGCGGGATATTCTTTTGATCCATCAGATATTGTTGAGTAACGGCATCCGTGACGATTGGACGGGTGTCGGTGGGATTGCGCAGCGCAAGATTTAGGTTGACTTCGCTGAGCAGCATGTAATTCAGCGCAACCGCGTCCTGCGGACTGACCACCAGGGTAATCGGGAAAGGTTCAACCGCTACTTGTTGCACGGGTGGCGTGGCTTGAGCTTGCTGTTCCTGTGGGATTGGAGTGGGTTGAGCCACCGGTTGAATATATTCACCCACCCGCAGGACGACTGCATCTTGAATCACTGTCTGGCAAACCAGGCGCGGTCGTTGAGGCTCGGATGGAACTATATACAGCGGCTGGTTGAGGGTGGTATCCTGGATTGCCCGTCCTTCGTAGGCTCCTTCAGAGGGAGGGATGATCCCTGCAGAAGCCCGTTCCGGACCCGCCTGCTCGCCGCCTGCCGGACCTGGTCGTTCCACAATGCCGACCAGGTTGGGCAATTCGGTCTGGAATTGGGTGTCCATATCCACCAACAGCATACAACCAATGACCATGACATGATCGCCCGGGGCAAGGGAATTGGCAACCGAAGTCAGACGTGTGGCAGGAATGGGCATGGCGACAAAATCTTTGGGCACATCAAACGAATCGACCGAACCACCGCCAGGTTCGATAATTACAGCCTTGGTGAGAGGAACGCTGGGCTGGAGGTCGTAGCGAGCCCGGCTGCCCAGCACCGATTGCATATCGGTGATGAACGTTCCTTCGACGAGCGATTCTTCGGGATAATCAATCATCATCACTTTGGCTTCGGTGATCTCTTCGCCGCGTTGAATGGTTTGAGTTGTGATTACAATTTGCACCATTCGGCTTACCATTTCTGGCGTTGGCAGCGGTTGCGCGCTCTGTTGTTGTTGCATCTGGAGCCAGAGATAAACCGCTCCAACTGCAAAAATCAAAATGAGTGCCACCAGGATGATGATTCGCCCACCTCTTTTACCTTTAGCGGCCATGGAAAGTCCTCCTAAAAAGAAATTGTTTGATTAGAAATGTACATCGAACGTTTCGATCCATTTCGAAATCTTGATTCAGGGAAATAAAAATGCCTGTAAACGAGGGGAAAACGAACAAGTTACATCTCATTATATAGTATCAATCAAAATGTGCAAGAATAATGCCTGTGTGAAAACCTTTGAATTTTGAAAGGTTTTTAAATGATAAACCCTGTGATCACAGGGTTTATCATTTTGTGTCAGTGAATGCGTGACGGTGAAAGTTAGATAGCAGCCATGATGTTGGAGAAGATGTTGCCGATTGCCGGGCCGAGCAGAGCAAGAATAACAATGACAACAACGGCTACCAAAACAAGAATTAAGGCGTATTCTACGAGACCCTGGGCTTTTTCTTTCGGAGCGAATAACATGTTTTTCACCTCCTTTCCGCTCGCACTTTATTATTACTAAACTCAAACTAAATTATAACTATAAGGTTGTTCAAATCAAGCATTTTTAATTACAACTGCCTTACAGATCGTATCCGGCAAGAGGCGTTCTTGCATACAATAACACCCAAAGACCCTGCCATTCAGGCAGGGTCTTTGGGTAATTTGAATTAGATGGTTTTTGTTTAGATAGCAGCCATAATGTTGGAGAAGATGTTGCCGATTGCCGGTCCGAGCAGAGCAAGAATAACAATGACAACAACGGCTACCAAAACAAGAATTAAGGCGTATTCTACGAGCCCTTGGGCTTTTTCTTTTGGAGCGAACAGCATGGTTTTCACCTCCCTTCTGTTCATAAATTGTGAGTATATGTTATTTATACTCACAAATAAAAAAAATAGCAAGAGTCTTTGAGCAATATTTCACATTCAAACGAAACCTGTTTAAATTTGAATCGTATATCAATTGGTTGATATTTCCGCTTTGTTGCCGTTAACTCGCGGGAAAGGAACGATTTCCGGTTGCACTCGGTCAGGCGGAGCGATATAATGAATTCAATCTGTGTTCAAGATCATTGCCAAAAGGGACGGGAGGTACAATGAGTGATTTGTTTGAGCGCGTGACAGGTGACCAGGACATTATCAAGAAATTGCTTTCAAACGTGCCCGGATTTAAAGGGTATCTCGAAAAACGCAATCGCCGCCATTCGGATAAACTGCTCCGCGAAACTATCGCAGCGCGGTATGAGCAACTCTGGCAGCGCATTTCCGGTTTACAAACTGAAATGATCCAATCTGGCGACCTGGGTTTAATTGATAACCTGGAAGCAGCAGCGATCAAAATTCGGCAGTTCACTGACCGCATCCGGACTGCGTCGTATGGTTATTCGGCATTCTTTGCCGTTGTCAAGGTTAAGAACGAGGATCTGGCTCGAATTTACGAATATGATCATGCGATGTTTGAACTGGCAGATGCTGTTTCGCGGGCAATTGATAATGTGGAAGCATCGTTAGGCTCAGAGGGTCTGCCAGCCGCTATCCGCAACCTGGTGTCCGCAGCACAGGCATGCGTAGATGCATTCAATAAGCGCGATGAAATCATGATGGGGATCAAAGACCGCGCGGAACAATAACCTAAGATTGAGTTGCTCACGACAGGAGAAAGAATACCATGGCTAGAATTTTTGATGTCGTTGAATATCCGAGCGAGATGACCGATGAATTGGTGCGTCGTTTTCCAGAGCAGGGGATCGCCGATCTACGATTAGGCTCCCAGGTAATCGTGCGGGAATCGCAAAATGCTGTGTTCATGCGAGATGGACACGCGCTGGATGTCTTTGGACCAGGACGCCACACGATCACCACTGCCAATGTGCCCATCCTCACCCGCCTGATCGGACTTGCATTCAACGACCGCACCCCCTTTACGGCTGAGGTTTACTACGTTTCGATGCGCGAATTTCCGGATAGAAAATGGGGTACGCCTCAACCGATTTTAGTGCGCAACCCCGGTATGGGTTTGGGCGTTGCCTTGCTGCAAGGTTTTGGCACCTACAGTTTCCAGGTCAAGGATGCCCAACAATTTGTTACTCAAATTGTTGGCGCCCAAGGCATGTACCGCATGGCGGATATCGAAAACCGCCTGCGCACCATGCTGCTCTCCAAACTTCAGGATCTGCTTGGAGAAACCGGCGCGTCCAAATCGGTGGCTGAGCTGATCGGTCTGATCGAAGAAATCGGGGCTGGCGTGCGCGCCAAGGCTCAGGATGATTTTGCCGCGCTGGGACTGCTTCTCAAGACTTTTTACATCGGCAGTTTGAAACCTTCCGATAAATCGGCGGAAGAACTGCGCGCGATGGGTATGCTGGATATGACGACCTATACCCAGCTGCAAGCAGCTGACGCGTTGCGCGATGCTGCCCAAAATCCTAGCGGCGGCGCTGGCTTGACAGCCGGTATTGGCGCCGGAATTGGACTTGGAAACGTCATCGGGCAATCGCTGCAAGGAGTCACTGGCGGTGCGCAGGGCGGCCAGGCAGCTGGCGCAACACCTGGAGCGCCTGCTGGCGTGGCAGCCAGTGGCGTGATTCCCGCGGTGATGACGCCTGGCGAAGCAGCCCAAATTTTGAAGGTTTCTGAGGAGGATGTGATTGCTGCCATTCAGGCTGGTGACTTAAAAGCCAGGAAAATTGGCAATGCTTTTCGGATCAGCAAGGAAGCCTTGGAAGAATTCTTGAAGAGCTGAACGTAATAAACCACAGCGGAGACCCGGATGTATTCGAAGTGACCGGGTCTCTTTATCATTAAACATAAAGAAATTTTGGATACCTGCTACGCTGTCCAAAGGGTAGTATTGGGCGATTTAACCAATTTGGAGACATAAAAAATAAACAATGTCTCAATTAGCCTCGTGATATAATCATAGGGTAAGGATTTCTGATACGGGGAAAAATGCATGAATCTTCATGAGTACCAAGCCAAGCAAATCTTTGCTAAGTATGGCGTTCCCATTCCGCGTGGAAAAGTTGCCTCCAACCCTGGCGAAGCCAAGCAAATTGCGGAGGAACTGGGTGGGAAAGTGGTGGTCAAATCCCAGGTTCTGGCAGGCGGCAGGGGAAAGGCAGGTGGAATCCGCTTGGCGAAATCCGGCGAGGAAGCCGAAGAGCTGGCAACCGTGATCTTGGGCATGGAAATTAGAGGGTTGCCGGTTCGTAAAGTGTTGGTGGATGAAGCGGTTAGTATTGATAAAGAGATCTATCTGGGTTTAACCAATGATCGCAACACCCGCAAGCCGGTTTTGATGGCTTCCTCGGAAGGCGGAGTTGACATTGAAGAAGTGGCATTCCGCGCCCCGGAAAAAATTATCAAGGTCTTTATAGACCCCCTCTTGGGGCTGCGCGATTATCAATCTCGTGATGTGGCAGTTTCGATTGATCTGCCAAAACAATTTTGGAAAGAATTTATCCGAATTGCTGAATCATTATGGCGGGTGTACCGTGAAAGCGATGCTACTCTGGTGGAGATTAACCCACTGGTAATCACCAAAGAGCAACGTTTGCTGGCGCTGGACGGCAAGATGAGCGTGGACGACAACGCGCTTTTCCGCCACTCCGAAATTGCCGAAAAACGCGATCTGGATGTCGAGGCGCTCGCCGAGATTGAGGCGCGTAAATATGGACTTTCGTATATTAAACTCGATGGAGAGATTGGTTGCTTGGTCAATGGTGCAGGTCTGGCAATGGCAACCATGGACATCATCAAGTTGTTTGGCGGGCAACCGGCTAACTTTCTTGATATTGGTGGAGGAGCAGGCGCAGAAAAGGTGGCGTCAGCCCTGCGGATTATCCTATCAGACCGCAATGTTAAAGTGGTTTTGATCAATATTTTTGGCGGGATTACCCGCTGTGACGAAGTTGCGCGTGGAATTCTGGCAGCCATCCGGGAGGTTAAGCCTCAGGCGCCCATGGTGGTAAGGTTAGTGGGGACAAATGCGGAAGAAGGGCGCCAATTGTTGGCTGATGCCAGGATGGTCACTGCGGAAACTCTGGTAGATGCTGCCCAAAAATCGGTTCGCTTGGTGTCGGGAGGGCAAACATGAGCATTCTGATCCATAAAAATTCCCGCATTTTAGTTCAGGGCATTACCGGACACGAAGGCTTGTTTCACGCCCAACAAATGGCTGCTTACGGTAGTAATGTGATTGCCGGCGTGACCCCTGGCAAAGGCGGGGAGTGGGTATTGGATGGAAAGATCCCGGTGTTCGATTCGGTAAAAGTGGCTGTGGATGCTACCGGCGCCGATGTATCGGTGATTTTTGTGCCCGCGCGTTCTGCGGCAGATGCAGTTTTTGAGGCGGCAGATGCTGGCATCCCACTTATTTTCTGCATAACCGAAGGAATTCCGGTTCAAGATATGATGGCGGTGCGGGCGTATTTAGACCAGAAGGGCGTTCGTATGGTTGGTCCCAATTGTCCCGGTGCGTTGACGCCCGGAGAAGCCAAAGCAGGCATAATCCCCGGCAATATTGCGAACCCGGGAAATATTGGCGTGGTTTCTCGATCGGGAACCTTAACTTATGAAGTATTGTATGCCCTGAAAATCAACGGGATCGGCGCCAGCACCTGTGTTGGCATTGGCGGTGATCCGGTCAACGGAACTTCTTTTATTGATATTTTGAGTTTGTTTGAAGCCGATCCTTATACCGACAAGGTTGTGATGATCGGGGAAATTGGCGGCTTGGATGAAGAAAGAGCCGCGGATTATATTTCTCGTTATATGACCAAGCCGGTTGTAGGCTTTATTGCCGGACAGTCTGCGCCTGCCGGAAAACGGATGGGTCATGCAGGAGCAATCATCGAGGGCAGCAGCGGCACGGCTGCCAATAAAATCCGCGCATTAAACAGCGTTGGAGTGCGCATTGCCCGCCACCCGGAAGAAATTCCTGAACTGTTGAAAATCTGAACATTGCCCAAAGCAATGAAACAAGCGGAGTCCCCCAATTTTGCGGAGGCATTGAGGGGCATCCGCGCCGAAAATTTGCTACCCTTTACGGGATTGAATATAATTTATTGCATCCTGGACTGATTTAATCTGGCGGGCGTCCTCATCACTGATTGCCAGGTCAAATTTTTCACTTAAACCATCAATGAGAAAAAATTGGTCCATGGAATCGGCTTTGAGATCTTCGATAAAGCGAGTTTCTGGGGCGATATCACTGCCATCTACTTTTAAGACTTCCACAATCACCGATTTCACATCTTCGAAAAGAGCGCTCATTATCATACCTCCAAGAGTGAGTTTTTCGTGTCGCTTAGAATATTGTAACGTCACAAAACATTCTGTCAAGACCAACGGGAATGCAATATTCGACCCGCATAATTGCCCTCAGGGCTGGTGGATGAACGTATAATCATAGCCAAACGGAGCGTTTCAGGATGGTGAAAATTGATTCGGATTCTATACTTTCCAAAAATTGGTATGCCGCAATTCAATTTACCTCTATCCTCCTTGCGCAGCGCTTTAGCCGATGCGGATGGATTGGTTTGGGTGAGCATTGAAAAGCCCGACGAAGAAGAAATAACCAAGGTCTTGGTCAATCAGTTTCATTTTCACCCGCTTGCGATTGAAGATTGCCAATCGCGTGGCTACCAAACCCCGAAATTGGATGATTACGGTGAGTATCTTTTCATCATCGCCCAGGCAATTTCATCCAGAGACATTAATAACCCGCATCCGACTGAAGAGTTGAATATTTTCCTTGGCGCGAACTATGTGGTTTCGATCTTTCATACCAAAATGCTGCCGGTGGAAAAATTGTGGAAGCGGTTGGAGCGAGATGAACGCCTGTACCAAAATGGTTCAGATTTCCTGTGCCACGCTTTACTGGATCTCTTGGTGGATGATTATATTCCCCATCTGGATGAGCTCGAAGAAGAAATTGACATCATGGAAGAGTCGGTTTTATCCAATCCGCAGCCCAAGATTCTTGAAAAGATACTCGATTTGAAACATTACACCATGAATTTGCGGCGGGTGGTGGGACCGCAGCGCGAGTTGATCAACCGGCTGTGCAGGGATGATTTTCCGATGATTGACCAGCAGAGCAAGATGTACTTTCGCGATATTTACGATCACCTGGTGAGGTTATACGATATGATGGATAGCATTCGTGATATGACAACCAGTGCGCTGGAGGTGTATCTCAACGCGACATCATTACGTCTGAACGAGGTGATGAAGGCACTCACGATTGTTTCAACGATTTTCCTGCCCTTATCCTTTGTGGCTGGGATATACGGCATGAACTTTGAGTTCATGCCGGAATTAGGCTGGCGTTGGGGTTACGCGTTGATTTGGGGGATATTCCTTATGATTTTTGTTGGCATGATTACATTTTTCAAAAGCAGAAAATGGTTTTAAGTTGACAAAATAGAATATATGTTCTATAATAAACTTGCGCAATTTAGAACAAACTTGCGCAGGAGTATTAAAATGGCAACAAACCCGTACACCCAATCCAATTGGAGCAGCCGCCTGGGAAACGCGCTGCAAAACCAACGAAAAGCGCTGTTTAGTGTGATCCTGGGCGTAGCGCTCATCGGTTTTGAGGTTTTCAATTACAGTACAACTGAAATGGCATTGGGGGATTTGTTGGGTAGCCTGCATTTTGCCGGAATCCGCTGGGCAACCATCCTGGCAATTGCCTTTTGTGGCATAGACTTCGCTGGTATATCGCGATTATTCCTGCCGGATGGTCAAGGCTCAACAGAAGGCTGGTATTTGTTAGGCGCCTGGTTTATTGCGGCTACGATGAACGCGGTGCTAACCTGGTGGAGTATTTCCTTGGCATTGGCGAATCGCACTTTATTAAGCAGCGCGTTCATCTCGCAACAATTGCTCATTGAGGTTATCCCGGTATTTATTGCCGTGCTTGTATGGCTCACGAGGATCTTACTGATCGGGACTTTTTGCTTCAGCGGACAAACCAGGTTGGATTATCGGCTCAACCGTCAAATGGAGAACAATATTGCTGCTCGCACACCCGCGCGCCCGGCACCAGCAGCTCGACCTTTTTCTCCAGAAGCATTACGGTTAACCCGCCAGGCAAACGAACGGAGAAGCGCAATTCGCCAGCCGGCAATGCCTGCCCGACCCGAACCGGAATACGTGTCTGAGCCAATGGACATGAATTACACACCCATTCAAGCGGCAAACCTTCAAGGAAGCCAGGATAATCATCGAAGCAACAATACCAATACCTGGCGCTAATTGGACAGTTTTTGGTATGCGCGGTGTAATGCCTGCTCGGTTGTCGTGGTTACCACGGCGCCCAGATTCATAAGCGCGGATCGCTTGTCTGGATGGCTACTGATACCCCAGGCGTGTAATTCGACAGCACACCCTGCGCATTTCAGCAACTCGGTTGCCTGGATGGCAGCCAGAATACCGTTCGGTGAATCTTCGAAAACGTGAACCTGAAACCTCCCTTTTCCGAAAACAGGGATGTTTACAGGGGTTGTGGATGGCGGCTTGAGCGGGTTGGATAGCTTGATAAACCATCTTAAGGCTTCGTCAACCATTTCGGGCGAATTCCTGGCTGCCAAAAACAATCCAACCAGCGCATGAAGCGCTGACGGTTTGACGATGTGATCAACGGACAGATCATGTTTTTGCGCAAGGTAGAGCAAGGTGCCGTAACCTGCGACCGGTAACGGCTCCATTCCGGTCAACCGGATGGCGATATCGGCTTCGGGTGAGTACCCTGCCAGGCTGCCACGTCCATTGGTGGCATAGTTGGAATAATGGTTAGGACGAAGCGTCATAGCCGCAGCCTTAATTTTGCCGGATTGCAGGAGTGATTTCAATTTTTGCTGCTCCGATTGGGGAATCAGCGGACGATCGAATTCGAGCAGAGACGAGCGCACCGGCAGGCTGGGCAAGCGCGGATAATAGTCTCGGAAAATATTCTCACCGAGAACATGATTTTGGAAAGTTCGGGAAACTTCATTTTTCATGAAATCCCGGCTGTTATTTAAGAGGGCTTCGGCAAATGGGTGGTCGGAAAGGTGGCGAAATGGACTGTAGTCGTGGTTGAATTTGAGTGCAACGAAGAGGATATCTGCCAGAGCGCTTTGATGGTCGTGGAGACGAGCGCAATCTGAAATCCAACGCCGATAATTTGGACGGTCAAGCACCGGTTGGTTGGTTTTGACCCAAGCCAGAGCCTGGGCGATGGTTTCAATGGGCGGCAAATCCGCCGGCAGTGCCTGGTTGAATACCGCAGCGAGACATATCGGAATCATGTCCCATTCGCTGGTAATCCGGTTGGCTTCAAAGAAACCGATTTCATCCTCATCGGGAAGAAAACCGGCAGGCAATCCCATTTGTTGGAAGTAGTATGCCAGGGTGCTTTGCAGCGCATGACGGTAACCCATAGGCTGAACTAAGACGCCATCAATGTCGAACAAAAAATAAACTGCCATAGTCAAACCTCGCGGGTCTCATTATAATAAGGGACTGGTATTTTTTCGAGAAGAAAGTCATTCAAGTTGAAGGAAGAAAAATGATTGATATCACTACGGATTCATGCGCTGATTTAAGTAAGGAATTGATTTCCAGCAGAAGTATTCGCGTCATCCCGCTGCAAGTCTTTATTGAAAATCAAAATTTAAAGGACGGGGAGATATCCACACAGGAATTGTTTAACAGGGTTGAAGCCAGCGGTAGTTTACCAAAAACCGCCGCTCCGTCAGTAGCAGAATTTGCCCGGTTTTTCGAAACGCCCGGGGAAACAATCTTTATCGGGATTTCTTCCAAACTCTCGGCAACCGTGCCCAATAGTCTATTGAGTCTGGATTTGATTAATCCGGACAAAAACGTTTATATCCTTGATTCGCTCAATTTATCCATTGGCATAGGTTTGCTGGTCTTAAAGGCCGCGGATTTGCGCGACCAGGGATACAGCGCGGTAGAAATTGTCGAAACATTACGCCAACTCACTCCTAAGGTGCGCACGTCTTTTATTATTGATACGATGGAGTATCTCTACAAAGGCGGTCGCTGCACAGCATTACAGGCAATTTTTGGCTCGGTGCTGAAAATTCGCCCGGTGATAGAGGTAAGAGAAGACGGCACGCTTGGGGTTAAGGACAAATTGCGGGGCGGCAGGCAAAAAGGATTGAAGTCTCTGCTGGATGACTTTATATCGCACCTGGATGAGATGGATCTGAAGCGGGTTTTCATCACCCACACCGGTTGTGATCAGGATGCCGCCTACCTTGCACAAGAGATCCGAAAATCGAGTCCTGTGGAGGAAGTGCTGATAACCACGGCCGGGGCGACAATCTCAAGCCATTGCGGACCGAATACCATCGGCATTCTGTATATGGTAAAGTGAAGATAATCATCGGAGGACAACAATTCTCCGGTGATTTTTTATGAAAAGCATATTTTCTCCGCGCGAGATTGCGGAAGAGAATGTTGATCAAAGTTAGATTAACCCAACCAACCTGCCGACTTTTTCAAAAATTCCGATCACCCTTTCCAGTTGTTCGTCCGTGTGGGTTGCCATGTAACTGGTGCGCAGCAATTGTCGTCCGGGGGCAACTGCCGGGCTGATGACCGGATTGACAAAAACGCCATTTTCAAAAAGCAATTTCCAGGTGAGGAAGGTTTGCTGGTCGTCTCCAATCAGGATGGGCACAATGGGGGTAACCGAATGACCGATGTCGAAACCCAGTTCGGTGTAGGCTTTGCGCATTTTTGCGCCGATCTCATTTACCCGCTGGATGCGCTCCGGTTCCTCGCGCATAATTTTTAGCGCGGTCAGGGCTGCCACCGCGTTGGATGCCGGTATGCTCGCGCTGAAAATTAATGAGCGGGCGTGATGTTTGATGTAATGGATCACTGGCTCGTCGCCAGCGATAAAACCACCCAGCGAGGCAAACGATTTACTGAAAGTGGACATGATCAGATCCACCTGATCGGTCAAACCAAAATGAGCCGCCGTTCCGCGACCGCCGCCCAGTACACCCATGGAATGCGCATCATCCACCATGATTCGCGCGCCATACTTTTTCGCAATGGGAACCAGTTCGGGCAAAGGGGCAAGGTCTCCTTCCATGCTGAAGAGACCATCCACAGCGACCAATTTCCCCGCCTCAACGGGCAATGATTTCAAGACCCGCTCGAAATGGCTCATGTCATTGTGGCGGTAGCGTTCCAGTTTGCCGTAGCCGAGGCGCGCGCCATCCACAATGCTGGCATGATCGTCTTTGTCGAGAATGACGTAATCGCTGCGTCCCACCAATGCGCTTACTGTGCCCAGATTGACTTGCATGCCGGTTGAGAAAACCAGCGCGGCTTCCTTGCCCACCCACTCTGCCAATTCATGCTCCAATTGTTCGTGCAAAGCGAGAGTGCCATTGAGAAAGCGGGAACCCGTGCAACTGCTACCGTAGCGATCCAACGCCGCGCAAGCGGCAGCTTTGACCCGCGGGTCGGTGGTTAAGCCGAGGTAGTTATTCGAACCACACATGATCAAGCGATGGCCGTGATAGACGACTTCGGTGCCTTCATTTTCATTCAAAGGGATGAAATAAGGATAAAAACCCTGTTTGATAGCCTCTTTGGCAATGGTATATTGGCGACATTTTTCGAAGATATCCATTTTTAAGACCTTTTATGATGCTGCGAATGGCGAAGATAACTGCCCAAGCAATAGATTTTTTGCAGGTTGAAAGATTGATTATTGCCAACTTGTCCTTACAGGATGAACCTTGGCAGCGTGATTATACACCGTTCGGGATGATTGGTAAGCCTTTTTTACGCCTTGATTGTGATAATATTAACTCATTCGACCTGTCCGTGTTTCAACAACGAAGAACAGGAGGTGCCTTTATGGAATTGTATGGCGGCATTGAAGCCGGGGGGACCAAGTTTGTGTGTGCCATTGGTAGTTCCCCGGATGATATCCATGCGGAAGTTCGATTTCCAACCACCAGCCCACAAGAAACGCTAACCAGGGCGGTGGATTTTTTCCGTCAATACATGGTCAAAACCAACACGCGCATTTTAGGGATTGGGATTGGCTCATTTGGTCCTCTAGATTTGAACCCGCGCTCGGAGCATTATGGAAAATTAACCTCAACGCCAAAAGCCGGCTGGTCATATACACCGCTGTCGCATTTAATCCGGGAGGGGACGGGTCTGCCGGTTGTTTTGGATACGGATGTCAATGCCGCCGCGTTCGGTGAAGGAATCTGGGGAGCGGCTCAGGGATTGCAGGATTTTCTTTATCTTACAATTGGTACCGGTATTGGTGGTGGGGTGATCATCAATGGTAATCCTTATCACGGGCTGGTGCATCCGGAAATTGGACATATCCGTTTAAACCGCGATCCGCAAATAGACCAATTCCGTGGAGCGTGCCCGTTTCATGGTGATTGTTTCGAAGGTTTAGCAAGTGGACCGGCTTTACATGCCCGCCTGGGAAAACCAGCCGAAACGCTGCCAGAATATCATCCCATCTGGGAACTGGAAGCCGGTTATATTGCCAGCGCATTGAATGACTTGATTTGCGTGCTTTCTCCCGAACGTATTATTCTGGGCGGGGGGGTGATGCAGCAGAAACACCTCTTCCCGATGATTCGGGTAAGGGTGCAGCAGCTGCTCAATCGGTATGTGTCTGCCCGCGAGATTCTTGAACACATTGATGAATACATTGTGCCGCCGGCGTTGGGTGGGCGGGCGGGGGTGTTGGGAGCGATTGCTTTGGCAATGACTCGCGTGGTTGAATAACCTGGTATGAATACCCAACCGATTTTGACATTTTTTTGTGAATTGGATATCCAGCCGTTGGAAAAACTACTCGCTGATCCAGATGTTGTCGCTGTTCTGAAACAATTGCAGGCTGGCGTGGCAATGGGATTGCGTGATCTTTCAGAGAAGCGGGCAGATGTGGTTAAACGGTTGAACCGGGCTGGAATTCCACTGACTGCCTGGCTGCTGTTGCCAGAATCGCAGGGGTATTGGTTTAACCTGGACAATGCCTGCGCGGCAGCCCAGCAATATGAAGATTTTTTGCATTGGAGCCAAGAGCACGGGCTGGAATGGAAGCGAGTCGGTTTAGACATCGAACCCGATTTTAGATTCCTTACGGGCTTTAAAAAAGGTTTTTTAAGCGGCTTTGAGTGCATGGCGCGCAGCCTGGCACACCGGCGGAAAAACTTTGCCAAAGCCCGCGAATCTTACCGCAAACTGGTAAGCCAGATCAAAGCGGATGGATTCGAAGTGGAATCCTACCAGCTGCCGCTGATTCTGGATGAACGCAGGGTAAATTCAACGGTAATGCAGCGATTGCTCGGCGTGCTCGATTTAGCGGTTGACCGGGAAGTTGTGATGTTGTATTCGAGTTTTTACCGCCCGAATGGGGATGGGTTTTTGGTCAGTTATGGCAAGGATTGTGAATACATTGCGATTGGCAGCACCGGCGGCGGGGTGGATCTGGAAGGCGTAGCAGATACGCGCCCCATGTCGTGGGAAGAATTCAGTCGAGATTTGCGCATAGCCAATTGTTGTCATCGGGAAATAGCCATATTCAGTCTGGAAGGCTGCGTGCAACAAGGTTTTTTGAACCGCCTGCCGACGTTCGATTGGCAGGTAAAGCCCCGCATTGATTCGCGGCGGGTCCGGTGGGTGGAATTGCTGCGCAGCGGATTACGCGGTATTTTGTGGTTGTTAAGTCGCCCGCTGCTCCCACTTGTCTTGCTTGCGCTTTGGTTAGGCTGGCGCTTATCCAGGCGGCGTTAGATCAGATCCTCGACATCACCGCCGGTCAGGTGAATACGGATCACGCGACGATTTCGGTTTAGCAGGGCTTCCAGGTCGCCGAGCGCCTGAGCGCGTTCCAACTCGCCGAAGGTTATCCCTTGTCCGGGAATATCCAAATCCATGATCGGGTCGCGGGTGATTTGAAGGAATAGGGCTCGGTCCGTTCCGCCCTTATGCAGCTGCCCGGTTGAATGTAAAAAGCGGGGTCCAAAACCGAGGGTTACCGGACAGTGAGTGCGCTCCAGGAAAGCCTTGCGGATTTTCTGTAATTTGCGCGCTGTTTGTGCTTCCCGCGGCAGGTAGGCATTGATTGCAAGATAATCATTTGGCTGCGCCTGCATGAGGAATAATTTAACCACTTCTTTAAGTGTTTTGGCGTTTTTTATTCCTTTGAGCGGTATACCGAATACCTTTGCGTGTTCGTTTTCCCACAAAATTTTTCCTTCTGAAAAATCGCCTTTCTTCAGATAGGAGGCGATTTTCCTGGTCGTGCGGTCTTTGTTGTCCTGTACATCGGGTTGGTCGAAGGCGTTGATGCCAAGCAGCGCGCAGGCAATCGCGGTGGCGATTTCCCAACGGTAAAATTCGGCGCCCAAGTCATAGGCATCTTTGAGGTCAAATACCAGCACCGGGTGCCCGGCAGATTTCAACCCGGCAACAAAATCATCCTGTTCTCCCGCGCTGCGCAGGTAAACAAACATCCGGTCTTCGCCGTAGAGCGCTGGTGATACCGGAGGCTCAAGTTCAACCGGGATGATACCACGCCCGTTTTTACCGGTCGACTCGGCGATCAATTGCTCCAACCAGGAAGCGAACGATTCAAAGGGGGGGTCAACCAGCAGGGTTAATTTATCACGTCCATCGAGGGCGGCAGTGCCCAACAAAATCCCCAAAACCAGCCCGGGATTGCGCCCGCCGGGGATCGCCGGCAGGCTTTGATTCATCATCCAAGCCGCGCGCTCGAGCAGTTTATTCAGGTTGATACCAAGCAGCGCAGCAGGGAATAAACCAAAGGCTGTCAGGGCGGAATAACGACCACCGACCTGCGCATCTCCGTGCAAGACGGCTCGGAATTCGCGCTCGATGGCGAGGTTTTCCAGTTTTGTGCCCGGATCCGTGATGGCGACGAAATGTCTGCCGGCTGTTTCGCCCAGATGGTTTTTTGCCTGACTCCAAAAGAAATCGAGGAATGCGCTGACCTCGCTTGTGCTGCCAGATTTACTGGACACAATAAACAATGATTTTTCAAGCGGGGCGCGGTTGGCGGCGGCTCGCACTTGTTCCGGGTCAGTCGAGTCAAGAATTGACAGATCGAATGCTTTCTTCTTGCCGATGGTCCCAACCCCAAATGACAGGCGCAGCACTTCCGGGGCAAGCGACGAACCGCCCATCCCCAAAAGCAGGGCATGGGTCATGCCTTCTGCGCGGCATTCGGCAGCCAGGGTACTTAAAGTCGCAATCAGTGAACGACTGGTTTGTGGAGAGACCAGCCATCCTAATCGTTTGCGGATGTTCGATTGCATGGCAGGCTCCTGGCTCCACAGGGTTGGATCAATGGCAAATAAGCGATGGATGACCGAATCGTACTCGGCGCGCACAACCTCGGCAGGTAAGATATCCTTAAAAACACCCAACTCGTCAACTGCTGACTTGCGGCGTTCCTCGATGGTCTTGAGGAGCGCTTCGAAAGCATCCGCAAAAGCCTTGACGCCCTCGCTTTCCAATTCTGCGGTGATTTTTTGCATGGAAATACCGATCGACTCAAGTTGAGCGATCACTTGCTGATCCTGGCTGACATCCCAGCCCAGACTGACCTGCGATTCTCCATGCTCTTGAAATGCCTCCAGAGTCTGCGGCGGCATGGTATTGACCGTATCTGCGCCGATTAATTCCTCCACGTATACTACATCCCGATAGGCGGGGTTTTTTGTGCTGGTGGATGCCCATAATGGACGCTGGGTGCGGGCTCCTTTTTGGCGCAAGACATCAAAGCGCAGGCTGGCGAATGTTTCCAGGTAAAGCGTATATGCCATGCGCGCGTTGGCAATGGCTGCTTTGCCAAACAGGGTTCGAGCCAGGTGGGCGCTGCTGTCTTCTTTTTGAAGAAGATCATCCAGAATCCTGTCAATTTTGGTGTCCACGCGGGAAACAAAGAAGGATGCCACCGAAGCGATACGGTCTATTGGAAGACCTGCTTTAACACGGTCTTCCAAACCTGATAAAAACGCGTCCATAACCTGTTTGTAGCGTACCAGAGAAAAGATCAGGGTAACATTGACATTGATGCCAGCCGATAGGCACTCCCGGATGGCGGGGATTCCTTCCGGAGTGGCTGGGATCTTGATCATCAGGTTGGGTCGTTTGACCAACTGCCATAACCGTTTGGCTTCAGCAACGGTACCCAGCGTGTCATGCGCCAGAAGCGGGTTGACTTCCAGGCTGACATAGCCATCACCGCATTGAGTCTGTTTATACAGCGGAAGGAATAAATCGGCAGCCGCCTGGATGTCTTCGATTGCCAATTGGTGAAAGATTTGCAGCGCCGACCATCCTGACCATGCCATCGTCTTGAGAGCGGCATCATAATCGTGGGATTTGGCAATGGCGTTGTGGAAAATGGAAGGGTTGGAAGTTACGCCACGGATCACACCTTGCTCGATCATGTCTGCCAGCAAGCCATTCTCAATCAGCGAGCGCTGAATGTTATCGTACCAAACGGATTGTCCCAATTGGTGTAATTGGTGGACGCGGTTCATGATTCCCTCTCAATTTTCCTGTTCGATGGCGCGAATTTTGCCCACCCGGCGCAGGTGGCGTTCTTCGGTGCTCATTGTTGCTGCCAGAAACGAACGCACGAGTTCTTTTGCAAGTTCCACGCCGATGATACGCGCGCCAAGGCAGAGGATATTCATGTTGTCATGCTCCACGCCCTGGCGGGCGGAATATGTATCGTGACACAGACAGGCATAAATTCCCTTAATTTTATTGGCTGTGATTGTTGCGCCAACACCGGAACCGCAAATGACCACTGCGCGATCCGCCTGACCGCGCACGACTGCCTGACCGGCTTTATAGGTAAAATCGGGGTAATCAACAGGTTCGGATGCGTGGGCGCCTAAATCAATCACTTCGTGCCCGGCGGCTCGGATAATCTGGATGACATCTTCCTTCAGCGGAAACCCAGCGTGGTCGCAGGCGACTGCGATTCTCATTTTGCACCTCCTAAAATTTACCTGCGCCCAGCAAGTTGAGCGCTTCGTTAAGAACCTGGCTGACGGTTAAGCCGAATTCCTGGTAGATTTTTTGATGCGGCGCGGATGCCCCAAACCGTTCGATGCTAAGGATGCGCCCCTGGTCGCCTGTGTAGCGGTGCCAACCCTGAGCGACGCCCGCCTCGACTGCCAAACGGCGCCTAATCGCCGGGGGCAACACCTCGTCGCGATACTGTTGTTCTTGTTGGTCGAATAAATACCAGGACGGAAACGATACGAGGCGGACATTATATCCTTCGGCAACCAGGCTGTAGCCGGCTTCGACGATTAAAGATACTTCCGAACCGGACGCCATCATGATGATCTGCGGTTTTCCCCCACCCAGATCTGCCAGGATATACGCGCCGCGGTGTAACCCGCTGGCGGGATTCAATGTGGCGCGATCCAGCACAGGCACAGCCTGGCGGGTGAGCGCCAATGCCGTGGGGGTGCGCCGGCTTTTCAAGGCTGATATCCAGGCTTCGCTGACTTCATTGGCGTCGGCTGGGCGAATGACATTCAGGTTGGGGATGGCGCGCAGGGCTGCCAGGTGTTCAACCGGCTGGTGGGTGGGTCCATCCTCGCCCAAACCGATGCTGTCATGAGTAAAGATCCACATAGAAGGTATATGGGATAGAGCGGATAAACGAATCGCGGCGCGCATATAATCCGAAAATACCAGGAAAGTTGCTCCATAGGGGATAACCCCGCCATGCAGCGCCATGCCATTGATTATTGAACCCATGGCGTGTTCGCGCACTCCAAAATGCAGGTAACGTCCTTCCGGATGGTCGGACTGGAAGGATTGGCTGTTATTGATCCAAGTGTTATTAGAAGGGGTAAGATCTGCGGAGCCGCCCATCAGTTCGGGCAGCCGCTCGGCAAGTACGTTGAGGACTTTGCCTGATGCGGCGCGGGTTGCCATTCCCTTGGTATCGGCTGGAAATACCGGCAGTTGGGTGTCCCAGTGAGCGGGAAATTTGCCTGCCAGGCGGCGTTCCAGTTCATCTGCCAGGGCAGGGTAAGCAGCCCGGTAGGAATCGAGCAATCGCCGCCATTTACGTTCTGCCAGTTTGCCCTTTTTTACCGCCTGCCGATAGAAATCCAGAATGTCCGGCGGAATGTGAAACGCAGGCTCAATCACCCAACCCAGTTTTTCCTTTGCTTTGCGTAACTCTTCCTCTCCGGGAGGTTCGCCGTGGGCTTTGGCGGTATCCTGGCGGGTGGGCAATCCATAACCGATGTGGGTGCGGCAAATAATCAGCGACGGGCGTGGATCCCGACGGGCTTTTCGAATGGCGGAGGAAATGGCGTGGGTGGAATTGCCATTTACATCCCGAATAACCTGCCAGCCATATGCTTCGAACCGCCTGGCGCGATCCTCCGTGAAGGATAAGTCTGTCGAACCATCAATGGTGATGCGGTTGTCATCATACAGGTAAATCAAATTGCCCAGTCTAAGATGGCCTGCCAGCGAAGCGGCTTCGGAGGATACTCCTTCCATCAAATCCCCATCGGTTACGATGGCATAGATGGCGTGGTTGATAACCGGGAAACCAGGACGGTTGAATATGGCAGCCAGGTGCGTCCCGGCAATTGCCATGCCGACCCCGTTGGCGAAACCCTGCCCCAGTGGTCCGGTGGTGGTTTCTACGCCAGGGGTCAGACCATATTCCGGATGACCTGGCGTGCGGCTGTTCCATTGGCGGAAGTTTTTTAATTCTTCCAATCCCAAATCGTAACCAGTCAGATGCAGGAGCGAATAAAGGAGCATCGAACCGTGCCCGCCGGATAGTATAAAACGATCGCGGTCGTGCCAGCCAGGATTGGATGGATTATGTTTTAACCATTGCGTCCAGATAACAAACGCCATAGCAGCCGTGCCCATTGGTAGTCCGGGATGCCCGGAATTGGCTTTTTGCACACCGTCTGCGGATAGAAACCGGATGGTATTGATAGCCTTCTCTTCAGTTTCGGGGTTGAGATTCATGGGGATTCCTTCCAACAGAAAATGATCAAAACCGAGCCGTGATCGGTCGGATTATGGGCATTTGATGGATCATTTTACCATTATTTATTTTTGATTGGTTTTTCGCAGGTCTTACTTCGTGCTCTTTAACAAAAACCTGCCCGGGTAACATTGCCGGGCAGGTTGATCGGAGATAGACCGGTTTAATCCAGCCGAATGCGGCGCAGGCGCAGGCTGTTGCTCACCACGAACAAGCTGCTGAATGCCATGGCGGCTGCCGCCAGCATCGGATTCAGCATTCCGGCGGCTGCGGCTGGGATAAGTAAGGTGTTGTAGAAAAACGCCCAAAATAGATTCTGCTTGATTGTCCTCAATGTTCGGCGGGAGAGCCGAACAGCGCGAACGGCAGCACGAAGATCGCCGCTGATCAAGGTGATTGGCGCGGTCGCCATGGCAACATCGGTGCCGGTGCCAATGGCGATACCCACATCAGCCTGCGCCAGGGCAGGCGCATCATTGATCCCGTCGCCGATCATGGCAACAATTTCGCGGTTGCTCTGTAATTTTTTAATTTCATTGGCTTTGCCATCGGGCAGCACTTCTGCCCTGACCATGTCAATGCCAACCTGACGGGCAATGGCTTCGGCGGTGCGCTGATTGTCGCCAGTGAGCAAGGCAACTTTGAGTCCCAGGCGGTGGAAACCTTCAATTGCCTCCCGCGAACCTTCTTTAAGGGCGTCGGCAATGGCAATGATGCCGCGAAGTTCGCCATCCACGCCCACCAGGATAACGGTTTTGGCAGACTTTTCCAGTTCTTCAATGATTGCATTGGCGCTGTTGAGTTTTTCGGAATGGAACACATCCCAACGCGGACTGCCAATTGTAATTTGATGACCATCCACTTCTGCCCTGACACCTTGCCCGGCAAAAGCGGTAAATCCGCCCGGTGTGGCTAATTGGTAGCCGTGATTGCCTGCCTCGGCGACAACAGCTTCTGCTAACGGGTGTTCGCTCACCTGTTCGGCGCTGGCAGCCAGCCGTAGCCAATCTGATTCCAAGGATTGCGCAAGTGGGGGTGAATGGATTGGGATTAAGTCGGTCACGCTGGGTTGCCCGCGTGTAACGGTGCCGGTCTTGTCCAACACGACTGTAGATACTTTTCCGGCGCGTTCCATTGCCTCGCTGTGACGTATCAACACGCCCGATTCAGCCCCGCGTCCCGTTGCGACCATCACTGCTGTTGGGGTTGCCAACCCGAGCGCGCAAGGGCAGGCAATGACCAGTACCGCAACCATTGGAATCATAGCGCGGGTGAAAGCGCTCATTTCGCTGTGCTCGGGTACCGGGATGAAAAAGTACCAGACAAAAAAGGTGACCACTGCAATAACCATCACAATCGGGACAAAGATGGCGGAAATCTGATCAGCCAGCTTTTGAATAGGAGCTTTGCTTGCCTGAGCCTCCTCAACCAGACGGATAATTTGCGCCAGAGCAGTTTCTTTGCCCACTTTTGTGGCTTCGAAGCGGATGAAACCCTGCTTGTTCAGCGTTGCGCCAATGACTGTATCGCCGGGAGATTTTTTAACCGGCATGGATTCGCCGGTTAACATGGCTTCGTCCACATTCGTGCTGCCTTCAATGACGACGCCATCTACTGGAATCTTTTCGCCGGGACGGACCAGTACGATATCGCCAACCGCGACCTGGTCAACGGGCACTTCTAATTCTTGACCAGAACGCACAACGCGCGCGATTCTGGCTTGCAAACCCATTAATTTTTTGATCGCCTCGCTGGTACGCCCTTTGGCGCGGGCTTCCAGGTACTTGCCCAGGTGGATCAATGTGATGATTACCGCAGCGATTTCGAAGTAGACATGGTCATGGATATACCCCAAGGTGACAGGAATGGAGTAAAAATATGCTGCTGAGCTGCCTATTGCGATTAACACATCCATGTTGGCAGAGCCGTTGCGCAATGATTTATACCCGCTGCGGTAAAACTGAGCGCCAACATAAAATTGAACCGGGGTAGCCAGAGCAAAAAATAACCAATTCATCCAATCGGCATGCGCCCAAGCCATCGGCAGAAGTCCAAAATCGCGGCTCATGGAAAGCAGGAATAAGGGCAAGGTGAAAATGATGCCGATTACAAGCATGCGCCGTCTCTGATGGATTTCAGCGCTGCGAGCTTCAGCTTCGGCATCATGCAGGTCGGCGCTGGATACGGAGCTTTCGAAGCCAACGGATTGGATAATTTGACGTAAATCGCTTTGGCTGACCAGGGTGGGGACATATTCCAGCCGCGCGCGTTCAGCCGCATAACTAACCTGAACTTTGCGCACTCCTTCAACCTTGGAAAGCGCTTTTTCCAGCCGCCGCGCATCATTGTCATCGCTCATTCCGCGCACGATCAGGTCTGCCTCGCCAGTGGCGATTCCATAACCGGCACGTTCAACCCGCCCAATCAACTCGTTAAGACCAACCAGTGCCGGGTCGAATTCAACCACTGCGCGTTCGGAGGACAAGTTAACCATTACCGACCCAACTCCGGACTGCTTTTTCAGGTTGCGCTCGATTGTCGCTACGCAGTTGGCGCAGGTCATCCCAATGACCGGTAAGACAACTTGTTTTTGCTCAGCCATGGATTATTTTTGCACCGGATAGTTAATTTCCGCCAAGAGGTTTTCAATCGTAGCCGGGGATGCGGGGGCATCGAAGGTGATGGTAACCTGCTTGCTGGTCAGGTCGGCGTTGACAAGTTTAACACCTTTCATTTCACCCACTTCGGTCTTGATAGTGTGAATGCAATGGTTACAATGAATGCCTGGTATGGTGTAAGTGATGCTGTTCATGTAAATACCTCCATAATTTTTGAAAATGTTCGTTCAAACTTTGGTTGCAGCGTCAAAGACATCAGCGATTTCTTTGAGCACTCGTTCGCGTTCCTGCACGTCTTCGCCGCGCACTGCGTTGATCAGACAGGAATTGAGGTGGTTTTCCAGGATCATGCTGCTTACTTTGTTCAATGCGGATTGAACCGCCTGAATCTGGCGGATAATGTCGATGCAGTAAACACCCTCGTCAACCATGCGCTGTATTCCACGCAAATGACCTTCCGCGGTTTTTAAACGATTGAGAATTAAATCGTCTTTCATCTTTATTGCTGCCTCCAGCCCCCCCCAGCAGGGGTGGGATACCTGTATTATATATAATCCGATATTTATTGTCAAGTATCAGGTTTTTCCAAAATTCCCCTTGACAATCGAAAGCCAGACCCATACCATTGGCGGTATGCTGAAATTTCTTTGCTGGAGGGGTTGGTTGTTCCCGGCGATATCTGTGCTGTCTCTGCTGCTATTGATAGCCACCAGCCTGATAGCCCCAGAAATAACCCCAGGCGGGCGGACACTTCCCCGCCCGGGATTTGCGGCGCCGGATTTTACCTTGCAGGATGCCGAGGGGACTGAATTTGAGCTTGACAGCCAGGTTGGACAAGTTGTAGTGATCAATTTTTGGGCATCCTGGTGCCTGCCATGCCGGGCAGAGATGCCTGCGTTGGAGCAGGTACATCAAGCACTGGCGGATCAAGGAGTAGTGATTTTGGCGATTAATTCGACCAGCCAGGATACGTTTGCAGATGCCAGCCGTTTCGTGGATGAGCATGGATTGACTTTTCCGATATTATACGATCATGATGGTGCAGTTACCCGCAGCTATCAGATTAACGCGCTGCCTACCACCTTCTTTTTGGATGACAAGGGAATCATCCGAAAAGTGGTGTATGGCGGTCCGTTGAGCGAATCGTTGCTGTTGAGCGAATTGCAAAAATTAACTGCGGAGCGTCATTGAATGCTGCCAATTCTTAACCTTGGACCGCTGGCGATCCAAACTCCCGGATTAATTCTACTGTTCGGAATCTGGCTTGGATTGGTTTGGGCGGAAAGGGTTGCCCGCCAAACCGATTTTGATGTGGATGGTTTGTACAGCCTGGCTCTTTGGGCATTCCTGGCGGGTGTTCTTGGGGCGCGCCTTTCTTATGCCCTGCAGAACCTTGCGGTGTTTATCAATAATCCGCTGGATCTGTTTGCTCTGTCCGCTCAGATGCTGGATATTGTCGGCGGCGTTATGGTGGGCGTCCTAGCCGCGTTGATCTACGGGCAACGGCGCGGGCTGCCATTATGGCAAACCTTGGACGTGCTCGCGCCCGGTTTTGCGTTATTCATGGTGTTTGTTGGATTAATGAACCTTGCTTCCGGGGATGTCTTCGGTTTGCCCGCCCGCCTGCCCTGGAGTATTTTCTTATACGGTGAATGGCGTCACCCAACCCAGGTGTATCAGATTATCCTGGCTGTAATAGTGTTTTTGCTGGTTAATCCGGGAAAAATTGGAGGTAAGTTGCCACCGGGCGTGCGTTTTTTGTTCTTTCTTGCAACCAGTGGGATATCAGTGATCATCGTTGAAGCCTTCCGTGGGGAAAGTATCCTCCTGGCTGGCAGCCCGATCCGGGTTTCTCAAGCCGGCGCATGGCTTATCTTGTCCCTATCTTTGTGGCGAATCCATAAAATATTACAGCGAGTTTCATCTCAACCTCAGCAGATGAAAGAGGACTCCGGTTAAGAAAAAATATGAAACCTTTCGATGGAAAAACTGCGCTGGTAACTGGCGGCGCCCGGCGGGTGGGGAAAATGCTGGTTACAGCCCTGGCGCAAGCCGGCGCGAATGTCATTATCCATTATGGCAGTTCTGCCGAAGAAGCCCGGCAGACCGCCAAAGGCATTGAAGCGCTTGGCGTCCATGCCTGGCTGCTTCAATCCGATTTGGCAGACCTGGTTATGGCGGAGCAACTGGTGGAACAAGCCTGGCGGTTGCAGCCATTTGAAATCCTGATCAACAACGCTGCTATTTTTGAAAATCTGGGCTGGAAAGAGACGAGTTTATCAGACTTTCAGCGCCATGTGGATATTAACCTGACCGCGCCTTTCCTGATCAGCCAATCCTTTGCGCTTAAACTTGGCGGAGAAAAACAGGGCTGGATCGTCAACATCCTCGACTGGCGCGCTCTTCGTCCTGCGAATGATCACTTTCCATATACTATTAGCAAAGCAGGATTGGCGGCTTTGACCCGCTCGCTGGCTGTCGCGCTCGCGCCAACAATTACTGTGAATGGACTGGCATTAGGAGCGGTCTTGCCGCCCAGCAGCGGAGACCAGAGCGATACGGTTTTGGAGCGGGTTCCGGCAAGGCGTTGGGCGACTGCGGATGAGGTCGGGCAGGCGTTGGTGTTTCTGCTGAGCGGCGCAGGCTATACTACCGGTGAAATTCTCCACCTGGATGGGGGAAGACATTTACTTTAGGGAGGTTGCATGGACCAAACGTTTATCAAGGATTTGCTTGTTCGGGGAGTGATTGGGATCACCGAGCGGGAACGCGCCCAACGGCAGGATATCTTGATTAATATCGTTTTATATGGTGATATTTCTCAAGCAGGGGCTAGCGATGATATCCGCGACTGTATCAATTACCGCACGGTTGCTAAAAAGACGATTGCCTATGTGGAGAAAATTGCCCGTTATACGGTGGAGGCGCTTGCCAGCGACCTGGCGAGATTATGCCTGGAAGAACCGGGCGTCCAAAAGGTTCGCGTTCGGGTGGAAAAACCAGGCGCGGTGCGATTTGCTCAATCGGTGGGCGTGGAGATAGAACGTTCCCGGCAGATGGGAAGCGTTGCAAAACACCAGGCATACCTGAGCCTGGGTTCCAACATTGATCCCAAGGAGAATCTCTCCCGAGCGATTGCCTTGCTGCGGGAAAGGGTTTTGCTCAATGCGGTATCCACGGTATGGGAAACTGACCCGGTTGGGTCGAGCGGCGCGCGCTTTCTGAATGCCACCGCCTGGATTTCCACCGAATTGGATGCTCAAGCGTTGAAAGAAACGGTGCTGCACGAGATCGAGGACACGCTTGGGCGGGTGCGTTCATCCGATAAATATGCGCCCCGAACCATTGATCTGGATATTCTGGTATTCGATGAGCAGGTGCTGGATCCAAATTTATGGCAGCGGGAATTTCTGTCGATTCCAACCTCTGAGCTGCGTCCAGATCTGGAGGAGCCGGGAGTTGGCAAGTCACTTAATGAAATCGCTCAGGCAATGAAGGTTAACTCGACTGCGATTGCGCGCACGGATTTGAATTTCAACCCGTGAACTGCCGCTACTAGAAGTGAAGCGGTTGCGAACTGCGCGAAATATTGTCGAGGAATTCCATGCGGGTTGCCATATTGTTGCGGAATGCGCCCAACATGCTGGATGTGGTCATCCGCGAGTCATGCTTTTTGACCCCGCGAATCATTGAGCACATGTGAATTGCCTCTACGACTACTGCGACACCACGCGGACGGAGCACTTCCTGCAAAAAGTCAGCTATCTGGCGAGTCATGCGCTCTTGCACCTGCAGTCGCCGGGCAAACATATCTACCACGCGCGGAATTTTGGATAATCCGACGACGCGCCCGCGCGGAATGTAGGCGACATGTGCCCGACCCAAGAAAGGAAGCATGTGATGTTCGCATAACGAGTAGAACTCGATATCCCGCACAACCACCATCTCGTCGTATTCGACTTCAAACAAGGCGTCATTGACCAGGGCAACCGGATCGGTTCGGTAGCCAGCCAGTAATTCTTCGTACATGCGCGCGACCCGATCCGGGGTTTTTTTTAGCCCATCGCGATCGGGGTTCTCGCCGACAGCGCGCAGGATGCTTTCCACGTTTTGGCGAATGATGTCAAAATCAATGCCCTCGTCATCGAATAGACTTGCCACTTGGTAGATTTCTTCTCCGCTGATGGTCAGTTGCTTTTCCATGTCTTCTTCCTTTTCTGGTTACGGTAAAAACGCGCAGGTCAATTTCCTGGCGGTAACGATTTTCCATTATTGATCTTAAGAGTTTCGGTGTAGAAGTAAAAGCGCCAGTTCGCGCAGCGCTGCACCGGCATGGTTGGTTAAACCGGTTTGCTCGAGCGCAGATAAGGCTTGTTGAGTGTAGATAGTGGCTTGTTGTTCCGTGTACGCCTGGGCGCCTTCTTCAACCAGCCAGGCTGCTAATAGAGAGGCTTCGCCTGGTTCGATGTTGCCGGTTAGCCATCGTTTGGCAAATGCCCCCCTTTTCTGGAGGGCATAGACGACGGGCAGGGTTTTCTTGCCGTTGACCAGGTCGCTTTCAGTTGATTTTCCAGTTAACGCACTGTCTCCCCAAATGCCTAACCAGTCGTCTTGGATCTGGAAGCTCAATCCCAACGAGAACCCGAACCGTTTTAATGCCTCAATTGTTTCCGGGCTGGCGCTGCAGACTATCCCGCCCAGTTGCAGGCATGCACTGAGCAGCGCGGCGGTTTTTCCTTCGGTCATCTTCCAGTACCAGTCCAGGGAAATGGTGCGCTCATTTTCGTACGAAATATCCAGGTGCTGACCGCCGGTAAGGCGCAGGCAGGTGTCAATTAATAGCTTTGTTGCCTGATTGACGACTTGCGCAGAGCAAGTCTCGGCGAGCTGGTGAATGCTTTCGAAGGCGAGAGTGTACAGGGCGTCCCCGGCATTGATCGCTAGCGGAATCCCCCATTTTTTCCATACTGTCTCGCGTCCGCGCCGCAAGGGACTGTTGTCCTCAATGTCATCGTGGATCAGGGAGAAATTATGCAGCAATTCAACCGCCGCGGCAGCCGGCAGCGCGGGCTGCCAGGCACCGCCGCAGGCTTCAGCCGTGAGTAACACTAAAAGCGGGCGGATGCGTTTCCCTTGCGCTTCTGGTCCATTGACGGGTCCATCCCAGCCGAGATGGTAGCGGAGCATATCTGGCAGCCCGGCATACTGGTTAACCAGGGGGTGGTTGACGATCCGCTGCATGGCAGCGTCAATGGCGGGCTGCGCCAGTTGGTTGAAGTCTCGAAGCGGCATGGGCTCAAATCTCCAATAGAGGGGTTTGGCGCAATTTCTGCAAATTTTCAGCGCCGCAGGCAAACATGCAAATCTGGATGGTGGCAGAAATTTCACCTATCAGCGCTGTGACTTCCTCGGTGGAGGTCACGGCTGCTTTGAGGAATGGACTTGCCATTCCGCCCAGCGTTGCGCCTAAGGCTATGCTTTTGGCAATATCCACACCATTGCGTAAACCACCCGAGGCAAACACGGGCAGGTCGGGGAGCGCGGCATGTACCTGACGAACCGCTTGAGCGGTAGGAATGCCCCAACCGCGGAAAGCGCTGGCTATCCTTGCCCGGGAGGGATCGCTAATGCGATACATTTCCACCTGCGACCAGGATGTGCCCCCTGCGCCAGCCACGTCAATGGCGGCGATACCGGCATTGACCAGACGGCGGGCAGTTCCCGCGGAAATCCCCCATCCAACTTCCTTCGCGACCACGGGAATCGGCAATTGCCGGCATACCGCTTCGATCTTGTTGAGTAAATTCGAGAAATTGACATCCCCTTCTGGTTGCAGAGCTTCCTGAAGTGGATTGAGATGAAGGAACAGCGCATCCGCTTCCACCATTTCCACAATCCGCCGGCAATGATCAATGCCATACCCGTAATTCAACTGTACTGCGCCAAGATTGGCAAACAGGAGGATATCCGGGGCAAACCGGCGAACTTGAAATGAGACTTGTTGAACGGGATGTTCCAGCGCAGCGCGCTGCGAACCTAACCCAAGCGCGATTTGTTTCCGCTGCGCGGCTTCTGCCAGGCGCTGGTTAATTTGCCCGGCAAGCTCGGTTCCCCCCGTCATGGAGGAGATAAGCAATGGGGCGGATAAATGCTTTCCAAAAAGATCAAGACCGGTATCCACGCAGGATAAATCAAGTTCGGGCAAGGCTTCGTTCAAAAAGATTAACCGCTCCAACCCTGTAGTATGCCCGGAAAGCACATCCTCTTCCAGGTTGATGCGTATGTGATCTGCTTTACGGAGGGCGAGCATGGCATCTTTTTGGTTCATTCTTTACCTGCGCACTTCTTAAGGTAGAGTCAGTATACCAAAATTTAAAAAAATTGAAACCGGGACGTATGGCTTGTGCCTTACAAAGATTGTACAAAGGTGGCGCAAAGCAATTTATCAACTATAATCTGAATACAATGTGGAGGTGTTCAGATGGGTGAGACAGTCAGCATCCAGGATTTGATGAATCTGTTGCCGGAATTCTTTCTGCCAAACCAGGCGGAAGGAGTACGGGCAATGATTGGTTTCGAGTTAAGCGGAAATAAAGGCGGAGTCTGGGGAGTGTGCATTGAAATGCAGACCTGCCGGGTAATCCGGGAGATGCCCAATCAACCGGATGTAAAACTGATTGCCGATGCGCAGGTACTATTGGATATCTTTACCGGAAAACTGGATGCAATGCGCGCTTACTTGACCGGCAACATCAAGATTGAAGGCAATATGGGCATGGCATTGCAATTGCCGCGTTTATTTAAGGTTGACCAGCAACGATTGGCTGCGATGGGTGGAAAATTAGGTTAGTACAATCCCCAACTCATATCAACGCCTTCCTCCATCATGGAGAAATCCCAAACATCCATGCCAAGTTCGATTGAGACGGGCATCTGGATCGATTCTTCTGCCTTTACACGAGTCATATCAATTAGTGCCGGTCCATAAGGGCAAAAAGGAGTGGTTAAGATCATGCGGATATGACCCTGGTCATCTTCTTTGACCTGAAAATTGCGAATCAAACCGAGCTGAATGACGCTTAATCCAATCTCGGGATCCATCACCTGATTCAGTCCCTCGCGCAGCCTGGCGCTCAGCTCTGGGTGGGTTGCTTCCGCATCCCAAACAGCCCGATTAGTTCCTGGAGTTTCGCTCATTTTATTGGTTCCCGACTTTTTCTAACGGAATAATGTAGGTGCAGTGATGGTCGCCGCTTAAAACACATTGAATTTTTTGAGCAGGCAAAGCCAGTACGGTGGAGATCAATGTCTGATCCACGAAACAGACTTCCGGATGCGCCTGAGTGACGTGGAAATACGGGCAGGTAATTTCGTGAATTTTATATGAGTCGCCTGACTTTTCCCATTCGATGATGAAACCTTCTTCTTTGAGGAGGTTTTTCAGAAAATTGAGTTTTTCTTCGATGTTCATGTGTTGAATCGAGCGGGCATGTTCTTCTGCCAGATCTCGGGCCATGTTGGCAAAAATATCTTCCACCGCAGATGATGGCAAGGTCTCTTTTAGTCGTCCCAGGATGCGATTGGCGAGTCGGAAGTAGCGGGTTGGAAATTTTTCCAATCCGCGCTCGGTCAGGAAATATACCAGGCGGGGACGCCCAACACCATGACGCTCCTCTTCGGATTGAACCAAACCATCCGCCAACATGCTGTTGAGGTGGTGACGGACAGAAATGGCGTTAATGCCAACCGATTCTGCCAGATCGTTGATTGTCGAACGAGGGTTATTCAACAAGGTGTGCAGGATTTTTTCGCGCGTACTCTTATATTCCATAAATTTTGCCAATCAATGTATCCAAGTCTTTAAGAAGTAACCTGTGGGTAGTATAGCAAAGCCTTATAAATTTGTCAATATCTATGAATTTTATAATAAATATTGACCACAAATACGGATTGTGCTATAATACCGCCGACTTGGTTATTATACAAGAATTAACATATATTTATTGCAATAATTTGGTGAAAATTATGCCCTTAACCAAAAACCGTGAAGGAGTATACAGATAATGAGTGATGAATTGGTGATTCGCAATCTGCGTGTCAGCATCGAGGAAAGGGAAATCCTTAAAGGATTGAACTTGACCCTTCCGAAAGGGGAAGTTCATGCCATCATGGGTCCCAACGGTACTGGAAAGTCAACGCTGGCATACACGCTGATGGGTCATCCGGCATACGAGGTCAGTGAGGGTGAGGTCATCTTCAAGGGACAAAACGTACTGGATTTAGAACCGGATGAACGCTCTCGGCTGGGTATCTTTTTGGCTTTTCAATACCCGGTGGCTATACCTGGCGTAACGGTTGCGAATTTTCTGCGCACGGCGGTAAACGCCCGGCGGCGGGTGGAAAATCCGGAAGATAAAGGCGTTCCCATTCCTGAATTCCGCAGGCTGCTTAAATCCAAGATGGAAATGCTCAGGGTTGACAGCGCGTTTGCCGGGCGGTATTTGAACGATGGTTTTTCGGGCGGCGAGAAGAAACGCGCCGAAATTCTGCAGATGGCAGTCCTTCAACCGGAAATTGCCATATTGGATGAGACCGACTCGGGTCTGGATATTGACGCGCTGCGCATCGTTGCAGATGGCGTCAATGCGTTACGCAATGATAATCTCGGTGTTTTGGTGATTACGCATTACCAACGCATCCTCAATTACATCAAACCGGATGTCGTTCATGTGATGATGGATGGGCGCATCGTCGAAACCGGTGGCGCTGATCTTGCGCTTCATCTTGAAGAGCATGGTTACGATTGGGTACGGGAAAAAGTGGACAATGGCTCGCTTGCGGCTTAATCCTTACCGGTTGAGTCACACACGTTAACAGGAGGTTGCTATGAGCATGGATCCGCAAACAGATTTTTTGGAAGAATTGGGACAGTATCGGTACGGATTTCAAGATCCGGACGTTTCGGTGTTCAAGACGCGCAAAGGGCTGGATGAAGAGGTTGTCCGCCAGATTTCCGCAATGAAGGGCGAACCGGAATGGATGCTCCAGTTTCGACTGAAAGGTTTACAGCATTTTCAGCAGCGCCCGTTGCCTGCCTGGGGCGCCGATCTTTCCAACCTTAATCTGGATGAGATCGTGTATTATGTCAAACCGGCGGAGATGGCGGGCAAAACCTGGGAGGATGTTCCTCAAACGATCAAGAATACCTTTGACCGCCTGGGAATTCCCGAAGCCGAGCAGAAGTTTCTGGCGGGGGTTGGCGCGCAGTACGAATCTGAAATGGTTTACCACAGCATCCAGGAACACCTCGAAAAACAGGGCGTTATTTTCTTGAGCATCGAGGATGGTCTGCGTCAACACCCCGACCTGTTCAGGCAGTATTTTGGTACTGTGATCCCGATTGAGGATAATAAGTTCGCAGCCTTGAACAGCGCCGTCTGGTCGGGCGGCTCGTTTGTTTATGTTCCCAAAGGGGTAAAGGTGGATTTGCCTTTACAAGCCTATTTCCGGCTTAATGTCGCCAACATTGGGCAATTTGAGCGAAGCCTGATCATTGCTGACGAAGGCGCTCAGGTGCATTACGTTGAAGGCTGCACCGCGCCGCAATATACGACCGATTCGTTTCACAGCGGTGTAATCGAAATCGTGGTTAAAAAAGGTGCCCGGGTGAGGTACACGACCATCCAGAACTGGTCAACCAATGTTTATAACCTGGTGACTCAACGTTCGTTGGTCGAAGAAAACGGCACAATGGAATGGGTGGATTGTAATCTGGGATCCAAAGTGACGATGAAATATCCATCTTGCTATCTGATGGGACCTGGCGCGCATGGCGAGATTCTCTCCATGGCATTTGCTGGATCGGGTCAGTGGCAGGATGCAGGCGGCAAGGTGATCCATTTTGCGCCGCACACCAGCAGCAAAATCACTTCCAAGTCAATCAGCAAAGGCGGCGGGCGGGCATCCTATCGCGGACTGCTCAAGGTTTATAAAGGCGCGGATAATGTTCGTTCCAATGTAGTCTGTGATGCTCTTTTGCTCGATCCACAATCCCGATCAGACACGTATCCATATATCGAAATTGACGAGCAGGATGTCACCATTGGACACGAGGCATCAGTCTCCAAGGTTGGCGAGGAGCAGTTGTTCTACCTGATGAGCCGCGGATTGAGTGAAGAAGAAGCCACAACCATGGTGGTATCTGGTTTCATTGAACCATTGGTCAAAGAACTGCCGATGGAATACGCCGTCGAGATGAATCGTCTAATCCAACTCCAAATGGAAGGCTCGATTGGTTAAAAGCCTTAAGAACCAGCGAATAGCATTGTTAAGGGAACGAAGAACTAATGACCAAAGAAACTCCTAAAGTTGTGACCCGCGCCCGCCGCCAGGATGAGGCAACGCTTAAAGATTTTTCCTTCAGCGCGGATTCGGTTCGCGCCTTGGGCATGAGTGAGGCGCTGCAAAAATACCGCCTTGACGCCTGGCGAACCTACCAATCATTACCCATGCCCACCACTCGGGACGAAGCCTGGCGCAGAACAGATCTGCGCGGAATGGACTCCGAACGCTTCCGCTTGCCTGCAACCGACGCCTACCTTGACCTGATGCCGTTACCCGAAGGTTTGATGAAGCCAATCGCCGATCGTGAACATGGCGGCGAGGTAATCCTTACACCGGGCGGCGCGCAGGCATCGCTGGCAAAGGAACTGAAGGAGCAGGGCGTAATTTTTACCGATTTGCGTACCGCCGAAAAAGAATACCCGCAGTTGTTAGAAAAAGTTATCCACCAGGTGATCAAACCAGAGGAAGGTAAATTTGCCGCCCTGGCTGCCGCGCTGGCGGATACAGGCGTCTTGTTGTATGTTCCGCGCAATGTGGAGATCAGCCAACCATTACACAGCCTGTTGTGGGCGCCCGGCATTCACCTGGCGCATATCTCGCACATATTGGTTTGGCTGGAGGAAGGCGCTCAAGCTACCTATGTTCACGAATATGCTTCGCCGACCGAGGCGGGGCAGACTCTGCATGTCGGGCTGGTTGAAGTTCACGTTGGCGCAGGTGGAAATTTGCGTTTCGTTGAACTGCAATCGTGGGGCGAAAACGTGTGGAACTTCACCCACGAGCGCTCGCAGGTTGCCAGTGATGCCACCCTGGATTGGGTGTTTGGCGCCATTGGCGGCCGGCTGACCAAGAACTTTGCCGATTTGGACCTGAAAGGTCGCGGCGCCAGCGGACGGATGTCCGGGTTTTATTTTACCGATGGTAAACAGCACCTGGATTATGATTCGCAGCAAAATCATCTTGCGCCAAATACGACCAGCGACTTGCTCTTCAAGGGCGCTCTGATTGACCATAGCCGGGTTGTGTGGCAGGGAATGATTTATGTCGCGCCCGGAGCAGCGAAAACGGATGGGTATCAGGCGAATCGAAATCTGGTGTTGAGCCGGGCTGCCCGCGCGGACTCAATTCCGGGGCTGGAGATCCTGGCAGATGATGTGCGCTGCACTCACGGAGCAACGGTCGGCAAAATTGACCAGGATCAAGTGTTTTACCTGCGGGCGCGAGGCGTTCCCAAAGTGGAAGCGGAGCGATTGATTGTTGAGGGTTTCTTCGACCCGATTATGCAGCGCATTCCTTTTGAAGGAGTACGGGAGCGTTTCCAGGAAGCCATAACCCAAAAAATGGAAGTGTATCACGGCTGATTTCGCACTACGATCCACTTGAACATAGCAACTCCCTCCCTTGCCTGTTGAAAATACCGGAAAGGGTGAGTTGATGAATTCAGCCGACTCTAAAGGCTTATGATAGAATTAACTGGTTTTTTTGATTTTATTACAGGGAGACTGTTCTATGGCGGGAATTCCTTTTATGCATCCACCAGAGCCCGAATCAACCTACGAAGTGGGTGATACGGTTGAAGTGTTTTGTGATCATGAAAAAGGGGGACAGCGGGTGCGAGGTTGGTTGAAGGGGATCGTTGTCCAGGTGGATCCCAAGATGGTTGCGGTGCAATTCCGCACCAATGTTTTCCTGACGGATGGCTGGATGGTGCCGGACCACATCCTTTGGTACCCGCAAACCTCAATCCATATCCGTTTTCCTTCCAAAAAAGGCAGTCGCACCGAAATCATCAATCAGGATTGAATTTTTAGGCTGAATTTGGCGGGCTGGACGAATGAAACCATTAATGAATGAGCACCTGGATATCAATAAAATCCGCGCGGATTTTCCAATCCTGAACCGAGAGATTCATTCAAAAATTCCGCTGGTATATCTGGATTCGACAGCCACTTCGCAAAAGCCGCAGCAGGTTCTTCGGGCGATGGAATCCTATTATCAGCGCAGCAACGCCAATATTCATCGGGGTGTACATACCCTGGCAGAAGAAGCCACGGAATTATACGAAACTGCGCGCGAGAAAATTGCCCGCTTTATCAATGCGAGGTCAATCCACGAGATTATTTTTACCCGCAACACCACCGAAGCAATCAACCTGGTAGCATTCAGTTGGGGCAGAAAATATCTCAAGCCAGGCGACCGGATTATTCTGACCGAAATGGAACATCATTCCAATCTGGTGCCCTGGCAAATTCTGGCGGCGGAAAAGGATATTGCGCTAGATTTTATCCCGGTTACATCTGATGGTTTGCTCGATTTGAGTGAGTATACCCGGCTGTTAGGATTGCAACCAAAATTGGTTGCCTTTACACATATGTCCAACGTGCTTGGCACGATCAACCCAACAGCAGAAATGATCCACATGGCTCATCAAGCGGGAGCAAAGGTATTGGTGGACGGGGCTCAATCGGTGCCGCATCTTGCGGTGGATGCGCAGGCATTGGACGTTGATTTTTTGGCGTTCTCTGCTCATAAAATGCTGGGTCCAACCGGGATTGGGATCCTCTATGGAAAAGAGACCTTTTTGGATGCCATGCCGCCATTCCTCGGCGGTGGTGATATGATCAAAAAGGTGATGCTGCGCAGCTTTACTCCCAACGAACTCCCGCACAAATTTGAAGCCGGCACGCCGGCAATTGCTGAAGCAGTTGGATTTGGCGCAGCGGTTGATTATCTTACTGCGATTGGAATGGATCGAATCGCGGCGCACGAGCACGACATCATCGCGTATGCCTTGGAAGCATTGAGCGAAGTTGACGGATTGCGAGTGGTGGGGCCACCGGCTAATCATAAGGGAGGCGTGGCGTCATTTACCTTACAGGGGGTGCATCCCCATGATATTTCCCAAATTCTGGACAGTCAGGGCATTGCGGTTCGCGCCGGGCACCATTGCGCTATGCCGCTGCATGAAAAATTTGGCTTACCCGCGACAACCAGGGCAAGTTTTTATCTCTACAACAGCAAGTCCGAAGTTGACGCTCTGGTTGCAGGGCTTGCAAAAGTTAAGAAAATCTTTGGCTGAAAGGCGGGCGGGGTACTGATGGAAGATCTGTACCGGGAGATCATCATTGAGCGATACAAGGAACCGCTTTATCGTGGCGCGCTTGATCCGCACGATGTCAGTTTTGAAGACGAGAATCCGTTATGCGGAGATCGAATTCGTATTGATTTGCGTGTAGATGAAAACCAGCGGGTGACAGAAGCAGCCTTTAGTGGTCATGGATGCGCCATTTCGCAAGCCTCCGCGGATTTATTGATCGAAAGCGTGATCGGTAAAACCCTGGAAGAGGTCAAAGAATTGACCAAACAGGATGTGCTGGACATGTTGGGGATTGAATTGGGTCCCGTGCGGTTGAAATGCGCGCTATTGCCGTTGAAAGTCATTAAAGCAGGTGTGTATGGGCTTGGTGAAGGCAAGGATTATCTGATCGAGGATTAATCGAAATGTCCCAACCGATTGAATTGAGCGATTATTCATTTTTTGTTGTGGCAAAAATTGAAGACCTTCCCCCTGGGGAGCGTATTTTCGTTGAGATTGGTGATTACCCGATCGTTTTGCTGAATATTGCCGGAAAGTTGTTCGCAATCGGCGATGTTTGCACGCACGATAATGGACCGCTTGGTGACGGCGAAGTGGATGGTCACCAAATCATCTGTCCGCGACACGGTGCGCGCTTTGATGTGCGCAATGGTAAGGTATTATCTCTGCCGGCTGTTGTAGATATTCCCACCTACCCGGTTCGGATTAGCGAAGATGATATCGAAATAGGGGTTCCAGAGTAGCCAATATTCGGGCGCGAACCTGTTCTTTTCGACACTCAATCACGAATGGTACGCACGCATAATTGATAGAGGAATTTTTAATACAACAACCCATCCCTGCATTGGGATGGGTTGTTGGGGTAATTAACTGCAGTTGTTGATTGGATTTGAAAATGCGCCTACAACTCGCAGAATGTCAAAACCTTCGGCAAAGGGACGCTCACAGATTGCGCCGTTACGGATAAGCGTAGCGCGGGTAATTTCCGGGTCAAAGTAATAGCGACTTTGGTAGGTGGTATATTGCTTCAATGCGTTGATTTTATTTTCCACTGCCGATTCGCTGACTTCGACAAGAAAATTGGGGAAAAAACCGTAACTGCTTCGAATAACATCGAAACCTAATACAGTTGTTCCGCGAAATGCGCGTAAGGCTTCCTCAGTAAGCGTCAAATGATCCTGATGGATATCTGCTTTGGTGTGAACAAAGATCAGATCCGGTCTGAACTCGCGGTTGATTTGCAACAGATATTCCAAAATTTCCTGACGGAAATATGGAAAACGACGGGTTTCAAACTGTCCTAAAATGGATTTTTCAGGGGCGATTCCAAGCAGTTGCATGGAATGGTAATGCTCTTCGACCAGGTTCTTCAGCTCGGGGTTTTTCTGATTATCGGAGAGCGTGACGCATAGTATGTCAGTTTTGTCTGCGATATGCGCCAGTAACGCTCCGCAACCAATTTCGATGTCGTCTGGATGTGCGCCAAGAAAAAGTACCCGGCGCCCGAAAAAAATCATCTCTTGTCCCATGAGTTATTTGGTAGCGAGAATACCGCCGACCATCTTGGTCATGACCAGTTTGCCCTCTTTTTCAAGGCGACGGGTTGCCGTTTCTTCAATCTGGCCCATAATGCGGTTGAAATCACCCTTATCCTGGAAGAACGTTTTCCAAAGCCGCCGGTCTTCGGATAATGAAGCGCGGGTGTACTCAATGAAAGGTTCAACTGTCATAAAGGTCAACGGGTTTTCGAAGACGTGCATTTCCGCTTTTGAAAAAGTGTTCTTGACGGATGTGAAGATTTCGCTGGCGTAGCGAGAGCTGCCCGGCATCGGGGGGATTGTCTTTTTGGTGGCTTCGCGAATGATGTCATAGAACATGACCTTGTTGTCGGGCATTGGTCCGGTGGTGAACAGCACACCACCCGGTTTCAACACGCGGTGCATTTCGCGAATGGTGAAGGGGGCATCGTCGGCATAGTAAATGGCAAAGCAACAGGATAGCAGGTCAAACGAGTTGGCGGGGAGTGTGAATTCCCGGTTGAAATCCATTTCAAGGATTTTAACATTGGCTCCGCGCCGTTCGTTTTCCTTCCTTGCCTCTTCCATCAACTCCTGGTTGACATCCGCACCGATGATTTCCGCTTCCCCCTTTAATTGATCATAAAACTCAAAACATTGTTTCCCGGCCCCACAACCAACGTCAAGTATTTTCTGACCTTTCTTGAGCGGCAGGATTTCCAACATCCATTGATCAATACTACGGCTACCATACTTTGTATGTATATCGATTCGCTTGAGCAAATCTTTGGTAGTTTCCTGATAGTCGTATTTCATTTCGATATTCTCCTTGAAAAAAGATGCCATAAGTATAATTGTGAACGTTTTAGATTGTCAAGGCGATTGAAATGAATATAATTATTAATATGGAAAGACAACGACCAATGGAAAGCGTTCTTGATTTTTGGGCACAAAGTCTCCATTGCCCGGTGTGTGACCAGGGTGGATTGGGTGTGATACGTGAACCAGGGGTGCCTGACCTGCTGCATTGTTCCCGCTGCGAGAGTGAATTTGAGGTTAGCGAGGGCGGGGAACGGGTGCGGCTCTTGAAATACCCGCTTTCGATGGGTCCAGATTTATATGCTAAATGGTTGCCGATAGCGGTAATCCGGCGAACGGTGCTGGAAAATATCCAAAAAGGTTCCCCTTCCCAACCCTCTTTTATCGCGGTGACCGGAGAGTCGCGCCGTCCGGCGAGGCCTTCTGTCAGGGCGAACTCGGATAACGATAACGATTCGCCGCCAGACAAGGCGCTGGAGCAAGCGCGGCGGTTGCTTTCGCTTGGCAATTCTCTGGATGAAGTCCGCCTAATCCTCGAAAAAGATCCCCGCTTAAATCCATCCCAGATAGAAAGGATCCTGGATCGCGTTGATCAGCCGCGCAAATCCCAGGCTCTCGAAAAACTGTTGATGGGTATTTTGATTGGGCTGGTTTTACTGGTGGGAATTTTTTTCCTCTCCTCGACCGGTTTGCTCGAACGCGGTAGAATTTTTATCGCCGGAGTGCTCTATGGCGAGGATGTTCAACTGATTCCACCCACACCTGTGGTATACCGTTATGCACCTCAAGGAATTGCATTCGGTTGTCCGCCAACCCAACAGGGAGCCGCGGCAGCATTCGGTGGTGTTGAGGAACATTGGACATTCGATGGTAAGAACTGGATGTACACGGATATCAAAGCCGTGCGCATTTTTGTGCCGGAAGGACTTACAGCCCGTTACACCTATTTCAATCCGATCATGGTGTTGGAGAAGGTCTCCGGACCGGTTGCGGTTGATCCGGTGATGATGATATCCATTGATTGTTATCATTAATTACGATTATTTTTCGCGGGCACTATGCCTGTGGAACAGCCTGCCGATGCCTGAGCGATGATCACAGCAAAACGAACCGTTAACAAATCGAAATATGGAGCCATCCAGCTAGGTGTTGCGATTAGCCTGATCCTTATTGCCCTGGTTCTAGCGCTAATTGAATGGCGGAATTATCGGAACAGCGCGCTTCTACTGCCGGAGGGTTCTCATTGGGGAGAGGTGGATGTTAGTGGTTTAACCCTTGAACAAGCCGAACAGAAGGTGACGCAGATTTTTCACAGCCCGGTGGAATTGCGCTATCGTGATCAGCGCATCCAGACGAGCGCGGAAATGCTTGGGTATCAATTGAACCTTGCGCAAGGCAGGATTCAATGGCAGGAGTTTAACGAACAAACTGGCTATTGGGATTACCTGTGGCGAAGACCTCAACCACCTGTTTCCCTGGATTTGGAAGTGGCGTTGGATGAGAACAGCGCCCGGCAATTTTTGAGTCAGCAGATAGCCGCGCGGTATGATGACCCGCCAGAAGTCCGGCTGCCAGTTCCGGGCACGACCCGTTTCACCAACGATGATCGCGGTTATTCATTGGATGTCGCCTCTTCCTTGAGACAGATCATCGAATTCCATCCCTTGAGCGATTCGCGCTTTGTCGAACTGGTGGTTTTGGAGGGACAGCCCTCACCGGTTGACGCCACCATGCTCCAGGCAATATTGGTTCAGCATATCCAACTATCAGGCTTCAACGGCATTGCAGAAATTTATATCCAGGATTTAAAAAACAACCGGGTGGTTCATTTTGCCATGCGCGCGGGAGAGATAATAACACCGGAAATCGCTTTTTCTGCCGCCTCGACCATCAAAATCCCCATTTTAGTCTCAGCGCTGCTGCGCGCTCCCCAGCCGATTGAGGAGGATTTAAAATCCCTGGCGGAAAGGATGATGATCTTGTCCGAAAATCCCCCAGCAGATGCCCTGATGGAGCGGGCAATAGGTTCCACCTTGGCGCCGTTGAAGGTAAGCGAAGATCTGCAAAAAATGGGTTTTGCGAACACCTTCCTGGCGGGTTATTTTTATCTTGGCGCGCCTTTGTTGCAGCGTTTCGATACTCCGGCGAACACCCGCAGCGATGTTGACCTGCGCCCGGATGTATACAACCAAACGACCCCTGCTGATATGGGCAGGCTGCTGGCTGAGATGTACCGCTGCGCAAAAAATTCCGCCGGTCTATTGATTGAAACATTTAATGAGCAAATCAACGCGGAAAAGTGTCAGTTAATGTTGGATGTGATGCTGCGCAATAATATCGGGGTGCTGATCGAAGCGGGCATACCGGAAGGAACGCCGATTGCGCGCAAGCACGGTTGGACAGAGGAGGGCGATGGTTTTTTGCGAACGATCAGCGATGCCGGGATCGTCTTTGCGCCACAAACCGATTATGTTCAGGTTATATTTCTGCATGACCCGCTCCAACTGCTCTTCGAGCCTGGCAATGCGTTGATGGCGCAGTTAAGTCAGGTTGTTTTTAATGCTTTCAACCCGGATTACCAGATTGATTGGATGTTTGGCGAAATTCGCTATCGTTGAATTTCAACAAATGCGCGGCAAAATTTCACCCGCCAGCATATCCAAAATCCGATTGGCGCCAATGGAAGTGCGCAGCAGAACACGTCCCGGATTGCGTTTGGTAACCGCTCCGATTGAAGCAGCCATCTTTCCGTAAGGGTGACTACGCATGGCTGCCAGTGCTGCGGCGGCTTCGGCGGCTGGGGTGATGACGATCACCTTGCCCTCGTTGGCAATGTACAGAGGGTCAAAACCGAGCATTTCACAGGCTGCCCGGACGGCGGGTTGAATTGGAATCAATTCTTCCTCCAGGAGGATGCCCGCCTGGCTTTGCGCGGCGATTTCGTTGAGCGCAGTGGCTAGTCCACCACGGGTGGGATCGCGTAATACGTGAGTGCTCGGCGCGGCGCGTAAAACTGCTTCGATCAGCCCGTTGAGTGGGGCAACGTCCGATTCAACCAGGGCGCTGAATCCCAGTTCGCCGCGCTCGGCAAGCACGGCAATACCGTGATCTCCGATGCTGCCAGAAATAAGGATCACGTCTTGCTCTTGAGCCTGGCTGCCGTTGATCAGCCGCTCCTCGGGCAGGACGCCAATTCCGCTGGTGGTAATGAAAAGCCCATCGGCTTTCCCTTTTTCGACTACTTTTGTATCCCCGGCAACGATCTGGATGCCGGCTTCCTGGGCAGCCGCGCGCATCGACTCGAGTATACGAACCAAAACAGCAACCTGCAATCCTTCTTCGAGGATAAACCCAGCCGTCAGGTACAACGGACGCGCCCCGGACATGGCAACATCATTCACCGTTCCGCAGACTGCCAGACGGCCGATATCCCCGCCTGGAAAAAAGAGTGGCGAAACGATGTGACAATCGGTTGAGACGGTAATCCTCCCGCCCGGCTGGGATAAACTGGCAAAATCATCGCCGGCCAGCAGGGGGGTGCTGGAAAGATAAGGCAGGAATATATTTTTTACCAGGTCGTGGGTCATGCGCCCGCCGCTGCCGTGTCCCATGACGATTTGCTCGTCGTGGCGCAGCGGCACAGGACATACCGGACCTTCCATGGCGGGCAGCGGAGAAGTGATCATGTCTTTATCCTCGACTTTCCTGTCCTGCCCAAGAATAACGATAATACGCGGAGCAGGCGCCTTCTGCGGAGACCATTGGCGCGCCAAGCGGGTTTTGCGGGCTGCATTGCGTTCCGAAGGCGGTGCATTGGTGCGGTTTTTTCAACCCTTGCAAAATTTGACCGGCGATGCATACCGTTGACTCGCGGGTCTGAATGTGACCGACCTGGAAGCGGGTTTCAGCATTGAATTGGGCAAATTCAGGGCGCAGTCCCCAGCCGGATTGCGGAATGGTGCCAATTCCACGCCAATTGCGGTCAACCTCCTGGAATACCTTGTTGATGATCGCGCGCGCAGCGGGGTTGCCGTGAGGTTTAACCACTCGCGGGTAAGCGTTTGCTACCTGCACTTCGCCAGATTCGAGCAACCTAATCAGCGCGAGGATACCCTCCACCAGGTCCAGCGGTTCAAAGCCTGTGACCGCCATAGGGACACGGTATTGTTGGGCAATGGGTTGGTAATCTTCATAGCCCATGACTGTGCAGACATGCCCGGCGAGCAGGAATCCCTGAACCCGGTTTAGCGGAGATGACAGGATGGCATGCATCGCTGGCGGAACGCATACTTGCGATACCAGAACGGAGTAATTTTTCAACCCCAGTGCTTGGGCTTGCAGGACGCTCATTGCGTTAGGCGGGGCAGTAGTTTCAAAACCGATGGCAAAGAAAACCACCTGGCGATCCGGGTTTTGTTGAGCGATTTTTACTGCGTCAAGCGGTGAATAGACCACCCTCACCGCGGCTCCATTGGCGCGCAGACTGAATAAATCACGATTGGAACCGGGCACGCGCAGCATATCGCCAAAAGAACAGAAAATCACCTCCGGGCGGGCGGCGATCTCAAGGGCTTTGTCAATCAATTCGAGCGGGGTTACGCACACCGGACAGCCGGGTCCGTGCACCAGCTCGATTTCCTGCGGCAGGAGCTGATCCAGACCGGATTGCATAATGGCGTGGGTTTGCCCGCCGCAAATTTCCATCAGAACCCAGGGACGGGTAACCGCGCGGCGGATATCGGCGATGATAGACTTTACTTTCCGTCCATCGCGCAAGGATTGGTTGAGCATATTCAGATCCATGGCAACCCTCAGGATGTCTGATCGGAAGGATTCAATTCGTCATCCAGTACGCCGGAATCGCGCAGCAATTGCAGCGTTTCCAGGGCTTCCTCTTCGTCCAGCAGGTTTAAGGCAAAACCGGCGTGAACAATGGCGTAATCACCCGGCTTGGCTTCGGGCAGGGTTTCAACGCACACTTCGCGCAACACGCCGCCAAAATCAACTTTCGCCATGTGCAGTCCGGATTGTTGGTACACCTCAATAATTTTTCCTGGAATTCCCAGACACATTTTTATCCTCACTTTGTTTGGTGATTAAGAACACGCGCGGCAATCACTGCCTGACCTAAAGCAATCCCGCCATCATTGGTTGGCACGCGTTCGTGGATTAATACCCGCAAGCCTGCCTTTTCCAACAACGCCTGGGTTTTTTTGAGCAAAAGTGTGTTTTGCCAAACCCCGCCAGATAATGCGACCACACGAACACCGCTGATCGTTTGGATCGATTCGCAGCCCTGCAAGACCATTGCGCCAATGGTATTGTGAAAGCGCCCTGCGATTCGGGGCAGTGGAGTGCCGCTGCGCCAATCGGTAATCAAGGCTTGCCAAAACCGGGATAGAACGATCTCTCCGGCGTAGATTTCGAACGGGTAAACTCCGTTTTCCAGCGGGTCAGCAATGTTTTCCAGCTCGATGGCTGCCTGGGCTTCATAGGTTGCGCTGGCTCGTATGCCGATCAACGCAGCGGCGGCATCGAATAACCGTCCCATGCTTGAGGTGGGCGGGGAATTCAAGTTGCGTTTGAGTTGGGTAAGCAAGACCGTGCGTTCATCCGCGCAGATTGCTTTTACCGGTGGGAGATCGGCTTCCCAATCGATTCCATTTGCCCATAAATGGGCAAGAGCCATCCGCGCGACGTGGCGTACGGATTGATCACCGCCAGGTAAGGGAGCGTACTTTAAATGAATTAATCGCTGGTATCCCCGCATATTTCCAAGCAGGAACTCGCCGCCCCAAATGGCGTTATCGCTGCCGTAACCGGTGCCGTCCAGGCAGACTCCGATAACGGGTTCGTCGCTATCCCATTGATTGTCCGCAAGGCAGGCAGCCAGGTGAGCGTGGTGATGCTGAACCTGAATCAGGGGCAGGTTTTCAGCCCGGCTGCGTTGCTGGGCGTAACGAGTGGAAAGATAATTGGGGTGTAAATCGCAAGCCACAGCTTGCGGCGATATCTTGAAAATCTCTTCAAAATGAGAGATGCCTTGCTCGAACGAACGCAGCGTTTCAAAATTTTCCATGTCGCCAATGTAATGACTGAGGAAGGCATACCGTCCACGGGTCAGGCAGAAGGTATTTTTTAATTCTGCGCCGGTTGCGACCAGGGAAGGTAGTTCGTAGGAAAGAAGCAATCCATCCGGGGCAAAGCCTCGCGACCGGCGCAAGGGATAGACGCGCTCCGTCACGGTTTGCACGACCGAATCATCCACCCGCATGTGGATATCGCGATTGTGAAGCAGAAACCCATCCGCAATGTTAGCCAGCCGTTCTGCGGCTTCTTCATCTTGATAGGCAATGGGTTCATCACTGATATTTCCGCTTGTCATCACCAGAGCTTTGGGAAAGCCTTCTTCCGGTTCCAGCAGCAACAAGTGAAGGGGTGTGTAGGCAAGCATAAAGCCGAGCCGATTCTGTTGCGGGGCAACTTCGGCAGGAAGCACACAAATATCTTTGCGCTGAAGCAGGACAATTGGCGCCTGACGGGAGGTGAGTAAATTACGCTCGGAAGGACTCAGATGGCAAAATGATTCCACGCTTTGGATGTCAAACGCCATCAAAGCGAAGGGTTTGTCGCTGCGTTTTTTTTGTTGGCGCAATGCCGCCACTGCTTTGGGATTGTTGGCATCGCAGGCGAGGTGAAATCCGCCCAAGCCTTTGACTGCAATGATCTTTCCCTGCCGTAGCCAGGAACGGGCAATAAGTATGGCGGTGTCCCCTTCACCCAACTGGTGTCCGTGGGCTTCGAACCACATCCGTGGTCCACATTCGGGACAGGCAATTGGCTGGGCATGGAAGCGGCGGTTTTGGGGGTTGCGGTATTCCGCGGCGCAAGAAGCGCACATGGTAAACCCTGCCATGGTGGTGTTGGGACGGTCATAAGGCAGCCGTTGGATGATGGTGAAACGCGGCCCGCAGTTGGTGCAATTGATAAATGGGTAGCGGTAACGCCTATCTGCGCTGTCGAACAATTCGCGCTGGCAATCCGGGCAGATTGCCATGTCGGGAGAGACGGGGATAAACTCATTTTCGGCAACCTGACTGGCGAGAATGTCGAAGCGGGTATGCGATTCGGCATCAGCGGGGTCAATTTCCAGATGATCAATACGCGCCAGGGGTGGCGCTTGAGTTTGAAGAGAATCAAGGAACGCATCCAGCGCCGGCTGCGCGCCCTCCAGGTGAATTTCGACTCCGCCGGAGGTATTACGAACCCAGCCTGTTAGTCCGAACCGGTCAGCGAGGTTAAAAACATACGGACGAAAGCCAACGCCTTGCACGACCCCGCGGATATGGACCCGAATGGCGGTTGCTTGAAGGCTCATTTTTCCTTATGTTTTTGAACCAAGGTAGTGAGCCAGTCTGTCCAGGTGTCCAACCCTTCCCCGGTCTTGCACGATATCCAGAAGGTCTTCAAACCTGGATTGAGCATCGCCACTCCTTGCTGAAAGTATTCCATCTTAAAGTCAATATATGGCAACAGATCGGTTTTATTGATGACCAGCGCATCCAACCCGCGGTAGATGTTGGGGTATTTGTAAGGCTTGTCGTCACCTTCCGGGATACTGGCAATGAGTAAATTGAGGTGCGACCCCAAGGTGAAGGTCGCCGGACAAATGAGATTGCCAACATTTTCAATCAACAAAAGGTCAAGGCTGCTAAGAGGCAACGATTGCAGCCCTGAGTTAAGCATTACCGCATCCAGATGGCAATTCCCGCCGGTATTGATTTGGACCGCAGGTAAACCCAATGCAGTAATTTTTTCAGCATCAATCGTAACCGGAGCGGTATCCCCTTCAATCACGCCGATGCGCAATTGAGATGATACGTTGTGAATGGTGTTTAGGATAAAGGATGTTTTCCCAGCCCCTGGCGATGCCATAATATTAATAGCCAATATGTTATGGTCATCAAGGATTTTCCGATTTATGGATGCTACCTGATCGTTGGCATTGAGGATTTTTTCCACAACGGGGATACGGGTAGGCGGCATAGGGCAACCTCATTTCTCGATGGCAATTGATTCGACATAAAATTCCTCCCCGCCGATAACCTGCAAATGGAAGCTCTGGCATTGAATACACGGAGAGAGGGCATCCTTGATTTCATATTCGGTCTGACAGTTCTGGCAGCGTATTCGCGCTGGGACGCGCTGGAAGTGCAGGCTGGCATCCTGGCAGAGTGTGTCCTGGGCGATGATGCTCCAATAAAATTGAACCGATTCATCCACGATACTGGATAAAGTACCGATGACCAGATATATATCAATTACCCGCTTTGCCTCAGCCTGAACGGCGTGGCGCAGGGCGATATCCAGAACCGATTCAGTCACCGCTAATTCGTGCATTTGTGGGTAATTTTACCACTCAATTTTATGACAAAAAAGAGTAGATTTATAAAGTATTTTCGTCAACCTGAATTTCGCGCGATTGGCTTGTTTGCAGGATTAAGTCCATCAGTTGTAGTTTGATGGTTAATAGATTGCTGGCGACCACATTTGCCAGACGGCGCATAATGATATATCCGACGCGAACGTCGTCATCGCACAATTGGCTTAATGCGTCTCCGTTTATTACCAGCAAAGTGCTATCCTGCAGGGCGATGGCCGAGGCGGTGCGCTGGCGCACGACAGGGGTTAATTTTGACCAACCGATTATATCCAGCGCTTCTGCCGTATAGATGCGCACTATTCCTTGGGTAGGCACGGCCATATCCATGCCGATTGCCCCGGAGAGGACAATATAAATATTATCCACCCGGTCTCCTTCGCAGAAGATGCTATTACCGGCTTCGATAGTCATGATCGAGGAAATAGCAGCCAATGCGCTGATTTGTTGGGGTTTTAATTCCAGGAACCAGGGAATTGCTTTCAGGGTTTCGATTAGTGTAATGTCACGCATTGGAATTGTGTGTTATCCATTAGGTTTTATTGGTTGTATCATTGTGGCAAGGATAGTTGAAGTGTCCCCCGTCACCAATGCACAGGGTAACATGTCATTATTTCAGGCAATAATTCAGGAAGATGGTCAGCCTATCCAGGTGAGGATATGCCCGGCTGCCGGTGGGACCAATGCAGCGGTGTTGTCGGACAGGAGTTGACTGAAGCCAAAAGAATATCCGCGAACCGATAACAGCATCGCCTGTGGTGCGCGGTGGTATAGCGTGTAAGCCAGCGCCAGGCAGGTGGCCGGCGTGAGGTGATGAGTAAACGGTGACGGCTCGTATCCGGGCTGTACCAGTGAAAAGCGAATCTCCTTTTCGATATTGCCAGTATGGGCGTCAATGAAGACGACCCGTTCAAACTGGCTAATTAACTCGGAGTGCTCGGGCACGAGATGAAGAAAAAATGCAATGGATAATTGCGGGGTGAGCTCAACCAGATGTTCCTGAGGCATTGCCGGCAGGTCAAATCCCAAGTGGCTGGCAGTTTTCCGCAGGATATGCCAGGCAACGCCATCATCCTGGCGATCAATGTTGCCATAACCAAACAATAACGTCTTTTGGAAAAGGGCAGGCTCCTGCTCGTGTTCTGGCGCAGGAACCTGCTGCTTCCATTTAGGTGTCGGATCAGGCATTACTTCGGCTGATGGTTCGAATCAAATTGCCCTTTTCGTCCAACATTTCTATCTGAATAGGCATTTGACCAACCGCGTGGGTGGAACAGGACAGGCACGGATCATAAGCGCGAACAGCGGCTTCAACCCGGTTCAACAACCCTTCGCGAATCTGCTGACCATTGATGTAGGTCTTGGCGACACTATCCACGGCTTTGCTCATTGCCCAGTTGTTGTTTCCGGTCGCGACAATCAAATTAACTCGGGTGATTTGACCGTTCGGCTTTGCCCAGTAATGGTGCCAGAGCGTACCACGTGGTGCCTCAAGGACGCCGACTCCTTCTCCGCGGAAATCCTGCCGGGTATTCAGGAGGTCAGTGCTGAGGATGTCGGCATCCTCGCACAGCACGCGAACGTTTTCCGCGGCGTACAGGGCTTCGATCAACCGCGCATAGTGGTAGTAAAGCGTATTTTCAACCGGTTTACCCCCGCTGAGCTGTTTAAAAAGCCTCAGTTGCGCATCTGCCAGGGGGGTGGCCATTCGGTCGGATGCGTTCAGGCGACCCAGGGGACCGACCCGATACACGCCGGCTGGATAACCGAGCTTTTTGTAATAGGGGAACTTGAGGTAAGACCAGGATTCAACGTGTTCGGCGACATAATCCAGGTATTGGCGGCTGTCGAAATGCTCGAGTTGTTTGCCGGTCGAATCTACCAGGCGAACATCCCCGTCGTACAATTCGAGTGTGTTGCCAGGTTTGACCAGCCCCAGGTAGCCGGTGGGGAAGACGGCAAATTTATCAATGTCTTCGCGGTTTTTGGCAGCCCAATCATTAAAGATTTGGATGCCCAGTTGGATGGTGGCGATGGCTTCATCCAAACCAGCCAGGATAGTATCCCGTTCGTCGCGTTTGAGGGATTTGTTGACTCCGCCGGGGATGGCAAAAACCGGGTGGAGACGCCGCCCGCCGAGGATGTTGATGATTTCCTGCCCGTATTTTCTCAGGTTTACCGCTTTGAGCGTCAGTTCGGGATTTGCTTGTACCAAACCAACCACGTTGCGCAAGGCAGGATCTGCATCGAAACCGAGCAATAAATCGGGTCCTGCCAGTTCAAAGAAGTGCATTCCGTGGCTTTGGATGATTTGACCCATGTGCATAAGCTCACGGAGCAATTGAGCGGGACGTGGAGCCGGGGATCCGTACAGTTCATCGCCGGCTTTTGCGGCAGCCAGATGATGCGAAACAGGGCAGATGCCGCAAATGCGCGGGGTGATCGAAGGCATTTCGAATACCATGCGTCCTTCACAGAATTTTTCAAAACCGCGAAATTCGTTGATGTGCAAGTATGCGTGCTCTACATCCCCATCCGGTTTCATGTGGATTGTGACTTTGGCGTGCCCTTCGATACGAGTTACTGGCTCTATGGTGATTTTTTGGGTTGTCATAGTACCTTCCTTCCAACTATTAATGCCAGTGAAGTAGATCGTCTTTGAGAACTGGACGCCGCCCCTGGGCTAATTCTGCCAGGACGTAGAAAATTGTGTCGGCATCCGGCGGACAGCCGGGGACAAAGATATCCACCGGCACAACCTCCTGTAGGGCACGCACGCGGGTTGGGCGCGCCAGTTCGGGGTCATCGGGAATTTTTCCGCCCGAATCGGTGCTTTCTGTTTCGACGTACGCCCGGCGAAGAGCCTCTTCGAGGGTGAAGAAATTTCGCATCGCTGGAACGCCGCCAAATACGGCGCAGTCACCCAGGGCAACCAGGGTTTTACATCGTTTGCGGAAAAGATGGGCGACTTCCTCGTTTGCCGTATTGTTAACCCCACCTTCCAGGACGCCAACCTCAACACCGCTTTCATCTGGATGTTTCAGGTCCGTAATGGGAGTCGAGCGCAGATCTGCCAATTCGATGATTTTCAAAATCCGTTCATCCATGTCGAGCAGCGACATGTGACAACCGGCACAGCCAGCCAGCCAATCCGAAGCAATTTTTGGTTTAGTCATGCCTGTTCCTCCTTGTCCAATAATCAACGTTATGCAACAATTCGAACCGGGGCTGCCCGTTTAGCCAGAGCCTCTTTCCAGTCATCCTTACAAACCAAGCCCAGTCGTTGGGCAATGGCAGCCATCACCGCCTCATTTGTCCAAATGCCTTCGCGCGGTTCCAAGACCTTGTGGGCTGTTTGCAATTGACCGGTAAAGTTTAGAAAATGACCATCTTGTTCGAGCCAATTCACCACCGGGAATACTACATCCGCCATTGCGGTTAATTCTGAACGATAACTTGCCTGCACAATCAGGCTGGGAATTTTTTCCAGCGATTTCACCGCTTTTTGCGAGGGTTGATCGTCGCCGAGAGCGACGTAAGCAACCTTGTGCCCGTTTAATTTGAACGGGCGATTAAGATCCAATTGGGCTGCTGCGAGGGCGTTCGCGCCGCCTTTTATGCTGAGCAGTGTCGCGCCAATGGATGTCGCGAACTGCAACAGGGTTTGCAAAGCGGCTTCATCCAGGGTATCCGGATTGTAAATGATGACAGGATTCGGACTGCCTGACAGCTTAAAGGCTGCTTGAAGGAGCAAATCGCTGGAGAGACCTGTTTTTTCGCTTGCCTGTTGGACTTGCTGATCGGCATCTCCGGTAAAGGGAGTCTGGCTTTGACCCAGCTTGGCAACAGCAGCGGATAAGCCTTGCAATAAGGCATTTTCTGAGTTTTTAACCGGAGCAAGAGCAAAATGCGCCAAATCACCAAGCGCGTTTTCGCCGCTGTCTATAACGACCAAACGGACGCCTTCTGGGAAACGGCGGCGAATGAAAAAGCCTAGCACCTCGTGTTCGTTGACCAAATCAGCGCCTATGACGAGGAATGCGCCAGCCTGGTTGACGGCTTCAAGCGAACCTTCGAAGGGTTTTGTATCCCGTGCTGCGGCGCTGCTGATGAGCGCAGTTTTACCTCCTTCATCCAGGGAGGTGACCGTGTCGGATTTAAGCCCTTCCGCAAATATCTGTTGGAAGAGGTAGAGGCTCTCGGCTGGCAGGCGCGTGGATGCAAGCGCTGCGGTGCCGTTGTCGCCGGCGGCCCGAAGTTTCTGGACGGCGGTCTGGATGGCTTCTTCCCATGATGCCGGCTTGAGCACACCTTGATGACGCACCATTGGGGTGGAGATGCGCTCGCGGTCATCGTTGACCGGGTAGAATCGTCCAACTTTGCAGGTTACCCCGCGGTTAATGGTGGATTTCCAATCTCCATTGATTTGGATTAACTGGCCATCCCGAGTGATGACATCCAAACCACAGCCGATCGAACAGCCGGCGCACACGGTTGAATGGTGATCCACAACAGGGGTTTGACCGCGGTATGCGCTGCGCCGGTCAATCAACGCGCCAGTTGGACAAACCTGCACGCACATTCCGCAGGATACGCAGGTGCTCTCACCCAGGGGAACGTTCAAATCAGCAATGACGTAAGTTTTGGCGCCGCGTTCCTCGACCCCTAAAGTGTTGACTCCAACCAGTTCTGAGCATGCGCGAATGCAGCGCCGACAAAGGATGCAGCGATTGTGTTCGAGGATGAAAAACGGATGGGATGCATCCACTGTGTTCGGATGCCAGTTGGGTTGCAGCGGCCAGTGGGTCATGCCTTCACCATAGGCTGCGTTTTGCAGTTCGCAGTCACTGCCACTGACCTGGCAGTACGGGCAAAAATGATTGCGCTCGCTGAAGATGAGAGTCAAGACAAATTTACGCGCTTTGCGGATTTCTTCGGTGTTGGTTTTGATCACCATATTATTCCCGACCGGTAAGGTGCAGGCTGCCTGCGGAGTGCGGAAACCTTCGATTTCCACCATGCACAGGCGGCAGCCGCCATAAGGTCTTAGGTGAGGGTGATCACATAGAGTCGGGATATGGATTCCTGCCTTGCGCGCAGCGTTCAGGACGGTCGTTCCTTCAGACACTTCAAGTTTTTGATCATCAATGATTATGGTTACCATTCCAATCACGCTCCTTTTTTAGGATCAATTTCATTAAATCGGTCATTGCTGACGGACTATGTTTTGTTAATTCAACGGTGATACGTTGCTGCTACTGCTGCCATTTTACATACACCGGTTGGACAAACCTTTAAACGGATGTGTGCCTCAACTTCGGCGCGGAAGTAATTTAGAACATCTCGCAAGGGTGTCCCGGCAGTCTGTCCCAGACCGCAGTTGGAAAGCAGGTAAAGGTTTTCTGCCAACTCGACCAACTGATCCAGGTCACGTAAAGAGGCTTGACCGGAAGAGATTTGCCCCAGCATTTCGTAGGCTCGTTGGGTGCCAATTCGGCAGGGGTTGCATTTACCGCAAGATTCAACCCGGAAGAAATTCATCAAAACCCTGGCGAGATCAACCACGCAGGTATCTTCGTTGCAAATTAAAAGGGCGCCGGAGCCAAGTGAAACGCCTGCCTTGCTGAAGGAGTCAAAATCCATAGGCGTATCTTGCAATGAGGCGGGAATGATCGAACCGCTCGATCCACCGGTCTGCGCCAGTTTGAAGTTGGCGCTGTTTTTCATCCCTTTGGCATAAAAGGCAATTACTTCCCTCAGGGTGATACCCATGGGGACTTCGATCAGCCCGGTGATATTGACGTTCCCCATGATGGTATACACCTTGGTACCGGGGCTGCTCGGCGTGCCAAAACTGCGGTACCAGTCTGCGCCTTGATTGACGATTGGAGGTAGATTGGCAAGTGTTTCGACGTTGTTGACCAGGGTAGGCTTGCCCCACAAACCGTTAGTGGTTGGAAATGGCGGGCGAGAACGTGGCTGACCGCGTTTGCCTTCAATGGATTCGATTAACGCAGTTTCTTCGCCGCAAATATAGGCGCCTGCACCGGAATGGATGTGTATATCGAAGTTGAACTCGGTGCCAAAGACATTCTTACCCAGAAACCCCATCTCACGGGCATCCAGAATGGCTTTATTGAGGCGTTGCTGGGCTAAGACATACTCCCCGCGGATATAAATATACCCTTCATCCGCGCCAACCGCAAAGCCCGCCAGCGCCATTGCCTCGATGATGCTGTGGGGGTCGCCTTCGAGGATCAGGCGATCTTTGAATGTGCCGGGTTCAGACTCGTCGGCATTGCAGATGACGTATTTTTTACCGGGTTTTTCGCGGGCAACGAACCCCATTTTGGTGCCAGTGGGAAAGCCGGCTCCACCGCGTCCGCGCAGACCAGATTTTTTGATTTCTTCGATCACATCCGCCGGCTGCATTTCAGACAAGGCTTTGCCCAGCGCCTGATAACCGTCATTGAGAATATAGTCTTCAATGTTGGTTGGGTCAATAACGCCCGCGCGGCGCAGCACGATGCGTTGCTCGGCAGGCAGAGTGCCTTTGCGCGCGTGCAGCCAGGCAATCCGCCCGGTCAATTCGCGCACCGAGGCAATTAAATCGCCCGCGATTCTGCCTTTATAGAGGTGTTCTTCAACCAGATAGGCAACTTTTTCAACGCTAACCGGACCGTAGATAACCGCTTCGGGATAGACGATCACCAGTGGCAGCGCGTCGTGACGTCCAACATCCCCAATCTGAGACAGGGCGATCTCTTCATCCAAGCCAAAATTTTTGATTTGTTGCTGCAAGGCAGCGAATACTTCCTGTCCGCCACGCTGCAAACTCAGCGGATCACTGGAGACCAGTACCATGGAGCGAACGGTTTTCATCATTGCCCTCTCCTTTTACTGATAACGAGCCAGAATTTCTGGAATTTTCTTGGCGTCAACGTTGCCGTAAATATCCTCGTCAATTACCACGACCGGTCCAACCGAGCATACCCCAAGACAGCTGGTTGTAATCAGCGTCCATTTTCCATCGGGCGTGGTTTCATCAGGGCGCAGCCCTAATTCCTCCATCAGTGCTTCAAATACCTCTCGGCCACCAACGACATGACAAGGAGCGCTTTCGCAAAACTGGATGACGTGTCTTCCACGAGGTTTGGTAGAGAGCATGTGGTAAAAACTTGCTACACCAAAGAGACTGCTTTTCGGCTCGTGCAAGCGGCGGCTGATTTCTTCCATTGCCTCGCCAGGCAGATACCCCAATTCACGGTTGATCTCATTTAGAATGGGAATTAACTCTTCTCGATTTGTGCCGTGCCGTTCAATGGCAGTCTGGACGACTTCCATCACTTTATCGCGGCTCTTGGTTACATCGCTCATGCCTGCCTCCTGTAAATTAGTCCGTTGTAGTGGAAAGACTTCCTCCAAGATCAGTTGATGACGACGGCATTAAAGTTACATACCTGTAAACAAATACCACAGCGAATACAGGTTTGCTGATCAATAACGTGTAATTGGCGGCGTTCTCCGGTTATTGAATTGACCGGGCAATTCCGCGCGCAAACTGTGCAACCCGTACAGGCATCCGCCAGAATATCGTACCTGATTAAAGCGCGGCATACTTTTGCCGGGCAGCGTTTTTCATAGATGTGGGCTTCGAATTCTTCTCGGAAATAGTTCAGTGTGCTGACCACCGGATTTGGCGCGCCTTGACCCAATCCGCACAGGCTGTTGGTGCGAATTTCCTGACACAAGGATTGCAGGGTCTCGATATCGCCATCTTTGCCTTTGCCATCGCAAATTTGGGTTAACATTTCCAGGATACGCCGAGTGCCAACCCGGCAGGGTGTGCATTTTCCACAACTTTCATCCTGGGTAAAATCCATAAAATAACGGGCAACGTCAACCATGCAGGTATCTTCGTCCAAGACGATCATGCCGCCCGAACCCATAATTGTGCCGGCTTGAGCGAGCGATTCATAATCCAGTGGAATGTCTAAATATTCCGCTGGAACGCACCCGCCCATCGGACCGCCAATCTGTACTGCTTTGAATTTTTTGTTGTCTTTGATACCGCCGCCCACGTCAAAGATGATCTCGCGCAGGGAGATTCCGAGCGGCACCTCGATTAAACCTGTGTGGTTAAGGTCACCGGCCAGCGCAAAAGTTTTGGTTCCTTTGCTCTTTTCAGTGCCGTAACTGGCGTACCACTCGGCACCTTTGAGGATAATCTGTGGGATGTTGGCATAAGATTCGACGTTGTTGACGTTAGTCGGCTTGCCCCATAACCCCTGCACGGAAGGGAAAGGTGGGCGCGGGCGTGGTTCGCCACGCCGCCCTTCAATGGAGGCAATCAAGGCGGTTTCTTCGCCGCAGACAAATGCTCCGGCGCCAATTCTCACTTCCAGGTCGAAATCGAAGCCGCTGCCGAGGATATCCTTGCCTAATAAACCCAAAGCGCGGGCTTGCTGCAATGCGATGTTTAAGGTGGAAACAGCGATAGGGTATTCGGCGCGACAGTAAACGTACCCCTGATGCGCGCCAATGGCATACGCGGCGATGGTCATCCCTTCAATTACTGAATGCGGGTCGCCCTCCAGAACGCGGCGGTTCATGAACGCGCCCGGGTCGCCTTCATCGGCGTTGCAAATAACGTATTTGATATCACCAGTAACCTGGCGGGTCAACTGCCATTTTTTCCCGGTTGGAAAACCGGCTCCACCGCGACCACGCAGACCTGATCGGAGAATGGTATCAATCACTTGCTCAGGGCTCATTTCGGTCAGGGCTTTTGCGAGACCTAAATAGCCATCCTCGGCAATATAATCTTCGATATTTTCAGGGTCAATTTGACCGCAGTTGCGTAAGACGATGCGCACTTCCTTCTGGGTGGGTGGTCCCAGTTCTTCGTCAACGACGACAGTTTTTGGCATCTGGAATTTACTGACCACCCGGCCTTTGAGGAAGTGTTCCTCGACTACGTAGGGAACATCATCCGGGGTTAGACCGACATAATGGATTCCCTCGGGGTAAATCATCATTTCTGGTCCAAAATTGCAGCCGCCGATTCGGGAAGTTTCCAATACCTGCACTTCCGCGATCAATCCGGTCGTGACCAGTTCATCTTGCAGGGCGTCCACCAGGTCGTGAGCGCCTTTACGAAGGCATTCCGGGTCAACACATACTAATACATGGGAGCGATAATATTTCATAAAAGTTCCACCTGTTTTCAGCTTAAGATTCATGGATTGGTTGAATCTTTATACCTGAATTTGATATGCTTTGACGACTGTGCCATTCTTAACATGCTCTTGCATGATCTGGCGCGCTGCGCCCGGCGTGACTTTTCCATAGGTAACTTTCGGTTGGTCGCCGATCACAACCTGGACAATTGGTTCCTTTTCGCACAAACCCATGCATCCGGTTTGAGTGACGATCACACCTTCCAAATTTTCAGATTGAATCGTGTCGAGTATGGTTTTCATTGTGTCCCGGGCTCCGGCGGCAATTCCACAGGTGCCCATCCCAACGACTACCTGCACCTGACCGGCAGCGGATTTTACTTTGCGTTTTTCAAGCGCGTCCTGGCGTATTTTTTTTAAATCTTCAAGGCTCTTAATACTCGGCATGGGATTGAACTCCTCTCGGCGAATGGATTTTTTTGTTTTTGATCAATTTATCGTTTCAACCTGAATGGAACGAATGCCGCTTTCCAGCAAATCCCGCAGGAAAGAAATAACCAGTGGATCGGAAAGGGGGATATCATCCAATTCTTTCTTAATCAGGGCGTCATCGAGCGTAAAGGTCTCGTCATTATAGGAAACAACGAATAACCAGTGGATGGCAGGGTTACCCACCAGCAAAGTGAGCAGAGTGGCGGAGAGGTTGCCTAACGGCATGCGGTCGATGTGATTGCGCTGAAACTCCACTTCCACCAGAGTGCCTTTTCCTGGTTTGGATGTGATTTTAAAATAACCATTACAGGCTTCTGCGGCTGCCTTCAGCAACGGAATGCCCAAACCGACTTTGCGGGTGGTGCGGGTGGTGATGAAAGGGTCGGTCACTTGCGCCAGCATTACTTCATCCATCCCTTTACCGTCGTCGTTTACGCTTAAATACAAACGATCTGCGGCGGTATCTTCACGGACGGTGATTTGAATATTTTTTGCGCCGGCCGAAATGCTGTTTTCAGCAATATCCAACAAATGAAGCGAAAGTTCTCTCAACGATTGTCCTGAAATGATCGAATAACCTGAGGAAACTTGTTTGGTTTGACTCTGCCGACGATTTTTTCATCCACAACGACCGCTGGCGCCTGGCTACATGCTCCAATGCAGCGGCAGATTTCCAGGGTGATTTCTCCATCCGGGGTGGTCTGACCGGGTTCGATTCCCAATAAAGCCTTGGCTTTATCAATTAATTGAGGCATTCCACCGACATAACAAGCTGTTCCCATGCAGAATTTAATAACGTGTTTTCCGCGAGGGCTGGTGGTGAAAAACGAATAGAACGAAACGACCCCATGCACAGAGCTGACTGGCACGTGGAGGGAGTTGGCAACGTAATACTGCATCGCTTCGGAAATAAAACCAATCCGGTGCTGCAATTCGTTCAAAATGACCATGGTTGCACCCGGCAGATCCCGGTTTCGGTTTATGATCTCGTCAATCACCGATTTTTGGTCTGGATTCGCTAGCGGGTCGTTGGCTTGGATGGGTGTTTTTGTGTTCAATTTGCTTTTCTCCGAAACAATTTGGATGAAATTGGTAAAATTAGCCTTGACTGGTCCATTCAAAAGTGTAACGCGAAGGGTTTAAAACCGTAATTACCAAATGTCATCATTCCTTGTGAAAGTTGTAACAAACGAAAGGGAGGATCAGGGCATGGGGAAGGTGGTTGTTGAAAGGATGCGGTGTGAACGTCCTTGTTCACCGCGCAGCGATAAGCGAATCTCTTGAATTGTTGGGCTTTCCAGCGTGAATTGGTTGACAGCGATAATTTCTTCCAAACGGTGGGCATCGCCGCTCTGGATGAGCGGGTAGTTCACCAGGCAAGGATACATTTTAACCGCTTCTGCAGGTTTTAGGTGGTGGGAAATTTCCAGCGCTTCCAGAGGAATATCGGCTGGCGGCAGACCGAGGATGGGCAATAACCCGTTGACTTTTCGATTGACGTGCGCGGGAATAAACAAACCACCCAGATCGGTCACAGCCTGCCAGGCTTGTTCCAGGCTCATTTCAACCGAGTTGAGCAGCAAGCGTTCTTCCCGTTCGACGAAATCTCCGTTTGAATCCACAATCAACTGGTCGCCAAAATAATCCGGGTGGTTGGGCATGTCCGGTAAATACGCATTGACGATTGCCTGCCAGGCATACGCCTGTTCCAGCGAGTCAAAAAGGCACAGGGAGTGTACTTCCTCGCGGGTTTGAACTTCCATGCCGGGTAAAACAGTCAACCCGCTGCCTTCTGCGGCAATTTGCACTGCCTGAACGTTAGCAGTGGCGTTGTGATCGGTAACGGCGATCAGGTTAATACCTTTTTCAAGAGCTTCCATAACGATGAGCGGCGGCAGCATCTCGATCTCTGCGCAGGGGGAGAGAACGGTATGAAGATGCAGTTCCGCCCGGTAGGTCTTCACAGGTAACTATCCGCGGAGACGCAGGTTGTGCAACTATCTACTACCGAATGCCCAGCTCCCATAATTGTCCCACTACCTTATAGGTGTCTTCGGCGCTGGAAAGCAATGTGATGCCTTCTTCATTGGCTTTGCGGATGGTTGCTTCATCTGGTTGAGCGCCTTCGGTGATAATTACTGCGCTCAGTTCGAGCAATGCCGCAACAGCGACGATATTACCATGCGCTTGCAAGGTAATCCATAGCCCGCCTTTGGAAGCCCCGGTCATGACGCAACTGAGCAGGTCGGCGGCATAACCGCTGGTGGGTTGGATTTCATCGAAGGCTTCATCTTCGGTAAATACTTTTAACTTCAAGGTTTGGATGATTTGAGCAAGGTTCATGATTTTTCCTCCACTGATTTGCCCGCAGGACCTTCGCCGACGGTATCTTCTTTTTGGAGCATAATTTTCATCCTCAGGCGGGTGCCTTTGCCCCATACCGATTCCAGTTTCATAATATCCACACAACGGGATATGTTGACCAATCCCATGCCAGCGCCAAACCCCAGTTCGCGCACTTTTTCGCTGGCGGTTGAATAACCGGGTTTCATAGCCAGTTCAACATCCATAATTCCGGGTCCGCTGTCGTAAACATCGATTGAGATTTGGTGGGGTTCGATTTCAACCCGGATGACACCACCCTCGGTAGTGTGGATGATTAAGTTCATTTCGGCTTCGTAGGTGGCAATTCCGCAGCGCCGCGCAATTTGTGGATTGGCGCCCATGCGGCTAAGGGCTCGTTTAATCTTGGAAGAGGCTTCACCGCCGTGAGTGAAATCGCCTGCGGCAATATTGTAGCGGAGAATCAGGCTGGTGCGTTCAGAGGATATATCCTCAAACAGGTGAGAGGCGCGGTAGCGGCGCACCTCTTCGGTTTGATAGTCCTGTTGTAGTGCCTTGAGCATTCCGCGCGTGATATCACCTTTGGTGAGGATGCCGATCAGGTTATAGTTTTTATCCACCACCGGCAGGCGACCGACCTTGGTATTGACAAAAACTTTTAGGGCTTCCACTACCGGATCTTTACCTTTAACCGTGAATGGATTGCGGGTCATGTACTTTTCGATGGGTGAATCCAGGTCGGCAAGGATTAAGCAGCGAATGAGATCTTCGATGCTGACAATTCCAATCAGGTGTCCCTCTGCGATTATCGGCGCGCCAGAAATCCTCGATTGGCGGAACTGTTCCAGCACGGTTTTCATTTTCATGTCGGCGGTCATCGTAATCGGAGAAGGGGACATGACCTCCTGGACTTTAATCTCGTATGCCAGTTCTTCGACCCGGGTGATGTTCTCGGCTTCCTGATCGCTGATAAGGCGCGATTTTCGCAGCGAAGGTTGTTCCATATTTTTTCCGATAAATGCGCGTTATTCCGCGAAGCAGTCTTGGTCGCTGACAGGATACTCCAGACATGCCAGACCTGCCTGGTAGAGCAATCCACAAGCCTGGAACATGCCGAATGGAGTGGAAATTAACGGAATGTGCTCGGTTTCTGCAAGTGAAATGGTCTCGATAGGCGGCGTTTTTCCGCGTACTAGAATGATTGCAACCACGTCTGCCATCATGGCGGTACGCACCACTTGAGGGTTGCATAAACCGGAAAGCAGAACGGCTTGCGGCTGGAGCGAGGCAAGCACATCGCTCATCAGATCGGCGCCGCCAGCACCTTTAATTTCGATATCCAAATTGACTTTTGGATTGAGGACTTTTCCCTTGATTATTGGAATAATTTCGGTGAGTTTCATCGGCATGCCTGTTTGAGGGTTTTTTCGTGCAGGAAAAAATCTACGCAACTTAAGTATATCTAGTCAACATTAGCACAAATTTATAAAAATGGTTAGTGGTAAATTTCCTAATGTGAAAGTCTGATTGTCACTAAGAAACGCCGGTAATTGTCGTAGGACGAGTGTGTTAATTGAGGTAAGTGGTTCGTGCGCGCATCTCGTGTTAAAATCAAGCCGGGCAGCTTCCGGTGGAACTGTCAATTACATGGAGGCGGAGAGGATATGGACAAAATAATCCCTTCAGTTAAAGGCGCGCGAGATTTTTACCCGGAAGAGATGGCGAACCGCGCCTGGTTGTACGCCGTATTGCGCGAAGTTTCTGAATCCTTTGGCTACCAAGAATACGACGCCCCGTTTCTGGAAAAAATTGACCTGTACGCAGCCAAATCCGGCGAGGAGCTGGTTAAAGAGCAGGCGTTCGTTTTTCCCGACCGGGGAGGTGACTTGATTACCTTGCGTCCGGAACTGACTCCTTCGCTGGCGCGAATGGTGGCGCAGCGCCAGCGCCAACTGACGTACCCTTTGCGTTGGTGGTCTTTCGGGCCATTTTGGCGCTACGAACGGCCACAAAAAGGGCGCACGCGGGAATTTTTTCAGTGGAACGTTGACCTGATCGGCGCCAACTCACCTGAATCCGATGCTGAATTGGTGGCGGTGTGCGTATCCTTCTTCAAGAAAGCCGGATTGTCGTCTCGACAAGTGCGGATTGATGTCAATGACCGCCGGTTGATGGATTCGGAATTGAAAAAATTGGGAATCACCGAACCGGAAGCAAAAAAGTTGACCTACCGGTTGATTGACCGGCGCGACAAGATGCGCGCCGAGGACTGGGCAGCCTACGCGCGAGAATGCGGCTTGATGGACGAGCAATTCAAAGGAATTCAGAGAATTTTGGACCAAAGCGAATTATGGAAAAATTCTGCTGAAATGACCCGCTTCTTCACAGCGCTACATGCGCTTAAAGCCGATGAGTATGTTCAATATAATCCTCAGGTTATTCGAGGGTTGGAATATTACACCGGCACGGTCTTTGAAGCGTATGATCTGGATCGCGATGGACGGGCAATATTAGGCGGCGGACATTACGATAACCTTGTTGCAGACGTTGGCGGTGATCCGCTGCCAGGGGTAGGATTTGCAATGGGGGATGTTATGATCGGGATTGTGCTGCAAAAGTACGGCTGCCTGCCTCCCTACCGCGGCGTACCAGCGGATGTTCTGGTAACCGTTTTTGATGAAAATTTGCTATCAGCATCTCAGAATGTTGCGTCAGAGCTTCGCCGTGGCGGCTTAAAAACGATCTGTTTCACCGAGCCGGTGCGTCTGCAACGCCAGCTGAAATATGCTGACCGGATGGGCATCCGTTTCGTCGTCATTCTCGGTCCGGACGAAATGGCAGCCGGGAACATCACGATCAAAGATTTAAAATTGGGAGAACAACACACCATCGCACGCTTCAATGCTGCCAGCGCGGCGAAAAAACTGCTTGCATAAGCCCTGATGCTGTGATAAAATCGCCCTGCTTCACGGTGCCAGTAGCTCAATGGCAGAGCGCCACACTGTGGATGTGGATGTTGTGGGTTCGAAACCCATCTGGCACCCCTAAGAACGCCCGTTAAGAGCGTTTTTATTTGAAAAATTCTTCACCATAATGGCAAGCCACTTGGTGGTTTGGCGCCAGTTCGCGCAGTTGAGGTTCGTCCACGGCGCAGTTTGGGCGCGCAAAAGGGCAGCGCGGGTGGAAACGGCAGCCTTTGGGCGGGTTTAGCGGGCTGGGCACGTCGCCGGACAGGATCATGCGTTTACGCCGCACATGAGGATTGGGGATTGGAATGGCGGACATCAACGCCTGAGTGTAAGGGTGGAGCGGCGTGCTGAACAGGTCGTTCCGGCTGGCAAGTTCGACAATTTTTCCCAAATACATGACCGCAACCCGGTCCGAAATGTGTTCCACAACGGCTAAATTGTGGGCAACGAAAAGGTAAGTCAGCCCAAATTCGCGCTGCAGGTTGCGTAGGATGTTCAACACCTGCGCCTGGATGGACACATCCAGGGCTGAAACGGGTTCGTCAAGAACAATGAATTTTGGCTGCAGGATTAACGCGCGGGCAATCCCAATTCGCTGACGCTGCCCACCGGAGAATTCGTGCGGATAACGCATGGCGTGGTAATCTTCCAAGCCAACCCGTTTTAACACCTCCAGCACTTGTTCAAAGCGTTGTTGCTCGCTGCCGATATTATGAATGTTCAAACCTTCGGCAATCGATTCGCCGATTGGCAAGCGCGGGTCGAGCGATGAATAGGGATCCTGAAAGACAATTTGCAGATAACGGCGCATTTCCTTGATGTTTTTGCCTTTGAGGTTAAGCAAATCCGTTCCGTCAAAGATCACGCTTCCGCTGGTGGCTTTTAATAATCCCAACATGGTATGACCAACCGTGGTTTTACCGCAACCGGATTCACCAACCAATCCCAGGGTTTCGCCTTTTTTGATCGTGAAACTCACCTCATCAACTGCTTTGACCTGAGCAACGGTTCGTTTTAATATCCCGCCATATACAGGATAATACTTTACCAGATCCTTGACGATAACCAGGTCTTCAACCTGTGTTGCTGCTTGAGTGAGTGTAGAATTCATCCAGGGTGCCTCTCTCGGCTCAGGGTTTTAAGGGGGCGCGATGATTTTCACTATCCTGGTATAACCAGCAGCGTACCAGGTGGTCGCCGTGCTCAACTATCTGTAATTCCGGCTCGATACGCTGGCAAATTTCAAGTTGATACTGTTCGCGCGCCAAACAACGCGGAGCGAAACGGCAGCCAGGCGGCAGATCTACCAGATTGGGCACGTTTCCTGGGATAGTGGCTAATTCATCCTTGACCTGACCCAACACAGGTACTGATTCGATTAATCCCTGAGTATAGGGATGCAGCGCATGGTTGAATAACTGGTCAATTTTGGCTTGTTCGACCACGCGTCCGGCATACATCACCGCGACCCGATCTGCCATTTCGGCGATGACCCCCAAATCATGCGTGATTAAGATTACAGAGGTGCCCGTTCGAACACGCAGTTCCCGCATGAGGTCGAGAATTTGCGCCTGGATGGTAACATCCAGCGCAGTGGTGGGTTCATCAGCAATCAGTAGTTGCGGATTCAACGCCAGCGCCATAGCAATCATCACCCGCTGTGCCTGCCCGCCGGACATTTCATGCGGAAAGGCGTTGATTTTGCGGTCCGCGTCCGGGATGCCAACGAGGTGGATCAACTGCAAGGCTCGGGCGCGTAGTTCCTGTTTGCTTAAGGTGCTGTGAATTTTAAGTACCTCTATAATTTGTTCACCGATATTAAATACCGGGTTGAGACTGGACTGAGGTTGTTGAAAAATCATCGAAATTTGGTTGCCGCGAACCTGCGCCATCTCTTTTTCAGGAAGTTCCAGCAAATTTCGCCCTCCAAACAAGATGCGACCTTCCAGGATTTTTCCGGGCGGTTCAATCAAACGCATGATGGAAAGAGAGGTAACGCTTTTTCCGCACCCTGACTCTCCAACCAGCCCAAGCACCTCACCAGGATACACCTCGAAATCGACACCATCCACTGCCTTGACAATGCCGTCATCGGTATAATAATAGGTTTTCAGGTTGTGAACTTCTAAAAGTGGGGGAGATTTTTGATGGGTCATGGTTTCGCTTTGCGCGTTTATTTTTGATGGCTCAGGCGCGGGTCAATGGCATCGCGTAACCCGTCGCCAAGCAGGTTGAAGGATAAAACGGTGATCATGATTGCTGCGCCAGGGAAGAAAACCAGATGCGGCGCCGTAAAGACTTGATTGCGCTCGGAACCGAGCATGGTGCCCCATTCTGGGGTAGGGGGTTGCGCGCCTAACCCAAGAAAAGATAGTGCAGCGGCATCTAGTATGGCGGTACCGATACCCAACGTGCCTTGAACAATCAGCGGTGGAATGGCATTGGGCAAAATGCGGCGCAAAAGGATATGAAAGTGACTGCCGCCCAATGCATATGAAGCGGAAACATAAGCCTGTTCTTTAACGGATAACACGCTGGCACGCACTACGCGGGCATAAACTGGTATGGACACAATGGCAATGGCAAGCAAGGCGTTTTCTAATCCTGGTCCGAGCACCGAAACGATGGTAATGGCGAGCAGCAAGGACGGGAAAGCCATCAATACATCCATAATACGCATGATGATGTTGTCCCACCAGCCGCCGAAATAACCTGAAACTGCGCCCAGCAGGGTGCCAACCAGAATGGCAACGCTTACGGTTGAAAAGCCGACATATAGTGAATACCGCGAACCATGCAGTACCCGGCTGAATTGGTCGCGAACGTTTCCATCCACCCCCATGAGGTGTTGAGGGCGATCGGTTGGGCAGCCAAAGAGATGAATACAAGGTGCTTCTCGCTTCTTGATATCTTCAATACCGATCAATGATTTGATTGGATCATACGGCGCGATGATATCAGCAGAAGCGGCAACCAGGATCAGGAAGCCGATTAAAAACAAACCAATAACCGCAGATCGTTGGCGAAAAATCCGCCTGAGGGTTAAACGCCACAAACTGTTCGAGCGGTAATCTTTTTTCGAGCCATTCAATTTAAGTTCAGCCACCATTTTTTAATCCTGCGTTACTTGGAACGAAAAGTGGAGCAAGAAAAATTTGCGCATAGTTTAGTTGACTAATCCAGGCGGATGCGTGGGTCAATTATTACATACGATAGATCAACAATCAGGTTGGTGATTACGTATCCGGCCGCGATGACAACGGTAAAAGCCTGAATGATGGGAAAATCGCGGGCGGTAATGGCTTCGAACAATATCCGCCCAACACCGGCAAGACCGAAAATCGTTTCGGTCAAGACGGCTCCAGCAAAAAGAGTACCCACCTGGATACCGATGATGGTGATAATCGGGAGGAGGGCGTTTCGGAAGGCGTGTTTAAAAATGATTGTATTGCTCAATAACCCTTTTGCCCGCGCAGTACGGATGTAATCCTGTTTAAGCACCTCCAGCATCGAAGAACGGGTCATGCGGGCGATGATTGACATAGGAATTGTGCTTAATGCCACTGCCGGCAAAATCAGATGCTTAATGGCATCCTTGAGGACTGCCCAGTCTCGCGTGATTAATGAATTAAAAATATACAAATTGCTGATGAATTCAACCAAATGAAAGCGGAAAGATTCCTTTGGAAAGTCCCAGCCGAGAATTTCATAAAATGGAACGCTAACAAGACCAGCAGTCAGCCTGCCGGTTGGCGGTAACCAGAAAGGGGTATCCTTCAACAACAATGCAAATACATAAGCCAGGATTAACCCCAGCCAATATACCGGCATAGATACTCCAATATTCGCTCCTACCATGGTAACCACGTCAATTATCGAGTTGCGTTTGACAGCCGAAATCACCCCCGCAGGAATACCAACCAGGACAGCAATCATCAATGCGGATACGCCCAGTTCGATAGTGGTGGGTAACCGCTCAATTAGAATGATGGTTACCGGGCGGCTGAAGCGAATAGACATGCCAAAATCACCCTGAAGCACGTTGCCCATAAAAATGCCCAATTGAACCGGAATTGGCTGGTCCAGCCCATACTGGGCGCGGAATCGTTGGCAGACTTCGGGCGTGGCTTTTTCGCCTAACATCGCCTTACAGGGGTCTCCGGGGATCATGCGCGAGAGCGTGAAGGTGACGACGAGGATGCCGAACATGACCGGAATTGCCAGCAACAAACGGCGTATGATGTAAGCGACCATGACTACTCCTTACCTGGGAAACCTTAATTTTCTACGAATAAAAGGCGCGGGATAGCCGTCGCTTAACAAAATACGGAACGTCCATCCCGCGCCATCGTGCAATTACGTAAAGGTGAAACCCATGATCTCAGGCAAATTCCTATTCAGCCGGTGGGGCATTGAGTAATCCCCACAAATAGCTGAAATATTCGAAGGAACCGGTATTGCCGATGTGCAAGGGGTGTTCGTAATCCCAGGCTACCACCCAGGACATCACCACATCATTGGCGTCCAAAGCAGAACCATCGTGGAATTTGACATTTGGCCGCAGATTACAGGTCCACTCGGTAAGATCATCATTCGGGACACACGATTCGGCCAACGCAGGCTTAACCGCTGTGCCGCCGACTTCATAGGAAAGCAGCGATTCAAGAACCTGTTCGCATGCGCGAAGACTCTCGCCGTCCGTTTCATCACCGCAGTATAACGAAATGGGCTCAGCATTCTGCATCCAGACGAAGGTCGTGCGTCCTCCTGGATTGACCACTGCAAAATATTCGTTGCTAAGCGGGCTGGCGTGGCCGCCTTCCACATCCGCGCGGTATGCAACCGCCGAACCACCGTGGGCGATAGGAACCATTGGCACCAGTTCACGGATTAAATTGTTGGCTTGTTCGTAAATAGGAGCCGATTCTTCCGGATCGCTCATTTGAGCGCCCTGTTCCAACAGTTCATAAATTTCAGGGAAGGGGGTGCCAAATTGTGGGTTCGCCCGGCTGAAATGGAAATCGAGGAAATTGGTTATATGCGGGTAATCAGCGCTCCATCCAAGCAAGTAGAAGCCATCCAGGCGACCACTGGTTGATTCATCAATGAATGCGCCGCTTTCCATTACGACAATCTCCGCTTCGATTCCCAGGTTGTCGCGCAATTGTGCTTGCAGGTCAGTGGCAACCAGACCTGGTTCTGGCAGGTAACCGCGGAAGACATCCCGGTAATAGATGGTGGTTTCAAATCCATCGGGGAAGCCAGCCTGCGCCAGTAATTCTTTGGCTCTGACGGGATCGAAATCGTACCAATCCTCACCAGTACAGCCGTTCGGAATAGAGCACGGGGTAAAGTGGCTGGAAACCGAAGAACCAGCGGGGTAGAAGTTATCAACAACGCGCTGGCGGTCGATGCCCATTGCAATCGCCTGGCGCACTTCCAATATATCGAACGGGGCGAAGGTGTTGGTCATGCCCAGGTAAAACACATTCAAGGCTTCGCGTTCAATCAGTTGTAAATTCGCATCCTGACGAATCACTTCAAAATCGTCCGGGCTGGGATTATCAATGCCATCCACCGTGCCGGATTGTAGTTCCAGCAAGCGGGCAGCACCTTCAGATGCCCAGCGGAACACAAGCGTATCCGTTATGGCGGGTTCGCCCCAGTAACCATCGAATCGCTGGAAAATGATGCTGTCACCGCGTTTCCAGGAATCCAGAACGTAGGGACCTGTGCCGACAGGTTTTTCCAGGATTTGGCGGTTCTCCATAGCGGCTTCGATCCATTCTTTTGGCTGAATGGAAAAGGCGGTAAAGGCAGCCTTCGATTGAAACGCTGGATCCGGTTTACATAGCGTAAAGCGAACGGTTAATTCATCAAGGGCGGCAATTTCCTTGATAATGCCGGCATAGTTTTCGCATGTGTCTGTCCCGTGCACCATTGGCTCGAATTCAACTACGGGCGGTTGTTCGGGGACAGGCGTGGGTTGAGCCGGAGGCTCAGGGGTTGGGGTTGCTGCTGGCTGGCAGGCTGCAAGAGCCATACTGGCAACCACCAGAATTGCAATCACCCAAAATAACTTTTTGGCTTTCATCACTACTCCTCCTTTGGTTTACGTTTGGTGCAAATCATGAATCAGGGCAGGAAATTAAAAATAGGCTGATTAGAGATCACCTCCTTCAAATTGTTACCTGTCTGGGATTAATTGTCAATTATGAATGGTTTTGCGTAAAATTGCAACCCATCAAATCTTGGAGAAATATCAGAAAAAGAAACGATCCAATCCGAGACCGATCAGACCTGCCCACAAGGTGTAATACAACATGGGTGGTAAAGTAAAACGGATAACCGTCCCTTCCTTTCCACTAAGACCAACAACGGAGGTAGCCGCAACCACATTAAGCACGCAAATCATGTTGCCGGCATTTGCGCCAAGTTGTTGCAGCCCCAAGACAATGAACGAGTTGTTGCCTACCTGATCAGCGACGCTGATTTGGAATAATGAAAACATCATGTTTGAGAAGGTTGCGCTGCCCGCCAAAAATGATCCAAGACTACCAATTAATGGCGCAATCAGGGGCCAGAATGGACCGATGCCCTGCGCGGTAAGACTGGCGAGTTCGATCGGCATACTACCCAAATCCGCCTGATTCACACCCGAATTGATGAAAATTCGTACCATTGGCAGGGCTGTCCCAAGCGCAATTGCGCTGGCGATCAACCGGGAAGCGGAAAGTTTCAGTGTGGTGAAAATTTCCTGGCGATCAAGCCTGAAAAGAAAATAGGAAATTATGGTTACAACAATGAAAATAGTTCCGGGCAGATAGAGCGGCTCCAGGGATGTGCTGATCGAGGTGCCCAGAAGGTTGGGAAATCGGATGGATGCGTTCTGCAAAAAATCTTTCAACGGCAGGAACGGCAAGCGAGTCAGAACCAGTAGGGCGGTCAATAAAAGGTACGGAAGCCATGCTTGCCATAATGTCATCGGGTGAGGCTTATGGTCAATTGGTTCAGATGGGGCTGCGGGAAAATCCCACACTTCGGCAGGGAGGAGAAATTTTTTACGCGCAGCGGTTATGACAACTATTAGACCGATTAGAGCAGCGAGCAAGGTTGGAAATTCGGGTCCTAGTAGAAGCGCAAACAGCCAGGCAGGAATCAGGAAGCTCAGTCCTGCGAAAACAGCAAATTTCCATATAGCCAGACCTTCGCGAATGGATTTGTTTTTCCCCCAAAAACGGGTCAATAACACTACCTGAATCAATGGTATGAGAAAACCGACAAATAGATCGATTTGCACAGCCTGAACGGCGACACGGTGGATGATATCCGGCAACGGCATTCCGCCGGTTGCCTCGCTCACCAGCCTGGCAATCTGTCCACCTTCTTGCAAGCCACGGGTCATCCCAATTTGAAACGTTGTTCCCAACGCGCCAAAGGAAACCGGGCTGCTGTTGGCAGTGAGGGCAAGCACAACCGCTGCCAATGGAGGAAACCCCAGAGCAACCATCAATGGCGCCGAGATGGCAGCAGGCGTTCCAAATCCAGCCGCTCCTTCGATGAATGCGCCAAACAGCCAGGCGACGATGATCGCTTGTACGCGACGATCTGGAGAGATGCTAAAGAACATTGCGCGGATGCGTTCCATGGCACCGCTGATGGTCAAGGTATTCAGCAACAGGATTGCGCCGAAAAGAATCCACAAAATCGAAAGCGATATGATCGCGCCTTCCAAAATCGAGGCTGTTATTTGTATGCCAGGGACGCGCCAGATGAAGAAAGCAAGGATGGCGGTTAATGCAAGGCTCAAAGGCATTGCTCTGGTGGCAGGAATTCGCAGGATCACCAATAGAACAAGGATCGCAAGTATGGGTGAAAGTGCCGCGAGAGTATTCAGGGGGGTCATTGCTATTCCTAATTATCAAATGGGGTCGAGAGAAAATTTTATCAGCTATTTGATTCAAACAGACAGTTTTTTTCAACATGAAAAGCAAGAAGATTTATAATAAGCAATGGTATGGGATTTTATCTAGATTTTCCCAGCATCCGCTCAGATGATGGATTGGATCAATACGGGGAGCAATGCCGCGCTCGTCCGATCGGTTTTTTCGAGAGAGCGGGAAGAATGGTACTCCATATTTAGTTTAACAACCGTCAGGTGGAATTTCCAGGGTGGAGCAGGCATGGAACCCCAAAAGATACTGGTAGTTGATGATGATGCAGCGATTGTTCGCCTTTGCCAGCGTATACTGGAACGTTCCGGCTATTTTGTGCATACCGCGACAGCCGCGAAAGACGCTTTGAACAGTGTTCAAATTACCTCGTATGACTTAATGATCACGGATATTCGTATGCCCGGCATGGATGGTTTCGAGCTGACGACGCGGATCAAGCAAATTCAACCCGATATTGCGATTATCTTGATGACGGGTTTTGGGAGTGTTGAAACTGCTATCCAGGCGTTGAGACGAGGAGTGGATGGTTTACTGGTAAAACCATTTGAGTCTTCCAGTGAATTGGTTGGCACAGTTTCGCTTGTTTTGAAAACTCTCCGAGATAAGCGTGATGCCGCCAGGTTGAAAATACTCCACCCGTTATTCGAGGTTACCGAAAATATTTTTACCCATACTGACCTGGATTTATTGATCCATCACCTGAAAAAAATTTGTGTTGAATTATTCCAAACCCGCCAAAGCGGGGTTTACCGTTGCAACCATGATAGTAATTCCTGGGATCTCGTTTTTGGTCAAGACCTGGCTGAATATTTCACCCTGGCTAACTTGAATTTGAACGATTGGGTAAGAAGGGATGGAGGTAGTAATTCATGGGTTATATTTGGAGAACAGATTGAAAATCCAGGAATAAACCAATTCCTGGAACGCAACGGGCTCGAATTGATCCTGGTGCCAATAACCGGTTATCCTTCCAAATATCTATTCTATTTCGTGCGTTCCGTAAATGACAACAAATTTCATGAATCCGACCTGGAAATGGCGGCAATTTTCTCTCGCCAGGCAGCGGTGGCATTAGAAAACGCCTTCCTTTACCGGAGTTTACAGGAATCCATCTTGCGGGCTGAAGAATCGAACAAAGCGCTGCGGTTGTCGGAAAAAATGGGCGCATTGGGGCGATTGATGGGTACTCTGGCACACGAAATCAACAACCCGCTGCAAGCCGTGCGCAACTGCCTGCATCTGGCAGCCCGCCCGGATATCACGACCGCCCAACAACAGGAATATTTGGAAATTGCCATCAAAGAGGTGGAACGCTTATCCAAATTAGCCAAAAATACGCTTTCTTTTTATCAATCGCATGAAGTGAAAATGATTAATCACGATTTGCTGGCGATTATTGACTTGGTATTGGAGTTGATCGAGCCGCAATTGAAACAATATCAAATCGAGGTTGAAAAATGCTATCCTCACGATCCGGTTGAGGTTAAAATCAGCCAACATCACATCCAACAGGTTGTCTTGAACCTGCTGCTGAATGCTATGCAGTCCCTCAAACCGTGTTCGGGAGAACGAAAAATTTGGATCGAAGTTGAACCACAAGCAGAGAATGTCATTCTGAGCATTGAAGATAATGGCCTGGGCGTGCCAGTTGAGTTTGAAGAGCGAGTCTTTGAGCCTTTTTTCTCGACCCGTGAAGGCGGAACTGGGCTAGGGTTATCCATCAGCTATGAGTTGGTGGTGGATGTGCACCGGGGTGAATTGAGGTTTATCCCGCCAAAATTTGGTCAAGGCGCCCGCATCCGAATGACGGTGCCGAGGCAAGGAGTATCCGAATGACAAGGATATTGATCGTGGATGACGAAGACGCCGCCAGGCTAACCCTGTTAAGGATTTTGCAATTGGAGGGTTTCGACGCGGATGGGGTTGAAAATGGTCAAATGGCGCTCGAATCGCTCGCCCGTTTGAGATATGATTTGCTGATTCTGGATCTGAAAATGCCGGGAATGAGCGGCATGGAGGTCCTCAGTAAGGCTGCGCAAAAATATCCTTATTTGAAGGTGATCATCCTGACGGCGCACGGCAGTTTCGATAGCGCAGTAATGGCATTGCGGTTACGAGTGGTTGATTATTTACTCAAACCCGTTTCCCCGGAAATCATCCTGGCCAGTGTTCGTCGATCACAAATTTATACCAGAGACAACGGCGACAGCCCTCCACTGGCTGAAGTTAAAGGTAAGTATGCCATTTCCACGGAACCAGCGCCGGGCGAGAATACAATATTGCGGTTGTCATCCGGAGTGGAAATTGACTTGATGCGGCGGCAAATCCTTTGGAGCGGTGGCGCAGTCCACCTGACGCCCAATGAAACCAAAGCGTTGGGAATGTTGCTTTCCAACCACGCACTGGTCATGCGCCATCAGGAAATCGTTCAATTTGTGTACGGTTACCGATTGGGAGTTGAGGAATCGGCGCGGATGCTGCGCCCCATGTTCTCGCGCTTGAATCATAAACTGGCGAAGGTGCCAGGTGGAGAATATTGGATACGGAACATTCGCGGGTCCGGTTATGTGCTGGAGATCGAAGGACGGGAAAGCGCCGTGTTAGGCTGAGCGTTATTTGTGCCAGGGAAGGTTGGCAGAGGGAATGCGTGGGGTATTCAACCAAGCCAGCCAGCCGGTCTGGCGCCGTTTTTCGGGAGTATATCGGTCGAAGCCGACCAGGAACAGGCTTGCGCCAATCAGCAATGCTCCGATCCATTGCGTCAGGGAGAGTTGTTCGCCAAGCCATATCCGGGCAAGCGCTACTGTGACGATCAGTTCACCTAAGCCAAGCAGAGCGGTTTGCAGCCCGCCTAATCTTTTCACTCCCATGAAGAGAGTCAATCGCGCAAAGAAGGTAACCACGCCCATGCCGATCAAAGGCAGCCAAGGGGTTCCGAAAACAGGAAGTTGGCGGTCAAACAGCAGAAACACGCTGGAAACGGTAACAGCCATGCTCAATAAAGTGTAAAAAGTTACGGTTGGAGGCGGGGCTTCGTAAAGAATGCGTTGATTGATGATGAGGTGCAATCCGTAAAATGCAGCGGATATCAGCATAAATCCGGCGCCTAACCAGTCAATCGAGTTTTCTGCGGCGCTAAGCAATAAATAGGCGCCTGGCAGGGCTAATAGCAATCGAAAAAACGTGAGCGGTGAAATCGGTTGGCGGTCGAGCAGCAGCCAAAAAACCACGAACAGAGGATAAAACGAATACAACAAGTGTCCAACACTGGCTTCGATTCTAGCCAGGGCAACGTAATAAAAGATTGACCCGATACCATTAATGAAACCAGCCAAAAAACAGCCGATCAAGCCCACCGGGTAAATATAAAAGTAGCGGCGGTGAAAGAGCATGAAAATGAACAGGAGGGATACCGCCAGGGTGGTGCGCATAGAGACCACCGCAAATGGAGTAAAACCTAATAGCAAAGCCTGTTTTCCAAACACAGGCAGCAAGCCAAGCAGCAATGCTGATAGCAATGCTGCGCTGATCCCCTGGTGATGATGTTTCCTTTCCATGATCGTTTGCCGCCGGCGGGTTTTTTCCGCACCTATTTCAAAAAGGCGCGAACCTCATCCAGTAAATCGTCACTCAGAAAATCCCCTTTCTGCATGAGGGTTTGAATGTGCCCGCTCAAGCGTTCTTTTTCGGCGGGGGTTAGTTCTTTAGCCGTAATGACAATAATAGGGATTTGAGCTGTGGAAGGATCGGCTTGCAGCGCATCCATCACACCGAAACCATCTAATTCGGGCATCATCAAATCCAGTATCACCAGGTTGGGCAGTTCGCGGTGAATGAGGTTGACTGCTTCAACACCATTGGCTGCTTCGAATAATTCGTAATTGCCTTGTGATTGGAGTATTCGCCTGACCAGGCGGCGAACGTCCGGGTTATCGTCCACAATGGCAATCCGCGGGAAGCGGTCAATTGCAACTTTGCTGAGTGCAGCCAAAAGACCTTCTTCCGGGCTTTCTACCATCTGTTCGGATGGCAGAACAAGGTCTTTTGCCCAGCCTTCGCCCAGGATGTTGCGTTCGATGGGCATCGTATGCCCACTGACATTAATCGCCACCGATTCGTGGCTGGAAATTTGGCCGGACCGTACCATTTTGATCAAACCGGCAACAGCAACGCCGGCAGCGGGTTCGATGGATAGCCCTTCCATCTTGGCAAGAAAGTGCATTGCCCGAAAGGATTCCTGATCGCTGACCATTTCGAAAGTTCCGCCGGTGGCGAGAAGTTCGTTTCTAAGAATCGTGTACGAGCGTCCCGGGTCGCCGGTAGCCAGGGTTGCAATCAGCGTGCGGGGGGAATGAACCGGGTTGGCGGTTTCGCTGCCCTGTTTCCAGGCGTGCACCATTGGGGCGCAGCCCTCGACCTGGATGATGGCAATTTTCGGAATCCGCTCAATCAGCCCCATCTGAAACAATTCAGTAAAACCTTTGTATACTCCCAAAGGTCCCATGCCGCCACTCACCGATTGAACATACCAGTCCGGCGTCTTCCAGGGCAGGCTGGCGCGCGCACCACAACGTGCCATCACATTGCCCTGCTGGGTGGAAAATTGCTCGGCAATTTCGAACGCCAGCGTCTTCATGGATTCAATGCTGGGGATGCTGCGGGCGCCGGCATCCAAATACAGTCCGCGCTGACGGGCAAATTCTGCGGCAACCTGCTTTGCCTGATCATACGAGCCGGTTACCTTGACAACCTGGCTGCCGTAGAGGGCAACTTCGCGCATTTTTGCGGCTGGAACCAGACTGGTCAGGAATGCCCACAGCTTAATACCTGCTCGAGCGGCGTACGCCGAATATGCAATTGCGACATTTCCGGTTGAGGCAATGACTGCCTCGGTGATACCTGCTTCCTTCAGAGCGGAGATGGTCACAGCGGCCTGGCGGTCCTTGAACGAAGCGGTTGGACCTTGGCGTTCATCCTTGAGATACAGGTTGGCGTGACTGAGAATCATCCCAAGGTTCAGGGCGCGTATCAGCGGGGTGCCGCCCTCGTTCAGACACAGGTCGGGGTTGGGATTTTTTACGGGTAATAATTCGCGGTAGCGCCAGATATTGAAGGGACGTTCAGCGAGCATGGCAGGCATGGTCCGCGCTATGCTTTCATAATCATAACGTGCTTGACGCCAGAAGCCTCCGCAATGTGGGCACGCGTTGGAAAGGGGCGAAAAGTCGGTCCGGTGTGCGCAATCTAGGCATTCAACAACGAAAGAAGGCGGCATTAAGGAGTAACCTCTAAGAAAATTAGTTTTGGATGCGTCCGAGCGCTTGTTCGAGCCGGTTTAGAAAATCTTTTTCTCTCAACACGCTTTTATTAAGCATGCTTTGACCGAATTCCGCCAACTGATGGTGCTGTTCGGGAGTTAAATCGGCGCCAGTCAGAATGATGACCGGGATCTGGCTCAATTCCGGATCGGTGCGGAATTTTTCCAACAGTTGGAAGCCATCCATGCCGGGCATGAACAGGTCGAGAATGATTGCGTCCGGCTGGCTGCTGCTCAAAAATTCAAGGGTTTGTTGCCCATTGGTGGTGGAATACAGCTCGAAATGCTTGTATTGCTCCAGGGATTTTTGGATTAATCGTTGGTCCTCGAGTGAATCGTCCACAACCAGAATTCGGTGGATGCGGTTCTGACGATTCAAGCGAAAAACAGAATTAACCAGGTCTTCTTGCAAGAATGGTTTGACCAGGTAATCGGCTGCGCCAAGACTGAAACCTTTTTCCTCTTCTTCCAAAATGCTGCAGATGATCACCGGGATCTCTCTTGTTTCGGGGTCATTTTTCAAAGCATGGATTACCTGCCAGCCGTCCATTTCCGGCATCATTACATCCAGGGTGATCGCGAAGGGTTTGATTGCTTTGGCTTTTTCAACCGCTTTTTTCGGTTGCGTAAGCGCGAAGACTTTGTATCCGCTGGATTGGAGGAAACGGTCGTAAAGGCTGATTACCTGGGCATCATCGTCAACTGCCAGGATGACCTTCTCGGTCTGGGTGAGGGTTGCTTCCAGGCGCAGTTCGCCGGTTGTAACGGGCTGTTGCACCGGCAGGGTAAAGTAGAAGGTGCTGCCTTTGCCAACTTCGCTGCACAGCAGACCGATCCGCCCGTGGTGGAGTTCGATGAAAGAACGTGAAATTGAAAGTCCCAGCCCTGTGCCGCCCGTTTTTCGGGTTGGTGAATCGTCCACTTGTGAGAAAGGCAAAAAGAGCTTCTCTTGATCCCTTTCATCAATGCCTTGTCCAGTATCGGTGACTACAACCATTACTTCGGGTTTGTTATCCGGGCTGACCGACTTTTTTACCTCGACCGTGACCATGCCGGCATCGGTGAACTTTGCCGCATTCGAAATAAAGTTCAGTAATACCTGACGTATGCGGGTGTTATCGGCGTATACCGGCGGCAGGTTCGGCTGGATTTCATGACGCAATTTGATCGGTTTATCTTTTACCAAGCCGACCGCGGTTGCCATTACGGAGTTAACCAAGTCGCCCAGGTTGATCTCCTCGAATTGCAATTCCATCTTTCCAGCCTCGATCTTGGACAGGTCGAGCACGTTATTGATCAGACTTAATAAATGCTGACCGGAGTTATAGATCGAGGTCAGGTCTTGTTTTTGCAGGTCGTTAATTGGGCCATCAATTCCTTTAAGGATGACCCGCGAAAAGCCGATGATCGAGTTTAACGGAGTGCGCAATTCATGGCTCATGTTTGCCAGGAATTGTGATTTAAGCCGGTCAACCTCGCGCATTTCCTGGTATGCTTGTTGTGCCAGCTCGTATGCGCGGGCATTTTCGATCGCGACAGCAATTTGATCTGCCAGAATCTGGAATACGCCCACCTCATCTTCGTGGAAGGTATTGGGCTGATCGGATTGGATGTCCAGGGCGCCAATGATGCGGTCTGCGATTCGCAGGGGAAGGCACAATTCGGATTGGGTGCCAGGGAGATGGGGATTGGACAGGTAAATTGGACTGAGGTTGACTTCGTTAACGATGACCGGGTTACCGGTATCGGTAACCCGCCCGATAATCGAGCGCGAACCAATGGCAATGCGCTGCCGTGAGGCGACGACGGTCTCGGCGCCGTATCCGCTGGCTTGTTGAATGACGGCATGGGTTTGTTCTTCATTCACCAGGAAAATTGCGGTGTGGTAATAACCGAAGCGATCGTTGAGCAGTTTGACCATGCGGCTGAGCAGCACGTCTTGGGAAAGGACGCTGGTGGTGTCACGGGCGATTTCCGCTGCGGTTTGAAGTTCGACGGCCCGGCGTTGGGCTTCTTTGAGCAGCCGCTGCCTTTCCAAAGCCACGGCGAATCCGTTGCTGGCGACTGTCAATAAGCGGATTTCTTCAGGGTCGTACTGGGCTGGCTGGGAGGATGCTGCCAGCAACAAGCCGACTAGTATTCCCGCGCTGAAAAGCGGTATGAACACGCCGGAGCGAATGCCATACGTTTTGAGTGTTTCAAGGGAGATCGAATCAATTTTAGCCCAATCAATATCGGTTATGATGAGCGGTTCATTGTTGACTTCTTTGATGAGAGGAAGGACGCTGATCGGCTCACGGGTATCCAGCCAAAGGTCCTCTCCCGAAAGGGTCATGTTGGCGCTAATTTCGTATCCGATTGGGTTGCCTTGAAGATCCGCGTGGATGAGAAAGATGGCGGCGCGTTCGGCGCGGGCGGGCATGATTTCTGAAATAACCAATTCAACCAGGTCGCTTGTGCCGGCGGATTGAGCAATGCCGCTGCTGATGCGATAATACATCTCGGTTTCCGCCAGCGCGTCCTGAGTTTGCTCGAACAAGCGCATGTTCTCTATTGCCGTTGCCATTTGGTCAACCAATGGCGGGAAGGTGCGCATCTCGCGAATAGTGAAATAATGCAGGCTTTCGGAGAGGAACAATAATGCGCCAAGCTGCTTGCGGGCTGCCCACAACGGGAGAACGGCAATTGACCGGACGTGAAGAGTTTCCAGCGCCTGTTGGGCAGTGGGATGTATACCGATGTCAAATATGTCGCTGTAGAAAACGGGTTTTTCAATGGATAACAACTGTTGGTAGACGGTCAACGGCAAACTGGTGCCGTTCGCCGGGGGCGGCGTTCCTCTGCCGGAAAACCAGCTGGCGGCAACTTTGTAATCGGGCGGAGTAAGATGATCCTGCTGGTTGAACAATACCAACACTGCCCGGTTAACTTTCTCGTCGGTTATGCCGCCAGCAATGGCGCGTACCATTTCCGGATAATCCGCTGCCAATGCTAAATTGTGGCTAATTTTGTATAATGTTTCAGTTTCATCCAGGGATGAGCGCAGTTGTTCGAGCAAATCTTGACGGACATAGGTGTTCGCCAGTGCGTCTGCGGCGACCTGGAGAACATTGATTTCGTCATTTTGCCAGGTCCGGCTGGAGGTTTGTTCCAGCGCGATGAAGCTGGGGATATCGCGGTTACCCGGAACAGACAGGATCAACAAGGAATTGACGCCGCGCTGGCGTAAAAATTCTCTTTCTCTGCCCTCAAAATCCTGGCATGAACCTGATAGCCAGCCCTTTTCCTTAAGCCGCGCGCTCCATGCGGGGAAGAGAGCGGCTGACAGCGGCTGGCGGACAACCAGATCCGAACCGGGCTTTATGTGGGGGTTTGTCCAATGTTCGGTGATGATCCAGTGCAATCCCTGTTCGTCTTCGCGCGCGCTGGCGAAGTAAATGTAATCGCACTCAGTGGCATTACCAAGATAGCGGAGCACGTCAGGGATGCCCTTTACCCCGAATTCGGTCAGGGTTGCCACTGCCCGGGCTACATTTGCCTGGTAGCGTTCGCGTTTTTCCAACGCTTGCAGGGCAGCGTTGACCTCCTGGAATAAAAATGCATTTTCCAGGGCGATGGCAACCTGCGAAGCGATGGCGGATATCAAATCAACCTGAGCGTCGTTTAAGACGTTCTCTGGTTCGAAACTTTGCAACAAGATAACCCCGATCACACGTTCCGAGGTAATCAATGGCACAGCCAATAATCCGACCGGTGCTGGGGCAGGGATGGTTACACCGGAAAAAGACAATTCGCTGATATCCTGGCGGTTAAGATGTAAAACCTTGCGTTGGCGGATGGCGTGGGCAAAGATATCTTCGGAAATTTGCTGGGGGGTTAACGGCTGGGGTATCCCGGCGCGGGTGTTAACTGGAAAGGAAAGGGTTTGCGCATCCTTATCCAGAACCGCGATGGTCAGGGCAGGTTTTTCAATCAACTGGTTGATGGTTTGTTCCAGCGTGGCGAAGATGGCGCTCTGTTCGGTCAGGCGCGACATTTTTTGACCAATTTCGTTAAGCGCAGCCAGGTCGCGGTTGCGGCGCAGGATTTCCTGCTCGGCGCGGACGCGGTCGCTCAATTCCTGCTGAACGGCAGCATATAATTCAGCATTCTCAAGGGCTAATCCTAATTGGTTGGCAACTTCTTCAACCAGCAAGCGGTCTTCCTCTGACCAGGCATGTTGATCGTGTTGAGCGAAAATTTCCAACGCGCCGATTTCTTGCTCCCTTTTTCGCAAAGGCGCTGTAATCGTGGCAGCGTGCACCGCAGGTAGGCGCGCCGGACGAACGGGCTGCGCAATCAGATTTTTATCGCTCCGGCTGGCATGTTTAGGCGGGATCGCGGGGATTTCTTTTTTACGGAATTTTGGGAGCGGATGCGGTGGAGCATCCGCAGCCGGCGGCGTGTGTGGCAATATCGGTAGAGTGAAGGGGTCAGCCCTTTCGATTCTCAGAATTTGCGCATAGCCATAATAACCACCGGGATTGCCATTATCAGCCCGGCGCGAAAAGATGGAAAAGCGAGCTGGTACGGGGTTTCCGGATGGGGTCTGAAAGTGTATGTCGAGTTCAAGAGGGAATACTCCCTGCTGCACAGCGGATTGCAGGGCGGAGCAGGATTCGCTTGCCAGGGCGAAGGTGGTAAATGGTTGACCAATGAATTGGCTGGCAGAGTATCCGAGGCAATCAATCACTGCGGGGTGACAGGAAGTGTAATTTCCTTCCTGGTCGGCTTCCCAATTCCATGCCGGGCTGCTAAACGGTGCCGATTGCGGGAGCAGCTGAGCGGCTTCTTCGATATTGGCGAAAAGATTTTCAAGCCGGTTGCGCAACTGTTTTTTCGACATATTGCAGCATCTCCTGAGCCAGTTCCCGATATTGCAGAGCAGAACGGCATTTTGGTGCGTGGTAGATAATGGGTAGTCCGGCGATTGAACTCTCCCGAAGGCGTGTATCCACCATGATGATGGTCTCGAGAACGCCGTTACCAAAACTGGCGCGCAGTTGTTCACTCAACGTGCGGTGAATCCGATTTCGGCGGTCATAGAGAGTCAATAAAATCCGGTAAGACAGGGTGGGGTTGCTTTGGGCGCGAATACGCCGCACCAGGTTCATCATGTTTTTAAGGGCATAGATCGAAAAATACTCGGCTTGGGTAGGGATGAGCAGCATATCAGAAGTGGTCAGCGCGTTGACCACCATGGAACATAAAAATGGCGGGCAATCAAAAATCACAAAATCGAATGGCAACTCTATCGCTGAAAATACCTGGCGCAGGCTATGTTCATAACCCGGACGGCTGGGCAAGATGCGTTCAGCATAACTCATTTCGTGGTTGGCGGGAACGAGATAAAGATTGGGAATGCCGGTTTCCTGCCAGACCTGGTCGAGAGGAATCTGATCAATCGCTGCGCTGATAATAGTGTGTTGTGCTTTAAGCGGGTCGCATCCCAATGCCAGAGTAAGGTTTGCCTGAGAATCGAGGTCTACCAGCAGGACGCTTTTACCTGCTTCGACCAGAGCCGCCCCAAGGGATAACGCCGTAGTGGTTTTGGCTACTCCCCCTTTTTCATTGGTGATTGATAGCATGTATGTCATAGCTGTTCCTTATCTTGAGCGCTATTGCCGCGACCATTGCCGTTGCCAGGGGCTTCACGTTCTTGAACGTTGCTCTTTGGTTCACCAAATGGATTGTTTTCGTTCCAAATAATCTGCGCCTCCGAAGCATTCAACGTGCGCTTAAGTTCTTGAATGGCAATGTTGATCATTACTTGAGGATCGTTGGTGGAGCGGATTTTACCGGTGATTTCTAAAACCCGGCGTTCGCGTTCGGCGCGCAGGATGGTCTTTTCCAACAGGCGGGCATTTTCGAGCGCCAGTCCAACCTGATCAGCCACTGCTTGAATCGAATTAACCTCTTCATCGCTCCACATCCGGTCGCGGATTCTGGCATCTTGAATGTGAATGGCTCCGATGGTTACTCCACGCAACCGGATGGGAATTGCCAGTGAAGCTGGTTGGTCAGGTTGGGCAGCGCGAATGGATGCTTTACCAGCATGAAGCGCGGATTCTACAGCCGATTGCTCCGAGATTTCCAAAGTTGTTAAACCATACGGGGTGGCGCGATAGCCAAGCACCTGGCGATCGCTGCCGGTTTTCCCCCACTCATCGCGCATGTACATCCTGTGCACCCGGTGAGATTCCTCCAAGGCTTGCAAGGTTTCAGAGTAGAGCCGGTTGTTGAGAATGGCTATGGCGATCTGATCAGCCAGAATGCCAAACAGTTCGATATCCTCCTGGGAAAAAGCGTTGGGGATTGTGCTTTGCACATCCAGCGCGCCGATGACGGCATCGTTGGCTTTAAGCGGCAGCGCCATTTCCGACCGGGTTTCGGGAAGATCGGGATTATTGAAGAATACTGCGTCCTGACCTACGTCAGTTGCTATACGGGCTTCCCCTTTGCCGGTTACATAACCCACAATACCGATTTGACCAACTTGTAAGCGGTGCTGGCGGGCTAACATGCGTCGTCCACCTTCGGAGTTTGCTGCTCTCAGCAGTGCATAATCCTTCTTTTCATCGAGCAAGAACACACCCACGTGATAGAAACCAAAACGGTCGCTGATTAACACAGTCAATTGGTGAAGCAATGTATCCAATTGTTGGGTGGAAACAATCCCGCGGGCAACATCGGACACAGTCTGTAACTGCCTCGTTCGGAAAAGCAGAGCTTCATTTTGCTGAGCCAGTTCGCGGGTGCGCTCCTGAACGCGGTCTTCGAGGGTATTGATCAAATTTTTTAACTGGCTGGTCATGAAATTAAACACCTGTGCCAGTTTGCCAATCTCGTCGCTGGTTTCTACATCTGCCTGGGCGTCAAATTGTCCGGCCGAAATATGTCCGGCAGTTTCCTGCAGGCGGAGGATTGGGCGGCTAAACGTTCCCGCCACTATGCTGGCGATCAGACCAACCAGGGCTGCGATCAGGGTTGAAATTAGAATTGATATTTGTCCCTGACGCTGAAACAACCCCGAAAATACTGCCTGCTCACGAACAAAGATCAGGTACCACGGTTGAGCATTCAAGCGAGCAATAACGCCCGATTCGGGGTGACCGGCTGCGGAGTCCTTATGAAATTCATTGGTGAAGAAGGGTGTATTGAGATAATTTTCCAGAGCGGTTAAGAGAGCAGCATCATTGGTGCTCATTTCATAAATTGGGATGTTCGGGACGCGGTTTTGTTCGATTAAGTTGCCCAAAACGTCGGATGGCAGCGGCATGACCAGCCGGTAGAGGTTGTTGGGCAGCATGGTATCCGCCAGGCGCAGGTAATTTTCATCTAACAGCATGGGATAGGAACGTGCCCCAACCAGATTGACGGATTGTCCGAGGATTTGCTGCAATACCAGCGCATCATACTCGGCGCGCAAAACGCCGACCACTTGTTGGCGCAAATTACGGACCGGACTGGAAAAATAAAGATAGCCGCTGCGAGTTCGGGGATCAAAAATTACCGAAGAATTGTATACCTGGCCAGTCGAAACGGGGCGGGTGAAATAATCCGAGTTGGACTCGTTTTGTCCGATTCGTAATGGATTGACGTCCAATATCGCGGTGCCGTCCAGATCAAGCAACCCAAAAGAACGCAGATAGCGTTGTTGGCGGGAAGCCAGTGAATTGAGCGTCAATCGGGCTGCATGTTCTTGCGGAGTATCCGCGCGATAAATTGGCGAAAGTGACAGGTATTGCTGAAATACGGCAAGTGATGCCTCATTGGAAATGGATAAACGGTTATCCGTTAAAAAGGTGTCAACCCGGGATGCAGTTTGTTGAGCGGCAATTTGGAGAACCTGGTTGGTTTGACTTTGGAGCGCGTCTTGAAAGAAGCGAGAATTGATGATCGAGATCACTAACAAAGGTAAAATTGCGATTGCCAGTGAAATGGTTAATAATTTAATCCGCAAGGTGGTGGTCAACAATTCCAGCATCTGCAATACGATATAGATCATGAGCAAGGTGGTCAGCAAGACGGGAGCAATGACCTCGATTTGAGTTATTCGCAGTTGGGGAAGAGGAGAATAAATACCCGCTAGCAGGGTAAACAGCGCCAAATAGAATGAGATTGTGACCCCAAGATCACGCTGCTTGCCTTCGAGCGCGCCCATGATCAAGATAATCATTATCAGGAAAAGAATCAAAGCAAACGGCAGCGCTATGTTGACAATTAAGGCGCTAAATAAAATAAACACGACCGGAAATGCTATGGCGAGTAACATTGCCCGGCGATTTGCACGATTTTTTCCGCTAAGCGTTGCCGCAAATAACGAGAGCATCATTCCACCGGCGCATGCCGCCGCGAGAAGGAATACTTGCCAGTAAGGTTGGGAAAACGCGGTTGGCAGAAAAATGACCGCTGCGATGCCGAATATAGTTGCTGAAATGCGCGAAAACCCTGCCGCAAAACGGTCGCGGTGGTAATTTGGATCGCTATTCTCCTGGTTGATGCGCCATATTAAACCTGGATGTGCTTCGATGCTCATGCGACCTCCACTGGAGAATCCGTGTTGGTAATCTCGGCGGACGGTATAATTTGAACCAAAACTTCACTCATCCCAAGGGATTGGCTTAATTGAAGCGCGGTGGTGCGTAAAATCTGATCGAGGTCGGTCGAGGAGCGGACCTGGTTGGATAAATCGGTGACCAATCTTTCCCTCTCGGCGCGGTTTTCCAGTTCTTCCAGCAGGCGCGCAGTTTCAAGGGCTTGACCGATGCGCTCTGCCGTGGTGCGCAGCATTCGTATGGTTTCTGCTGGAGCGTGGTCACTGTCGAAGCGAACATTAAGCACTCCAATGATTTCGCTGCGGACACGTAAGGGAATCTGGATGGTGTGGCGAGATGGATCCTCGGTAAGCGGTGTGGGTCGAGAGGTTTCCTCGGTAAGCGGTGTGGGTCGAGAGGTTTCCGGTTCGAAGGTTTCGATCTTTTTCTGGGTGGAAATGTAACGGTAGCCGCGATTGGTTGTTGTGCTGCGCAAATGGGTGCGCCAGGTTTTGCGAGTTGCCGTTCGGGTGCTGGCTTCCATGCTTTCAACGGTTTGGCGCAATTCCTCGAACAGGCGTATTCGGTCTAACGCTACCGCCAGTTGATTGGCAATGACTTGCAAGGATTGGATATCAACCGCACTGAATGCTTCCGCTTCAGTGGACTGAATATCCAATGCGCCAAGAATCCTCTCCCCTGTCTTAATCGGCAGCGCCATTTCCGAGCGCGTATCCGGTAAAAACGGATTTTTAAAGTGGACAGCGTCCTTGCCAACGTCCAAAGCGATGCGCGCTTCTCCGCGTGAGACTACATAGCCAACAATGCCTTCCTCAGCCTTTTTTAATCGGTGTTTTTGAGAAAGCATTTGTTGGCCGGCTTCGCTTGACGCAGAAACCAGAACCGCATATTCATTTTGGTCATCCATTAGAAATATTCCAGCATGGTAGAACCCCAGTTTGTTGCGAATCAACTCGATCGTACTGTTGAAGAGTTGTTCACGGTTTGATTCCATGGAGATTTGGTGCGCAATTTCTGCTGCCAATTCCATCAGGCGAGTCTGGCGGGTTAACTGGTTGGTGCGTTCTTCGATGCGGGATGCAAGGTTTTGCCGTTCGTTGGCTAATGTTTTAGCCAGTTCGCGGTCAGTTTTTACAATTTGATTAAATCCCTTCATTAGATTGCCCGCAGTAATGGCGAGAAATATATTTACAAGAATAAAACCAACGGCGGACAAAACACTTTCCGGGATGGATACTGCCGCAGGGGTGATTCCGATTGCTGAAATATAACCGGTGTAGTGCATCAATCCGATCAGGATGATGCTTGATAAGCCAACGGCGAACATGATTCGACCTGGCGATGCCCCCCACATATAAAACGCGCCTTGAACTGCCATCAATAGAATTAGAATACCTACCGGATTGATCCCCCACATCAATAACATCAAAGCGCCTATCAAAAATAAATATCCGTTTAGGATGGCTACCCGGATATAAAGTGGGAGATCGCGGCGGAAGGTGGCTGTTAGTAAAATAACCAATACCGGCAGTAAAAGGGTTGGTAAGGTGGTGAGGTTGCGGATGGTTAACCAATACGCTGCTGCAAGGTATCCGATAACGCTGGCAATGCTTGTCAGGTTGAGGATGGACTGGAGAGTGCTTCCAAGGATATTTTCAAACTCAAACCTTTCTATTTTCGCCGAGTGGTCAAGGTTATTGTTCACCTGCTCACCTCCTCCAGCGCTGATTCTTGGGGAGGGATCAATTGGACGCTGACTTCAGCGATATTGGGAAGGCTGCCTAATTCCTTTAGCGCAGTTCGTAGAATTTGTTCGACAGTGTTGGCGCGTGAAAATTGAACAGTCATCTGGCTTATCTGTTGTTCTTCCATGGCTTTTCGCTGGGTTTGTTGGATCAGGCGCGCATTTTCGAGCGCGACTGCCGTCTGGCTTACAACACCGTCAATAAATTCCATTTCATCGGGGGAAAGGGCTTTGTCGCCGAGTTCCAATGTCAGGTTTCCTATGGCTTGGTCGCGGAGCGTGAGGGGGATGTGAATCTGATTGTTGGTTTCCGCATGGACTGGGGGCAGAGGGTTCTGGTAAGAATAGTCCATTTCGCGCATTTGTGATTGGGTATCCTTCCAGGATTGAATCAGGTAAGCCCGGTTGAGCGAACGGATCTCTTCCAGATTTTGCTGGGTTTGTTGGAACAATTGGGCGTTGGTTAAGGCAATGGCGATGGAGTCGGCGATGCTCTGAAGAATGCGAATATCGTCATTATCGAAGGCTTCCGGCTCCGTTGATTGAATAGTCACTGCGCCGAGACAGACATCCCGGCTGACCATTGGCAGGGCAATTTCAGAACGGGTGAGCGGCAGGAGCGGGTTATTGAAGCGAACGGCTTCAACGCCGGTATCCAGAGCGATCCGGGCTTCTTTGCGCGCCGTTGCCCAACCGATCATTGAATTTCCCCCCACTGCCAGTTTATGACCCAGGGCAACCATTTGTTTGCCGGCTTCACCAGAACCGATTTTCAGGACAGCGTTACTCCCCTTTTCATCGACTAAAAAGATACCCACATAGTATAGGTTAAATTCCTTATGGATCAGATCAACCACCTGCTGGAGTAAAACGTCCGGGTCGAGCATGGTGTTGATCGAGCGGGAAATATCGGTGGCGGTGCGAATTTGCGCCAGACGCCGTTGTAAATCAGCGGTGCGCTGTTCCACGTTTTTTTCCAAATTAAATCGCGATGCGTTCAATTGCATGGTCAAGGCACGCTGTTGAAACAGCGATGCCTGTAAACCATTCAGAATAATGTAATTGGAAAAAATGACGAAACCACCAACAATGCCGATGTGAATTGCAATGTTCAGCCAGTTGTTGAATTGCATCGAATCCAACAGGATCTCTTGCAAGGGTGGGTTCATACCACCAAAATTCATCCCGTACCCCATCCCAACAACTGTTAGGAATGCAATCAGAGTGGCGAAAAAACCTTGCCGGGATCCAAGCAGTAAACCAGCCAAAAATATAATAGCCAGCATGTAGGCAATGCCATTGCGGGTAACACCGAAAACGACCAGATTTTGGACGCCTAACGCATAAATAATTAACAGCAACCCTCCGATTCGAACCCAATAGGTCAACCTGCGGCTTATGGTGAGGGTAAAAACGGCGACCAGAGCGATGGTATACATCATGGTGATAATCGTTTGATCTGGCAGACCCAGGACGCGTTGAATTCCTAACAAATAAATAGCCACGCCGGCAAAGAACAAAAGGATCAATATGGTTTGCAAAATGCGTTCCCGCCAGATCATCAAGTCGCCTTTGCGGGAGATGTGGGCTGGAGTATGTGAAGGGTTCAGATATTGGATGATGTTCATGATACGAATTCCTCTGGCTTATGACCGTTGTCGTGGCTGCCATATTCACCGGATGCGCGGGAAAGTTCGTCAGAGGGGCGCGGGGTTTCCGGATCGTGCGCAGGTGGAGCGATGTGGATTGATGCGCGCTGCGCTCCTATTGCTTTGCTGATCTCTGTGACGGAGGTTCGTAAAATGGTTTCAATATCAACCGAGCGGCGGATCTTGTTCGTGATCTCAAACAACATTCGTTGCCGTTCCACTTGCTTTCGGATCTGGTCAACCAGCTGGGCGTTGGTAATAATTGCGCCAAGCGAATCGCCCAGGGCGCCGATGATTTCCTGATCATTCTCGTTGAACCGTTCGACCTGGTCGGATTCAAGGCAGAGGACGCCTAGAATTTCATCCATATACAGGATTGGCACTGCCAGCGCGGAACGGGTTTCGGGGATGGGAAGCCGGAACCAGGTATCCAATTTCGTGTCATTGATGCGAATGGGATGTCGCTTTTCAGCAGTCATGCCGATGAGGCCTTCCCCAATTCGGGTGTTGCACAAAGCCAGATCCACATTATCGTAACCGGTAGCATTGCGGAGATTCAGGTTGCCGTTGCCATCAGCCAGATAAATGGTTACTCGTTCTTCTCCCAGAGTCGTGCGCAGACTAAACACGGTGCGCTCCAGGGCTTCGTTGATGTTTTCGCTGGTGGATATGGCGGTGGTGATTTGATGCAGCAAACGATGCCGGGCAAGGTTTTCCTGAGCGCGGGCAAACAGATTGGCGTTTTCGATTGCCATTGCCAATTGGTCTGCCAGAATTTCCAACGTGTGTATATCCTCGGTCTTGAAGGCTTCGGTTTGATCTGCCTGAACATCCAGAGCGCCTAGAACGCGCGCACCGACCTTCAGGGGAACGACAAGTTCGGCGCGAGTATCTGGCAGCAACGGATTGGGGTAATAATCCGGATTCGAGCGGGTATTGTTGGATACCACGGTTTGGGCGCGGGCGATTGCCTGACCGACCAATGATCGCGAACCAATTGCCAGGCGATGACCGGCGGTTTTCATCTTGTTACCGATTTCGCCAGATGCCTCGTGCAGAACGGCGTGTTTGCGGGTCGGTTCGACAATAAAAACCGAGGCATGGTAGTACCCAAACCGGGCGCGGATCAGATCGGTAGCATTTTTAAGAATTTGACTGGCTTCGAGCGAACCAGCCACATCACGGGCAATTTCGGCAGCGGTCAACAATTGCTGATTCTGTCGCCGGCTGAGCGCTTCAACTTTCATTAAGTTCGTTATATCTTGAGATATTACCAGCAGGGCATAAGGTTGGGAGTTGGCGTCATCACCTGGAACAGAAAGCGGAACACGAGACGTTAATTCCCAGGTTTTATCGCCGTTGTCTGCGGTGTGCTCGATCATCTGTCCAACCACCGCGATTCCAGAAGAAATCACTTGAGCGTCTGGTTGGTGACGCAATTGACCCATTTCCCCGGTCAGGAGTTCTTCATCGGTGTATCCCAATATATCTTGGGTTGATGCAAACCCCATGCTGGCAAGGTAAGAGTTGGAAACCCGCAAATATCGCCCGTCTATGTCTTTAAAATAGATTTTTTCGGGCACATTTTCCATCAGCGTTGAGAGTAAAGTATGTTCCAGATCATACGCCTGCAATGTCGCAGTCATATCCTCGATTAATTGCGCGTTTCGGATTGCAATGGCAATTTGCGGCGCAATCGTTTCGAGCATCGTCTGGTCTTTGTCATTGAAGCGATCTTCCTTTACGGTATCCTGCACAATCATGGCGCCAATGACGACACCACCCAGCAGTAAGGGCACCCCCAACCAGGACTTGGCGGGTTTACCCACAATTTTTGCGCCAAGCCGTATGGCATCCCGTTCAACATCCGAAACAGCGTTGAGATATTGGTACGTGTTCCAGGTGGTGGGGAGCGAATCCGGTTCGAATTTTAATGGCAGTAAAAGAGAAGAACGGTTTTGAATAATGTAGGAAGTCAGACCTTCACCCAGTGGGAATGGGTCAATGGAGGTGGTTTTATTATCTTCGTAATGATAGGGAAAGAAGATTTGTTTTTTTCGATCGTCGTAGATGGCGATTGAAAAAGAAAGGTCTTTGCCGATTTGAGTGGTAATTTTCTCGTGAACCAATTGATATAATGCGCGGAGATTAGACTCGGCGCTAACCGCCTGACTGAGGCTGGCAAGTGATTCGTATGCCTTCATCTGGTTTTGTAAAGACCGGATTTCAGCCAGGCGCTGTGTAGTTGCATTCAGAGTCTGGGATAAATGCAAAAAGGGTTGCATATTTTGCGCGGAAAGCGGCGTGGGCTTGCGAGAACCCAAGGCAATAATTCGGACAATCTTGCGGTTTAAAAAGAGCGGAAATATGGCAACCGATGAGCACTTTCTGCCTTCGAAAAAGGCGTACAAGTCATCCAAATCCTTCGTTCCGGGTTGATCATCCAGAATGATCACTTCTTTATCCTGAAGCATTGCCGGAAGGTTTCGGGTTTGGAGCGAGACTCCTTTCAGGGATTTATCCGAAATGCGCCCCTGGCGGTCAACCAGATTGACCAGCCGCAGCATGTCCGGGTAAACATCAAAACCGGCGCAAGCGTAACCAACTTTTGTAAAGGTATCCTCTATGATGCGGTTGATTTCACCTTCATCTGCTGCCTGACTAATTTTTTGAGCAGCCGCATACAAAACATTTTCTTCCTGCCGGTCGAATTCGATCGGCTCGAAGAGTAATTCCCGGTGCAAGCCGTCTCCCAACCCGGGGGAGTGATCCTCAGGCATGGAAATCAAGCCTGATTCAGCCAACCCGAATTCCGGGTTCGTGGAGTTGTGCAGTGCCTGCCGTTCGATTTTTCGGTACATCAAACCAAGTTCGTTGCGGATCTGATTGAGCGAGTAGGCGAGTAACCCCAACTCATCGTTGCCTTGAACCGAAAATTTTTGGCTCCAATCGCCATTGGCGAGTTTTTTCACCTGAGTTGATAGAGTGATCACTGGGATGATGACAGCCTGGATGAACAACCATAGAATAGCGGCAGCGCTCATCAGGGCGATCAAAAAACCCACCCACAAGATCGGATTTTGGATAATCTGGTTTAAAGTCACTTCACCTGCAACGCTTCGTTGAGAAAGCGCGACGGCTAGAAGGAAAGAGGAAACCAAAAGCACCACCGGGGTTGAAATCAACAATACCAGCAGCCAGATTGATTTTTGTTTTAATCGGGGCGAAAAATGGGCAAAGTGCTTGCGTGGGGTTGGCGCAACGGGATCACTCATGCCAAAAATCCTTATTCCATCTCCCAGACAGGTTCACCGGTCAGAATGCGCTGAATTTGATCGGGAAAGCGGTCGGGGTTGAGTGGTTTGCCCAGAAAACCGTCAAAACCTGCCTTGCGCGCTTTGTTCATTTGCTCCAGGCTGGATTCGGCAGTGACAGCAACGACGGGCACGTTTTTAAAACGCTCAAACTGGCGAATTTTTTGGAAGGCTGAGTAGCCGTCTTCATACGGCAAACGAATGTCCATCAAAATCAAATCCAGGCGGGGAAGGGTTTCAGCAAATTCGACCACTTCGTAACCGGACGTTTTCCATTCGCAATGGATGCCCAGGAATCCCAACATGCGCGCAATCAATACGAAATTGGATACGTTATCTTCCACAACCAGAACAGTGGCATCTGTGGGTAGTCTGCTGGTTACAGCCGAGGCAAAGGTTTTTTCGCTGGTTGAATGATTAAGTGGTGCGCTCATAGTGGGTTTCATCCTACTGGCAATAAAAATACACTTACCTGGTTGGTGAAACGATCCACATCAATCGGCTTTTCGATGTAGCCGTCACAGCCAGCGCTCAGAGTACGTTCTTTATCACCTCGCATCACGTTAGCGGTTAGGGCGATGATTGGGATTGAACGAAGTTGTGAGTTTGATTTTATTTTTTGGGTAAGCATATAGCCATCAATTTCGGGCATGTTGATATCCATCAAGATCAAATCCGGGCGATTGGCTTGCAGCACCTCCAGGGCTTGTTGGGCGTTTTCTGCTTCAAAGACAATGTATCCTTCGTGTTCCAACAAACGGCGGACGAGCAGCCTGTTATCAAAATTATCTTCGATGTAGAGAATGCTTTTCGATGATGGCATGGAAGATTACCACTCCTTGGCTAATCTAACCGAATTGGAAATATACGGGAAGGAAACGGATATTTCCCGGTTAAATTATAGTGGTTTTGATGCCTGGCTTATCATCCCTTGCATTATTGTTAAGCGATTGAAAAATTAATAAAACCAGAGGATGCAAGGTATTTGCCAACTTATACGAAAAAGTTCCCTTTGCGGGAATTAATTTGAGCGGGTGATGGGATTCGAACCCACGATATTTTGCTTGGGAAGCAAACGTTCTACCACTGAACTACACCCGCTGATATTGGGGATTATATGCGCGCGCCGAAAGAATGTCAAGCAACCCGTCAAGACAGATTAGAGCAGTAATATGACCATCCTATTCAACTTCCCTATAATCAAACGTGACCGTTTTCACGAGAAAAAAGGTTGCGCAGGTGTTATCCTGTTTTTGTATGGAGGACTGGAAGAATGAATATACTGCTTGTATATCCTGAATTTCCGGATACGTTTTGGTCGTTCAAACATGCACTGAAATTCATACAAAAAAAAGCATCTTCACCCCCGCTGGGACTACTTACCGTTGCGGCAATGCTTCCTGCGGATTGGAAAAAGAAATTAGTGGATTTGAATGTTCGCGCCCTCGAAGATGAGGATATTCAATGGGCTGATGCAGTCATGGTCAGCGCGATGGTGGTACAGCGAGACTCCACACGGGAGGTCATTCAGCGCAGTAAAGCCGCGGGAAAACGAGTCATTGCCGGGGGACCAATTTTTAATGGAGAGTGGGAGCAATTTCCTGAAGTTGATCATTTTATTTTGAATGAGGCTGAGATCACTCTGCCGCGATTTTTACGGGATGATGCTCTAGGTAAGGCTGTTCGGGTGTATGAAACCAACCAATATGCCGATATTCGCAAGACCCCTACGCCACTCTGGAACTTGGCTGATATTCGTGCTTATGATTCGCTGAGCATTCAATTTTCGCGTGGTTGTCCATATAATTGTGATTTTTGCAACATTACTGCGATGCTGGGGCATTTTCCGCGCACCAAGACGAAAGAACAGATCATCCATGAATTGGATGTCATGTATGACCTTGGCTGGCGGCGGAATATCTTTTTCGTGGACGACAATTTTATTGGAAACCGCCGGCAACTAAAGGAAGAAATTCTGCCGGCATTGATTGAGTGGCGTAAAGGAAAAAAGGGATGCAGTTTTATCACTGAAGCGTCCATTAACCTGGCGGATGATCCTGGCTTGATGGAATTGATGACCCGGGCGGGCTTTGTTTCGGTATTTGTTGGAATCGAAACGCCAGTAGAAGGCGGATTGACGGAATGCAATAAGAAGCAGAATCTTCACCGCGATTTGTTGCATTCTGTTCAAGTGTTGCATCGCAACGGGTTGCAGGTTATGGGTGGATTTATAGTCGGTTTCGATAGTGATGAATTAAATGTATTCCAGAAACAAGTGGAGTTCATCCAGAAAAGCGGAATTGTCACCGCAATGGTTGGCGTCCTCCAAGCCCCGTTTGGAACAAAACTGTACGATCGGATGGAAAAAGAGGGCCGGTTGGTCAAAGAAATGACCGGAAATAATACGAACGGGACTACCAACATTATTCCGAAAATGGGGCTGGCAAAATTGCAACAAGGGTATCAGTCATTGCTGGCAGAAATTTACAAACCCGAAGGATTCTACTCCCGGGTGAGAACATTCCTGGAATCGTATAATGTGCCGAAATCCACCGTCTACCTGCAAGCAGAGGAGGTTGGCGCATTTTTTAAATCAATTTGGGAGCTGGGCATCAAGGGTGAAGAACGCCGGGAGTATTGGCGCTTATTATTCTGGACATTGTTTCGTTACCCGCGAAAATTTGCCCTGGCAATTACATTTGCAATTTATGGGTATCATTTTCGCAATGTATTCGAGACTTCGACGTTATCGCGGTTGGATTAGTATTGTGGAAAGAAACAGGGTGGCAAGGAAGATGTAAAACGAAGGTGGAGCATCCTCGGTAACGCGGTTGAAGATTTAACATTTAACCCCTACCGAATCGCGCCAGGCGGCTCTATGGTATAATTTTTAATTAACTGTGGCAGTGAAAACTATACACCCCCGATTAGGGATGAGGAGAACATCTTGGCTTTCAATCCTTTCAACTGGCTGATGGGATTGTTTTCACTGGACATTGGGATCGATCTGGGTACTGCCAACACCCTGGTCAATGTCCGTGGCAAAGGCATTGTGATTAATGAACCGTCCTGGGTGGCTATCGAAAAGCGCACCAGGCGTCCTCTTGCCATTGGCTTACAGGCAAAGGAGATGGTAGGGAGGACCCCTGCCAATGTGATTGCAGTTCGTCCACTGCGAGATGGCGTAATTTCCGAGTTTGAAATAACCCAAGCAATGTTGGGATATTTTATTGGAAAGGCTCACCAGCAATCGGTTGTGCCGATGCCGCGACCGAGAGTGGTTGTCGGCATCCCTTCCGGCGCGACCGAAGTTGAAAAACGCGCAGTTTATGACGCGGCGATGTCTGCTGGCGCGCGAGAAGCGTACTTGATTGAAGAACCGCGAGCAGCTGCGCTCGGCGCGGGTTTGCCGGTCTCGGAGGTGCAGGGCAGCATGGTGGTGGATATTGGCGGCGGCACAACTGAAGTCGCGGTCATTTCGATGGGCGGGATTGTTGTATCCCGCTCTTTGCGGGTCGCCGGTGATGAGATGGATCAGGATATCATCCAGTATATCCGCAACAAGTACAACCTGTTCATTGGGGAACGCATGGCAGAACTGGTTAAGATGCAAATAGGTTCAGCCTATCCGTTGCCCAATGAAAAAACGATGACTGTGCGTGGTCGAAACCTGGTCAGCGGGCTGCCGGAAAGCCTTGAAATTTCATCGGTGGAAATTCGAGAGGGAATTGCCGGCTCCATACAAGTGATTGTGGATACGATCAAGGATGCATTGGATGAATCTCCTCCCGAAATTGTTGCTGACCTGATTGAAAAAGGGATCTGCCTGGCGGGTGGCGGCGCTCTTCTGCAAGGGTTGGTGGAACGGCTCACAGATGAATTACACTTGCGTGTTTGGGTAGCCGAGGATCCGATGACCTGCGTGGCAAGAGGCGCAGGGATGATTCTTGAAGACCTGGATAAATATGAAGATTTCCTGGTTGGTTTGGATCGCACAGGAATACGTTAATCTTTTCCTTAAAAAGATTTCCGCGTCTCGGCGGTAAAATATTGTAAGCATGAAAGCATCCGGATCGGGATTCTGGCAGACAGCGACTCTTGCGTTGGTGGCAATTGGTATTGTCATCTTTGCATTAAGCGGTTACATGGCGCCGTTGTTCGGAACGGTGCTGCGCCCGATGCTAAATGCGCAGGAATGGTTGGCAACGCGGTATATGGCGATTTATGAATTCGTTACCGTGCCGCGCGACCTTGCCAGCCTGCGAGCGAGGAACCAACAACTGGAGCAGGAAGTCACCAGCCTTCAATCTCAGATCATCGAACTGCAGCAACAATTGCGAGAGGCACAGGTATTGTATGCCCTGCTGGATTTTGCCCGCTCCAACCCGCAGGGTGGTCAATATGTGGCTGCGGCTGTGATTGGACGTGATCCCAACCCGTTTCTGCGCTATATCTTCATTGACCGCGGATCGGATGATGGCTTGCGGCGTGGTATGCCTGTCATAACGAACCAGGGGTTGGTTGGTCAGGTAGATGCAGTTACATCATCTGCCGCCAGGGTGCGTCTGATTTCTGATCCGAGTTCGGTTGTTAATGTTCGAATCGAGCCCCATCGCAGCGATGCGCAATTAGTTGGTTCGATTACGGGTGATCTTGTATTGGATATGGTTTCACAGGATGCGGAACTGCAAAATGGCGACCTGATTTTGACTTCTGGGTTAGGTGGATCATTTCCCCCCGATATACTCATCGGTCAGGTTACCTCGGTGCGCAAGGCTACAGGCGAATTATTTCAGTCGGCAGCGGTGCAACCAGTGGTCAATTTCACCACTCTTCAAGCAGTGTTGGTGATTACTGATTTCAGACCGGTGGATTTTACACCGCTGATGCCGACTCCCGTTCCGTGACGCATATGGTTGCCACTCTTCTGGCTCTGCCCATATTTTTAATTCTGCTCATGATTCAAATGGCGGTAATTAGTCGTTTACCTTTGCTACACGGGACTGCTGACGTATTGCTGATCTTTATGATTGCCTGGGCGTTAAATGAACGAGCACGAGATGCCTGGCAATGGGCAATCGTTGCGGGCGTGGCAGTCTCTCTTGTTTCAGCGGCTCCGCTGTTTGCCCCGTTGGTTGGCTACTTGTTGGCATTTGTGATTGCTCGCCTGCTGCGCAGACAAGTGTGGCAAACTCCAATTCTGACGATGCTGATAACTACATTTGTGGGTACAATTGGGTATCATGCGATTACCATTTTTGCCTTGTTGGCAACAGGTATTCCATTGCCGATTCAGGATAGTTTATCCTTGGTGACACTACCCAGCACCTTACTTAACCTAATATTCGCGTTACCGGTGTACGTTCTGGTCAATGACCTGGCTCACTGGGTGTATCCGATGGAAACAGTGCAATGATTTCAAAAGGAAAACACGAGACAACCACCTCCTTGAGCGGTTGGCGTTTTTTGGTCACCTATATTCTGGTGGGAGTTGTTATTGCCTATTACCTGATCCGATTATTCACAATTCAGGTAGCACAGGGTGAGACTTATGTAATCCGGGCGGAAGATAACCGCATTAATACCATCCGCATGCCAACCCAACGCGGGATGATCTTGGACCGTAATGGGGTGGTGCTGGCGAGGAATATCGCCTCGTATAATGTAACCATTACCCCCGCGGATTTGCCCATAGATGAAGGCTCGGTGCAAGAGGTCTATCGCCGGCTCTCCGCATTAATCAACGTGCCCGTGAACAATGGAGAGATAAATGAAGAAACGGTACGAAATTTTACTCCTTGCCTGAATGATCTTGGAATTACTCAAATTGTGTTTATTGGCAGGTCGCTCGCGCCATACAACCCGGTTCGGATACGCTGCAACATTGATGCCGTTGCTGCGAAGGTTATCCGAGAAAGGGGGAGTGAATTACCGGGAGTTAATATTGAGATCGAACCGATTCGGGAATATCCCACCGGGGTTTTAACCTCAACAGTGGTTGGATTTCTGGGTCCCATTCCGGCAATTGAACAAGAATACTGGCAGAGCCTCGGTTTCGTTGCTGACCGGGATAAAGTCGGTTACGCCGGTATTGAGAACAGTCTGAATAATATCTTGATCGGTAAGAATGGTCAGCGGGTGGTTGAAGTGGACGTGGCGGGCGAGATTTTACGCGATGTCGAGCCGCCAATTGAGCCGGTGCGGGGAAACAATGTCCATCTGACAATTGATGTGCGGCTGCAATCTGCCGCCAGAGCAGCATTACTGAATAATATGCGTTTCCACAACATCCGTAGTGGCAATCCTGACCTATATACTCAGGGTGTTGTGATTGTAATGGATGTGCGCACAGGCGAAATCCTTGCCATGGTTTCGCATCCAACCTTTGAAAACAATCGCATGGCGCGGTTCATCCCGACATATTATTTTGATCAACTCAGCCGTGATCCTGCTAAACCATTATTTAATCACGCCATCTCCGCTGAACATTCGCCGGGATCGGTGTATAAACTGGCAACTGCAATGGGCGCATTGAATGAAGGAGTCATTACGCCCGAACAGGAGCTATTTGATCCGGGAGTTATCAAACTCGAACAACGTTTTTCCCCAAACGACCCCCGACCGAGACTTCAGGAGTATGTTTGTTACACCTACAAGACGACTGGCGCAGGGCATGGGGATGTTGATTTCGTGGAGGGAGTGGGGGTTTCATGTAATGTTTATTTTTACAAGATTGGCGGCGGGTATGAGGACGAAGTGCCCGGCAACGGATTAAATGTCTGGCGTTTGAAAGAATATGCCCAGGCATTGGGATATGGACGCACCTTCGGCATCGAACTTCCAGGAGAAACGGATGGCTTGGTGCCTGATCCGAATTGGAAACGCCGCTCGCAAGGAGAAAACTGGGCAACCGGGGATACCTATCTGGCGTCAGTTGGCGGAGGATATGTGCTCTCGACGCCATTGCAAGTGCTTGTGTCGGCGGCGACAATTGCCGCTGATGGACGGATGATGAAGCCGACCCTGATTCGCGAGATAACCAACAGCGAGGGTGAGGTCGTGCGTCCCTTTGAGCCTCAATTGATTTTGGATATCACCAAAGATGCGGTCATCAACATCTACGATGAAAACTTTTTTCAAACAGGTGAAACGAAAACCGTAGAGCCTTGGGTGATCGAAGAAGTGCAGAAAGGTATGCTATATACAGTTGTGGAAGGAACAGTGGCGCGGATTTTTGGCGAAGAAGTGGGGTTCGAATCGGCTGGTAAAACGGGCACTGCAGAATATTGCGATAACGTTGCCCGGGAAAAAGGGATTTGTCAACCCGGCAGTTGGCCCTCGCATGCCTGGTACATGGGATACGCGCCGTATAATAACCCGGAAATAGCCGTGGTAACGTTTGTGTACAACGGTGGAGAAGGTGCTATCCTTGCAGGTCCGGTCGTCCGGCAGGTGATGGAAGCCTACTTTGCATTGAAAGAAATCGACATGGAAGAGGGAGGAACAAATGTTCCGTAATTCTCGCGAAGACTTTCGCCGGTTTTGCTATAATTAATGAATATGATTACGCGAGCAACCGACCAAGATGAGAAATCGGCTGCCAGGCAGCCTTCAGAGAAAGAAGGCGGGATTGGCATAAAGGGTATTCGCGAGGGATTGCTGGTTACCATGAGTGACGGCGACTGGGAATTGATGCAGACCCGGTTGCTTAAACAGATCGAAGAACGTGGCGCTTTTTTTCGCGGCGCGCGCATGGCTGTAGATGTCGGCAACCGAATTGTCCATGCCGCCGAGATGGGCGCGTTACGCGACCGATTGTCTGATCGTGAAATTTCGCTTTGGGCGGTGATCAGCCTTTCGCCGGTGACTGAGCAAACCGCCCGGGTATTGGGATTAGCAACCAGATTGTCAACGCCTAAACCAGAACGCACCATTCGCCATAGTGATACTCAATTGGCAGGCGATGACGCGATCCTGATCCAACGAACGCTCCGTTCCGGATACCGCGTGTCTTCGCATGGGCATGTGGTGGTCATTGGGGATGTTAATCCGGGGGCGGAGATCATTGCAGATGGAAATGTGGTTGTTTGGGGCCGGTTGCGGGGGAGTGTACATGCTGGGGCGCAGGGTAATGAAGGCAGCGTGGTGTGTGCGCTGGAGATGAACCCCACCCAGCTTCGCATAGCCAACGTGTTTTATTCGCCATCACCCAAAAAGAAAACCAAAGGGGCTGAGCTAGCGCGCATTGTGAAAAATGAAATCATCGCCGAATTATGGAACCTAAAATGAGATGGGGAGAACAATGACAGCAAAAGTATTAACAATAACCTCCGGCAAAGGCGGCGTCGGAAAAACCACCACTACAGCCAATATTGCGGTTGCGCTGGCGAACCTCTCGTACAAGGTGGTATGCATTGATGCGGATATTGGTTTGCGCAACCTGGATGTCGTCTTAGGGTTGGAAAACCGCATTGTTTACGATCTGGTGGATGTGGTTGAAGGTCGCTGTCGCCTTCGCCAGGCAATGATCCGTGATAAACGTTTGCCCGAGCTGTATCTGATCCCTGCTGCTCAAACGCGAGATAAAAACGCGGTTTCGCCCAGCGATATGGTTCGTTTGTGCGATGAATTGCGCCCAGAGGTTGACTGGATTTTAATCGACTCACCAGCTGGTATCGAACGGGGTTTTCGCAACGCAATTGCACCGGCAGATTTGGTTATGGTGGTCACAAACCCAGAAGTGTCTGCGGTTCGGGATGCCGACCGGATTATTGGCTTGATTGAAGCGGAAGAAAAAGGTCCGGCGCAATTGGTTTTAAACAGGGTCAATGTAAATCTGACCAAGCGCGGCGATATGCTCAACGCTGACGATGTGCTTGAATTACTGGCGGTGGAGTTGATTGGTGTCATTCCAGAAGACGAAAGCGTGATTGTTTCAACCAACCGAGGTCAACCTGTTGCACTCAATGGAAAAAGTAAAGCCGGATTGGCATTTCAGAATATTGCCCGCCGGCTAAATGGAGAAACGGTGCCTTTCCTTAACCTGGAAGAAAAGGACGGATTTTTTAATCGCCTGAGCCGCGTTTTCCGTGGAGGAGGTGCTTAATCATGGATTGGTTAGAGCGCTTAATTGGAAGAAAAGATAAAAGTGCCGATCAGGCGAAAGAACGGTTGAAACTGGTCTTAATCCACGATCGGACGGATCTGACTCCACATCAATTGCAAATCTTAAAAAATGAACTGTTAGAGGTTATATCGCGGCATGTGGCGATAGACCCGAATGCGGTACGAATTGATATGGCTCAGGAAGGTCGAGAGCAACGCCTGATTGCCGACATTCCTCTGAAAGCGACGAATTCGCGCCGAAAATAATAACCTTACCGGTGAATTGATTATGTTAAGACGGGAAAATTGGCGTCACTTTGATTACTGGCTTTTTGGGGCTGTATTAATCCTTTGTGTGTTTGGCATTGTCATGATCCGTTCAGCCATTGCGGGGAATGAGGGACTGGCTGGAACAGTGCAAAACCAGATGATCTTTGTGGCGGCAGGCATGGTCATCATCCTGGTTACAGCTTCCATCAACTACCGCACGTGGGCTTCCCTGACCGGTTACATGTATATCATTGCTATTGGTATGTTGGTTGGTATTTACGTGCTTGGTGAAGCCGCGTTTGGATCTACTCGCTGGTTCCAGATCGGAATTATCAACATTCAACCTTCAGAATTAGTCAAAATTATTATGATTATTGTGCTGGCGGGATATTTCTCCCGTTCCATTGACCAGACAAAAAATCTGCTCTGGATTGGAAAAAGCGCACTAATGACTTTTGGTGTAGTGATTTGGATTCTCTTGCAGCCCAACCTTAGCACTTCCATTGTGGTCATTGTGACCTGGTTTGCTATGTTGTGGATTAGCGGACTACCCATCAAATACATTATCTTGTTTGGACTGCTCGGCATCCTTCTGTTTGGACTGATTTTGATATTGATTATTTCCGGGATCGAGGTCCCTTTCATTCAAGGTTATCAAATTACCCGGGTGGTCAATTTCCTTTTCCCTGATCCAAATGCGCGGCATGGGGATACCTACAATATTGAGCAGGCATTAATTACGATTGGTAATGGGGGTCTATTTGGCGCTGGCTATGGCGGCGGCACACAGGTGCAACTGCGTTTCCTCAAGGTGCGTCATACCGATTTTATCTTCTCGGCGATGGCGGAGGAGTTTGGCTTCATTGGCACGACTTTGGTGATAGCGTTGTTGGTTTTCGTGGTGATTCGGTGTCTGGTGGTAGCACGCAAAGCCGCAGACCCATTTGGCAGTCTGATTGCGTATGGGATCGCCATCTTGATTTTCTTCCAGATGGCGGTTAATATCGGGGTTAATCTTAACGTGCTGCCAGCCACCGGGCTGACTTTGCCCTTTATCAGCTATGGCGGTAGTTCATTGATATCGCTCGTTTTGGGCATTGGGTTGGTGGAAAGCGTAGCAGCCCACAGCCAATCATTGGATTTCTAAGGAGCAATATGTCTCATCCAACCATTCCGGTTCGCGTTCGATTCGCGCCTTCCCCAACCGGACACCTTCACATTGGCGGAGCGCGCACGGCATTGTACAACTACCTGATCGCCCGAAAAACTGGCGGGCAATTTATCCTGAGAATTGAAGATACTGACCGGAAAAGGTTTGTGCCCGAAGCGGAACAGGAGATCATTGACGGATTGCACTGGCTGGGCATTGAATGGGACGAAGGACCCGGCAAGGATAGCCCGCATGGCCCTTATCATCAATCGCAGCGCAAGGATATTTATCAGGAATATGCTCATCAGTTAATTGATCGCGGGTGGGCTTATCATTGTTTTTGCGCGCCACAAAGGTTGGAAAAAGTGCGTCAGGAACAGCAAGCCCGAAAGGAATCTCCGCATTATGACCGAACCTGCCGCCGCCTTGACTCGCAAGATGCCAAACGACGGATAGCAGGCGGAGAAGCGCATGTGATTCGCTTTAAAACCCCGCCGGAGGGTGTAACGACGGTCACCGACTTGCTGCGCGGTGACATAACTGTGGAGAATCGTGTGCTGGACGATTACATCCTGGTCAAATCGGATGGACTGGCTCTCTATCATCTCGCCGCTGCGGTGGATGATCATCTGATGGGGATTACGCACGTTATCCGTGGTTCGGAGTGGTTGCCAACTTTTCCGCTGCATGGGTTGATTCACCGCGCCTTTGGTTGGCAGGAACCGGTCTGGGTGCATCTTTCGGTTTTTCTAAAACCCAGCGGTAAAGGAAAAATGTCCAAACGCGAGTCGGCGGAATTGATTAAGGATGGCTACTCAATATTCCTGAAAGACTTACAGGGTCTTGGTTACCTGCCCGAAGCGGTGGTTAATTGGATTGCTCTGATGGGCTGGAGCCTCGATGACCATACCGAATTTTTTACGATGGGGGATTTGGTTGAAAAATTTAGTTTAGAACGCTTAAATCCCTCGCCCGCCGCGATCAACTTTACCAAATTCGATCATTTCAATGGCTTGCATATCCGCCGGTTGTCCGTCGAGGATCTGGCAAATCGGGTTAAACCATTTTTGCTTGAGAATGGATTATCCGTGCGCGATGATGTCTTGCTCAAGGTTGCGCCACTGATTCAAGAACGATTGGTTGGGCTGGACGACGCGCCTGATATGGCCGGGTTTTTCTTCAGGGATGAAATCAAACCCCATCCAGAAGATTTATTGGTCAAGGATTTAACAACGCGCCAATGCCTGGAACTGGCAGAGAAAATCCTGATCCTGCTGCGCAACTTGCCGGATGTTGAACACGCAACTGTAGAGCCAACGCTTCGCAAACTGGTGGAAGAGAGCGGCTTCAAAGCGGGTCAGGTATTTGGCTTGATTCGCGTAGCGGTAACCGGTCAAACTGTCAGTCCGCCACTGTTTGAAAGCATGGCAGTAATCGGAAAAGAAAAAGTGGTCGCGCGGATTGAGCAGGCAGTAGCCATGCTCACTAATCTGGCATAGACGCGCCAATTTTTGAAAAGCGGAAGCCTAGACATTGCCCATAAACGGTGATAAAATCGGCACGTTAGATTTGGGGGCTCGTCCAACGGCAGGACAGCAGACTCTGGATCTGTTGATAGGGGTTCGAATCCTCTGCCCCCAGCCTTTTGGAGAAAGCACCCATCGCAGGGTGCTTTTTCTCTACTTTCAGGAGATTAACCAATGAGTGAACAAACCCCGGAAAGCAGTAACTTTATTCTTGATGCCGTTAAAGAGGATCTCGAATCAAAGCGATTCCAGAATGTGATAACCCGCTTTCCACCGGAGCCGAACGGGTATTTGCACATTGGCCACGCAAAAGCCATCTGCATTGATTTTGGCACTGCGAATACGTTTGGCGGGGCTACCAACTTGCGTTTTGATGATACCAATCCGATCAAAGAGGATACAGAGTATGTCGAGGCTATTAAAGAAGATATCCGCTGGTTGGGTTTTGACTGGGGTGAGCGGGAATTCTACGCTTCTGATTATTTTGAACAATTATATGAATACGCCGTTGCGCTGATAAAAAAAGGAAAAGCGTATGTGTGCCATCTCAATCCGGATGAAATCCGCGAATACCGCGGTACCCTGACCGAACCCGGTAAAAATAGCCCCTACCGCGATCGTTCCGTCGAAGAAAACTTGACCTTATTTGAGCGTATGCGTCAGGGAGAATTTCCAGAGGGAACTTGCGTGCTGCGGGCAAAAATTGATATGGCATCCGGAAACTTGAATATGCGCGATCCAGTGATGTACCGCATCATTCATGCCAGTCATCACCGTACCGGAGATGCGTGGTGCATCTATCCGATGTACGATTTTGCTCACGGACAATCCGATTCGATTGAAAAAGTAACTCATTCGCTTTGCGACCTGGCGTATGAAGATCATCGCCCGCTATATGAATGGTTTATCCGCGAGTTAGGAATTTTCCCCAGCCGGCAAATTGAATTTGCCCGCTTGAATATCACGTATACAATCCTCAGCAAGCGGTTCCTGAAACAACTTGTGGATGAAAAGCATGTGAGTGGGTGGGATGATCCACGAATGCCTACCCTGCGCGGCATGCGCCGCCGCGGATATACGCCCGAGGCGATACGAAAATTTATCGATATGGTAGGGGTATCGAAGAAGGAAAGCGTTGTAGATATCGCCTTGTTGGAGAGTGCGGTTCGCGATGATCTCAATTTGCGAGCACCCAGAGTGATGGGTGTAATCGCCCCCGTCAAGGTCGTTATTGTCAATTATCCCGAAGAACAGGTTGAAGAACTCGAGGCTATCAATAATCCCGAAGACCTTGCTGCCGGTACTCGAACGCTGCCATTCACTGGTACTATTTTTATAGAAAGGGACGACTTCCGCGAGGAACCACCACCCAAGTATCATCGGCTCGCTCCTGGGCGCGAAGTGCGCCTGCGCTATGGTTATATCATCCGATGCGTGGATTACATTAAAAACCCCGAAACTGGAATGGTGGATGAAATCCATTGTACATACGATCCAGATACCCGTGGTGGTTACGCGCCGGATGGGCGCAAAGTACAGGGTACAATTCACTGGGTTTCTGCCACTTACTGTCTGGACGCTGAAGTGCGCTGGTATGATCGGTTGTTTTCTGTTCCCGCCCCGGCGCAAAGTGAAGATGGTAAAACGTTTTTCGATCGTCTCAATCTTGAATCCCTGAAAGTGCTGGAACATTGCAAGGTGGAACAGAGCCTGGCTTCCGCCAAACCTGGCGATCGGTTTCAATTCGAACGGAAAGGCTTCTTTTGTGTAGATGTGACTTCCAGACCAGAGAAGCCAGTTTTTAATTTGACAGTAACACTTCGGGACAGCTGGGCAAAAATCGAACAAAAGAATAAATAGTACTCCCGTAACATAAGTTGACGCGCCATCCGGTCGGTTATTTCGACAGGGTGTTGTTTGGGTTGTGGGTAGGTTTATAACTTTCTTTGAATAACGGGCGGGGTATTTTGATTTCGGGAAATGCCAATATAATCTAATCATTAGCGTATTATTAATTAATATGGATGAAGATTACAATTTACCAAATAAATTAATAGTCATCCGATGGATTGGGCGGATATTTTCCGTGATATTGTTTTTTTTAATGGGGGCGTTTTTGCTCGAGCATTTTAAGATCATTATTGGTGAAAATGATCGCGTGTCTATTGGTTTATTCCTCAATCCACTGTTTCACTTTGGATTGTTGTGTGGGTATTTGGTATCCCTTAAATGGGAAAAATCAGGATCAATCATGATTGTGGTGTTTAGCCTGTTGTTTCTGACTTTCCTAAAAATTCCTCGTCAATTTGTAATATTTTTTTTGACTTTAATTTCCCCCATTTATTTTTATGGCTATGTTTGGTTCCAGAAAATCCGGTTGGAACTTGATTAAGGTATGTTCGCTTCCTCCTGAATTATTGACATGGGTTTGTTTGGAATGCGCACGAACAAAAACAGAATTACAAAGGTGGACAATCCGAGGATTGCCGAGACGAGGAAAGTGAGCTGGTAGTTAACTAAATCTGCCAACCAGCCGCCAATTAATGGGGAGAGGATAGCGCTGGGGGCAATGAGGGTATTGGCTAGCCCTACGTATGCCGGGCGATCGGTTTCATCGCCGAATTCAAGGCTAACAGCGATCCCGATCGTCCAAAAAACAGAACTTGCCATGCCGGCGAAGATCATGATACCAAAAAACCAATTGAAATTTGGCGCGACCCAAGCCAAAACCGCGGCGATAACAGCGCAAAGTGAGCCGGTTTGCAGGATTGGTAGCCGACCAATGCGATCTGCCAGCCAGCCAAATAATGCATTCGATGCCACCTGCACAATAAACAATACACTGGTCATAATGCCTGCGGCCGCTTCGCCCATGCCCAGAATCTTAACCGCATACACGGTATAAAAAGCGGCTGCCATGGTGGCGAATTGAAACGCAATCCGACTTATGATGAACCAGCGGAAGGGTTTGTCTTTTTTGAGGATTTGCTTAACATTGCGCCAGAAGGAAGTTTGGGTTTGTGGGTAGGAAAGCGTCAGCCGATCCGGTTCGCGTGAAAACGAAAGGAAAAACCAGGACACAACCATCATCATGCTGGAGAGTAAAAACACATACGTAAAATTTGTTGGATATGAAACTCTTTCCAGTATAAATCCAGCGATGATAGCCCCAATGCCACCCAATAGATTGGCAGCCGCCGATTGCGCGCCGAAAAATGTTGCCCGGAGAGATAGGGGAATTATTTTTCCAATGAAGTTCTGCCAGGCGTTTGCAGTCAGACCACCGCCAAGTCCCTGCCAGATGAGCAGCAAGAAAGCCAGGGTTAATGTAGTTTGGCTCCCAAGCGTGGGTAGGAATACTGCCAGGATTGCCAACCCCAAAAAAGGAAGCCGTTCCTGCACCGTCATAAAGAGAACAAACGGTTTAAATTGTTTCATCTTGCTGACAGAGTGAGCCGTCAGCAATTGCGGAAATTGCCAACCCACAGCATGGATGGCGGGAACCAAACCGATCAGAATTGCCGAATCGGTCAGGTTGGCAATGAAGAGGGGGATCACGGTAGAAAATGATGCCAAGCCGATCGCAAAACCATAAAAACCGCCGTCAACCAGATTGACCAGCGTATTAAAGCGAAGGTTTTTTTGAATCAAGGATTCTTGCAGCATGCTCGAAAATTTCTACAAAAAACCCCGGAAAAGGCTACCTCCTCCGGGGTTACAAGCCATAGAGGGGTGAAAGGATACTATTAGAATTCTTCTTCTTCGTCGTCAATCCAATCTTCGTCTTCTTCGATATCTTCTTCAATTTCTTCCCATTCTTCGATTTCTTCTTCGTCCCATTCATCCTCATGTTCCGCGTCCGCGGTAGGGGAATAGGTTAAACAACCCGAATCGGGGTCAAATTCGATTAATGCTGCACTACAGTAACCCTCATCCAAAAATGCGCAATCGATATAATGGCATCGGATTTTCGGCATTCGATCCTCCTGAGGAAATTATGATGCGTTGCCTGTTGGCATGGCTATTTCTCGCAATGCATAAACGAACAAAATCAGCATGGCAATTGCAGAAATCACACAGAGCGGACAAATCGCTTTTATAACCGCAATTTCCAGGTACGTCAAGTATCCTGAGTAAATAACCCCAATTAATGTAACACCGAATAATAAATAAGGGCTGTATTGCGAAAAACGGTCATTTCGATTTCCAAGTATCAAGACGAGTAGTATAAATGAATAGGCTGCCAGTCCCAAAAGAGAAATGGGAATCCCATTTATTTCCGAGTAACGGCTGGTGTTGACCGACCAACAATCCCCAACCCCCTGAATGCACAGCGATTTGTTGTTTGAAATTTTTAAGATGGTCAGGTAAATCGAATCTGCGATCCCGATTAAAGAAGCCATGATGGCAAAATTTTTCCAATAAGTCATTCGGGTTTCTCCACTACCGGTAAAGGATCGTCATCCATCAGCCATGCCTGAACAACGGCGCCGGCAGGAAGTGATTTTACTCCCGCTGGCACGATCAGTAAAGCATTTGCTTGAACCAAGGAGAAAAGGTTTCCTGACCCTTGATGACCGGTCAAGCGGGCGGTCAATTGGTTCGATGTGCGATGAACAACGGCGCGAAGGTAGCTCTCTCGACCATCGGATAAAACCGGATGCTGCAATTGCACCTGTACGGTGGGAAGATTGAAATCGGTTAATCCAGACATCTTTGCCAGCAATGGGCGGACAAAAACTAAGAAACCGATGAATGCCGAGACCGGATTGCCGGGCAAACTTAACACCGGGACTCCTTGAAAATTGCCATAGGTTAACGGCTTACCAGGACGGATGTTAACCCGCCAGAATTTAAGATGACCTTTATCTTCAATCACCTGACGGACATAATCATGCGTTCCGACACTCACTCCGGCAGAGGTCAAGATTAAATCCGAGGAAAGAGACACGGCGGTATTGAACAGTTGAAGCACATCTTCGTACCGGTCGGCGGCAACTCCGAGAGTAGTGATCCGCACATTTCCCCTTTGAGCGAGCATGGACAGAGTGTAACTATTGGAATCGAAGATTTTTCCTGGCGAATAAATTGCGCCGGGGGGCAACAACTCATCCCCGGAGGAAAACAACGCCAGATGAGGCTGTCGAAAAACCGAGACTTGAGCCTGTCCGAGTGAAGCCAACATGCCGATGTCTTGAGGTTGTAGTATTCTGCCCTGTTTCAACAATCGGTCGCCGGACTTTAAATCCTGCCCGCGCGGGCGTACGTTTTCATCCGGGCGGGGAAAGCGAAAAAAGGTAATCTGCGCAGGAAGCGGGGTGGCAGGGCTGCGATACGGAAAGTTCGTGTCCTCTACTGGCAGGACGGCATCTGCTCCGGACGGCAGAGGCGCGCCGGTCATGATGCGGGCTGTCTGCCCTTTTAGCAACTTAAAAGCGGGCTGCGCGCCGGCGGGGATATCCCCAACGACGGGCATTTGAAATACTCCGCTACTGCCGGCGCGGACATCTTCTGCAGCGCAAACGGCAAACCCATCAACGCTGGAATTGGTAAAGAGGGGTAAATCAAAAGGGGCGTGAACATCCTCTGCCAGAACGCGGCGCAGAGATTTTTCAAGCGGGATAATTTCCACTGGCAGCGGAGAAAAATCAGCCAGGATCTTGCTAATCGCTTCTTGAACCGAAATCAAGTCTGTCAAGGATGCACCTGTCACTAACCCGGATTTGTGCGGTGGGCTTCGAGAACATTGGGGAGATTTTCAATGCGGGTCAGGATGCGGCTGAGCTGAGTGATATCACCAACCTCGAGAATCATGCGAATCGAAGCCAAGTTTTGGGATACCTTAAGACCAATATCCAACAAGTTGACCTCTTCGTTACTTAAGACCATCGAAATATCATTCATCAAGCCTTGCCGGTCATACGCTTTTACCAAGATATGAACCGGGTAGGTCTGATGAGGTTCCCCCCAGGTTACTTTGACAATCCGTTCCCGTTCATTCATTCGTAAAACGTTTGGGCAGTCCTGGCGGTGGATGGTCGCGCCGCGTCCGCGAGTGATATATCCGATGATGTCGTCTCCCGGAGCCGGATTACAACAACGAGCAAAATTGGTCAATAAACCTTTCAGTCCGAGAACGGTGACACCGTTACCGCTGGGTTTGCTTTCTTTTGGTTGGTGAAGTAATAGAAGAAAGGGATCTTTCCGCGTGTTTTCATCGCTAATCCGGTTGATTACCCTGCCTAATCCAATATCACCACAGCCAATAGCGACGTATAGGTCATCCGTGCTGCGAAAGTCAAAGTCACGGGTTAATTTTTCGATATCAATATCGGTTACACCCAGGCGGCGCAATTCTTTTTCCAGCATGACTTTTCCCTGGGTGAGATTTTGTTCGCGGTCCTGGCGTTTGAACCAGGCGCGGATTTTCGAGCGGGCGCGCTGAGTTTTTACCAGCCCCAAAGAGGAATTCAGCCAGTCGCGGCTGGGTCCACCCTGTTTTGCGGTCAAGATTTCGACCTGATCTCCGGTTTTCAGGGTGTAATCGAGGGTGACCAATTTGCCGTTGATTTTTGCGCCGCGGCAGCGGTTGCCGATCTCGGTATGGACGAGGTAGGCGAAATCGATTGGGGTAGAGCCGGCTGGCAGGTCAATGATATCACCACGTGGTGTAAAAACGTAAACTCGATCCTGGAAAACGTCACTTTTCATGCCGTCAACGAATTCCTGGGCATCCTCGATTTCCTGGCGCCATTCCATCATTTTTCGCAGCCAGTTGATGCGCTGCTCGTAAATTTCGTCGCGTGGTCCGCGTTCTTTGTAACGCCAGTGCGAAGCGATACCAAATTCCGCATTTTGGTGCATTTCCAGGGTTCGAATTTGTACTTCGAGAGGTTTTCCGTCATCGTAAATGACAGCCGTGTGCAGCGACTGATAAAAATTATCCTTTGGGGCGGCAATGTAATCATCGAATTCCTGTGGAATTGGGCGCCAGCGAGTATGGATTACACCCAGGGCAGCATAACAGGCCGGAATATCCTGAACCAGGCAGCGCACGGCGCGCAGATCGCGCACCATTTCAAAGGTCTTTCCTTTTTCAACCATCTTCTTATAAATGGAATAGATGTGTTTGGGGCGACCTGAAATTTCAGTTTTAATGCCATACTCACGCAGAACGGATTGCATTTTATTTGTAATCTGCTGTATTTGCTGTTCCCGGTCTTGGCGGCGTTCGGCGAGGTTTTCGGCAATCTCGCGGTATTTATCCGGGTTAACGTAACGAAATGCCAGGTCTTCCAATTCCCACTTGATCTGCCAGATGCCCAGGCGGTTAGCCAGGGGGGCAAAAATATCGAGCGTTTGCTGGGCAATTCGATTGCGTTTTTCCTCCGGCATGAATCCGAGGGTGCGCATGTTATGTAACCGGTCGGCTAATTTAATTAACACTACGCGGATGTCATCTCCCATGGCAAGGAACACCTTGCGCAAGGTTTCATTCGTCATGTCGCGTCGCCGGCTGCGTGGCGCGGATTCGCTGCTTTCTAAACCAAGGTCCTCTTCGGCATGGATCGAATTGTGATGTTGATCGCCGCGGGATACACGCGGCAGATTGGTTAGTTTCGTGACGCCATCCACCAGGCGGGCTACTTCTTCGCCAAATTCATTGCGCAAGTCTTCAATGGTCACGATGGTATCTTCAACGGTGTCATGAAGCAAACCTGCAATTACGATCACCGGCGGCACATGCATTTCAGACAGGATCGCAGCCACAGCCAGACAGTGACTCACATAGGGTTCACCGGAAGCCCGTTTTTGTCCCTGATGAGCGGACTCGGCAAACCGATAAGCGCGCAACACCATTTCCCGGTCGACAACCGAGTAATTATCTGGTAGAAGTTCCATCAGGCTGTCAATTTTCATGGTTACCTGGATGCTCATCGTCTCGGCTGCACCGAGCTGATGGATTATGGTCAAGTATACCTTTGTTCGGCTGGCTTACAAGATCAGTAAGAAGGTTTAATACCCCCGATTAAGCCCGCTGGCTGGGCATGATTGTTTTTAAGCGGTAGAGCGATTAACTCATCTAAGGAAACATTCGTCAAATCAGATAATACGATGTTCGCTGCGCTCAGGTCCAGGCGTTTGCTGATCGGATTGGGTATAGCAACGCAGAAAATTTCCGCTGCGCGGGCAGCCTGGATGCCATTCGGTGAATCCTCAAAGGCAATTGCCTCGCCAGGTTTTAAACCCAATAAATCCAAAGCCTTCAAGTATAAATCGGGGTGGGGCTTGACCCGTTCTGCCTGTTCGCTGGTGACAATATAATCGAAAAAAGATTTCAAGCCGCGATTTTCCAAATGAGTGGAAACCCACTGGAATGGCGAACTGGAAGCAACCGCCAGTTTTAGCCCATTTTGTTTTGCCTGAAAGATGATTTCGCGGACTCCCGGGAGCACCGGTTGGAGCGCTGACTTCTGGAACGATCGTCGTTTTTGTTCAGCCCAGAGTAGCTGATTTTTTTGTTTGCGCCTTGTGCGGGCGTAAAGCAGGCTGGCAGGATTGAATGCCGAAGTGTCGGTGCCCAGGCAGTTTACCCATTCTTCGAAATATAAATCCGCGCCGAATTCCGTAAAAATTTCCACCCAGGTTTCAAATTCGGGGCTTTCGGTATCGATAATCAACCCATCAAAATCAAAAATTAATGCTTGAATTTGCGGCAAAGTTTGTTTCCCTAATAAAATTTTCCACCGATCTTTACGATGGTGGAGAAGGTATGATACCACAGGAAATGACTATTTGAGCATTTCCTGCCCGGCAAATTTTCGCTGAGGAGAAAGAATATCCAAGGTTAGCGAGTCTTCAGGTTGAAGTTGTTTTGTGATCAGGCGGGCGAGCAGTTCCCCCAGACCCGGCCCGAGCATAAAACCCTGCCCGCACATACCGACAGCCTGCAAAAAATTTGAGCAGTTTTGCGCGTAGCCAATGATTGGAAAACCATCCGGCGTCATCGGATATAACCCGCGCCAAGTGCGCCGTACGCGGATATTTCGCAAACGCGGCATTACTTCCAACATGCGCCGGGATACCATCGGAAGGAAATCGCTGGTTTCCTCAATTTGATTGCCCCAAATGTTGGGTGAAGGTGTAATACAGAAAACGATTTGTCCGGTTAGGTGTTGATAAAAGTAAAAATTGGAAGAACCCGGTGCCGGGCGGATATCCACAACCATCGGGTCTAGGAAGCGGCTAACTGGTTCGGTAATGGCGGCTTCGTGCGAGTCGGGGAAGACTGGCAAATCAACGCCTGCCAGATCGCCAATCCGACGGGCATCTCCACCGGCTGCATTGATGACAACATCTGCTCCATACAAGCCCTTATCGGTACGAACCGCAACGATCCTGCCGGATTGTTGTTCAAGCGACTGTACGGTTTCGTGGAACAAAAATTTTGCGCCATGCTGGATGGCGCGGCAGTAAAAAGCATGGATTGCCAGCATGGGCGAGGCGCTACCGTCTTCGGGAGAATATGTACCGCCGATTAACCCGTCTTGGTTAAGGTCTGGTACCACTTGCCTCAATGGGTATTGATCCAGCCAGTTGATATTCAATCCAAACGAGTGTTGCTTGAGCAAAAGGTCTTTGAGGGTCTTTTCTTCCTGTTCGCGATAGGCTACGAAGACGTAGCCACCGGAGTACCATTCGATGTCATCACCGTACATTTCCCGCCAGGTGGAGAATATCTCAATGCTGCGCAGGCAAAGCCGGATTTTTGCCGGGTCGGAATGTGTGGCGCGAACCCCGCCAATGGCGCGTTTGTTCGATTCTTGGCCTGCGCTGGCGGCTCGGTCGATTACCAGAACTTTTAAACCTGCCTTGGCGATGGAAAATGCAGCCGGCGCACCCACTGAACCAGCGCCGATGATGATCACATCATAATGAGGGATGATTTGTCTGTTCACGGGCTTACCCTTCGTTGGGGTTCAATCCAGCAAAGATACCCAGCGGCACCTCTATAAATAAAGGACGGCGGGTATTCGCTGTAATCTGATCGCTTGAGATGCCTTCTTCGCGGAAGAGGCGCAGGATCATGCTGCCGCAAGTTTTTGAGCCACAAGCGCCCATGCCGGCGCGGGAAATCGCCTTTATTTCGTTGATATCCCGGTAACCCTGGTGAATCAGGCGTCGAATTTCAGCGGCGGTAACATGCTCGCATCGGCAGACAATGGAGTCGTCTGCAAGGTGCTCAACATACACATCCAGTGGCTGAGTGACCTGGGATTCTTGAACGCGGATACCGGCAATTCGGGGCGCAATTTCCCGGGCAGCCCTTACTCGAACAATCAGGGTGCGATCGTTGTTAACAAGGGCATTGACCGCAATCACCTCGAATTTACCCAGATCAATACCGGCGGTATCAATCGCCGTAACCCAATCCCCACTTTGGATTGACTCGCGGTTAAATTCGTAAGGGATGGAAACGATCGGGTTATTTGCGTCCTTGCGGGCATTGATGAGGGTGATTGCCAACCCCGGGCAGCCTGTAACGCAGCGACCGCAACCTTTGCAATTGTAATTATCGCCAACGAATTTTGGAATTCCGCGAATATCATCGCTTTCGATCAGAATCAATTCCAGCGGGCACAGGCTAACGCACGGATTACAGGGGATTTCCTGGTGGCAATGAAGAACGGGAATGATGCCGTGTTCCAACTCGGGTAAAAATTCTTCGACTACCCTGCCTGGTTTTGATTTCAACACCTCGCCGGTCTGATACCATACCGTTGGCACTGGGGCATCCTCAATGCCAAGATGGCGGGCAATTTCCAATCCTTTGACCTTTCCGGAAAAGATCGCCGCGGATGCTTCGGCAATTTCCTCTGCGTCACCCGCAACGAAGGCATGCATCTGATATTCACGGGCTTTATGGTAAAACTCATCCACCGGGTCCAAACCAACCGCAATCAGAACGCAATCGCAGGCAAAAGAACGCTCGCTTCCCGATACGGGCTTGAAATTTAAATCCACCCGCGCAATCGTCACAGATTCAACACCGTCAATGCCGTTGGCGCTGAGGATTGTGTGCGAAGTGTATATGGGAACCCCCATGCGCACCAGTTTATCCTTGTGGACTTTGTAACCCCCGCATTCGGGCAACGCTTCGACCAATCCAACAACCTGGATGCCGGCTTGCAGTGCATGATATCCGGCAATGAGACCGACATTACCGCCACCAACGATGAATAATTTTTCGGCTGGCTTTACCATGTCCCGATTGACCAAGGTTTGGAATGCGCCGGCGCCGATCACACCTGGCAGCGCATTGCCCTTGAAGGCGAGGAATTTTTCCCGCGCGCCACTGGCAACCAATAAAACTTTTGGCTGCACCAATACATAGGATGAACCATCTTTGAGTATGCCAATTTTTTTGTCGCTAAAGACGGCAAGGGCTGTGCTGTTGAGCCAGGTTTGCACGGATGGGCTTGCGTGAACTTCATCCTCCAGGCGGGAGGCGATATCAATTCCTCGCGTGCCTGCATACACGGCTTCTGCTGACCCAAAAAAACGGTGCGTTTGCAGGACCAATTTTCCACCCAGACGGTGTTTGTCATCCACCAGCAGGACGTTGACATTGCGTGTGCCCAGTTCGATGGCTGCGGATAAACCTGCCGGACCGCCTCCGATGATCAAAACATCGGTTTGGATGGTTTCTATTGCGCTGGATGATAAGGGCTTTGTCTCCGGCGGCAGGGTGGGCAATCCGTTCGCTGGTTCAACGTGGATGCCCTCGCGTGCCAGTTCCATACAGGATTTGACTGGCTTGCCATCGGCTATCACCAAGCATTGCGAACATTGACCATTTGCGCAAAAAATCCCCAGGGGTGAGCCGTTCCTGGGGTGATAACCAAAAATGCGTATGCCATTGGCAATTAACGCCGAGGCGATCGTCTCATTGTGATATGCTTGAATGGATTGACCTTGCCAGTAGAACCGGATAGCCTGTCGTTCGCTTTCCGGCAGGATGGGATGCCGTGTGATCCGTTGAGAGGACATTTTCCTTTTTTTCCTATGCAAAAAAGATAATCCGTAATTTTGAAAAACAGCAACTATAAGGCGATCTGATTTTAGCAAAAAATTCGCAAACATTCCTACTGTCGTTTTGCCCGGTTTTGGCGGCACGAGTGTCATCCTTCCGTCATGATTTTTATACGAATGAGCGGAGCGGATGAGCAGGAAGAAGTGTGTTAAAATCGATCCGTCATTATTCGATTGCCTTGAGGCAAATCTGGAGGGATTTCAATGAGAAGGATCGCAGTACTAACCAGTGGTGGGGATGCTCCCGGTATGAATGCGGCAATTCGCGCGGTGGTTCGCACCGGGATTGCCCGTGGTTGGGAGGTGTTTGGGGTGCGCAATGGTTATGAAGGGTTGATTGATGGAAAAATCATACCTTTAGGAACAAGGGACATGGGAGGAATACTCCAGCGGGGTGGCACAATTCTTGGAAGCGCCCGGTCGCCTGAGTTTCGCACCAACGCCGGACAAGTAAAGGCAATTCGCTCTTTAAATCAATATGGAATTGAAGGATTGGTAGTGATTGGTGGCAATGGCTCGCAAACCGGTTCGTACGCGCTGCACAAACAAGGATTTCCAGTTGTGGGCGTCGCTTCAACGATTGATAACGATCTGTATGGCTCCGACATCACAATTGGGGTTGATACTGCCCTCAATATTGCCCTGGAAGCCATTGACCGGCTTAAAATTACCGCTTCCTCCCATCAACGAGCATTTCTTATTGAAGTGATGGGTCGGGATTGCGGTTACCTGGCGTTGATGGCTTCTATCGCCGGCGGAGCAGAAGCGGTTGTTATTCCCGAAGTTGATACAGACCCGGAGGAGATTGCCCAACGACTTGTGCGCGCTTACGAACGCGGAAAAGCGCATGCCATTGTGGTCGTTGCCGAAGGCGCCAAGTACAATGCAACCAAACTGGAAGCCTACTTCGAGCAGCACCGTGACCGCTTGGGTTTTGATTTGCGCGTGACGATCTTGGGGCATGTCCAGCGCGGCGGCGACCCTGGCGCGTACGACCGCATCCTTGCCAGCCGGCTGGGAGCCGGAGCTGTGGAAGCGCTGGATCGCGGCGAATACGGCGTGTTGGTTGGCATGGTCAAGAGTCAGGTTACCACGACTCCATTAGAGGAAGTGGTTAACAATAAGAAACAAATAGATTTGAAATTATTTGAACTGGCAAAGATGTTGGATTAATCTTCACCGACTCCAGCGCAAATAATTTTCTATAAAGCCGTCCAGGTCGCCATCCAGGACGGCTTGCGTGTTCCCAACCTCGTAATCCGTGCGATGATCCTTGACCAATTGATAGGGGTGCAGAACATACGAGCGAATCTGGCTGCCCCATTCTGCTTTTTGATATTCGCCGCGCAAAGCATCCAGTTCTTTTTCCTGTTGTTCCTGCCGAATAGCGGCTAACCGGGCTCGCAGCACGCGAAAGGCATTTTCACGATTTTGAGTCTGAGAGCGTTCATTTTGACAGGTCACAATGAGTCCAGATGGGATGTGCAGCAGTCGGATGGCTGTGGCATTTTTTTGCACATTTTGCCCACCCGCGCCCGAGGATTTAAATACATCGATGCGCACATCTTCGGGAGGAATCACGATTTCGTTATCATCTTCGATTTCCGGAAGGACTTCTACCTGAGCGAAAGAGGTGTGCCGACGATGAGCTGCGTCAAATGGCGATAATCGCACAAGGCGGTGTACCCCCTTTTCCGAGCGGAGGTAACCATAGGCATAGCGCCCGTTCACTGCAATGGTCACGCTTTTGATCCCGGCTTCTTCGCCTTCGGTGGTGTCGAGAATTTCACTCTCGTAACCTGACCGTTCAACCCAGCGCAGGTACATACGTTGCAGCATGGCAGCCCAATCCTGCGAGTCGGTGCCGCCGGCTCCGGCATGGATGGCAAGCAGGGCATTCCCTTTATCGTACGGACCGGAAAGCAAGGTGTTTAATTCGCGTTGAGCCAGGTCTTTTTCAATTGGCTCGAATTCCTGTTCAATCTCCTGACGCAGGCTCTCATCCTCCAACTGCGCCAGTTCCAGCAGATCATGGATCCTTTTTTGGTGCTTTTCCCAATCCTGGGTTTCTTCGCGCAGAGATGCCAGTTGTTTCATCAACTGCTGCGCCTGGGCAGGATTATCCCATAAATCGGGTTGTTCGGCTTTTTTTTCGAGTTGTTGTAGTTCTAGTTTCTTGTTCTCAAAGTCAAAGATGCACCATGAGTTCAGAGATGCGACGGGAAAACTCCGTCAAATGCTCGATCACGTCTTGCATATTACCTCCATAATGCGCGCGTCAGGCGAGTATACCGTCAACGAACGATTCGCGGTCAAATGGTTGCAGATCTTCTGGTTTTTCGCCCAATCCGGCAAATAGTATTGGCACTCCTAATTCCTTTTGGATCGCAAATGCCATTCCGCCGCGCGCAGAGGAGTCAAGTTTTGCCAGTATAATGCCGGAAATTTGGACCGCTTCCTTGAATGCGCGGGCTTGTTGGAGAGCGTTTTGTCCAGTTGTCGCGTCCAGCACCAGCCAGGTGGCGTGTGGCGCGCCTGCCAGGGCTTTACCGCTTACGCGGTGGACTTTTTTAAGTTCTTCCATAAGGTTGAAGCGGGTGTGCAACCTGCCAGCGGTATCAATAAATACCAGGTCCATGTTGCGTGAAACAGCGGATTGAATCGCATCGAATGCGACAGCGCCAGGATCACCGTTTGGTTGACCGGCGATAACCGGCAGATTCAATCTTTCTGCCCAAACTTGCAGTTGATCCACGGCAGCAGCCCGGTATGTGTCGGCTGCTGCGAGGAGAACTTTCTTGTTTTGCAGGGAAAACTTCCTCCCCAATTTGGCGATCGTCGTGGTTTTACCGGAACCATTGACGCCAACGATCAAAATGACTGCGGGCGTGTGGTTATCCAACTGAAGGGGCGGGGCTGGATCCAGGCGTTGGATCAATTCCTGCCGTAGAATAGCGCGCAATTCCGCGGCGCGGACAACGCCTTCCTGGATGGCGCGTTTTTTGAGCGCAGTGATGATTTCCTGAACAGTCTGGATGCCAAGATCTGCCTGGAGCAGGAGCGCTTCCAGGTCATCCCAGGTGAATTCATCAATTTCAGTCGCGCCAAAAACTGTCGCCAGTCGCCCAAAGGCGGCTTTACTGGTGCGATTGAGCGCTTCCTTCCATTTAGAGAACAGGTCAGCCATTGCGCGGTGATTATATCATAAGGGAGATAGCAGAGGCGCAGGCGGTTGTGCGTGTGCCGCAAGCTGCCCGCAACCCGCTTGAATATCAATGCCGCGGCGGATGCGGATCGTACATGGTATGCCGTGCTTCTCCAACTCTGCTTTGAAATTAATTGCTCTTTCACGGGTGCTGCCCTGCCCGGTGTATTGTTGGGTTGGATTGAGCGGAATGACATTGATATGACAGAGCAATCCATCCAGCAGGTTTGCCAGACGGCGGGCTGTTTCCGGTGAGTCGTTAACATTTTGGATGAGCGCCCATTCAAAGGTCAAACGGCGGTTGGTTTGAGCGACATAATACTGGCAGGCTTCCATCAGGTCTGACAGGGGGTACCTTTTGTTGATTGGCAGCATCGAGGAGCGCAATTCGTCGTCGGCTGCGTGCAGGCTGATTGCCAGGTTGACCTGACGTTTCTCGGCGGCAAAGCGCCGGATCATTGGGACTAATCCAACCGTGGAAATGGTGAAGCGGCGCGCGCCGAGGTTCATTCCATTGGCGTGGTTCAGGCGGTCAATGGCTGCAAGGGTGGCATCGTAGTTATGGAAGGGCTCGCCCATGCCCATCAAGACGATATTGGTTACCTGTTGGTTGGTTTGGTGCAGGATTTCGGCATAATGAATGACTTGTTCGATAATCTCGCCGCTGGAAAGATTACGCGTGAAGCCCATTTGCCCGGTAGCGCAAAACACACAACCCATCGCGCAACCCGCCTGGGTGGAGATGCAAAGCGTCCGGCGCTTCTGGTAGCGCATCATGACGGCTTCAATGGCTTTACCATCGGGTAATTCAAAGAGGGTTTTGATCGTCTCGCGATCACTGGATTCCAACGTCTGCGTTGAGCGCAAGGACGAAAACCTGAATCGGCTTGCCAGTTTTTCCTGAAGGGTTTTTGGGATATTGGAGAAAAGATGCGCAGATCGCCAAAATTGCCGATACAACCCCTGCCAGACCTGGCGAGTGCGATAAGCCGGCTGTCCCCATTCCAGCAGCACAGTTTCCAACTGGGCGTAGTCGAGGTCAAAGATCAGGGGTAAGGAATCTGATGGCGGCATTGCCGTTCCCGCTCAAATTTCGATTAAGTCGGTCAGGCTTGCGGCTATGAAATCGGGCTGGGGCTGCCAGCGGCGCAGGTCATCACGGGTATGCACTCCGCTAAGGACAAAAGCAGTTTTGCAACCAGCATTGTGCCCGCCAAGGATGTCGGTATCCAAACGGTCGCCAACGACGAGGGTTTCCGCAGGGCTAGTGCGCAGGCGACTGAGAGCGAGGCGGAACAGGTACGGGTAGGGTTTGCCCATGATTTTTGGAGCAACACCACTGGCGGTTTCGATTGCCGCCAGGATTGAACCCGCGCCGGGAGTTAACCCATTTTGGGAGGGGAAGGTTTTATCCGGGTTGGTGCCAATGAAAGGCGCGCCGTGCTGGATCAGAAAGGATGCGGTGCGCAATTTGTCATAATTGAATTTGCGATCCAAGCCAGCAACTACCGCAATCACATCCGCTTCGGCATGGTAAAAACCTGCTTGTTGGAGCGCCTCCCGCACGCCGTCTTCTCCGATCATGTAAACTGCGCCGCCGCTGGGAAAGTGTTCCTTGAGGTAACTGGCAACAGCCAAAGGAGAATTAAGGACTTGATCGGCATCAACCCGTATGCCTAAGGATGTCAGTTTTTGGGTATATTGAGAAATCGTCCCGGTTGCATTATTTGTGATAAAGACGACCTTCAACCCAAGTTCATCAAGACGCGAAAACAGGCGCGCAAGATCACCAATCGGCTGCTTGCCGCGCCAAATGACACCGTCCATGTCGAGGATCAGGGCTTTGAGATTGGGAAAAGCGTCCAGGATCATGATCGTGATCGCCAGTAACCATACCGGCAGATGAGAAAACCCACACCTGCCGGCATGATTCCGTGAAATTATTTGGCAGGCGGAATAAGCACCTGATCAACCAGACCGTATTCGACGGCAGCCTGAGCATCCATATAGAAATCCCGCTCGGTATCCCGTTCGATCACTTCCAGGGGTTGACCGGTGCAGCCCGCAAGGATCGTGTTCAGGCGCGATTTAAGACGCAAAATCTCCTTTGCCTGAATTTCAATATCGGATGCCTGACCCGATGCTCCCCCGAGCGGCTGGTGCATGTGAATCGTGGCATGGGGAAGGGCGTAGCGTTGACCTTTGTCTCCGGCTGCCAGCAATACAGTTCCGAAAGAAGCTGTGACTCCTACCGCAACCGTGCTAATTTTATTGGGGATCATCTTCATCGTATCAAAGATCGCCATACCGGCGTAAATCATGCCGCCGGGTGAATTGATGTACATTTGAATTCCGCGGTCAGGGTCTTCCTTGCTAAGATAAAGCAATTGGGCAACGATTAAGTTGGCTATTTGATCATCAATGGGCGTTCCGACAAAGACGATACGTTCCTTCAACAGCAGGGAATAAATATCGTAAGCGCGTTCTCCGCGTCCAGTGGTTTCGATGACCATTGGAATCACGTTTTGAAAAGATGGGATGGTCATTTTAATCTCCTAAGCTGGTTACCAATCCAGAATCGAATTACGAAGATGGTTCGTCCGCAGCCGGGGTACTGGCAGGTTCGGGTTGGGTATCCTCTGATTGGCTCTCTGCCGGTTGCACCACTTCGGCCTTATCGGCTTGCCCGGTAGCGAGTGCCTTCATGCGGTCAAGCACCATTTGGTTGAACTTGCGATTGATGTTGAGCATCAAAACATCCTGGGTAACCTTGCCTAGTTCAACTTTGGATGGTTTTTTCTGTTGGGGGAAGGATTGGACATCACGAATTGTATCCTGTACAGCCTGATGATAGGTGTTTTCATCCATTTTTATTTCTTCCAATGCGGCGAATTTTTCCATCACCAGCGAGCGTTCCAGACGGCGGCGGGCGGCGGGTTCGATTTCGTCTTTTACGAAGCTCTCGCGGTCTTTATTTACAACTTTAAAGTAGGCTTCCATTTCCAGCCCTTGTTTTGACAAGTCAGCCTGAAAATCCTCCAGAAGGTGTTCAACCTCGTGCTCTAGTACCTGCGGCGGGTATTTAATTGTAGCCATGCCGATCAATTTTTCGAACAATTGGGCATAAAAAGCGTTATCCGCGCTTTCTTGTTTGTTGTGCGCTATCTGCTCGCGAATCGCGTCCTTGAGTTTTTCCAAGGATTCAAATTGCCCCATATTTTGGGCAAACTCGTCATTGAGTTCCGGCAGCGTCAGCGCCTTGATGCTCTGAACAGTCAGGTTAAACTCGACTTCTTTTCCGCGCAGGGATTCGTCCTCGTGATCTTGTGCGAAGGTATGAGTAAGAGTCAGCGACTCGTTCTCTTTCAAGCCGTTTAATTTTTCAGAAAAACCGGGGAATGGAAATTTCCGGTTTTCCATGATGTCACTGTCAAGAATAAATTGCGCCGGGCGCTCCGGGAAAACGAATTCGTCCTCACCTTCGGCTGGCTTGATCAGGCGACCGAAAAATTTAAGGTAAACCAAGTCGCCTGACTGGGCGGGGCGGTCAACCGGCTCGGCGGTGGAGTAATTGGTCTGCAACCGTTTAAGGAATTCCTCCACTTCGTTTTCTTCGACGGTCTCCACCTGATAATCTAATCGAATTTCGGTGTAATTGCCAAGATCCACCTCGGGTTCAAGGGGAACCAAGAATGAAAAAGTCGGAGGATCCAGGCTGACCACTTTTTCCAGGTTGCCGGCAGCACCGGGTTTGATTTTTGCTTCTTCGAGGATCTTGGGATAATATTCGTCAATCAATTCCTCGATTGCCTGTTCAGTCAGGGCTTCATCGCCGACCACGCGGCGCACAAATTCGTAGGGGGCTTTTCCGGGACGAAATCCGGGGATGCGCGTTTGGCGGGAAATTTTTCGGGCGGCGCGGCGTTTGAAATCTTCCAAAATAGAATGTTCAAATTCAGCGGTAACATTGACCTGATGGTCGTCTCGGGGTTGTACTTCGAGTTTCAACTTGATCATCCTTTATTATGTTGATTTTAGGTTGAGTGGGGAAGGCGGGACTTGAACCCGCACGCCTTGCGGCACATGATCCTAAGTCATGCCTGTCTGCCAATTCCAGCACTTCCCCGTTTTCTCAATGCGCGGCAATTATACCACCTTAAGTCCAACATACTCTAATCGCTGTATAGTAATCCACGCCAATTACAAGAAATTAAGTTCTATCAGCGCTAATCATTGGTATAATGGTTGGGTCAAGGCAGGATCACACAACAACCGTGAGGTTTTTCATATGAGCCGCATCATCAATCCAGAAAGCGCCGGAAAACTTAGAACGCACTTGAGTAAAGGGGTGGTGCTTGCCATCCGCCAGTTGATGAAACAGCCCGGAACCGATGAAATCACGCGCGATTTGGTTGCATACATAGGATTGGCGCTGATCGAGATTGGCGAATCCATTGACGTGTCCGTGCAGGCATGGGAAAAGCGCGGCTACTGGGTGAAGGCTGAGCGTTTCCGGATGGAGTGGGAATGGGCGGCTTCGATGGGCAAGGCGATTTTGGCGGCATTATCCAGCGAGGATTGGAATCAGATCGCGGTGCTTGCAGTTAAGATCGCACAGAAATTACAAAAAATAAGTGTTGCTGAACGCAACCGGGTCGGCACGCCCTGGGATGGGGCGTGGAAGCGATACCAACGAACGATTTAAGAAAATAGGGGCTGCCCGCTACCGGGGCAGCCCTTGATTAGTTGAGGGATAGTTACTTTTTCTTGAGGATGATGCGAGCATCCACAACTTTGAGACCCTTGCCCATTTCGTAAACCAACACTGGATTGGCATCTGATTCGCTGATCTCGTCGGACAGGTCGAGAATCATCGTTGAGTATTGACAGATCACGTCGGAAAGCGCGGCGCGGTCGCGCGGGGCTTCACCACGCACGCCAGCAATGATCGGCGCGCCGCGAATTTCATCCAACATACGCAGAGCCTGACTTGAGGTGACCGGCGCGACTCTAAACGTTACGTCCTTGAGCACCTCAACAAAGATGCCACCCAGACCGAACATCATCGTTGGTCCAAACGTGGGGTCATTGACCGAACCAAGAATAACCTCAGTGCCCCACGGCGCCATTTCTTGAATGGCGATGCCGTGGATGTCGGCATTTTCTTTGTAATCCCTGGCATTTTTGAGGATGGCGCGGAATGCTTCGCGCACACCATTTTCATCTTTAATGTTGACGCGCACGCCGCCGGCATCGGATTTATGCAGAATGTCCGGCGAAACGATTTTCATTACCACCGGGAAGCCAATCTCATGCGCAATGGAGACGGCTTCTTGTTCAGTCTTGGCGAGCACGGTGTTGGTGACGGGCAAACCGTAGCATTGGAAGACATCCTTGGCTTCAATCTCGGTCAGCGAATCGCGTCCCTCCGCGCGGGCTTTGTTAATGATGCCAAGCGCGCGCTCACGGTCCTGCGCCAGACAGGGCATAGCCTCTTCGGAGACGATTGCCTTCATGCGGGCGTATTCTCGCAGCCCAGCGATGGCATTGATTGCCAGATCGGGCGCGCCGTAGGCAGGAATGCCGTTTTCAACCAGCCAGCGCATTGCGGCTTCAGATTTTTCACCGCCGACAAACGACACAGTGACCGGTTTGTCCGTTACACCCGAATCAACGACGGCTTGTTTGATGCTCTTGGCAATTTCGAGCGGGTCGGTCATGGCGGTTTCACAATACAGCACTACCAGTCCATCCACCCACGAGTGAGCAAAAGCAAATCGAACAGAATTGAAGTACCAATCATTTCCAGCCATGCCGGTCAGGTCAACCGGGTTTTTGGCGGAGCCAAACTCGGGCATGTGCTTTTTCAATTCTGCCTGTACATCGGGCGGGGCAAACTTGAGCGGCACGCCGGAAACTTCGGCAGCATCGGTTGCCAATACACCAACACCGCCGCCATTGGTGATGACCAGCAGATTGTCGCCTTTCATTGGCGGCAGCAGCGAGAGAGACAGGGTGCGGTTAAACAGGTCATTTAGGTCGGTTGCTTGAACCACGCCCGCTTGTTGGAATGCCGCGCCGTAAACCTTTGCAGCGCCTGCCAGCGATCCGGTATGCGAAGCGGCAGCCGCTGCGCCGTGAGCCGATACGCCAGCCTTGAGGGCGATAATTGGTTTGCTGGCTTGACGGGCCGCTTCTATAAATCGCCGCCCGTCTTTGAAACCTTCAATATACAGAGAGATGCAGGAGGTGTTAGGATCATTGTTTAACCAGGTGATCAAGTCGGCGAAATCAACGTCGGACATATTGCCGATCGAGATCAGCTTATCGAACCCGACCCGGCGGATGTAAGAGGCGGCATCAATGGCGATCAGTAGAGCGCCGGACTGAGAAACCAGCGAAGCCTTGCCAGCCAACGGCAGGAAGGGCGCAAAAGAACCGTTCATCTTATCGGAGTTAGACAGCACACCAACGATATTGGGTCCCAGAACGCGGATTCCGAAACGATTTGCTTTTTCAACCAGTTCGCGTTCCAGCTCCTTTTGACCCACTTCGCTGAAACCGGAGGTGATAACGATCATGCCTTTTGCGCCTTTTGCGCCAAGATCATCTACAACAGGCAGCACCATTTTGGCAGGGACGGTAACGATGGCAGAGTCGATTGTGCCGGGGACATCCAAAATTGAAGGGAAGACCTTAAGCCCTAAAATTTCGCTGGCGGAGGGATTGATGGGGTATATTTTCCCCTCATAACCACTCTCGATCAGGTTCTTTAGAACGGTATAGCCAATCTTTCCCGGCGTTGCAGAAGCGCCAACGACTGCCATGCTGGCAGGGCGAAGCATGCCATTAAGTGCTTTTTGATCCACGGTTACTCCTCCTGAGACGAATTTAATAAGGTCGGCAATTCGGCACTCTGTTTACCGGGAAAACCGGCAAATGAGAACAAACGAATTGCCTTTATTGTCAGTCAAACTGTTATTAGGATACCGCAATTGTACAGATTTTTAAGTTAACGAATGTACCTTTTTTCCTGTATTTTTATCATTATTTGGGTAGATTAATCTCTGTTTAAGTTGTACACCTGAGGATTGGCGCAATAAGGCAGGGGGTCACCAGTCAACCCGGCAAGAAGGTTGTCTGCGGCAATCATTGCCATGCGCTGGCGCGTGACGATGCTGGCGCTGGCAATGTGCGGGGTAATAATCACATTGTCCAAATCAAGCAGCGGATGACCGGAGGGGATGGGTTCGGGGTCAAAAACATCCAATCCTGCGGCGGCTACCTTGCCACTGGTGAGCGCCCAGTGTAATGCCTGCGCATCGAGCAGAGCGCCGCGCGCGGTGTTGATCAGTATTACCCCAGTCTTCATTTGTTCGAAGCGCTGCCGGTTGAGAAAGTGGCGTAATTCTGGCTTGAAATATAAGTGCAGGCTGATGAAATCCGATTCGCGCAGCAGGGTATCCAGTTCGGTATGGCGCGCGCCCGAAGTTTTTTCGGCATCAAGATCATGTTTGGGATCGGAATACAACACTTTCATGTTGAAGCCTTGCGCGCGACGCGCCATGGCTTTACCAATCCGACCAAAACCGATGATTCCTAATGTTGCGCCATACACATCCTTCCCGGTAAGGACATCCGGACCCCAGGCTTTCCAAATTCCTCGATGAACCTGCCGGTCCGATTCAACTACTCTGCGCGCGGCAGCCATCAGCAATGCCCAGGCAAAGTCGGCGGTGGTTTCGGTGAGTACGCCAGGCGTGTGTCCGACCGGAATTCCCCTGCGGGTAGCAGTTTGGATATCAATGTTGTCAAACCCGACTGCCATTTGGCTGATGACCCTCAAATCGGGCGCAGATTCGATCACTTGTTGGTTGACCGGATCGGTCAGCATGGTTAAAATTCCATTGAATTCGCGGGCTTTTTCCCGGAATACATCTACAGGGGGCGGGCTTTCGCTATCCCAAACATCCACCCGCGCAGTGGCGCGAATTTTTTCAACCGCTGGCGGATAAATGGAGCGGGTGATCCAGACCTTATTGGGCGTCATTGTTAGTCTCCTTTTGATTTAACAAAGCCGATTCGATCAGGTGCTGAATTCGGGTGGTCATGCTGGCGGGGTCAGGGTGCAACCCTTCGATTAGCAGAGCGTTTTCGAATAATTGCTCGACGACGAGGCGATTGAGCGACGATTCTGCGTCAAGGCTGGCGAGGGATATCAAGATGGGATGCAGGGGGTTAAATTCAACGATTGGTTTCGGCGGCTCAAATTTTTGATCTAACAGACGGTAAACTTTTTGCAGTTCGGGCTGCAATCCTCCGGATGGGATGACCAGACGAAGCGGTGATTGTGTCAGGTGGCGACCCGGACGCGCATCACCGATTCGCTTACCCAATACCGATTTGAAAAGGGAAACTAAGCCTTCAGAATCTTCATTTGGCGCGCTATCTTGTTGATCTTTTGTTTCGGCGGATACCGTTTCGGGAAGTTGCAGGTCCTCATTGGCGGCGTTGACCAGATCATGTTCGCTGAAGCGATTCATGCGCAGCAGGACAAACGCATCCAGAGGGTCGGTCATGAACAGTACATCCAGTTTTCGGTCGCGAAACACATCCAAGTGCGGACTGTTGATCAGGTTGTTGTCATTATCACCGCTCAAGTAATAGATTTTGGTTTGGTTGGCGGGCGATTCGAGCAAATAGTCATCCAGCGAGATCCATTCCTGTTTATGTTTTAGGCTGCGGTAGCGTAAAAGCGGCTGAAGGGTAACGGAAAGTTCGGGGTCGGTGGCAATGGTCTCGCGGATACTGCGCCCATGGTTTTCCCAGAAGCGGGTGTAATCTTCTGGATTGTCTTTTGCCAGCCCTTTCAGCATATCAATCACTTTGTTGGTCAGGATGCGCTTCAATTGCCCCATGACGCGGTTGGATTGGATCGATTCGCGCGAGATGTTTAAAGGCAGGTCTTCCGAGTCGACCACCCCGTCCACAAAATGGAACGATGCGGGCAACAAGTCTTTACAATATTCCTGGATGAGCACCTTGCGCGCGTACAGTTTGAGTCCTTCCTCCTTGCGCAAAGCCAGCGGGCTGCGTTCTGCGCTAGCAGGCACAAACAACAACGCGTAGAGCTGCACCGGCGCGTCAATTGACAGGTGCAATTTGAGCAATGGATCGCGGAAATCCAGGGTGAATTGCTTGAAAAATTCATGATACTGCTCTTCGCTGACCTGGCTGGGCGGCTGCCGCCAGAGGGATGTTTGGCGGTTGACGGCTTCTTGCGATTGGTTGAGATATATCGGGTAGGGGATGTAATCCGAGTGTTTTTTAATAATTTGGCGAAGTCGAGACTCTTCGCAAAATTCCAAAGCATCCTCTTTCAGGTGGAGGGTGACCAGGGTTCCGCGGGCAGTTTTTTCAACTGGCTCAATGGTAAAGGTATCCTCTCCGCTCGAAATCCATTTTGCGGCGGTATCTTCAAGCCGGCAGGATCGCGATACAACCTCGATGCGCTCAGCCACCATAAAGGCGGAATAAAAACCCACGCCAAACTGACCAATGATGTCGCTCAGACGAGATTCTCCTTGTTGCGCCGCCTGTAGAAATGCCTTTGCGCCGGAATGGGCAATTGTGCCCAGGTTCTCCGCCAGATCTTCGCTGTTCATGCCAATCCCACTGTCGCGGATGGTTAATATTTTTTCCGCTGGCTTTGTTTCGATCCAAATGCCCAGTTCGGACTCTGGATCAAGTATCTTGCGATTGGTAAGCGACTCGAAGTGCACTCTTGTCAGCGCATCGGCAGCATTGGAGATCAATTCACGTAAAAAGACTTCCCGCTCGGTGTAAAGCGAATGGATCAATATGTTGAGTAGCTGGCGGGTTTCTGCCTTAAAAGCGATTGGGGTGGGTTGGTTATGTGCTGTGTTCGACATGCGCGCATCCTCCGGACCAAATTGATACTAACGAACCAATGTTACCTTAATTTTGTAAGAAAATAATCAACGACAACAAAAGAGCGGCTGTGAAACCGCTCTCTCCAGGAAACATTTCGTTTTTGTATTCCGTGTTATCTTTTGGCAAACAAAACGCTTGTCTGGCGGACAATGATATACGGGACTTTGAGAATGCCCATGTCTGGGATAAGCGGATTGGAAACATCAACATTGTAAAGCGATGTGTATATTTCGCGGGTGACATCCAGATATTTCTTCAGCGAAGAAATGGCGGAAAGGCGCATATGTCCATCCATGCGAAACGTGTCAGCCCATACAGTAACCGGTTCCATGATCCGATTGGGCTCGGTTGGATCGTAATCCACTGGATCCTGCTGAGGAGGGATCAGGTGATAGGCAATGATTTGAGAAGCAAAAAGGCTGAGCTCGGATTGCAGGATTGGGCGGGGATTATCGGACTGAGTGGTGATGAGGATTTTGGCATTGTAAAAGGTGAGCAACTCTGGGGCGGCATTGGTTCTTAGCCAGGTGCTGACGCGGATCGAATCTTTAACAATCACTTCTCCCCAAACCAACCTGCCAGACATGTATACCATCACCGAGGCTACCTTCTCGTCTGCCGCGGGTTGAATTGTGATTTTTTCTGCCGGGTTCATTGGGATTCCCTCCTTATAAAATATGATTGGAAGATTCAAGCCGTCAGCTGGTAACGGGCGGTGATAGCCGGGATAAGATACTCGTTGAATGCGCGTTCGCGACCGTAATCCGGCTGCCAATTCCAATCAGTTCGGGCAGCCGAATCGTCCACGTCCGCTGGCCAGGAATCGACAATTGCCTGGCGGCTGTTGTGAGGTTTGAACGAAATTTGCGCTTCCGGAAAAGCCCTGACAACCAGATCGTAAATTTCCTTTGCGCTCAGACTGAAGCTGGTCACGTTGTAGGTCATGTGTTGAAGCGCGTCTTTGGGTGCGGACTCAAGCATCAACAATGACTTGATCGCGTCTGGCATTGCCATAAACGGCAGACAGGTATCGGGGCGAACGAAGCAGTTGTACGGCATGCCCTGCGCGGCATGGTGCAGCATCTCGGGTCCATAATCGCTGGTTCCGCCGGTTGGAACGGTGTCAGCGCTGATCAAGCCCGGGAAGCGTATGCAACGGAAATCAATTGTATTGGGAGTGTGGTCGGCTGCCAGTTGGCGGTAATGGCGGGTATAGTAACGCCCTAAATGTTCACAATATAATTTATTGCAGCCGTACATGGTCGTTGGCTGCAACCAGGTGTTCTCTTGTATTTTTCCGGCTGATTGCTTGGTTTCCAGGTCAGGCAGTCCGTAAGCGGCAATGGATGAGGGATATAAAAACTTAACCGGTCGCCCTTGCCAGGCGGATTGTTCTACAGCCAGGCGCAGCAAATTTAGTGTGCCTTCCACATTGACCCGGTGACCGGTTTCCGGGTTGTATTCGGCTTTGGTGGAAAGGATGGATGCCAGGTGGTAGATGGTGCGGATTTCGAATTCAGCCACCAGTCTGCCCAACAACATTGAATCGAGGATGTCGCCCTGGATAGCGCGCAGGCAATAAGGTTTAAGCGAATCATCCAGCGGTTGAACATCCAGCGTAACGATGTCCACTTTTCCTTCCTGCCCCAAGTGGGTAATCAAACCATGACCAATTTCACCGTTTGCTCCGGTGATTAAAACCACTTCTTTTCGCATAGATATCACTCTCTTTCGTCTGGAAGGGATGAGGTTAATTCTCCGGCGAATATTTCAGCCGGGTCGGGTAGGGCTGTGATCACCGATATTATTATTTTACCGCTTTGCCAAAGTTCGTCACCTTACAAAAGTCATCAGTTTAACGGGCAAGGATCGCAAAAAACAGGGCTTCGCTTCAGATCGAAACCCTGTTTCATTCCGTGGACTAGCGGGGGCGGGTTGCCCTCCCGGTCAACTTTATCAGGCGGTGGCGTTCTGTTTGCGGAACCAGGTGCGCCATTCTTTCGTTTCCCATACCACCAGGATCGGTGCGGCAACGAAAATGGAGGAGTATGTGCCGCTGAACAAACCAACCAGCAAGATCACTGCAAATTCCCGCAACGTTACGCCGCCGAATAAGGCAAGTGCGAGGAGCATGAATTCGACGGTCATCAATTGAGTATTAATTGAACGCTGCAATGTTTGCACAATGGAATGGTTGGCTAATTTCTCGAACGGCAATTTACGCAAGAAGGCGCTGTTCTCGCGGATGCGATCAAATACCACGATTTTGTCTTGAGTAGAAAAACCAATCACCGTGAGCAAGGCAGTGAGGAAAAGAGAATCCATTTGCCAGCCCCACAGGATGGAGCCAATTCCGGTTATGCTAAAAACAACAAGAATATCGTGCAGCATGGCGATGATGGCGCATACACCGTAACGGAATGCGTGGGGGATGCCGCGGAATGCATAGGTGATGTACAACACTACCGCCAGGGCGGCGATTCCCACCGCCAGCGCGGCGCGGTTGGTTACCTGGGCGGCAATGACCGGACCGACGCTTTCAAAGCGATTCACCAAGATTTGGTCAATGCCAAAACGCTCTTCCATTGTCCTGACTACAGTATTCCTCGCTTCTTCATCCATAAATGGAGAGCGGATGACGAGGATATCCTGCAAGCCGGTCGGTCCCATGGCGGTTTGAACTTGAACCTCTCGGTAACCTAATTCATTGTAAATTTGCACGACTTCTTCGGTCGGGGGCAGGTTTTCAGTGGGTAGTTGCAGTTCTAAAATTGTCCCTCCCCTGAAGTCGATAGCAAGGGGTAAGCCATTAATCGCCAGGATGATCAACCCAGGCAGAATGATCAAAGCAGATAAAGCAAAGAAAATATACCGTTTTCCAAGAATATCTATCATGATGATTACCTCTATAATCCAAACAAACCGGGGCGTTTTTCCGGTTCCTGGATTGATTCAAGGAATAGACTGAGCAGGTTGCGGGTCACAAAGAGAGCGGTAAACAAGGAGACGGCGACACCGAGCGCCAGGGTGACCGCGAACCCCTTGACAAAACTGGCGCCAAATGCTGAGCCGAACCAAAAGAGGATACCGCTGGTAATCAGCGCGGCAATGTTTGAGTCACGGATGGAGGGCCAGGCGCGCCGCCAGCCAAGATCAATTGCCTGGCGGATCGTGCGACCATTGCGCAGTTCCTCTTTGAGCCGTTCAAAGATCAGAATATTTGCATCCAGTGCCGCGCCTGTGCTTAACAGAAAACCAGCTATACCGGGAAGCGTCAGCGTGACGGGAATGATTATGAAGATGGAAAATGTTACCAGAGCGTAGAAAATTAGGGAGATGTTCGCTGCTAAGCCTGGAACGCGGTAATATAGCGCCATGAACAGCATGACGATTGAAAAGCCAATCAATCCGGCGATCATGCTTTTTTCAAGCGAGTCTTGACCCAGAGTTGGTCCAATAAGGCGGATTTGCTCGATATTGAGCGGAATAGGCAGAGAGCCGTAGCGGAGTTGAACCGCAAGCGCATTGGCAGAATCTGCGGTAAACCCGCCGCGGATTACCCCTTCTCCATCTTGAATTGGCTGCTCGATAATAGGTGACGAAATAACCTTTTTGTCGAGAACGATGGTCAGGTGTTTGCCGACATTATTGGTGGTCCATTCTTCAAAGATCTGACCTGCCTCACTGGTGAACTCGATGGCAACCTCGTGTTCATTAAGGGGTCCCAGGACGACAGAAACCGATCTAAGGTCACGGCCTGTCAGAATCGTATTGTAACGGGTTTGACCGTTGGTTTCGGTTGTTGGGTTGGCGGGGGTCTCGGCTAAACCAAAATCGGTCAAAATTTCAGTTCCTGGCGGATAGGATGTACCGCCTGTATCAACGAATTCAAGTTGACCCACCTGACGGATGGGGTTGATTACCTCCTCGGCATCGGTTGCGCCGGGAAATTCACCCACAATAATGCGTTCACCGGCAGTCTGGAACACAACTTCGGTGACGCCCAGAGCATTCGAGCGGCTTTCCAATATCGTAGCAGCATCCTGAAGGTTTTGCTGCGTTACTGCGAATTCGGGCGGAACGCTCAAAATTACCTGCATGCCGCCGCGTAAATCCAAACCAAGCACGGGGTCTAAGTTTTTCTCAAAGGTTCCAATTCTAATTCCGGGGTTGTTGGGTTGAGCTACCCAAATTGCGGCTGCGAACAAAAGGAGGATGATGATCAAATTGATAATACGACGACTCATGTAAAACAAAACCTCCAAATCAAGCAAATACCAGCGCTGCGCTGGCGGTCGAGGTGATTATACCCCAATCAGGACGGATTAGGAGAGCCGAATTATTCGGTTAAATTGACAATTCGGTTAAATTGGCTTGACACTCTTTTGGGATTGGGGGTATAATTCTGCGGCTATTGTGGATAGAATAATCTGCCTGGTTCAGGCAATTAAAACAGGAGTTTTTGCATGGTTCCTCTTCCGAAGCGGAAATTATCCAAAGGGCGGCGCGACCGGCGGCGTGCCCACGATGCTTTAAACAACGCCAATCTGGTTCAGTGCAGCCAATGCGGCGAAATGCGCCTGCCGCATACGGTATGCCCGAAATGCGGTTTTTTTCAGGGACGCGAAATCATCAGCATGGAAAAGGCTGAGAAGAAAAAATAACACAGATTCTTTGAGTGAGTTCACTGGGCTGCCGATCCTGGCAGCCTTTTTTTATAAAGCCCAGGCGAGCATGAAACCAAGTATGGCCAGGACGATGCCGAGATGCAGAAGAAGATTGCTTTCTGCAAGCCAGCCGGTGGTCAAGAATTGCAGTAATAAATTCGTTATGATCAATATCAACCCGATGATGGGTAACAAACCCTTGCGCGCTGCAAGAAAGGCTGAGAGGTAATCGAGCAATCGGGAAAGTTTGTCCATAACCAGATTACTCCTCGCTTACGGGTTTTGGACGCCTGGTATAAGGAGAAAACTGGGCGTGCAATCTTGCCGGGAGCGCGCCTTTGATCATGATGTAGTTACTCATGGAGCGGGTCTCTTCTACTTTTCCCTGATCGTGGAACCAGGAGATCAACTGACCTTCACGGTAGGGCAAAAAAACCGTAATAGGGATGAAATTTTCGAAGAGGAAATTTTCGATTTCGCGCAGCAATTCCGGAAAGCCAGCGCCGGTGAGGGCAGAAATGGCAACAGAAGAGGAGAATTGGGTTAATTGGTTGTGCACCGATTGCGGATCTTCGAGCAAGTCGATTTTGTTTAACGCTGTGAGCGCGGGGATATTCTCGCAGCCGATATCCACCAGGGTTTTTTGGACGGCTTTCCATTGCTGGTAAGCGTTCGGGTGGGTAACATCCAGCACATGAATGAGCAAATCGGCTTCCGTAATTTCCTCAAGTGTTGCGCGGAATGCGGCAATGAGCTGAGTGGGCAATTTCTGGATGAATCCAACAGTATCGGTAAAAAGGACGGCGTGTCCGGCGGGCAGATCAACCCGGCGCGTGGTTGGGTCAAGCGTAGCGAATAATTGGTCAGCCACATAGACATCGGCATTGGTGAGGGTGTTAAGTAAGGTAGATTTACCCGCATTGGTATAGCCAACAAGGGCAACAATGGGGATATTACTTCGCCGGCGTTGTTCACGATAACGCTGGCGGTGGGCGCGGACTTTTTCCAGTTCGTTCTTTAGTTGGGAGATGCGGCGGTGGATTTCGCGCCGGTCAACTTCCAACTGGGTTTCTCCCGGACCGCGCAAGCCGACACCTCCGCTGGAGCCGGTGCGGCCACCGCCGCCGCCAGCCTGGCGAGCCAGATGCGTCCAGGCGCGGGTAAGGCGCGGAAGACGGTATTCATAATAAGCCAGTTCGACCTGTAAAATACCCTCTCGCGTGTTGGCGTGGCGGGCGAAGATATCCAAAATTAAGGCTGTGCGGTCTATCACCCGTACCTGGTCGCCGAAACGTTCTTCAAGCTCGCGCTGGTGGCGCGGGGATAATTCGGTATCGAATATGACCAGATCTGCCTGGGTTTCCTCGACCAGGATTTTAATCTCTTCCACTTTCCCGGAACCAATCAACGTGTCCGGGTTAGGTTTTTCCAGTTTCTGGCTGGTTTCGCCGATGATGTCCACCTCGGCAGTATCAGCAAGCAGAGCCAGTTCGGCAAGGGAATCTTCCATGAGTAAAATACCGGGTTCACCGGTTAAGTGAATGCCAACCAATATCGCTCGTTCTCGGGGCGGTTGGGTAGGTTCAGGAATTCGCTTAGCCATGCTATTAATTCTACCGGGAATTATTTATTAATCCATTTAAGGATGCGTTCAATGGCTTCCTGCAGGCGATTGGTTGCCTCGCCGAGCGAGATGCGCACATAGCCTTCTCCAAACTTGCCATACACAACGCCCGGGGTAATACTGACGCCTGTTTCTTCCAGTAACTGGTTGCAAAAAGCGGTACAGTCGCTATATCCTGGCGGCAAATGCGCCCAGATGTAGATGGCTGCCGGTGGAGTATCGGCGGTAAAACCGGCTTCACGCAATCCGCGCAGGGTAAGATCGCGGCGATATTGATAAATATCGTTTCGTTCCTCGATCCAGGACTGGTCCCCGGTGAGAGCGGTGATGCCCGCCTGCAATACCGCCTCGAAATGCGAGGAATCGCTCTGGCTTTTATAGGTGTTGAGATACCGAATCACCTCGGCGTTCCCCACTGCCATCCCCAGCCGCCAGCCCGCCATGTTGTAGGCTTTGGAAAGCGAATTGAATTCGATGGCAACTTCTTTCGCGCCAGGCACTTGCAGAATGCTGGGAGCTTTGTAGCCATTGAAACATACATCCGCGTAAGGCGCATCGTGGGCAACGAGGATTTGATGTCTTTGTGCAAATTCGACGACTTTTTCAAAAAATGAGATTGGCGCAATTGCGCCGGTTGGGTTATTCGGGTAGTTCAACCATAACAGACGGGTTCGTTCGAGAATCCATTCCGGGATTGCGTCCAAATCGGGCAGGTATTGATTTTCGCGTAAAATGGGCAGGGGGTAGATATCCGCCCCGGCAATGATGCCGCTTGCCTGGTAAACTGGATAGCCGGGGTTTGGCACCAGGACAATGTCACCGGGATTGACACAGACCTGGCTCAAATTAAACAAGCCTTCCTTCGAACCGAGCAAAGCAACGGTCTCTTTTTGCGGATCCAGTTCAACCTGGAAGCGGTTGGAATAATAGGTAGAGATAGCGCGCCGAAAGGCAAGCGTGCCGCCGTTTGGGGTATAGCCGTGGGTATCCGGGCGGCGCGCGGCAGCAGCCAGGGTGTCAATAATGAAATCAGCGGGGGGCAGGTCGGGTGAACCCATGTCAATTCGGATCACATCCACGCCACGGGCTTTTAATTCGACAATTTTTTGGTTTAAACTTGCGAAAAAATAGGGTTTGAAGGAGGCGATACGATCGGAAGGTCGGGTGATGGATTTATTTAGGTTCATGTCTCAGTTTTTGTGGATGGATTAAGGAGGGATGCAAATAAGCGGGCGGTCTTAGCATCTGGGGGTTCCAGGTGGAGCGGCACGAGGATGTGAAAGGTTGAACCAGGGCAGGCTTGCTCGTCGTAGCCGTTCGATTCTACCCAAATGGCACCACCGTGTGCTTCTATAATTCCTTTGGCAATGTGCAAGCCCAGTCCCGGTCCACCGCCCTTGAATTTGGTCTTGCCGCTGGAATGTAAAGAGATGTTTCCAAGTCGGGAGAATTTTTCGAAAATAATCAACAGATCCTGCTGGTCAATCCCAATACCCTCGTCGCTAACAGATACTTCGATAAACCCAGGCAGTTTACGACCATCAATGATGATCGTGCCGTTGTCCGGAGTGAATTTGATTGCGTTGACCAGGACATTTCGAAAGACTTGAAGCAGCCGTTCCGGGTCGCCAAAGGTCATTTCGTTTGAGCCGCTAAAATCACGCAGGATGAGATTCTGGTTGCGTTCCTTGAGGGCAAGTTTTTGTTCGTTTTTTAGCAACTGTAGAAGGCGGTTGATCCATACAGGCTGCATGTTCAAACCGAGCAAGCGGTTGTCAATCAGGGATACATCGATCATATCGTCAATGATTGCGCGAAGCCGTTGAGCGCCGTTGGTGATACCATCTACCATGGCGATGTTGGAAACTATCTCGTTGGGTCGTTCAAGCATCTCACGCAGCATGGCGGTATACCCCTCTACGAGGGTGAGGGGTGTCTTTAATTCATGGGCTGCCACGGCGATAAAATCGGATTTGCTTTTATCCAATTTTTCCAGATTCTGGCGGGTTTGTTCCAGGCGGGTATTAAGGTGATTAACTTTTGCGTCCATTTCGAATTGGGCGCTCTTTTCCAGGGCATAGAAAAAAACCGGCATCAATGCCATGATCAACGAAAGCGCCTGCGATTCATCCAAAACTTCCCGGCAAATCTCTAAGGAAACTTGCTGCAAAGATGTCATAAACTTAAGCAGGCTGCTGGCGCTGCCTTGCAGGTCTGTGAGGGTCAACGCGAGTGACCATTCCGTCAAAATCGGATCCAGCCATTCCGGGTCGCCGGTTTTAATTGCCTCCTCCAGGCGAGAAAAAAACTGCTCCGCCTGTACGCGGAGGTCGTCCCGTACGCTGGCACCGCGTGCCATGGTTTGGACGACCCGGTTAATCCAAAAGGGTCTAATGGTGTTTAATAAATCCAGTTCGTTCATCCGTCTTAAGTGTATGCCACAACTGAGATTTTTACCAAGTGTTATTTATACTCTATTAACCAGTGATGAAGCGTTTCTCCAACTTGCTCAAGGCTTTCAGCGGATACTTTATCCAATGTATCCTGCCGGGTATGCCAATAGGGATAATCGAAATCAATGATGACGATTGCCTTAATCCCCCTTTCGATGAATGGGATATGATCATCGAGGATAGTGTATTTATATTCAGGGATGAATGCATTCTGATAGCCCAATTGCGCGGCAATTTGCCAGATTTTCTGCGAAAGAGCAGGATCGGAATTGCGTTCGTAGAAAATATTCAGGTCGGCATCACCAATCATATCCACCACAACGACTGCTTCGGGTTGTTCCATTCGTTCCTCAACAAATGCCCGCGAGCCGAGAATCCAATCCCAACCGGCAATATTTCCCTGATCTTCCGCATCAAAAAAGACCAACCAGAGGTCGAGGGGCAAATCCTCCGGCAGGCTGCGGGCAAGTTCCAGCAAAACCCCCACGCCGGACGCGCCATCGTTGGCGCCGGGCACCGGTAATCCGCGCTGGGCGGGATCAGGGTCATGATCGCTGATAAAGCGGGTGTCGTAGTGGGCGGCAAGGATAATTTGCGGTCCGCCGTTGTTGCGCCGGGCAATGACGTTTTTAATCGGGTGCCCCAGGCGTATAGACTGATGAAGTTCGGCATCCCAGCCAGCCGCCCGGGTTTGCGAAAGGATGTATTCGATGGTTCGTTGATGCCCGTCACTGCCTGGCGTGCGCGGGCCAAAACTCATTTGGACTTCAATATCCTGAAAAGCCCGCTCGCCATCGAAGCGTTGATTGACGGATGTTGACTGGCTGCCGAATTTCGCAAACCAAATCCCTGCTCCCAGAAAAAAAATCAGGAGGATGAGGGCAATGAAACTTGGCATGTTTTCTCGTTTGATCACAGCATGGCTTCCCTGAGGTAGGTTGAGATGAAGGTATCCAGATCTTGAAACGATCGTTGCTGGTAGGCTCGCGCGCGAGCACGTTTTCCGTTGTACGCACCATTCAATTCTGGCAGTATACCAAAATTGGCTTTCATGGGTTGGAAATCTTTCATGGCTGCGTGAGTCACATAATGACAAAGCGCACCCAGCATGGTGGTGAGCGGCAGCGCGAGTGGTTCAAGTCTGGCAGTCAGGCGGGCAGAGTTCAAGCCCGCAAGTAATCCGGTGGCGATGTTGCCCATGTACCCTTCAACGCCGGTAATTTGGCCGGCAAAGAAAAGGTCTGCTCTGGTGCGGGACTGGAGCGTGGGAAGAAGCAAGAGCGGCGAGGCGATGAAGGTGTTGCGGTGCATTTGGCCGTAGCGGGAGAATTCGACTTGTTCGAGCCCTGGAATCAGGCGGAAAACCCGGCGTTGTTCGGGATATGTCAAGTTTGTTTGAAATCCAACCATATTGTATAGCCTGCCGGCAAGGTTATCCTGGCGTAGTTGTACCACAGCAAACGGACGCCGCCCGCTGCGCGGGTTGCGCAAGCCAACCGGACGCATGGGTCCATACGCCAGTGCCAGATCCCCTCGTTGCGCCATGATTTCCACCGGCAGACAACTTTCAAAATACCGGTCAATTCCGGCACGCACCCCGGTTTTTAAGTCCGTTTCGAATTCGCGCAGGGGTATCCGCTCGGCGGTCTTCAAGGCTTCAATAAAGCAGAAATACTGCTCGCGATCGAGGGGGCAGTTGATGTAATCGCCGGTGCCGTCCTCCCCGATGTTGTACCGTGAACCACTGAAGGCAATTGAAAAGTCAATCGAATCGCGATTTACAATCGGCGCGATGGCATCGTAAAAAAACAGGCGTTCCTGCCCAGTGAAAGTTTGGATGGCCTCAGCGAGATGGGGCGATGTCAGTGGTCCAGAGGCAATAATACAAATTCCTTCCGGAATATGGGTGACTTCTTCTCGGATGATGCGGATACGGCGGTGATGAGATAATTTCCGGGTGACCAGTCGTGAAAATTCATTACGATCGACTGCCAGCGCGTCTCCTGCCGGAACGCTGACCGCTTCGGCGCACTCAACGAGCAGCGAGCCCAAGCGACGCAGTTCGAATTTCAATAAACCCGAAGCTCGGTCCGGCAGGTTGGAGCCGAGCGAGTTGGAGCATACCAGTTCTGCCAGCGCATCGCTGGTATGCGCACCGGTTTGGATTTGAGGGCGCATTTCATAAAGCAGCACATCACATCCCGCTTCTGCTGCCTGCCAGGCGGCTTCACTGCCTGCCAACCCGCCACCAACTATGCTCACGTAGGACATATTGGTAAACCCGGGAAAATTCTACCACGCATCCCGTAAATTGCTCTGGCATAAAACTTGCACCTTTCGGGAACGAACGCTATACTTTTTATCAGGATGAGGGAAAGCCATGTTTCAAATCCAAAGCCCTTCCATTCGCACGGTCACCACGGCGCATCTTGCCCAAACGATGACGCTGCTCAATCAAACGGTTGGCGAATTGTACCAGCAAATCCAGCAGGAGTTGACCAACCCGGCATTGGAGTTGGTTGAAGAGCGGCGCTGCCCAAATTGCCATCGCTCTCTGACGGGGCATGGCGAATGCCCGGTGTGCAGCCGTCCGAACAGTATGGCAGCGGAGGAGCCGGTGGTGTTTGTATCGCCGCGAGAGGAATTTTATTCCAGCGGCAGCGGCAGCGCGGAGTTGATCCCGGATGAACCGGTTTCGCCGATTGTGGAGGAATTACCGGTTTTTGTCCTGCGCCAGATTGCCGTGGAATTGGAAGGTGAAGACCGCAAGATTGCGGCGTTTATGCTGACCCATCTGGATGAGGATGGCTTTTTAACGATCAGCCCTGTGGAGGTTGCGCGGTATTTCCATGTGCCGATCTCGCGGGTGGAACGCATCAAGCAAATGATCCAACGAGCCGAGCCGGTTGGCGTAGGCTCTTCCGGACCCCAGGAAGCACTGCTCATTCAGTTGGAATTGCTGAGTGAGTCGCACTCGATTCCCCCCTTGGCGCGCGAGATCATTGCGCAGGCGATGGATTTACTCAGCCGCAGACAATATGCCGAAATTGCCCGGAAATTTTCGGTTTCGGTCAGCCGCGTACAGGACATGGTGAAGTTCATTGGCGAAAATCTAAACCCGTTCCCTGCCCGGGCGCATTGGGGTGACGTTCGCCAGCCATCCCCAAAAACGGGCGAAGTCTATTATCATCCCGATATTTTAATCAGTTACCTTAACAACTCTGCCCAAAACCCGTTGATGGTTGAAATTGTGCTGCCCATTCGCGGCTATTTGCGCATCAATCCACTGTTTCGCCAGGCAGCCCGGCTTGCAGCGGAGGATACCCGGATTGGGATGAAGAGTGACCTGGAACGAGCCGCCTTGTTTGTCAAGTGCCTGCAGCAGCGCAACCATACCATGCAGCGTTTGATGCAGCGGGTTGTCAGTATCCAGCGTGATTTCATTCTTCACGGCGATCGTCACATCAAACCGCTGACGCGGGCATCGCTGGCGCATGAGTTGGAGGTGCATGAATCGACGATTTCGCGGGCGGTATCCAATAAAACGGTGCAATTGCCAAACAAGAAAATCATCCCCCTGGCAAATTTCTTCGACCGCAGTTTGAATGTAAGAACTGCGCTGCGAGATATAATTTCCGGAGAGAAGAATCCATTTAGCGATTCTCAACTGGCGCGACTGCTTGCCCAAAAGGGATATGATGTTGCCCGCCGGACGGTAGCAAAATATCGGGCGATGGAGGGGATTTTACCAGCGCACATGAGACGAGCATCCCAGGTTTAACGAAATGCGTGATGTGATCAGCCGACCTATCCAGGCTTTATTTGGTGGTAAAAATGGCAAGGTGGATATAGCAGCCGCGCTGCGCAACACCCTGGAAATGATTGAGGATGCTGCACTGATTTACGATCCCGAACAAAACCGTGTTTTAACTGCAAACAGCTCATTCCTCATTCTCTCCTCGTATGCATTGCAGGAGATTGTCCACAGCCGATTGGAGGACCTGTTCGATGCGCTCAGCACCGAGGCGTTGAATCGGGATGGAAATTCCATTGCCACTCTGCGGACGCGAAATCGTTCAAACCTGCCTGTTGACATACGAAAAACCATCCTGGATACACAGAGCAATTGGTGGATCATCCGCGTATGCGCAAATTCTGAGAGCCATTACCGACGCAGCGAGTGGCACCAGGCATTGCTTGCCGCGTTTTCCGAATTACCGGATCTCATCCAAATCCCGGTCAGTGATTTAAAAGCTGTAATCCGGCGGATTTTAAAAATTATCAACAACCTCTTTGAGACTCACCTGGTATGCGTGTACCATGCCAATGCCCAGCTGCCGGAATTAACCAAACTGATCACACTGGAGGAACTTGCCTTTTTTCCAGATTCATTGCCATCCACGGACCTTATCCGCGCTTCCACCTCCAGCCTTTGGTATCCCGGCAAACGAATGGTTTCTCATCTTCATCGCTCGGCTCGCATTGCGGGATTATCCTACGTGGCAACGATTCCAATCGGTAAGGAAAACGCCTTCGATGGATTATTGATCATTGGTGGCATGGATCAACCCCCCCCGCCTTACCTGTTGGAAACCGGTCAGGCGCTTGGGGTCTATATATCGAAGGTGTTAACCCGGGCAATTCTGGAAGAAAACGAGAAAAAAGAAGCGCTTTACCGGAATTACCTGACTCACGTTTATTTAACCGTGTACGAATTTGTGCAAGAAGGCGTTTTGGTTGTAAATTCCGATTCGATGGTTGTGGAAATGAACCCAGCAGCCGAGTTGCTATTGGGTTATACCCGCAAGGAAGTTCAAGGTGAACACATCGAAAATATTCTCATCACGCCCGACCGTTTGATGCCAAACTTTGCCGGTGTTCTAGCCGGTTCGGCAGCCTCTGGGTTGGAGAATATTACCCTGCACCGCCGCAACGGACAGAATTTTTCAGCGGATGTTAAAGTCCTGCCAATCCGACAGGATAACCGACTTGTTGGGGTAATTGTGTTGATTCACGATATCAGCGAACACGAACAAATTCTTGCCCAGTCCCGCCAGTTGGAACAACGCGCCTTCCTCGGCGAATTCATGGGGGTTTTTGCTCACGAAGTTCTCAATCCGATTAACAATATCTCCACCGGCTTGCAAATACTATCCCGGCGTATAGGCGCCGAAAGCCAGTATCAGGATACTATTGCCCGGATGGAAAACGATTGCGTGCGCCTACACCATCAAATGGAAGCACTTAAGAGCTATGCCAAACCATACGAGCCTCAACAAGAGGCGGTAGATATTCCTGGATTGCTGAAAAGAATCCTTGACCGTTGGCGCCCGCGCATGGAGCGATCCAATATTACACATGTTTTTCAACCGGCTGAGAACCTGCCTCCGGTCAAAGGAGATTGGCGCGCACTTGATCAGGTTTTTAACAATCTGATCAGCAATGCCATTGATGTGATGCGGGAGAAAGGCGGGATTTTAAGTGTCCGGGTGGCTCTTTCCACGCTGGTTACCAACCGCCCCCATTTGGAAATTGCCGTATCGGACAATGGCCCGGGTATTCCGGATGATATTCGAGAGAGAATCTTTGAACCCTTCGTAACCACCAAATCCAGCGGAACCGGTCTTGGATTGTCAATCACCAAAAGAATTGTCACCGCTCATCGCGGAAGCATTACATTCAATAGTTATCCTGGGGGCACCATTTTCCGGGTCTTCTTACCAGCCTGCGAGGAATAAACCGAATGTCTATCACTGTTCTGATTGTTGACGATGAAGCCAATGCGCGTCAAAATATCTCGGAATACCTGACTCCGTTGGGGTACGAGGTTATCGGCGTCCCCACGTTATCCGAAGCGCGCACCTGCCTGACACGCGGCAATGGCGATGTGGTATTACTGGATGTTACCTTGCCCGATGGGTACGGACCTACGTTGCTGTATGAGACTCAAAATATGCCGCTGCGCCCGCCGATCATTATTATCACTGCGCATGGGGATATCGAGATGGCTGTGGACGCGATGAAGAACGGCGCGCACGATTTTCTAACCAAGCCGATTCAACTTGCGCAATTGGAAACATCAATCACTCGTGCGTATGAAATCGTGCAAATGCGGCGCGAGTTGGCGCATTTACGCCAAAGCCAAAAACAAGCCATATCCTTTGTGGTTGGCAAGAGTCCTGGCATGGAGACGGTTTTGTCCCAGGCGCAAAAGGCTGCTCAAACGCAGGTTTCGGTTTTGATTACCGGCGAGACGGGGTCCGGCAAGGAAGTGTTGGCGCGATTTATCCACAGCACAGGTAATCGGTCCAACAAACCATTTATTGCAATTAATTGCGCCGCGATTCAGCCTACGGTTCTTGAATCGGAATTATTCGGTTACGAGGCTGGAGCATTTACCAGCGCAGAGCGCAGGAAAAACGGGTTAATGGAAGTTGCCGATGGGGGTATTCTTTTCCTGGATGAAATTTCATCCATGCCATTGGATATCCAGGCAAAATTACTGCGCGCAATCGAGGAACATGCATTTCGGCGGGTGGGTGGCACAAACCTGATTCAGGTTGATGTGCAGATACTGGCAGCATCTAACCGCAACTTAAAGGAAATGATTCGTGAAGGCAGTTTCCGCCAGGATTTGTATTTTCGCCTAAAAGTGGTTGATTTACACCTGCCGCCCCTGCGAGATCGCAAGGCAGATATTCCTGAATTGGTTGGTTTTTTCATCCGCCTGTTCAATTCGAAGTTGGGGGTCAATATTGAGGATATCACGCCGCGCGCTATGCAAGCGCTCATCGCGTATGATTTCCCCGGCAACATTCGTGAATTGAGCCATGCGATCGAAAGGGCGATGCTGTTCTGTGAAACCCGCGCGATAGACCTGCCCGATTTGCCGGCAGATATTTCCAGGTTGAACTGCTAAAAAAAACTGGCACGCATCTTGCATCATCCCCTTCAGCAGAGATTCATGGGAGGAAGGGTATGATGATCCTGGAAATGACCAAAAATGATTTTTTACTGACAACCGCTGGCGTGGCGCTTGCGCTAGGTGTGTTGATGTGGTTGATCGGGGTGACCCTGCTGGTTAGCCGGGTATTGGGTGGTGATGTCAAACGGATTGCTGAGCAAACCACCCGGCTGGCTCAAAAAGGGATCGCCGAGGAAATCGCTGGTTTGGTGGGAAATGCCTCAACTCTGATCGAGTCACTCAACCAGATGATTCGCACCACAGCCGGGATTGGCGCGTTCCTGGTCATTGCGGGCATGTTAATGGTTGCAGCTGCCTTTGGTCTGGCGCTGCAAATCCAGTAATAATTTTCTATTCCCCAATCCATAGAACAGGAGTAAAAATGCATCCTGCAGACCTCCTTGATATTCTACATGCACAATTGTCCGCACAAGATGCCGCGCAGGTTTATTGCGCATTAAAGCGTGATCCGTTGATTTGGCAGGCTTTCGATGACCCAGCCAGCGTGAATGTCGTTGAATTGAGAGATTGTTCCTGCCTTAAGGCTTGGTCACCTGCCAACCTGGCTCTACATCTGCTCAATAGCCGCCTGGATATTGACGCCATGCAGGCGGATCACTTGCCGCCGGTTGAACCATCCATCCGGAAAAAGGCTTTGGAAATGTTGGAAAACGTTCTGCGCACCAGCGCTGCGCCCACAACGCTCAGAGAGGCTGGCTTAATAGCGCTGGCGCTGCGTGAGCGGCGGCGAAAAACCCAAACCTGGCAAGGGTTGTTGGATGAATTAAAAACCCTAAGTCTTAAAGGTAAAAACCAGCTCTACGAGGTATGGAAAACTGCGCTGGCTTGCTTGTTTGGGATGACACCTGATCCGGAAGCGCTGTTGAGCGCGCTGCTCAAACCGGATGAATTCAAAACCGGCGCAGCCTGGATCAGTCATATGCTTTTGACCAATCCAATGACCCCCGATGTGCGGCAATCCCTTTTTCACAACCAGATGAATGGATTACCGCTTGCCCGACAGGTCGAATGGTTGGCGTATTTACAGAAACTCGGCAATGATGATTTGGTGCGCGTCCTGGCAGGATCAATCTTGCGTGAGAATAAGCTAACCAGTGGTAGTCTAAACTTACAGTCAGATAATCCGGTGAATGAAAAAACATGGGATGAACTGGCGCGCCAGGCGCTGGAACTGCAATGGATTGCTACGCTGCACCAACTGGCAGGGCACCCGGTGCAGGCTGAGTTGTTGCTGGAAAAGGGGCGCACTTTTCTACAACATTGGTTGACAGGCAGCACCTTCCAGTTGATATCCATTGCCGAAAATAATCAGCAGGATGCTTATCCCTTCTGGGATAACTCGGAAACCTTGATTCGGGTAATGCCCGTTTGCAGTGAATTGATTGAAGAAGCGTTGTGGATGGCGCCTCCAAAATCCTTCCTGAACGGTATTCACAACGGTTCTGTTCCGTCCCTGGCGCAAGTCTATTCAGCAGTCCAGCAGATCAACCAGGGGCGCGCGCACGAGGCTCAAGCAATTGCGAGGGAAGCCATTCAGGAATGGTTGAAGCAATTTAAGCAAACCGGTTGGCAACCCGGTGGTCAATTCATATTTTCGTTTTCTCCGTGGAGTTTGTTAAAGGCTTTGCAGGAATTGGGGTTGTTTAAAGAAGCGCTTGAAATTGCCCTGGCTTTCATGGAGCATCGGGTGGAAGATATTGAATTGATCAATTGGGCTTGTGCGCTGGCGCACCGCTTGGGGCAATCGCAACTGGCGGTGCAATTGATCCGCCAGGCAACCCTGTTGGATCCGGAAAACCCGGCTCATTACCGCAAACATGCTGAACTACTGGAAGACCAGCAAAAATGGGAGCAGGCGATCGTATTGCGAAGGCAAATTTTGGAAATAAAGCAACCCGCCGCGATCCAAGATCGCCTGGCATTAGCGAAATGCGCGCTGGGTGGCGCAAATTATGACCTCGCCATATTCACAACCCAAGAAATCTTGAAGGATGATGAAGATCATGGGTTGGCAAATACTCTTCTGGGGCTGGCATTGGAGGGAACAGGTGAACGGGCGGACGCGCTGGCTTACTTAAGCAAAGCCACACTGCTCATACCGGAAGAACCGCAGCCCTGGCTCGAACTTGCGCGTATCTACCGTTTAGACGGAGAAGATCAGCGAGCTATGGAGACCCTGCGGGCAGCGTTGTTAAATGCGCCCGAATCGGCGGAGTTGCACCTCGCCATTGGGCAGGCTTGTTTGGATAACGGGCTGGCAGCCGAGGCGTTGCCGTATTTGAAGCAATCTGCCCGACTGGCGCCTGAATCAGATGATGTGGCGCTTGCTTTAACGCGAACAATGATGTCGCTGGGACATGAAAAGGAAGCCTTGGAGGTCGTTGAGCGGGCCAGGAATCAATGGCCGGCGCATCCGGGTCTGGCATACGAACATGCCCGCATTTTGATAGAGCGCGGAGATCGAGATCAAGGCATCGCTGTGCTTGAAGTTTCTCTGCAATCGGAGCGGGTGAACACGGAATGGTACGTGGATTATGCGCGCATTTTACTCAACGGGCAGCAAACCAACCGCTCCATCAACCGTCCGGCGAATGACCTGGGGCTGTTGATCAAAGCACAGAAAGCGCTGCAAAAAGTTCTCAAAGTCCAACCAAACCATTTCGAAGCCTGTTTGCTGATGGCTGAAATATTCCTGTTGCGGGATGATTTGGATGCCGCTCAAAGGGTTTTTCAACAGCTGATGGAGATGGACGAGGCTAACAGCCTTGAGTGGTACTGGCGGATTCAATCGGGAATCGGTTTGGTCGGGTTTCGCAGCGGGCAAATCGAAATGGCACTGGCATCGCTACAAAACGCCGCCCAGGCTTTTCCTTCCAATCTCGAAACCATGACCTTGCTGGCAGAATCTTGTTATAAGGCATGTCTCTTTGACGCTGCCAGGCAAGCCGCCGAACGAGCGCAATCGCTGCATCCGAATGATGTTGATAACTTAATCTGGTATGCGGACATGATGCAACGGATTGACCTGCCCGGCAAGGGTTGCGATGCGCTGCGCACAGCTACCCAAATCGCACCGGGCGATATTTCCCTTTCGCTGCAACTTGCACAGATGCTGATCAAGGCTAATCAAGCTGGTTCCGCCAAAACCGAATTAGAACGAGCGATGCAGTTGGAAGCGATCACTTGCGGACATTTACAAGTCGTTGCGGAAATAGCGATGCAAATGGGCGATCCGGCCCTGGCTAAATCGGCGTTGCATAAAGCAGTTGCGATATCACTCGAACCTTCTTTTGGGCTACATTATCGCCTGGCGCTGCTTCTTTACCAAAGCGGTCAGATTGAACCGGCATTAACCGAATTACAAACCGCGTTGATTTTGGAAGCGGATTCTGCTCAAGCCTATATTTTACAAAGCGACTTACAAGCGAGGCTCAACCGCCCACAGGCTGCATTGGCATCCCTGGAAAAGGCGCTGCGAATTTGCGAAAGTCAACATGAGATGCCAGGCGGTTTTGAATCCGATCAGCAGCCGGATGCGTGGGGGCAAATTCCGGTTTCCTTGTATGTAATCCATGAACGGTTTGTCAACCTGCTGGAAAATATTGGCGAATTGACTTCTGCCTTGTACCATGCGGAAAAAGCATTGGAAGCCTGTCCGTCGTCGCTAAAAATGCGGCATACTGCCGCAAATCTGTGCAACCGGCTGTTACAACCGGAGCGCATGGCGCGTATTATTGTTCTTCCTGAAGCCCAATCGTATGGTTGTTTCACCAGTTTTAGCCTCAATTCGGATGCTGAGTGGCTGGCGGGTTTACAGTATTTCAAAGCAATCCTATTGCTTGAGCAGGGTAATCTGGATGAAACGCAGCAAGCAATTGAGGAAGGATTGGTTCACCAACCCGATCATCTGCGATTGAGGGCTGCCAGGATACGCCTGTTGGTGAAACAGGGTAATTTTCCCGAAGCGGAAATTGAGTATGATCGCGCCGTTAGATTATTGGGCTTGCCGGATTCTGCGAAATATGAATCTGAACGTGCATTTGAACCCAACGCTAAAGCCGGCGGTGACACTCTAGCCTTAGCCGAAGCTGCCTTCGATTTGTTCCGTTGGCAGGAGGGGATGAATTTTGCGGAAGCGTATTTGCATCGCTGGGAGAATGACCCGTGCAGTCACTTGACCCTTGCCCAAGGAATGGTGAGGCAATTGGAATGGCAATCGCTTGGGCAGGATGTAGAGATTACCCGCCATCAGGCAGAGGTCAAGGAAGAAGCCATCCATCAGGCAACCGAGGCTCTGGTGAAAACTTCTCAACTGGTGCGTTCGCGGCAAACCGAGCGCTGGCAGGCGCGAGCGGAGATGTTCAAGCGTCCTATATCCCAAAATATTCAGACCCTATTGGACTTGCAGCCAGGTGATGAGGACATGCCCTGGATTGTGTATGCCTTCCTGCGATCTGGCAGCCTGCCCAGCGCCAAAAAAGTGGCTGAACAATGCAGCCATATGCCGTTGGTTCAGGCGATGCTTGCGCTGGCGCATATCTCCAGCGATCCGGAGCGGACACTTAACCTGGCAGTAGATGCGGTGGAGAAGGCAGCGCGCCATCCAATTTACCAGGCAATTCTGGCTATTGCTGCGGAGCGATGCGGTGACTACTCGCGAGCGCTGGAAGCGATTGAGGTGGCGTTGCTGATTTGGAAAGACGAGATCCATTGGCACAAACGCGCTGCCAGGCTTGCGGAAATTTGCGGTGAACCGGAAATCGTACTCATGCATCTGGAAAATGCGCTGGCTCTCGACGCACAGGATTTTGCTTTGCTTCTGGCGGTCAGCAGCCAATGTTTAAAATCCGGCTTGTACGAGCGGGCTATTGAAACCCTGCATAAAGCAATCAACCTTGATCATGCGCAGGCGCAAGTGTGGCAAATGCTGGCTCAAGCCTATGATAAAACGCAACAATACGAAGAAGCACTGAAAGCGGTTGAAAAGGCGGTTGAAATTGACCCGCTGGCGGGTGAATCCTGGGTATTGGGCGGCGAAGTTGCCCTGCGGCTTGGGGATGAAAACAAGGCATTGCATTACGCGCGTCAGGCTGAAAAGGTTTCGCCGGCTGAAGCTGGCACGCGTTTGCTGGCGGTTCGAATCCTAATTAACCGCGGAAATTTGCGTGAAGCGATGGAGGAGTTGAACCGTGCCATTGAGGAAATCCCGGATCATTGCGAACTTGCTCTTGAACGAAGCAAACTGGTTTGGCATATGCAAGGAGCGTCTGCGGCAATGGAATTGCTTCAGCCGTTGGTGCAGCGGTATCCGGCGAATAGCCAGGTTTTGGCTCTCTACGCGCAAACTTGCGTTCAAACCGGGCGGTTGAAGCTTGCCGAGCAAAGCGCTGTTCAGGCTTTGAAAATTGATCCATACCAGGCGGATTTACATCGCTTACTGGCGGATGTGCTTAAGGATCAGGGGCAGCTTGACCGTGCAATTCATCATTACAGTGAAGCAGTGCGCTTGAACACCGAGCACATTGAGACATATCTTGAGCTGGGGCAGGTGTATGTGTCCCGGCGCGAGTACGCCCAGGCATTGGCGGTCTTCCAACAAGCTGCTCAGGTGGATCCGGATGATTACCGTCCGTTCTATTCTTCGGCGCTGGTATTGCGGGATGGTAAAGATTACCCCGCCGCAGAGTCAATGCTGCGCAGGGCGGCATCCCTTGCCCCAGACGATGTCAACATTCGCCGGCAGCTTGGCGCGATCATTGCACTGAATCTGGTACATCACGGTCAGGAGGCGAGAACATGCCCGTTGAAAAGTTGAGCAATTCCTATTCTCCCATCAGCCGGGGGAAAATTGACCGGGCGACGATGCTGTTGATGATTGAGTCTGCCCTTGAGGGTGGCGAAATTCGTTTTGCGCGCCAGGCGGTTCTATCCTGGTTATCTGCCTATCCGGGGGATCTTGAGGTCAATGGATTGCTGGCGAAAATATTCTTTGTCGAGAAAAAATTTCCCCAGGCAATACAGATATTGGAAAAATTGACTGCGCTGGATGCCGAGGAGATACGCTTTCAAAAACTGCTGGCACAGGCGTATTCTGAGATGCAGAATGATCAGGCGCTGGCAGCGCAAATCCGAGCCTTTATTTTGGGAGAACGCATGGACCCGGCGGTTTCAATTCCGGGATGGGCAGCCATATTGCGCAACGCGCGGCGGGCGATGGACGATGACCAGGCTCAAACGGCGGAAATGAATATCTATCAAGCCCTGGCGTTAAACCAAGATGAGATTTTGGCAGCCATCACTCATCTAAAGGTACTGCGCGCATTGAACGATGAAGCAGGAATAGCCCGGTTTTCCGAACTGTATCAACAACGCTGGACGGAGGGACTGGTCTTCCGCCTGGCGAGAGGTGAATCGAAACTTGCGGCAGGAGACGAATCCGAGGCGGTGCAGATTTTTCACCAATGCGCAGCCGAGGACGCCAGTGGTCAGGTTTGCCGCCGCTGGTGGGGCGAGAACCACCCATACCGGCCGCTCTGGCCCACCCGTTATGAAATACCGTTCGGGATTCCCATCCCGGCAGCGGTCGCAGGAAGGTTAGGTTGGAACCGGCTGGCAGCGGCTACTCTATCCAACGAGACGCTACCGGAGGAAGCGATAGCGCCGAGCGAAGCAGTTGATGCAGGCACAAGTGACAATTCGGCGCAGGGTGGGGACCTTTGGCAGCACTTTAAAGACGGACCTGAGGAAAATACTCAACCTGAACCACACGAAAGGCAATTAAAACCTAACCGCCAAAAGAAAAAACCTTCGCAGTTGCTGAAAGAAACCGAAGAAGAATTCGAACGGATTGCCAAAAGGGTGAAAAACCCGGCGGCGGCAAAGGCGGATGGACGTTTTCCGATTTACGTGGTCTTTTCAACTCGTAGCGGCTTAAGGGCGCAATATGGAGAACAGACGGCGCTGGTGCTCGACGCGGAAATGAACCGGCTGGCAGAGGCGATACGCAATCGTCCAGGCTGGGGCGCAATGGTCTTCTACCCGGATGATATGGAATGCACAGGTAAATTGGGGATGCCGACGACGGCCAGTAACGATCCATGGAAGTTGAAGCTGGCGATTGTTGATCTGGACCAGGCGTTGGCAAAAAAAGGTGGACGCATTGGCGCATTATTGATCGTTGGCGGAAATGATGTGGTGCCTTTTCACCGGCTGCCAAACCCAACCGATGATTCGGATGACGAGGTGCTGTCGGATAATCCATATAGCACCCTGGATTCAAATTTTTTCATCCCGGAATGGTCAATCGGAAGGATGCCGGGCGAAAAAGGCACAGACGCCGGGTTATTGCTGCAACAACTGCGACAGGCTGTCCAATACCATAAACAGGTTCGCCGCTCAGCCAAAAACTTTAATCTTAGCCAATTTCTGGTTAAATTATTACGGTTTTTCTTTCAACTGACCCACCCGCAGCCAGTAGTGCCGATGAATGGAAATTTTGGCTACACTGCCTCGGTTTGGAGGCGTTCGTCGGTAGCAAGTTTCCATCCGGTGGGTGATGAACGTTCCATGCTGATTTCTCCGCCCAGTGAGACGCGCACATTTGATGCCAATAAACTGCTTCAATCGCCGTTGGGGTTTTTCAATCTGCACGGTCTGGCTGAGACGGCGGAATGGTATGGCCAGCGGGATGCGCGTGATAATACTAGCACTACCGAATACCCTGTCGCGCTGAGCCTTGCCGATCTGCCAAAGAACGGTCACTCGCCAAAAGTCATATTAAGTGAAGCCTGTTACGGTGGTTACATTCTGGAAAAGGAGGAGGGCACATCTTTGGCGATGCGCTTTTTATCTGTAGGCACGCGCGCAATTGTTGCTTCAACCTGCATTGCTTATGGCGCGGTCAGCCCGCCATTGCTTGCAGCAGATTTGCTGGCGAATTTATTCTGGACTGCCATAAGAGAGGGGTATTCGGCGGGCGAGGCATTGGTGCAGGCAAAGATGGGCATGGCGCGAGAAATGAACAAGCGGCAAGGTTTTCTTGACGGCGAAGATCAGAAAACTTTGATTTCGTTCGTGTTGTATGGCGACCCACTCACGTATCATGAAGGATTGGTGGGACAGCCAAAGCGGTTGCAACGTTTTCAGAAACATCTTTCATTCAAAACGATAAGCGATCACCGCAATGGCGATGTGCAACCTGTGGAGGTAGAGGAAGATTTGTTGACACAAGCCAAAGCAGCGGTTGCGCCATATTTACCCGGATTGGATTTGGCAGAGGTTCGAATGCGGACTCAGAAGGTCACCAGCATTGAAGTCGCAGCGAAGATGGAAGCCGCCGGTAAAAGCGAAAGAACGACTAAAAAACAGTACAAGGATCGCACTGTGGTCATCTTCCAGCGAAAAGTCCGCTTTGGCGAACACACCCACAATCATTATGCCCGAGTCACACTTAACCAGGAAGGCAAATTGGTGAAAATGGCATTTTCCCGGTAGTCCAGCTCTGCTCCCTTTCTCTGCAGCAAGAGCCGTCGCACATGACGGCTCTTGCAACTATATAGTCTATCCATGTGGCATAACCGAAAGACCCGAAGTGGTTTTATTGATTCCTGCTCACTGTTCTTGTATAATCGCTACTTACACGATTAATTTCATGTCAAGAAGTCGGAGTGATTCATGAATACAAGCTGGAGCGGCGCTGAAATTCGACAGATGTTCATTGATTTTTTTGCGGAACATGGTCATACATACGTCCCATCCTCATCGTTGGTGCCGGGCGGGGATCAGACATTGTTATTCACGAATGCAGGAATGGTGCAATTCAAGGATGTCTTTTTGGGCACGGATCATCGCCCGTACAAGCGCGCCGCCAATTCGCAAAAATGTATGCGTGTAGCCGGTAAACACAACGACCTGGATGACGTTGGACGCGATGATACTCACCACACCTTCTTTGAAATGCTGGGCAATTGGTCGTTTGGGGATTACTACAAACAGGAAGCGATAACCTGGGCATGGCAGTTGCTAACGGATGTGTGGGGGCTGCACCGTTCCGCGCTGTGGGTGACCTGTTTTATGGATGAAAAAGGCGAGATCCCCACGGATGAAGAGGCGGCGATCTCCTGGCGTCAGCAGCCGGGTATGAATCCGGAACACATTCTCTTCTTTGGGCGGAAGGATAATTTTTGGGAAATGGCAGATACGGGTCCTTGCGGTCCGTGTTCCGAAATCCATCTTGACCGGGGCGTTGAGTATTGTGACAAGCAGGCTATACCCGGTCATACATGCTCGGTTAACGGTGACTGTAAGCGATTTCTTGAATTGTGGAACCTGGTTTTCATCCAATATAACCGCTTAAGCCCCACAAAATTGGAGCCTTTGCCAGCCAAACACGTTGATACCGGAATGGGTTTTGAGAGGATCGTTTCGGTGCTGCAAAACAAAAATTCCAACTATCGCACGGATTTATTGTTGCCGTTAATGGAAAAAGTCCGCGAGATGACCGGGCACAGTGAAGCGGAACGGGATGCGAATATCACACCTTACCGGGTTATTGCCGATCACGCTCGGGCGGCTTCATTTTTGATTGCCGATGGGGTTGTGCCTGGAAATACCGGTAGAAATTATGTTTGCCGGATGATTATTCGCCGCGCATCCCGGTTCGGAGCCAAAATTGGTTTGCACCAGCCATTTTTGGCTAAGGTGGCAGAGGTTGTAGTTAATGAATACGGTAATGCCTATCCGGAATTGATGCGCAACCGCGACGCCATCCTGGACAACCTGACCCGCGAGGAGAAGCGTTTTCAACGCACGGTGGAGCAGGGGTTGACTCACCTGCAAGAGTTGCTCGATGAAGTTATATTGCAGGGGGGAATGGTGCTGGATGGTGGCAAAGCCTTTGACCTGTACGCGACGCACGGGCTGCCAGTGGAACTGGTGCGCGATGTGGCGCGTGAACAAGGGCTGGAAGTAGATCAGACTGGCTTTGCGCAGGCGATGGAAGAGCATCGCATTGCTTCCGGCGCCGGTAAAACGTTTGGGGCACTCGGCGGCGAACAGGTGGATGTTTACCGTCCTATCCTCGAAACACTTCAAACCTCAGGCGGGCTGGGCGCAGAGGGGGTGATTTATGACCCATACTCCAGCCTGGAAATTGAGGGAAATGTCCTTGCTCTGGTTAGGGATGGCGCAGCGGTAAGTGAAGTCATGCTCGGAGATGAGGTCGAGGTTATTTTACCTGCCACCTGTTTTTACATCGAGTCTGGCGGTCAGGTTTCTGATACAGGCACGATTGTGTCGGTCAACGAACCGCGTTGGGAAATCCGGGTGGAAGACACCCGCAAACCGGCAGCCGGCATCATTGTGCATGTTGGTGAGGTCATCCGAGGAAAGCCTAACGTGGGTGATGCCGCCATCGCGGCAGTGGATGCACAGCGCCGGCGGGATATAATGCGAAATCACACTGCCACCCACTTACTCCATGCTGAATTACAGGCGGTATTGGGCAAACATGCCCGCCAGGCTGGCTCTCTGGTAGCGCCGGATCGCTTGCGTTTTGATTTTACTCACCCTGAAGCAATCTCTGCCGAACAGTTGGAAAGGATCGAGGCGGGGGTAAACCAGGCAATTTTCGAAGATTTTCGCCTGAAGATTCGTTTCAAACCGTTAGCCGAAGCGATTGAAGAAGGCGCTATGGCGTTATTCGGCGAAAAATATGCTGAAACTGTGCGGACTATTACCATAGGGGATGCTGACACCTTATCCTACGAATTGTGTGGCGGCACTCACGTTGAAAACACGGGCGATATTGGTGTATTTCTCATCATTTCCGAGGGCAGTGCCGCTGCCGGTATCCGCAGGATCGAAGCAGTAACCGGCAGAGAAGCCTATGCGTTGATTCAGCGCCGGTTTCGCACCCTTAAACAGGCTGCGCAAGTGTTTTCGAGCGCGGTGGATGATCTCCCTCATAAGGCTGCCGGATTGCTTGAGCACTTTTCTGATATTCAGAAAAATAATGATCGTCTACGGGAACAGCTGGTTGCGGTGGAGTTTGAGCAAGCCCTTGCCAGGGTGAAGATGGTCAGTGATGTCCACGTTATGACAGCGCTGCTCACCAATGCCAACGCGGATACTTTGCGGGCGATGACCGACCGTTTTCGCCAAAAATACTCCCGCGGGCTGGTTGTGCTGGCAAGCGTGGAAAACGAAAAACCGGTTATCGTCGCGGCAATCAGCGATGATCTGGTGAAAGACGGCTGGCATGCCGGCGAACTGATCAAACCAGTTGCGTCGGTTGTCGGCGGGGGCGGAGGCGGACGCCCCAACCTGGCGCAGGCGGGCGGCAAGCATCCCGCCCGCATCAACGAGGGATTGGATCAGGTTATTCCTTGGGTAATATCGAAAACGAAGGGTTAATCAGCCTTCGTTAATCCCTTCGATTTCCCATAATGTTATTTCTGGAGGGCAGAGGAAGCGCACACGCGGCGCCCCGGCGCCTTCCATTCCGATTCCGCGGCTGATGAATAGCGTCAACCCATTGAGCTGGTATCTGCCGGAGGAAAAAACCCTGCCGTATAAAGAAGCGGTGAATAAGGCTCCGATGAGCGGCAGGCGCACCTGACCACCGTGAGTGTGCCCGGAGAGCTGCAAGTCAATTGGGGTACGTGCAGCATTGGGCGCCAGATCCGGTGAATGATAAAGCAGTATCGTAAACGCATTTTCATCCGCTGGAAGCAGCCTTTCCATGCGTGGGGCATCTATGAATGGGCGGTGCGTACAGGATAACCCAATAATGTGAATGTTTTGATCCTTGATCTGAAGAGAAACGCGGTCTTCTTCGAGCAATCGAATGGGTAAACCGGTAAAAATTTGCGGCGCTACTTCTTTTAAGTCAACTGCCGGGCTGCCTAAAACCGCAAAAACGCCCATTGGGGACTGCCACTTCGCCATGACCTCGCGTGCCTGCTGGATGGCAACCGGATCACGATTGAAGGATAAATTGAGCACATCGCCGCTGAATAGAATTAAGTCCGGCTGGAGTTTTTTTATTTCTTCATTGAGCTGAATTTCACGTTCGGTTATTCGCTCGATATGCAAATCGCCTAAATGGAGGATGCGAAGCCGGCTGCCTTTCTTTAACTTGGGTGTTGCCAAGGTCTGGCGGGTTACCAGGATGCGATGTGGTTCGACCCAAAAACCGGATAAAACCATCAAACTGCCGATAACTTGAAGCGGTAAACTAACCAGAGGAGGCAGCCAGGCAAACCCAAACCGGAAGATTGCCAGTAAAGCGGTTGGCGGTTGAGGAGGACCGAAAGATTTTTTAAAAACAGGCAGCAGTGCCAACATCAACCAATCGAGCAGGAAGAAAGACCACAACAGAAATGCAAACCTCCATTCGCCGCGCGATGGCAGCCAGGCAAGCCCCAACAATAATAGCGCGAACAGAATCGGGTTAATATTTTGGATGGCATTGTAGCGGTGTAGGATTACGTCAAAATCGTTACCCACCTCGCCGGGAAAATTGCGGTGAGTGGAAAAATCGCGTAATTCGACCATCCGACTACTCAGCGCGAGGATTTATATTCTTCGAGCGCAGCGACTAATTCCCGACAGAAGGCGGGAATATCTGCAACCACTCTACCCCAAACGATGTTGCCGCTGCGAAATGCAGCCTCATCTCGCCAGGTTGCGCCAGCATTGAGCAGATCATCCTTGATGCCTTCGCTGCCCGTGGATTCATGGCCGCGCACGATGCCAGCGCTAATCCCAACCAGCCCTGCGTGACAGATCATCGCCACAATGCGGTTGTTCTCGTAAAACCAGCGGGTCATCGCCTTGACGGCATTGTAACGGCGCAATTTATCCGGCGCCCAACCGCCAGGCACAATTAAAGCGTCGTATTCGGACGGGTTGATGCTGTCAAAACTAACGTCCGATTTAGCGTGCAGCGAAGTTTTACCGATGAAATCCGCATTTGCTTTTGGTCCGGCGACAATGACTTCGGCGCCTTCTTCGCGCAAACGCATTAGCGGAACATAAAATTCAAGATCCTCAAAACCTTCGTGGATCAGGTAAACAATCCTCAAGCCTTCCAATTTCATGGCTGACCTCTTGTAAGAATGAATGTGTCCTTATTATAACAAACCCCCATCCAATATTACCGGATGGGGGCTGCTGTGATCGAGTGTTTAATTCACGAGCGGATTTCGTCGGGCAGCCAACAGCACAGAACTAATTCCTTGGCTGCTTTCACCTCATCGAGGCGACCAACAGGCGTGTTATGCGGCGCGCCTTGGAGCAACTCCGGCTGATGGCGCGCTTCCTCGGCGATTTTTACCATCACATCCGCAAAACGATCGAGGGTTTGCTTGGATTCGGTTTCAGTTGGTTCGATCATCAACGCTTCTCGAACAATGAGCGGGAAGTAGTTGGTAGGCGGATGGAAATTGTAGTCCATCAATCGTTTGGAAATGTCTAAGGCATGAATATCGGGGACATCGTCCCAGACCCCTTCAACCACAAATTCATGCATACAAACGCGGTTGTAAGGCAGGGTGTATTTATTGCGTAACTGCGCGAGCAAGTAGTTGGCATTTAATACCGCGAATTCGGATATTTTTCGTAAACCTTCCGCCCCGTGCATGGAGATATAGGTGTACGCGCGCACCAACATACCGAAATGCCCATTAAAAGCTTTAACTCGTCCGATGCTGTGCTCGGGTTGGTGGAAGCCAAACAGAGGCGGGATTTCATCAGAACCTTCCTCCAACATGACAACTACTGGACCTGGAAGGAATTCTTTTAATTCCGCAGTAACCGCCACCGGACCGGAACCCGGACCTCCACCACCATGCGGGGTGGAAAATGTCTTGTGCAGGTTGATGTGCATGATATCAAACCCGAGATCACCCGGTCGGGCAATACCCAACAATGCGTTCAGGTTTGCGCCATCGCCATAGACTAAGCCACCTGCCTGATGAACGATACGATTGACCTCGACAACCTGCTCCTCAAACAATCCAAGGGTGTTTGGGTTGGTCAGCATCAAGCCGGCGGTAGATTCATCACAGGCAGCCTTGAGAGCTTCGATATCTACGTTTCCGCGCGAGTCTGATGGTATGGAGATCACTTCGAAGCCGGTCATCCCGGACGTGGCGGGGTTGGTGCCGTGCGCGGAATCCGGCACCAGCATTTTGTTGCGTTTGCAATCTCCACGAGATTTATGGTAAGCACGGATGATCATTACGCCGGTGAATTCGCCTTGCGCGCCAGCAGCTGGCTGGAGAGTAACGGCGCCAAAACCGCTGATCTCCTTTAGTTGTTCTTGCAGTTCGTACATTAAGGCAAGGTTGCCTTGCACGGTTTCTTCGGGTTGAAGCGGGTGAGTGAAGGCAAAGCCAGGCAGACGAGCCATTTCCTCATTGATTTTTGGGTTGTACTTCATCGTGCACGAACCGAGCGGGTAAAAACCGCTGTCGATGCTGTAGTTGAGATGCGAAAGGTGCATAAAATGCCGGATAACGTCCAGTTCGGAGAGTTCCGGAAGGGGAAGAACGTCGCGGATCAGTTTTTCTGGCAAATCTGCCAACGGCACATCCGGGTGGGGAAAACGCACCCCGATTCGCCCTGGAGAAGAGAGTTCGTAAACAGTGGGCTCAGTCATTGGCATACTCCTTGAGGACTTCGCAGAGCAAGTCCATTTCTTCACGGGTGTTCATTTCGGTTACTGCGAGAAGCATTTGATTTTCCAGGGCGGGGTAATCTTTGCTCAAATCAAAACCGCCAAGAATGCCATTATCGAGCAGGTGTTCGTTTATTTCAGCAACAGGCGCAGGGCATTTCATCACGAATTCGTGGAAGAAAGGTTGGTTGAGATCAACTGAAAAGCCGGGAATCTGGTTAATTTGTTGAGCAAGGAAATGAGCTTTGTGGTAGCATAATTCCGCTACCTGGCGTAAACCGTGTTTTCCGAGCAGGCTCATATAAACCGTAGCAGCCAGAGCGATTAATCCCTGATTGGTGCAAATGTTGGAAGTTGCTTTATCGCGGCGGATGTGTTGTTCGCGGGCAGTTAAGGTCAAAACGTATCCACGCTTGCCTTCCCGGTCGATGGTTTCACCGATCAAACGACCAGCGATTTTCCTGACGTAGTCCTTCTTTGCCGCAAAAATTCCCAAGTAGGGACCGCCAAAGGAGAGCGGAATGCCGAGCGGCTGCCCCTCGCCAACCGCAAGGTCTGCGCCCATTTCACCCGGACTTTTAAAAAGGGCTAAAGCCGTTGGGTTGATCACGACAGTTAATAGAGCACCAACGGCGTGCACTTTTGCGGCAAAATCGGTGAGATCCTGCACGCGACCGAAGAAATCCGGGTATTGCACAAAGACCATGGCGGTATTGTGATCCAGATGACCAATCAGCTCATTGAGAGAGCCGAGAGGATTGTCCTGTTCGCGATCACCGATGATCTGCAAGTTGTCGTAGCCGTCCATATAGGTGCGCAACACCTGGCGGTATTGGGGATTCACCGCCGGAGAGAGGATGAAACGAGACCGTTTTCCGCGAAAATGGTGGTAAGCCAGCACGGCTGCCTCGGCGACAGCGGTTGCTCCATCGTAATGCGAGGCGTTGGACAAATCCATACCCGTCAGGTTGGAAATAAGGCTTTGAAATTCAAAGACCGCCTGCAAGGTGCCCTGTGAAACTTCCGGTTGATAAGGTGTATAAGCCGTATAAAATTCGCCGCGCCGGAGAATTGAGTCAACAGCAGCGGGGATAAAGTGGTTGTATGCTCCTGCGCCGAGGAAACAAATCAGATCGCGGGTGGATTCGTTGATCTGTGATAATTCCTGCAACTGGGCGGCGATTTCCATTTCGGTGAGGGCAGGGGGCAGATTAAGTGTTGGAAAGCGGTATTTGGCTGGTACGTCATTAAATAGAGCCTCAATGGACGGTACGCCAATGGTTTTTAGCATCTCCTCCCGTTCAGAATCGGTGTGGGGTATAAACATTAGTGGCTCCGTTCCTGACAGTAATTTTCGTAAGCAGCGGCATCCATCAAATCTCCCAGCTCGCCTGGATCAGACAGTTCGATTTTGAGTACCCAGGCAGAGGCATAGGGATCATTGTTGACCGAATCAAACTGATCGGTCAAGGACTCATTGATTTCGACTACTTTGCCAGAGACAGGGGAACTGACATCGGCTGCTGCTTTGACCGATTCGAGGCTTGCAATGGCTTGATTCTTGCCGATTTGATCACCGGGATCTACCTTAAATTCAAAATAGACAATATCTGAGAGTTGCGACTGGGCGTAATCGGTGACGCCAATAGTTGCGATTTTGCCGTCAACCTTAACCCACTCGTCGCTTTTAGTATATTTCAGATCAGTTGGAATATTCATTTTTATCCTCCGGGCAAGTTTTTTGGAAATAAGACAGAGGGCATACCAGGGTAGGGTATGCCCTCTGTTATCAACCGGTGAGATTCATCCCGAGGTTCGAGATTTGCTCCATGGGTGCATGAAATGCTTTTCAGAGGAGATGCCATTCGGGGTCCTTTTACCTGAGAGATTCAACGTCAACCTATGGTTGAACGATTTGCCCCTTCGGTGCCAACTAATGTGGTCTCTTCCCCGAACTTGAAATAATTCTAATGCGAGATTTATTACTTGTTTTATTATAACAAAAAACATCCCGAATGGAAACAAATCCATGTCTAACAATTAAAAACTACCAAAGAGATGGTTGAAAAAGGAGGGTTTTTCCGTTAAGCAACACGAATGGAGCGGCTCGTTCTGGAGAAACGCCAATAAATTTGAGATCACCCAAGGTTTTTATTGAATGGCTACGGCGGTATTCAACGATACGGCGAGCGGCCTTGGGACCAATTCCGGGAACGCGCAGCAGGAGATTAAACTCGGCTTTATTCAACTCAACGGGTTGGTAAAGAAGATGAGATTGCGCCCAGGCTTTCTTGGGATCGATATCAAGGGGCAGGTTGCCAGATTTCGTGTAGTTGAATTCGTGTGGAGAAAAGTGATAATTTCGGAGTAGAAAAGACGCCTGATATAGACGCAGCGGACGCAATGGGTTTTCGGCGGGTAAATTCTCCAACGGGGTATCTTTGACCGGTGAAAATGGGGAGTAATAAATTCGCGAAAGGCGCAGGCGAGAGTACAAATAGGCTGAGGTATTAAGTATCTCGGTGTCTTTTTCTCCAGCAGCTCCGACGACCAACTGGGTTACCAGGGAGGGAAGGCGTTTATTGAAACCTTCGTTGGGGCTATGGGCACGGCGAAATGCGTCTGCCCACTGTAGCGGCTGGATAAGTTCCGCAAAATAATCTTTGCGTGGAGCAAGCAAGGATAGCCTTTGCGGATTCGGGGCTTCCAGATTGATCGAGACCCGGTCTGCCAGTAACATGGCGCGTTCTAATTGATCTTTTTCCAATCCTGGCATGGCTTTAAGGTGAAGGTAGCCGCGGAATTGGTATTTATGCCGCAATAATTCGGCGGTGTCCATCAATTTATCCTGGGTGCGCACTCCGCCACCGATAATACCGGAACTGAGAAACAATCCTTCCGCGATCCCGGCAGCATTGATTTGCGAGAAGGTTTTTGCCATCTCATCCGCTTTCATGCTTGCCCGGCGAAAATCTCTACCGGCTCGAAATGGGCAGTAAGAGCAATTGCGCTCGCATGCGGTAGTAAGCAGAGTCTTCAGCAGGGCAATTTGGCCCCCACCGGATTTCTTCGCCCGGAAGATGTTTGGGTCTTCAATTGATGTAGGCTGCTCAGGTACCGGGCACGAAGGCAGTTGATCCTGCTTTTCATCTACTTCGAGATCGGCGTGCTGATTGAGCAATGAAAAAACAGAATGGTTAGTTTGCATACCGACATTATAGAATAAAAGTTCTGTTAATGCAATACCTCACCGGTGAAACTAAAAATGATGGTTTCTATGTAGTTGCCGAAGCACTCCTTCGGGAGGTAATACCACATTTAATTGATTTGCTTACTCGCCATCTCCTCCCCTTGTTGTGCGGGAACGCGGGAGATCAACTAAAAATCCCAGGCGTTTTACCTGGGATTTTCTTATGGCGGGAGCGACGGGATTCGAACCCGCGGTCTCGGCCTTGACAGGGCCGCATGTTAACCGCTACACCACGCCCCCATGAGCGAAGGCAATATTATCATGGAGTAGGCTCTTCGTCAAGCGTTTTTGTGATATTTTGGGATGGCGCGGGGATCCATAACCTGCACGGCTTGTTGGTTAATCAATTAAAAATTTCCAGTAAGAGAGTTAATTTTTTCCCGACACCCAATTTTCGCTGCTCATCGCCCAGGAGACAATTTCATCTTCCCCAAACCAGAGGGAAATTTCGGCGACTGCGTTTTCGATGCTGTCCGAGGCATGGGTGAGATTACGGCTCACCTCCAGCCCGAAATCATGGCGAATGGTGCCTGGCGCGGCTTCTACCGGGCGGGTTGCGCCCATTGTCTGTCGAACTGCCGCGACGGCTTGAGGTCCTTCCCAAACCATTGCCATTACTGGCGCAGAACAAATGTAATTGACTAACCCCTCATAGAAGGATTTTCCTTTGTGAATGGCATAGTGCTGTTCTGCTTGTGATCTTTCAACTTGCATGAACTTTGCAGCAATTAACTTTAAACCACGCCGTTCCAAGCGCAGAATGATTTCACCAATTAAGCCGCGTTGTACTGCGTCTGGTTTTGCCAGCACCATGGTACGTTCCACAATGACCTCCAATGTTGTCGTTTTATCGAAGTAATTCTTCGGCTTTTGTGTAGGCTTCCAGGGCTTCCTGTAAACGATTGCTGCGTAAGTAGGCGTCGCCCAGGGTTTGCCATATGGTGATGTCGATTGGGTAGCGATAAAGCGCATCCCTTAAATCGTGGATTGTCTCTTCCAGATAATCACCATTTTTTATCAACTGGTTATAGGAATGTAAGGCTCGCTCGATGTTATGATCATCCAGGGCGGCCTGAGCGGACTTGAGTAAGTCCCCACTGTTCATCACTTCGGCTGGTGGCAGGCTTTCGACGCCCGGGGTGGGTATTTCCTCTGAGGGTGTTTCGATTTCAGGCACCCACTCGATGGGTGCCGGCGGCTCGCCACGTGTTTCTTCCGTTTCCAGTGTTTGCAGCCATTCCGCAACACTTTCCGGTTGCGATTCGCCGTCAGCTGTTGCGAATTGAATTTCCTGCTGATCAATCGTTTCTTCCGTTGTCCATTGTGGGATTAGCGGTTCGATCGGCGTTACCTTTACCGGTTGAGTGTCTTCGAGTTTTTCTGCGGTTTCGGCGGATTCAGGTTCGAATGAAATCGCCTCCGTTTGGTTTTCGTCTGCTTTTGTGTCTTCTCCAGGCAGTGGCGCGGTTTCGATAAAGTCAACCGCGCCTTCGGATTCAAGTTGTGCTTCTACTTGAAGCCAATCTGGCAATTCCTGTTGACGCTGATCCGGAGGAATCAGCAAGGTTTCTTCGTCAACGCCCTGGCGGGCAGCCAGGCTTTCCAGCCAGGCAAAGGTTGAATCTTCGTCAATTGAAGGAGTGGATATAGGAGTAACCTCTGCCACGGTTGGCGCTTCCACTGATTCGACCGGCGCAGCGGTGGATTCGGTTTTCTCTATTTCATTCACAAAGGTGTTCACGGATTGATCCTCTTCTTCCAACGATTCAACAAGCCAATCCGGAAGATCTTCCGTGTGCGCGCCTGCAAAGGTTTCGGATTCCTCGCTGGTGGGAATGCCAACATCGAGCAAGGGACTTGCTTCCATTGGGGCGGGGGTCTCTTCCAATTGAATTTCTGGCTGGGTTTCCAAAGCGGGCTCAGCCAATTCACTTTCCAATGCCCCGGCGAGGTATGGTTCTCTCTCATCCGGTGTGCCCAATGGTTCGCTGAAGGCTTGCACCCATTCCGGCGGAGTTATTTGGCGTTCCTCCGGTTGGGTGAGCAAGGTTTCTTCATCCGCGCCCTGGCGGGCTGCCAGGGCTTCCAACCAAGCCATAGTTGCGTCCAAGTCGTTCATATCTGGCATTTCTTCGCGTGGAGTTTCCTGCCCGGTGTGTGGCGATTCAAATTCAGTGGGTTGAAGCGCGCTTTCTAGAGTGATATCTTCGACAATCTCGCTGGAAGTGTTGGTTTCGGACGGGGCTGGCTCGCTGAAAGGTTGCGAATCCTCAAATTCCTTCAGCCATTCGTTCTGACCTTCCTCTGTGAAGGGAAGAGAATCTTCCGCGGAGGCATCTTCTGCCTGGCTCGTGAACACCTGCGATGGTTCGGGCATGTCAATGTCGGCGAGAGCGGGAATTACACCTGGTGCTTGTTCTAAAAATAATGGGTCATCTTCCTCAACCAAAGGAGCTGACAGGGTAGTGTCTTCTTGAAGGGATTCGCTTTCATCCCCCGCAAACGAATTTTGCTCTTGGGGCAGGATTTCCTCCAACCAACCGGTATCTTCCGACTGCTCTTCAACTGCCTCGGTCTTAACGGTTTCCTCTGGGGCAATTTCTTGAAGCCACTCCGGAATATCACCGACTTCCAATTCATCCTCCGGTATGTTGAAACCTGCCTGAGCGGTGTCATCCGGCGTTTCGGTTGGAGCCCAACCGGCTTCCTTCATCCAGTCGGGGATTTCCTCCTCAGCGATGGAATCAATCAAAGGCGGCTCGCCGGGGGAGGGAACAGTGTGTTCCGCTTCGGATTCAAATTCTTCAGCCGTTTGAAAACCCATGACAGCCGCGGCGGAAAAATCGGGAGGAGTTTCAGCAATTTCATCATCCGGTTTGGATGTCGAAAACCAATCCGGCAGGGTTTCCTCTTCCTCTGGATCGGTTTTCCAATCGACCCCAACCGTTTGCGCCCATTCCGGTAATTGGGCAGATTCTTCACCGGCTTCTAGTTCTAACTGGTCGAGCGTAACCGCATTATCCGCAACCTCTGCACTGCTGACCGCGTTGGCAGGCAAATACGCCAGGTAGGGGTCCATTGCAAAAACTCGTTGCTGATAAATTTTGGCATCTTCGGCGCGGGAAGTGGTTGGTAATACCTCGGCAAGAATGCGATTGGCTTCGAAGCAATAAGGCAATTTGTTTACCAACCGGCTGCACACTTCAATGGCGGCAACGGTTTGGCCGGAAAGGTAATACATGCGAGCCAGGATCACTTCAAGATCGATGCGCAGGGGATCTTCGGTCAGAGCGGCGCGAATTTCGGCGATAGCCTGCTGATATAACTCGCCACGAGAATACATGCGCACCAGTGCGCCCCTGGTGAGACGCATCTTTGGCGGTTCGACCCCATCGCGACGACCGTGCAAGCGGCGTAGTTCGTCCTGGACGGCTGTATTGGAGGGCTGCGCTTCGAAGGCTTTTTCCATGTGCCAGATAGCCGCGTCCAAATTGCCTTCGTCTTCACGAATGATACTCATGCCAATTTGGGAGATGAAATCATCCGGGACGGTGGATAAAACCCTTTGTAAAATATCCGCAGATTCCGCATACCGTTGCGTTTCTAAAAATGCTTTACCCAATAAACGGTAGGTGTCGATGTGTTTGGGGTAATACTTGAGGATATGGCGACAATGAGCAATTGCCAGGTTAACTTGCCCGCGGTCAATCATTCCTTCAATTTCACGATTATAGGTTCGCAAAGCTATTTTTGCCATCAGCCACCTCCCATTGGTTAGTATGCACCAACTCAGGCTATTATGCAAGTCTTTTTATTAGAGGTGATTTGAGTCGAATCCACACCAGGATAGCACAACCGGTATGCTTGCGGAGAATTCCGGTATGGTTGCGTTGGCAACCTTCCAATCTGGCTGGTAGTTTGAATGGTTGGTGGGCATTATCGCTGCGCTGCTAATGGTTTACTCATTTTATGCTTTAGTGAAACCGGAGAGGTTCTAATGACCTGGCAAGGTTGGCTGCAAATATCGTTGTATTTGTTTGTTCTAATTCTGCTGGTCAAGCCGCTTTTTTCTTGCTGCATGTGCTTCAACCGACTCTTCCTTACTGCCACAAGTTTTGTCACCAATACAAACTGGCAAAATTATGGCGGCGAAATCACCCATAGTTACCTGCTGCAAATGGTAATGAGGATATTGGTGAGGTTGAATTCGAGTGCGCCGGCTCCAGACTCTACGGTATGTTGGTTTTTGCTATAATCGCGGTCTTTGTGGCTGGATTAATGGTTGGGCGCACCCCTGAATATATGGGGAAGAAGATTGAAGCCTTTGAGATGAAAATGGCATCTCTGCTGATTTTGATCATGCCATTGACTGTTCTGGGATTGACCGCCTTGGCGGTTTCAATCGAGCCGGGCTGCAGTTTGGTGTTAAATCCAGGTCCGCGTGGTTTTAGTGAGATTTCTGTATGCCTTTACATCTCAAGGCAACAGCCAGCAGGTAATTGAGGCGGAAAAAGGAAAATCAGCGCTTTATGCTATGCGCGAACGCCATCCGGATCTGGTGATTCTGGATATTGGGCTGCCCGATATGGATGGCTATGAAGTGACGAGTCAGGTGCGCCAATGGAGCAATGTGCCGATCATCATCTTATCCGTCCGAAACCGCGAGGCAGAAAAAATCAAGGCATTAAATGCAGTCGCCGACGATTACCTGACCAAACCATTTGGGGTGGGTGAACTGCTTGCCAGGATTCAGGTAGTGATGCGTAGAGTTGGAAACACAGGCAGCCAATTTATCAGGTTCGAGATCTGGAAGTGGATTGTATGCGCCGATCGGTTAAGCTGCGGGGAGTTGGAGTGGATTTTACTCCGACCGAGTTCGACATTCTTAGCATTTTGATTCAGAATGCGGGAAAAGTGGTCACGCAGCATCGTATTATCCAGAAAGTATGGAGGTCTGGATACGCGGATGAAACGCGCCTGTTGCGGGTGAATATCAGCAATATCCGTAAAAAGATTGAAACTTCTCCAAACAAACCGGATTACATTTTGACAGAAATCGGGATCGGATACCGTTTGCAGGATGAGGCGCAAAATCAGCGCAAAAAATAAGGAGGAAGACCCCAAAATCTCATAAATGGATCGGGTCTGATCGCTTGAGATTTTACTGATAACAGCCTCAGACGCAGCCGAATGGCGGTCCGCGCGAAAATGATAGCGGCGTTTATTCGCCGAGGTAATCGCGCAGTTTTCGGCGGATAGTCGGGTGGCGAAGACGGCTGAGCGCTTGCGCTTCGATTTGCCGGACACGTTCGCGGGTAACTCCCATTTTACGGCCGACTTCTTCCAACGTGTAAGCCTGCCCATCCAACAACCCGTATCGCAGTTGCAGAATCCGAACTTCACGCGGCGGCAGAGTGTTTAATACCTCTTCGAGATGCTCGCGCAACAGGTTATAGGTTGCGGTATCGTCGGGTGGAGGCGCTTCGTCATCTTCAATGAAATCACCAAGAACCGAATCTTCTTCATCATCGGTTGGGGTTTCGAGCGAGAGCGGTCGGCGGGCAACCTGGATCATGTTTTCCACTTTTTTGGGCGGCACATCCAGCGCGACAGCCAATTCATCTACGGATGGTTCCCGACCCAAACGCTGCGTCAACTGGTGTTGGATGCGCAGCAACTTGTTGATCTGGTCACCCATATGCACAGGGACGCGGATCGTTCGCCCTTGGTCGGCAATGGCGCGGGTGACTGCCTGGCGGATCCACCAAGTAGCATAGGTGCTGAACTTGTGTCCGCGACGGTAATCGAATTTCTTGGTTGCGCGGATCAATCCAATATTGCCTTCCTGGATCAAATCCAGGAAGGGCACACCACGCCCCATGTATTTTTTAGCAACGCTGATGACCAGGCGCGAGTTTGCGGTGATCAGATGTTCGCGTGCTGCCCAACCGTCCTCGATCAAGCGGCGCAATTCATGTCTTCGGCGGTTGCCGACATTACCGCGAGCCAGTTCTTCACGCGCCAGGCGCCCGCGTTCGATTCGTTGGGCAAGTTCAACTTCTTCTTCGGCGGTCAGCAGCGGAACACGGCTAACTTCCTTCAGGTAGAGACCAATAGTATCGTCCGTGTCGATATTTTGTAAATCATCAAACGCGATTTCTCTTGCCGGTTCTTCGGGTTCATCTATTTCTTCATCGAGGGATAACTCATCCTCGCTGGGTCCGGGAATAAGACTTTCATCTTCAAGATAAGGTATTCCGGCACTCATCAAAGCGGCGAAGGCTTCTTCCAGTTGTTCAACGTCTTGTTCGACTTCCGGAAAAAAGTGCAAGATGTCGTCGATGGTAACATAGGATTTTTGACGTCCCAGTTCTATCAGTCGAGCGATAGCAGGAAATTCGTCTTCCTCTTCATCAACAACATTAATCAGCGGATTGTCCATACCTTGTGCCAGGTTCCTTTTGTGAGAAAAATATCTCAATATTTTTTGAATTTTGCTTCTATTTTCAAGCATATCCGATTTGCCCGTTTCATCTGTCTATCCAGAATACACGTTTTCTGCCCGAAAATCAATACCTTGTGAAGTCCTGAGAATGCGGCAGGTGTGTAGCCGCCAACCTAGCAGGCATTGATTGCGATACAAACAAACGAGCGGAAATGGGTTTCCCGCCCGCCGATTTTTTGTCTATAACGTTGTGGCAAATATCAACCGCATAACACTATATAACAAAGTAATACCAATTTCAATAGGTTTGGAGAATTCTAATCAAACCTTAATATATTGTTCAAATTTATTTAATTGCATGAAAAAGGTTATGGATTTAGATTGACTTTAATAGTAAAAGATATACAATGTTGGAGTGCTTGCCTGCTTAACGACAAGCACGTTAGGGTCATTGCCCTATAAACCCCTCTTCTACCTCTGGAGGAAATATGGATATTTTGGGTCTTTCCAGGCACGGTCTGCAGACCCCGTTCGAGCAGATTGCCGTGCTCAGTGTTCTTGTTGTTGCATTTTTTAGCCTGCTGTACGCCTGGTTGTTACGCAATACGGTTTTGAAAAAGGATAAAGGCACCGAGAAGATGCAGGAAGTGTGGGATGCCATCCGCCAAGGAGCAGATGGTTACCTGCAGCGCCAGCTAAAAACCATTTTACCTGCCATAGCGCTGTTGACCATTGCGCTTTTTCTGAGTGTAGTGGTGGTTGATCCCAGCCTGGAAGCGAAAGAAGAATTTGGACACCTGGGTGAAACGAACGTCATGTTGATCGTCGCGTTTGGGAGAACGATAGCTTTTATCATGGGCGCATCCTTCTCGCTAATCGTGGGTCAAATAGGCATGCGCATGGCGATCCAGGCAAGTGTGCGAGCTGCGTCCGCAGCCCGGCGTTCGTTCAATGAATCACTGTCCATAGCCTATTATGCCGGAACGATTACCGGCATGTTAACGGACGGGCTCGGCTTGATGGGTGGAACGGTGATCTTTATCATCTTTGGACGGGCAGCACCAGATGCTTTGTTGGGGTTCGGATTTGGTGGAACTTTACTGGCATTGTTCATGCGGGTTGGTGGGGGCATTTATACAAAGGCAGCCGATGTTGGCGCGGACCTGGTGGGTAAAGTTGAAAAGGACATTCCTGAAGACGACCCGCGCAATGCGGCTGTTGTGGCAGACCTGGTAGGTGACAATGTGGGTGACTGCGCTGGTATGGCAGCGGATATTTTTGAGAGTTACGAAGTCACCATTGTTTCGGCATTGATTCTTGGTTTGGTTCTTTATCAGGCAACCGGAGAAATTTTATATATTGTATATCCTCTGCTTATCCGCGCTATCGGCGTGATTAGTTCAATCATTGGTACGTTTGCGGTGCCGATCTGGGAAAAATTCCCAATCAAATTCCTGCGAGCACATGATGCCGAAGAAGCGATGTTCCGTTCCTATGAGGTATCCAGCATCAACACGGTAATCTTCTCATTCTTGCTGGCAATCCTGTATGCTGGCGATTGGCGGCTGGGTTTGTTAACCACGATTGGCGTCGGGTTGGCGGTTGCGTTTAACCCGTTAACTTCTTACTTCACTGCCACCCGCCGCGCTCCTGTACAAGAGATTGTTAAGGCAAGCCGCACCGGTCCGGCTACGACGATACTCTCCGGGCTTTCGGTTGGGATGGAATCAAGCGTGTGGGCGCTGGTTGTCATCGCGGTTTCCTTTTTGGCTGCTAAGCTGGTTTATCAGGCTGAAGGCACAGATCATGTCCTGTATGCGATCGCAATGATCGGCATCGGCATGCTCAGCCACACCGGAAACAACGTTGCCATGGATTCCTACGGTCCAATATCCGATAATGCCAATGGAATTGCTGAAATGGCGTGGCATGATATGAAAGACCAAGAAACCGTGAAAGCGCGCCAAATCATGGCTGATCTGGATGCTGTAGGGAACACGACTAAAGCCATCACCAAAGGTATCGCGATTGCTTCAGCGGTGATTGCCGCAGTAAGTCTGTTTGCTTCATTTATTACGGACGTCAATCGGGCGCAAAGCGGAGCAATGCAGGCTATTCGGATCTCCGATACAACGGTATTCATCGGTTTCCTGCTCGGCGGTGCGCTGCCCTGGTTGTTCAGTTCCCTGTCCATCCGGGCAGTTTCGCGGGCTGCCAGCGAGATTGTTGAAGAGGTGCGCAAGCAATTCCGCGTTCCGGGAATTATGGAAGGAACGGTGAAACCAGATTATGCCCGGGTTGTATCTATTTCGACCAGATCCGCGCAAAAAGAACTTATTCCGTTGGCGGTTATTTCAATCGTGATGCCGCTTTTGGTTGGAATGGTGCTTCAGGTTGAAGCGCTTGGCGGCTATCTGGCAGGCGTGATCCTCAGCGGTCAGTTGTTGGCGGTCTTTATGGCAAACGCTGGAGGAGCCTGGGATAATGCCAAAAAGGCAATTGAGGACGAACCACGCAACCTTGAAGGCAACACAGGCAAAGGATCCGAACGCCATAAAGCGGGTGTGGTTGGCGATACGGTTGGTGATCCCCTGAAGGACACCGCCGGACCCGCGCTCAACCCGATGATCAAGGTGGTCAACCTTGTTTCTTTACTGGCTGCTCCGATCCTGGTAAATTTTTCATTCGACTCTGTGGTCAACTGGGTAATCGTGATTGTCCTGTTTGCGGGCTTCATGTGGGCTATCTGGCAGAGTAAACGCCCAGTGCCAGATATTGATAAGCCAATCTAATCCTTCGAGAACACGATAGCAGCGGTTTTTTGAAGTGGTTCATGGTGCGGATTAGTCCTGCATCACAACATCCCACGGTGTAGGGTTTCAACGGGTGACAGTTAATGCCTGATTGGCTCTACACCGTTTGTTTAGATTCGATTGCGTGAGATCGGACAAAAATTTATAATCATTGCCATTGCGGAGTGGATTAAACCTGACCCGCTTGGTTCAAAACCGAGATTGTATTTTGATAATCTTGTGGAAAATCAGCCGAAATTTCAACCACCGCATTTGTGGATGGGTGAAGAAATTTTAAAGTGCGTGCGTGCAGGGCTATTCGTTGGATGGGTAAGGTTTTCACCAACAGACGGTATTCATCGGGCAGCCAAGGGCGGGTGTCGGACAGAAGAGGTGAGCCTGACCAGGGATGGTAGAGATGGTCATTAAGTAACCAAAAGCCAACAGCGGCGGCATGGGCGCGGATCTGGTGCGTGTAGCCGGTAAACGGGCAGGCGATTAGTTCAACAATCCCGCCCGGAAAAAGTCTGTGAATGTGAAATACTGTTTTGGCGGGTTTTCCGCGTTTCGGATCCACCACTGTGCGGTGGGCGCGGTCACTGTTGACTCGCAGGGGAAAATCTGCTTCGCAGGATTCAAATTCAACCTTGCCGCAGGCAAGAAATTGATACATCTTTTCGACTTGCCGCCCGGAAAACTGAATATTAAGCCATTGGTGCGCGCTGGCGCTGCGGGTAAACACTAACACACCGCTGGTTTCTTTATCCAAACGATGAACGACCCATAACTTTCCAAATTCCGCCGACAAATGATCGCGCAGGTTGGGAATGGTTGGATCGTAACCATCCGGCAACACTAACCATCCGGCAGGTTTGTTGACCGCGAGTAGATGCTGATCGAGTAACAAAACTTCAGGTATCAGATGGATGAGCCTCTAATTGGACGCTTCGATTTTACCAGGCGTAAGCATTGGGTGCTTCCCCACCGGGGCCGGGCCAGATCTCGTCCAGTTTTGCGAGCGTTGAGGGGTTTAATTTAACATCCAGGGCGCGGAGGCTTTCTTCCAACTGCTCCAGTGTGCGTGGACCGATGATCGGGCTGGTTACTACGGGGTTGTGCAACAGCCAAGCCAAAGCAACAAGGGCAGGTTTTTCGCCCATTTCAAAACACAGGCTTTCATACGCTTCCAGTTTTGCGCGGTTTTTGCTAACGTTCTGTTGAACTGAATTGGATGCGCGCCGCCCTTCATTCATTTTTTGAAGTGCGCCGCCTAACATCCCGCCTGCCAGTGGACTCCATGGAATTAATCCGATGCCAAGGTGACGGCAAGCGGGGATGACTTCCAGTTCAATGGTTCGTTCGGAGAGGTTGTACAAGCTCTGCTCACTGATCAAGCCCATGAAGTTGCGTGACCGGGCTTCATATTGCGCCTGGGTGATATGCCAACCGCCGAAATTGCTGCTGCCGACATACAGAACCTTTCCCTGCTTGACCAGCACTTCCATTGCCTGCCAGATCTCTTCCCAAGGAGTTTCCAGGTCGATGTGGTGCATCTGGTAGAGATCAATATGATCGGTTTGCATCCGTTTGAGGCTTTCATTACAGGCGCGCATGATCTGGTATGCGGAAAGGCGGCGGTCGTTCGGTCCCTCACCCATTTTGCCGTACACCTTGGTTGCCAGGACAATTTTTTCCCTGCGGTGACCGCCCTGTGCCAGCCATCTGCCAATGATATTTTCAGTAATCCCCTCACCGATCTTCCAGCCATAAACATTTGCAGTATCGAAAAAGTTGATCCCCAATTCAAGAGCGGTGTCCATGATCTTAAAGCTATCCTCTTCGTTGGTGTGAGGTCCAAAGTTCATGGTTCCTAAACATATTGGGCTGACCAATAAGCCGCTGCGGCCAAGGTGCCGGTATTCCATTGTTTCCTCCCGTGATCAGATATTTACGTGCTGGATTAACAATCCATGAAGTCCTGTTTTTTCATAGAGGGTTGTAACAGTATAATTATAAACAAATTATTATAAGGGAGGCTGGTATGCATATTGTGTTGGTTCACGTCCATGTAAAGAAAGAATGCGTACACCCATTTATAGAAGCCACACTGGAAAATGTCCGCAACAGCGTTCTTGAGGCGGGGATTTTCCGTTTTGACTTTTACCAGCAAAGGGATGAACCAGAAAAATTTACCCTTGTGGAAGTTTACTATAAGGAGGAAGATCAGCATAAGCATCGCGCAACATCCCATTACCAAATGTGGCGGGATAAAGTAACAGAAATGATGGCGGAGCCGCGCCAGGGGATTCGTTACAATAATCTTTTTCCTGGGGATGATGAATGGAAAAAGTAACTCCATTCGATTTTCAAACTGCGGGAAGAATTCTTTTCGGTAGCGGAGTTGTTGCCCGCTTGCCACAACTGGCGCATGACTATGGCAAGCGCATATTCTTGATTGGCGGCGTTGTTTCCAGTATTCTGGATGAGGTTGTGGCTGGCTTGAAAGCCGAGGGGATGACCGTGGTTCAGCGGGCTGTTCGCGAGGAACCCACCTTGAACGGTATTTTGGCTTTTGCAGAAGAAGCCCGAAAGATAGACAGCCAAGTGATCGTCGGGTTGGGGGGCGGCAGCGCATTGGATGCAGCAAAGGCGACGGCTGCCCTTACTGTCAATCCCGGTGATCCGCTCGATTATCTGGAAGTGATCGGAAAGGGATTGCCTCTCAGGGTTGATCCGTTGCCGGTGATTGCCATTCCCACAACCGCAGGGACGGGGAGCGAAGTAACGCGCAACGCGGTGTTAGGAATTCCCGAAAGGAAGGTCAAGGTTAGCCTGCGCAGCCCGAAGATGCTGCCTGTGATTGCGCTTGTAGATGCGGAATTGACTCTCAGCCTGTCAGCGGAGTTGACCGCCAGCACCGGCATGGATGCGCTCACGCAATTGATTGAGCCATACGTCTCGAACCGCGCCAATGCCCTCACCGACCAGTTTTGTGAGGCTGGAATCCAATGTTCGGTGCGTTCCTTGCGGGCGGCGTATCGCGATGGAAACAACCTGACTGCTCGTGAAGAGCTGTCATTTGCCAGTCTTATGGGTGGACTGGCGCTGGCAAATGCCGGTTTAGGCGCAGCTCACGGATTTGCTGCGCCGATAGGAGGGCTGTTTGGTGCGCCGCATGGCGCAGTTTGCGCCCGATTGCTGCCAGCGGTCTGCCGGGCGAATATTCGGGCTATTCAAAAACAGGATACAGCCCAAAGGGTATTGGATCGTTACACGCAGGTTGCCGTTTGGTTGACCGGCCGGCACAATGCGATTCCATTTGATGGCGCCGAGTGGTTGGATGAATTGTGCGCGGAGATCAACATTCCTCCGCTGCGGGAATACGGAATCCAGCACGGTGACTTTGCCTGGTTAATTGAAAACGCGGCAAAGGCAAGCAGCATGAAAGCCAACCCGGTGATTCTTGCGCCAGACGAATTAGCCCAAATCCTTGAGGATGCCTGGTAATCAACGGTTTTTGGTGAAATAGCTGACCGCGATAACGCCCGGACCTGAATGGACAAGAATTGCTGGGGGTAGATCATAAATGCGCAAGTTGGAAATACCCAGCTGTGATTTAAATTCCTCCGCCAGGGCATGAGCCTCTTCGGGTATATCACCATGCATAATAGCCAATAAGGCACTGTCATCGCGGGGACATTCGGCAAAAACCAATTCCTTCAGGCGCGCCATGGCGCGCTTCTTGGTGCGCTGTGATTCGACCGCTTCGGTGCGCCCATTCTTTAATTGTAAGATAGGTTTTACCTGCAAAAGACTGCCAACCAGCATTTTTGCGCCACCGATCCGGCCGCCTTTATACAGGTATTCCAGCGTATCCACGACGAAATAGACTCTTTCGCGATTGGAAAGATCCTTTACTCGTGCCATAATCGTGTCGGCATCAAGTCCAGCCTGCGCCCAGCGATGCGCTTCGAGCACCATGCTTGCCAGCCCGGCGCCAACGCTGCGGGTGTCGAGGATGCGGATATCGCGTCCCGAAAATTCAGCGGCGGCAACTTCTGCGCTGCGATAGGTCCCCGATACTTCTGCTGATGGGGTGAGTACGATGATCGTGTTTCCATCCTGACCATATTTTTCATAGACAGGGTTATACAAGGCAGGCGGCGGGGCGGCGGTTTTCGGGAGGGATGCAGATTCACGCAGCCGTTTAAGAAAGGTCTTGCTGTCCATCTCGGTATCATCTCGATAGGTTTGATCCCCGAAGATGATCAATTGAGGGATGTACGGTATGCCTAACTCGGCAGCCTGAGATACAGGAATACTGGAGGTTGTATCAGCCACAATCGTGACCATTGATTATTCCTTTCAGAGCGATCAAAGGGTAATAATTGGGAAAAATCAACAGGAAAACAATTGCTATTATACCAATGAGAAGTCGGTTTTTACCTATTCGAAAAGGTAAGGTTTTCCCCATTCCCCCTGAAAGGTGAATTGTTGAATCGGTTTTCGTGTTCTCGGCTGATTTTCCTTATCAAGAATGACCTTGGGCAATTGTTCCAGGCTGCCGGGGTAGCCGATTGCAATCATGATCACTGGTGTGTATTCCGCCGGAATCGAAAATAACTCTCTTGCTTTTTCAACATCAAAACCGCCCATAGGGCGGGTATTAAGTCCCATCGAGGTGGCTTGCAGAAGGATGTTTTGGTTGGCAAGTCCAAGATCGTGCAGCGCCTTGTTATTTTTTCGTCCATCTGAGCGGAATTCTTCAGCGATGGCGAGAATTAATACGGGAGCACGGTTTGCCCAGATTTGATTATCCGGGTTTAAACAAGAGCGGGCTTTGTCCAGTGCTTGGCGATTTGCGTTATCGAAAATCAGGTAAATCCAAGGTTGACGATTTGTGCTTGAAGGAGCGGCTTGTGCTGCCTTCATGATCACCTTGAGTTGTTCTTGGGTGAGGGCGCGGTCGGGGTCGTAATTACGCGAGGAATACCGCATTTTGATTAACGGCACAATTGTTGGGCTTGCTGTCTCTTCATTTTCTTGGTTTAAGGTCCCAGGGAGATTATTCATTAGAGGGCTCATTCTATGGATTGGATTTGAAGGATTATTTGGTTTATACTGTATTCTGATATTTTAATATACCCTTCGTAGAAATTTCTTGCGCTTGTATAAACTTAACGGAATCCAACAATGAACAAAACCAATTTAGACACCAATGGTGAAGCACTCGCGATTGTTATATTCGGGATTACGGGTGATCTGACCCGTCGTAAACTATTACCTGCCTTATACGAATTGTTGAAGGCTGGTAAATTAATGCAACCGATATATATCATTGGTTTTGCTCGCAGAGAATGGAGCGATGAATTTCTGCGAGAACAGTTGCGCCACGGTGTAGTGGAGAATTCTAGAAGCCGTCCGGTTGAAACCGAAACAATGGATGCGCTGCTTGCCCATGCTCATTATATTTGCTCCACATTTAAAGACCCTCAGGGTTATCGGCAGTTGCACCGTTTTTTTGATGAAAACAGGATCCAGAATGTGCTTTTTTACCTGGCAACGCCACCAGAAGAGTACAGAACCATCGCTGAAATGATCGGCAATGAAAAAATCAATAAGCGCGATCATGGATGGACGAGAATTGTGATCGAAAAACCGTATGGCGAAGACATTGAATCTGCGACACTATTGGAACAGATTGTTCACCGGGTATTTTCCGAAAAACAGGTTTACCGGATTGATCATTATCTCGGCAAAGAAACTGTGCAAAATATCCTGGTATTTCGTTTTGCGAACGCTATATTCGAACCTCTGTGGGATCGCAGATATGTTGATCACGTTCAGATAACCGTTTCAGAAACCGTTGGAGTTGGAACAAGAGCAGGGTATTACGATCATGCCGGGGTAGTGCGCGATATGTTTCAAAACCACCTGTTGCAGCTTGTTACTCTGACTGCGATGGAAGCGCCGGTTGGCTTTAATGCGGACGCAGTGCGGGATGAAAAGGTCAAAGTGCTGAAGGCATTACGTCCGCTAAAGGGCATGGATGCCTTGCTTAACACCTTTCGGGCACAATATGTTTCTGGGACAATTGACGGCAAGCGGGTAGCCGGGTACAAGGATGAAGCCGGCGTTCCGGGGAGTTCTTTAACCGAAACTTTGCTGGCGGCGCGCTTGCATATTGATAACTGGCGCTGGTCTGGCGTACCGTTTTTCGTGCGCTCGGGCAAGCGAATGCCTGTCCGATTAACCGAAATCGTCATTCGATTTCGGCAAGCGCCATTATCGTTGTTCGATTGGCATAATCTGGCTGGCGATGCGCCGAACACGCTGGTACTCAGTTTGCAACCCAACGAGGGGATTACCCTTGAGTTTGGGGCAAAATCACCGCGTCCGATCAACCAAATCGCAGCGGTCAAAATGGAATTTGATTACCAAACCACTTTTGGCAGTGAACCACCGGAAGCCTACGAGCGGCTCTTACTGGATTGCATGATGGGGGACGCCACATTATTTACCCGTTCCGATGAAGTGCTCGGGCAATGGGAGTTCACATCGAATATCCTCAATGCGTGGCGGCAGTCAAACGCGCGCAACCTTCCAGTTTATGAAGCCGGAACCTGGGGTCCACCGGGTTTGGATGCATTTATTCAACAGGATAACCGAACCTGGCGTAACCCGGCTTAGGTAATGATGGGATTCGGCGATCCGCAATTGGGGCAGCTGGATTCCCTGAAATGAATAGCGTATCCGCATTTACGGCAAGTTCTCGGTTGAACGTTGCCAAGCGGTGCTCCACAGGCAATGCAATGAGGTTCTCCAACCGGGTTGGGAGTATTACAGAAATCGCACACCAGACGGCGCAACCTTTCGCTTAATTCAAAGGTGCTGTTTAATGATCGCGCAGTTTGGTCAATTACCTGCCAAATTTGTTCGCTTAAGCCCAGAGATTCAATATCCTGCGCCAGGTCGTCGAGTCGATTCAACAAATGCAACGGATTGCGCAAAGCAAAAAACGCGGTTTTACCGATACTGGCAGCCACTCCCAGCCAGGCTTGCCGTCCCATGTGTATTGAGACGCCATCTTCCAGGGCTTCGATGGTGACGGTGATGGCGGTTTGTCCTCCGGAACCAGCCCGATCCCGGGTTGCTATTTGGATGGATATCTTGTGCCCGCTGCCGATGTGTTGAGCGCGAAAATTTCCTCGGTTGAAGGCAGCAGACAGACTGCGAGCCACATCATCCGGTGTAATTCTGCCATGATACGTGCGTTGCTGTTGTTTTGATGGGTTATAATCTGAAAACAAATTCATGGGTTTACTTTCTTTCAGGTTGGTTGATGCGCGCAAATAAAACTCAAGTTGTCCTTTCTGCGTTTATTATAACGATATTCACCACCCTTGGGTTGCTTTCCTGGCAAGAAGGTAGCGTCCAGGCGCAAATTCCAACGGTGGATGTTGCCACAGTTACCAGTACGCCAACAGGTCCCATTGTTTCGGTCAACCGGGGTATTAACGAACCTGCTATCAATGTGCGCAGTGGTCCCAACGTTCTTTATCCGCGCGTTGGTGTTTTATTGGTTGGGCAAACTGCGGTTGCCAAAGGACGCTCCCCAGGTGGTGAGTGGATTCTTATTGAGTATCCAGGCGCGCCGGGAAACGTAGGCTGGGTTTATAGCCCGAATGTCAGCATAACGCCCGGTGAATTACCCATTGTAGAACCTCCACCAACCCCCACCCGGGATATGACCGCGACGATCAACCCGACCCTTGCGGCACAGTTTATTGTCACCGTCGCGCCTACCCGTCTGCCAACATTTTCACCGCCGCCGCCGCTGGTTATCCCGACATTTCAGGCGGTTGGCGGCGCCAGCATTCCAGGGGTTCCTGCCGGGCTCATCGTTGTGGTGTTGTTCACGATCGGGATTTTGTTGGGTGTATTTTCGTTTGTTCAGAAACGTTAATCGCGAAAGAAAAGCCCCAATCGTTTAAAGCAATTGGCGCTAATTCGGTGGCTGACAGGCGACTGGCAAAATTGAACCTGTGCCTTGTGTTGTTCCAGAAAAGAGGCTAATTCATTCGCCCGTTCGATCGGTACGATTTCATCTTGGGTGCCATGGGCAATGAAAAACTGGATTTGACCGAGCTCTTGCGCGGGTTGATATGTGTCCATTAGATAGGGCATAAATCCTGCCAGAACGGCAACCTTGCGCACCTGTTGCGGGTACAAAAACGCAAAAGTCAGACTTAATGCGGCGCCTTGACTGAACCCCATCAAGCACAGCGACTCGTTGCCCAGACTGTAATCCGCTCTTAAAGTTGTCAACAGACGATCGAGCGCCTGTGCTGGATGGCGAAATGCGTCCAGGGTTGCCTCTTTGCCGGGGCGGTGTCCAATCCACCCATACCCACCCTCTGGAGTCTCGATTGTCCCCCGGGGAGCGATCACCCAAAAATTATCGGGCAATTCTCTTTGAAATACAAGCATTGAGTTCTCGTCCCCCGTCCAGCCGTGAAGCATGAGCATAATGCGCGCATCCTTCTGGCGGGCGGGGTGGATGCGCACAATCCAGTTGTTGTAAAGAAGAACTTGCGGTTCAGGAATTGCGTTCACGTTTTACGACCCATTCGATTAAAGAAAGAATGAAAACAACCAACACAACCGGGGTTAAGCCGGCAAAAAAACACAATAAACTGAGTGCTGCTGCCCCGCTTCCGTAAAAATATAGGATCAAGCCACCGCCAACCAGGAAGATCAGCAGGAGGGCTCCAACAATCAGTCGGAGGGTTGTCTGGCGGGCATAATGGCGCAAATCCTGGGTCATGCGGCGTGTTTATCCCGATTGAGGATCATCATCGAGCAAGACACCCGGAGGCTGCTGGGTGCGAAATCGGCGCGCAAGCTGAGAATGCCAGGATATGGTTTCGTTCAGCCGGGGAAGGGCTTCCTCAACACCTGCTTCACCTGCGCGAATCAATTCATCCGCATCGGCTTTGTCCAATGGCGCAATGTGGTGCACTTCGGGGCGAATAATGACCTCCGGTTTTTCGACCCGCATGCGCAGCTCCGTTATCATTCGAGTAGTGATATCCATCGCGTTGACAAAGATGCGCATTGACTGCGCTAACCGGGTTTGTACCAGTTGGTCCAACAAAGGGCGCGGTATGGGGGTTTCGATGGGAATGCCCAATTCCGGCATCACTTTCCATTCATCCGGCGTGGGAGAAAGGCACACGGCTACAATGGGTAATTTTGGCGCCAACCAGCGCGCGACTGCAACCGGCACCGGGTCCAATACCCCGCCGTCCACCAGTTCGTATTGGTGGATGATGCTTGGAGGAAACACGCCTGGTATGGCGACGGTTGCCAAAACTGCATCCATAACATTACCTGTGCTCAGTATTATTTCTTGTTTTGAGCGGATATCCACAGCCGTTAAAGCCAGAGGAATCTTTAGATCCGAAAACGATTTTTCCGCAATTTGCCTGGTGAGTAAATTGACCAATCCGCTTAATCCGATGAGGGAAGGCAGATCATGAGGGCGACGAGAAAAAAAGTTTTTCTGGTTGATTGCGGAAAGATCATTCACGATGTCATCAAGCGGGATGCCGGCAGCGTATACCGCGCCGACAATACCGCCAGCACTGGTGCCGGCAATGGCGCGGATTTTAAAGCCTTTATGCTCCAGGTGTTTGATTACGCCGATATGGGCAATTCCTTTCACGCCGCCCCCGCCCAGTGCCAGTGCAATATCGCTCATGCTATCGTTACCTGCCGATTTCGATCTCTTTTCACGTGGTCAAAGTATATCAAAGAGCGCGCTCTTTAACGCCTGAATATCCGCTTCGGTGTTGTAGATTTGGATTGAAACGCGGAGTAATGTGCGCCCATTCCAATTTAATATTGGGACTTCAACGCGGTAGTCGTGGTAAAGCCTTTTCTGCAGCAGCTCAGGCTCTGACTGAGCGGGAATTGGAATCGCTACCATTTGAACATACCATTGCGGTGAATCGGGGCATAACGCCGGAAGGCGAGTAACCTGAAGAATGTGGTTTCGCGCCAGAGATGCCAGACGATGGCATTCCCTCTGAAGTGTTTGCCAGTCCAACTGTTGGCGGAAACGGATGGCTTCCGGAACGGCTAAAAAGGGGGACAAATCCCGCGTACCGCTCCATTCGATGAGTTCCACAAAACTCGATTTACCGGGATTCTGGGCATCCCAGCCCCAGGAGACGATGAGTGGCTCTATCAGATGTTGCATGGAGGGGCGCGCGTAAAGAAAAGCCGCGCCTTTTGGTGCGCATAGCCATTTGTGTAAATTACCAACGTAAAAATCGGCTGCCAGGGTTTCCAGATTTAGATCCACCTGACCCACTGCGTGCGCGCCATCAACAATGGTCAGTATTCCCTGTTGGCGGGCGCGCGCGCAAATTTCTTCAACCGGAAACAGCATGGCAGTGGGGGATGTTAAATGGCTGATAAAGATGACGCGAGTGTGATCGGTTACGCCTCTCCAAAGGTCATTGATGATGTCTGCGGAGTTTTTGGCTGGGAGATTCACTTTCTGATTGATATACTTGAAACCGTTGCGCTGCGACAGGAATTTCCAGGTACGATCAAGCGCGCCATATTCGTGATCGCTGGCGAGAATTTCATCATGGCTTCCCAGTCGGAGGCTGCGGGCAATGATGTTCAAACCAGTAGTGGCATTGGTTACATACACCAGGTTACCGGCTTGGGTGTGTAAAAAGGTAGCCAGGTCTGCCCGGGAATGCAGCAGCAAGTCTTTTGCGCGTCTGCCAAGAAATTCGACAGGTTGCCGCTCCAGTTCCAATTGCCAGCGTTGGTAATACTCAAAAACTGAGCGCGGCGTGGCGCCAAACGAGCCGTGATTTAAGAAAACAACATCCTTGTTCAGAAGAAATAAATCTTTGTAAGAGGTGGTTAAATTTTTCGTCATGCAGGGAGCCTCGACATGCCATTCCGGTTTCTTTCAATAATACCGCCTGAGATTGGCGTTATAACGCGGCAAAATTTCTTTCATCTCTATGCCGATACTATCTGGTTTGGGATATTAAATGGCAGCGCTATCTCATTTTTGGCAGTATACGCAACCCGGATTGGAGCATCCACTGAACAAATAGGGTTTATTAATGCTGCGCCAGCGCTGATAGCGCTCATTTTTTCGTTGCCATTTGGCGCCTGGATTGAACCGCAATCCAAAAGACGAGCGGTTTTTATCACCGCATTGCTCATGCGCATCTATTACCTACCTCTAATTTTAATTCCAAACCGGCTGCCGGAAAATACTCAAGTTGGTTTGATTATTGGTATGGTATTCTTGATGAACATTCCTGCAACTGGCTTGGGGGTCTCTTTCAATGCATTGTTTGCAGAGGCGGTTCCAAGCCAATACCGGGCTCAGGTTGCCGGGGTGCGCAATGTTTTTTTTGCGATTGTCTCGATCATCACCTCAATTGGTTGTGGTTTTATCCTCAATTTTTTTGTTTTCCCAATTGGTTATCAAATTGTTTTTGCTCTGGGTTTTCTTAGCGCGGCTCTGTCCACGCTTCATCTTGGATTGGTGCGCATTCCACAACAAGTTGGTGAAATCTCGCCCGGTCAAAAAAGTTTATCCCCCCAACGTCAGGATGAAGCCCAGTCACAAGGGGTTTTTAAGCAGGTAACCGCGCGCGTCTCACGTTCTTTGCATTTTGAGATTATTAAAGGTCCGTTTCGAACCGTGTTGTGGATGATGTTTGCCTTTCATCTGGCGCAATTTCTACCTTTACCGCTTTTTCCAATTTTTGCTGTACGGGTGTTAGCAGTAGAGGATCAAATTATCAGCATTGCCAATGCGATATTTTTTCTTGCCATGTTGGTTGGTTCCAGCCAGACACCGCGTTTAGTAGCAAAAATTGGCAACCAAAAGACGACCGGATTGGGCTTGATGTTTCTTGCGGGATATCCGTTGGTGTTGAGTCTGTCTTACGATCCTGCGCCATATCTGGCGGCTCATTTGCTTGGCGGCACTGGCTGGGGTTTTGCGAGCAGCGCTATGTTCAATTTTGTGTTGGAGAGAGCCGAGCCGCAGACGCGTTCAACGCACCTTGCCTGGTTCAACCTGTTTGCCAATGCGGGGATATTGCTTGGTTCGTTGATGGGACCGTTGATTGGCGATCTGATCGGGATTCGCTTGGCGTTTGTAATCTTTGCGTTGATACGTTTTCTGACCGGTTTTAATATCCTCCGCTGGAAGTAGGTTGTGTTAAAATCCTTACTATGTCCATTAAGGTCATCGCCACAAACCGAAAAGCCAAATTCGAGTATTTTTTACTGGAACGTTTCGAAGCCGGATTGTCATTGCAGGGGAGTGAAATCAAATCAATCCGGGCTGGTCAAATCAGTCTTGCAGAAGCCTACATTCAAACTGACGGAAAGGAAGCCTGGCTGATCAATGCGCACGTTGCGCCGTATGAACAGGCTAACCGCTTTAACCATGATCCGCGCCGCTCACGGCGGCTATTGCTGCATAAACGTGAAATCCGCGAGTTGTGGGATTCTGTCCGCCAAAAAGGCGTGACGATTGTTCCGGTGCAGGTTTATCTAAAGAACGGAAGGGCGAAGGTTGAGATTGCAGTGGCAAAGGGTAAGAAATTGTATGATAAACGTCACGATATCGCGAAGCGAGATCAAGCTAGAGAGATCGAACGCGAACAACGCGGCGGTTATTAGAGCATAAAATCCCATTCTACCAACTGGAAAAAACAATATGCTGGGGAATAATTTCTTGGCTTTGGTTGTTACCTTGATGTTGGCGCTGATTTGGTTAAGGTTCAACGACTTTCTGGCTCACCGAGGTTGGATCAGTTCGCACTTAAGCCGGAAAATCATCCATGCCGGCACAGGACCCATTTTCGTTCTGTGCTGGTTGCTGTTTACGGATGACCCTTCCGCCCGTTGGCTGGCTGCTTTGGTGCCATTGGGTATTACCATCCAATTTTTCTTGATCGGCATCGGGGTCATCAAGGATCAAGCAGCGGTAGATGGAATGTCTCGCAGCGGTGACCCGCGCGAAATTTTACGCGGTCCGTTATTCTATGGTATTGTATTTGTGATCTTAACGATCATCTACTGGCATGATACCCCCATCGGCATTACTGCCTTGATGATGCTGTGCGGCGGCGATGGACTGGCGGATGTGGTTGGAAAACGGTTGCCGAGTCGCGCATTAAGTTGGTCACCGCGTAAAACCTGGTTAGGAAGCGCGGCGATGTTCTCAGCAGGCTGGACATTCAGCATGGTTGTGTTGGGTGTGTTTGCATCCACCGGCACGATGACGGATGAATTTTCAAGATTGGTGCTACCGGTTACGTTGATCGCTCTGGCTGCAACGATCGTCGAATCGCTGCCTATGAAGGATATTGATAACATCAGCGTACCCCTGGTGTGCGTCATGTTGGGACAAATTCTCTTTTAAATGACGAGGGCATGAATGATCGAACTCGATGGAAATCATCTGCATCTGGATAGTGTTATTGCTGTTGCGCGGCGGCATGAGCAAGTGGCAATTGCGCCCGGTGGTTATCTGACTCTCAGGCGGTCTCGACAGGTATTGGAAAACATCCTCAAATCCGACCGGCCGGTTTATGGCATCAACACTGGGTTCGGGGTTTTTTCCGAGCAGCGCATTCCGCTCGATGACAGCAACCGGTTAAGCAGGAATTTAATCCTCAGCCATGCAGTAGCGTCCGGTAATCCTCTCCCAAGCGAGGTTGTGAGGGCAGCCATGCTGGTGCGGGCAAACACATTGGTCAAGGGGTGTTCGGGAGTGCGCGTGGAGGTGGTTGAGACGCTGATCGAAATGTTGAATCGAGGCGTAACCCCAAGGGTGCCCGAGCAGGGGTCGCTGGGTTCTTCCGGGGATCTAAGTCCGCTTTCTCACCTGGCGCTAGTGTTCACAACTGACGAACAAGACCTTGATGAGGAGTCGGGTTGGGCGGAGTTTGAGGGAAAAACGTTGAGTGGAAAAGCTGCTATGCAGGCAGCCGGCATCCCGCGCATCATCCTGGGACCAAAGGAGGGTCTGGCAATCAATAATGGTGCGACATTCTGTGCGGCTATCGCTGCCCTGACTGTTTATGATGCCTTGCGGTTGATTCAAATTGGCACACAGGCAAGCGCGTTGAGCCTGGAAGCCACCTTGGGATGTTCCTCAGCGTTCGATGCCCGCATTCATGATGCTCGTGGGCAGCAAGGTCAGATGCGGATTGCCGAGGCGATCCGTTCCCAAACCGCAAACAGCGCCTATCTGGATGCCGCCGGCCGAGTACAGGATGCTTATTCTTTGCGTTGCGTGCCGCAAGTTCACGGGGCAGTCCTGGATACTGTGGAATTTGCCCGGAACATTGTCGAGCGGGAAATCAATGCAGCCACCGATAACCCATTATTGTTCGAGCCGGAAGTGGCAATTTCGGGCGGCAATTTTCATGGAGAGCCGATCGGGTTAGTTATGGATTTTGTGGGCATTGCGCTGGCAGAACTGGCTGCCATTTCCGAGCGTCGAACTTTCCGGCTGCTGGACGCTAAATTAAATTGTGGCTTACCGGCGATGCTGGTCGATTCGGTTGAATCGGCTGGTTTAAATTCGGGATTGATGATGCCGCACTACACTGCCGCTGCGATCGTTTTGGAAAACCAGACACTGGCTCACCCGGATAGCGTTCATTCGCTGCCGACTTCGGGTGGTCAGGAAGACCATAACGCCAATGCGATGACTGCCGCCAGGCATGCTATGCAGATATTAAACAACGCTACCCGTGTCCTGGCAATAGAGTTATATACCGCAGCGCGGGCAATGGATTTGCGCAACCGGCAGATGCCGAATCATGTAATGGGAAATGGAACGCGGATGTTGCTGGAAAAAATCCGTCAAAAAGTGCCCTATACACGCGGTGATGCCTGGTGGTCACCAGAAATTGACCGGCTTCATGATTTGATCGTAACGGGCTTTTTTGAATCTTGATCTCTTAGTTTGTTTTAATGATGCCGTGATTGACAAATCTTCCAATTCTGGTTATCTTACTCGATATGAAATGGTCTAAGACTCCTGTTTCCAGGCGGCAATTTTTACGATATGGCGCATTATCTCTGGGCGCGCTCGTCATGAGTCCCTGGCTGGAGTGGGGGAAATATTTACTGGAATGGCCCGATGCTGAGCGGCTGGGAAGAGTATGCGTTGGAAAAGTCAGTATCCGCAAACGCCCCGCGGTGGATGCTGAATCCGTTGGCGAATTGTACGAGGACGAGGTTGTTATCTGGCTGCGTGAGGTCATCGGCGAGCTGCCGCTTGGACGGCAAAGCCGGCGTTGGGTGGAAACCCCGGCTGGATTTATTTACGCTCCAAGCCTTCAACCGGTCAATAATCAACCAAACGAACCGGTCAGCGAACTACCAATGACCAGTCTGGGAAGAGGAATGTGGGCGGAAGTTACAGTTCCGCATACCCAAATTTTCCTGGAAAACCGTACACCCAACTCGCCGTGGCTGAAATATACCGTGGAATTTAACACGATTCCCAGGCTGTATTACTCACAGATCTTATGGGTGGACGATATCCGCACCAATTCGCAAGGGCAGCGGCTCTATCGAGTGAATGAGCGATATGGCTATGGAGATGTGTTTTGGGCAGCGGCGGAGGCTTTCCGACCTTTGACGGAAGCTGAATTGACGCCAATTCGACCGGAAGTGGAAAATAAGCGGGTGGTGGTAGATGCCAGCCCCAACCGGCAGATTTTGTCGTGTTTTGAGGGAAACAGCGAGGTATATGCCTGCCAGGTATCGACGGGCGCAAAATGGAACGCCAATGGAGAACAGGTTGAAGCCTGGGGAACGCCACCCGGGGCGCATCCGATTTGGCGTAAAGCTATTTCGATTCACATGAGCGGCGGACAAACCGGCACCGGTTATGATTTGCCCGGAATTGCCTGGACGACGCTGTTCACGGGTGGCGGGGTTGCGATTCACTCGACTTTTTGGCACAACGATTTCGGAACGCCGCGCTCGAACGGGTGCGTCAATTGCATGCCGGAGGATGCTAAATTCATCTTTCGGTGGACTTTACCGGTGATTCCGTACGATCCCGGCGATTTGACCGTATCCATGCCGGGCGGAACAGTGGTGGATGTAGTGGAGAATGTATGATCGGACTTGATGTAACCGTTGGTCTGGCATTTCTTGCAGGATTGGTTTCGTTTCTTTCTCCGTGTGTGTTTTCATTGGTTCCGGTATATATTGGCTACTTAAGCGGCAGATCGGTTGCCTCCAGCCGGGGAGTGGGAGTTCAAACCGACACCCGGCAAACCTTCCTGCACGGACTTGCCTTCGTGCTCGGCTTCAGCGCAGTTTTCATGACTTTGGGCTTAACCATGTCAGCGCTAAGCAGCCTGCTGTATGATATGCGTATTGTGCTGGCAAAGGTCGGCGGCGTGATTGTGGTTGTGTTCGGCTTGCACATGACCGGCATTCTGCGCTTGAGTTTTTTGGAATACGACCTTCGACCGCAAAGCAGGATACAGCAGCAGCGCAGCCTGCTTTCATCTGCGCTGCTGGGTGTGACTTTTTCAGCAGGCTGGTCGCCTTGCATTGGACCGGTCTTGGGAATGATTCTAACCCTGGCGATTACCAGCGGATCAGGGAATCAGGGGCTGTATCTGCTGGCTTTCTATTCGGCTGGATTGGCAATTCCATTTCTTGCCGCAGCGCTTGGCATTGGTTGGGTGACTACATTGATTCGCAAGCATGGAAAGGTAATGTTCTTCATCGAAAAAGGAACTGGCGTCGTGATGATTGTTGTGGGGATACTGTTGTTCTTTGGAGTGTTTAACCAGCTTGCCCGCTTTGGGCCTTTCATTGATTTTGGACTTTGAATTGAGGACGGCGTGAATTGGAAAACGGTTGTTTTATTAGCGGGCGGTTTACTGATCGGGATAATTTTTGGAGTAATGATCTTTTTAAGTGGTAACCCGGCTGGCGCAATGACGCGCGGCAGGGACGTTCCGGAAATCGGGAAGAGATTTCCGGATTTCACGCTGGAAAAACTGGCTGGTGGAAAATTGACCTTTTCCAATTTAAATGGCAAGCCGACGGTTATTAATTTTTGGGCAACCTGGTGTGATCCATGCAGAGAAGAAATGCCGTTACTCCAACAGGTGGCGCAAAACAACCAGGACGTGGAGGTACTGGGTGTTAATTACAACGAATCGACCGCAGCAATCGAACCCTTTGTTGAATTCTATCAGATCACCTTCGACATACTTTTGGATGTTGATGGTAAAATCGCTGGGAAATTTCAGGTGTTCGGTTTTCCAACCACCTATTTCGTTGACCGGGAGGGAATATTAAGGGCAATCCATGTCGGACAGTTGGATGAGGATTTGATGCGAATTTATCTCGAAAAGATTGGATTGACCCCATGATGGTTGTGACATTGTTCGTCAAAGATGGCGATGCGTCTGGCGAAGAAGTCATTCGCCAATTGGAGTATATTAAGGTAGAAATTCCGCACCAATTGGCTGTGGTGTCAATTGATAGTGACCCGGTTTTGCTGGCGGCATACCAACATATGGTGCCGTTGGTTCAAGTTGGTCCTTACCGGCTGCAATTTCCCTTCAGCGAGATGGATCTAAGAGCAACCCTTGGCGCGGCTCGAGACCGAAGCCGGCACCTGGATCAGGTGGGCGATAAAAATTATTCACGTCGGATGCAGCGCGGCAGGCAGGTAAGCGCTGCTGACCGCATTTCGCTCTGGCTGAGTCATCGTTACATGCTGCTGATTAATTTGTTGCTTTTCCTTTACGTGGGATTGCCTTTTCTGGCTCCAGTGTTAGCAAAAAACGAGTTGAACACCCCAGCGCGGGTGATCTTGACAATCTATAGCCCGCTTTGCCACCAATTGACCTATCGGTCCTGGTTTTTATTCGGAATGCAAACCTTCTACCCGCGCGACCTGGCTCAGGTCAGCGGGGTGGCAACCTATGAGCAGCTTTTCAATGCCGATCCCACGGATTTAAATGCCGCCCGCAGGTTTACCGGCAAGGAACCAATCGGTTATGGCGCGGGTCAAATAGGCTATAAGGTTGCTTTGTGCCAACGAGATGTTGCCATTTACGGCGCGCTGCTGTTGTTTGGTTTGATTTTTAGCGCAACCGGGCGCAAAATCAAAGCCTTGCCCTGGTATTTTTGGATTGCGTTTGGTCTGCTACCCATAGGGTTGGATGGATTTTCACAACTGCCCGGTTTACTTACCTTTTTGCCGGAGTGGATGCTGATTCGCGAGAGCAATCCCATTCTTCGGACAGTTACGGGGGGATTGTTTGGAGTCATGACTGCCTGGTACCTATTCCCGATGATAGAAGAAAGCATGCGCGATGCCCGCGCGCTTCTTTCCGGTAAATCAGCGGTTGTTTCGCAAATCCAAAACCAGGGATAAGTATCGTGGATTATTGCCAGCTCAAAGGATTAGAGTACCTGACCTTCTCCATTTTCAACGGTGAAGTTGTTCACGGAATCTTCACACGCGCAGGCGGAGTCAGTCCAGCGCCATGGGACTCATTAAATACAGGCGGAACAGTGGGAGATCCCCGCGAGAACGTCATTGCCAACCGTCAACGAATTTTCACGGCAATGAGGTTGGATGTCGAAAGTATTTTTGATGTCTGGCAAGTCCATTCTGATGATATCATTATTGCTAACGCGCCCCGTCCATTGAACCAGCCACATGAAAAGGCGGATGCAATCCTGACCCAATGTCCCGATGTTTCTTTGTTTATGCGCTTTGCGGATTGTGTCCCCATCCTGTTATATGATCCTGTTGATCAAGTGGTCGGGTTGGTACATGCAGGTTGGATGGGAACGGTGAACAAAATTGCTATGAAGACCATTAAGGTCATGCAGGAAAATCTGGGTTGCCATCCTGAAAACATCTTTGCCGGAATTGGTCCGTCCATTGGCGTGGATCACTATGTCATACGCGAAGATGTAGCCGAGAAGGTGCGCGAATCCTTTGGCGCACGAGCGAAGGAGGTGCTCACGACCCATAATCAAGCAGTTTATTTCGATTTGTGGGAAGCAAACCGTATCTTATTAAATGATGCGGGAGTGAAATCCATCGAAATCGCAGGGGAATGCACTGCCTGTAATACGCAGCGCTGGTATTCTCATCGGGCTGAGGATGGTAAAACGGGCCGGTTTGGGGCGCTGATTCGCTTGAAACATGCCGGATCAAACAACAATTCGCAAGGTGGTCCGAAATGTTGATCACGAGTGGTGAAATCAAAGACAATTACGCCAGGGTTAAAGAACAGGCGGGGAACGCCGCAATCCGTAGCGGTCGAAAACCCGAGGACGTGAAATTGATCGTGGTTTCCAAAGGTCAACCGGTGGAAGTGGTTCTCGCAGCCGTCGAGGCGGGGATTACCGTATTTGGCGAGAACTACCCGGAAGAGGCGGTATCGAAAATAGCTGATCTTGATGAGACTCCCAAATTGGAATGGCACATGATCGGCCATCTGCAAAGCCGCAAGGCGAAACTGGTGTGCGCTTATTTCGATTGGATGCATTCGCTGGACAGTCTTCGTTTAGCGGAAAAACTGGCGCGGATACTACGGGAAGGCGATCAGCGTTTACCTGTGCTCCTCGAATTTAATGTCGGTGGTGAAGCCAGCAAGTATGGATGGTGGGCTGCGGATCCGAAGCGGTGGGATGATTTGCTTCCCGAATTGGAGGCAGTTTTTGCTTTTGATGAATTGGATGTTCGCGGGTTGATGACGATGCCTCCGCTGACAACTTCGCCGCACGAGGCAGAGGTTTATTTCCAACAATTAGGACAATTGCGCGATTTTCTGCGAAGACGTTTTTCCAGGAATTCGATGCCCGAATTGTCAATGGGCACGAGCGTTGATTTTGTGAACGCAATCCATGCCGGTGCAACGATGGTGCGAATCGGACAAGCAATTCTGGGCGCGCGCCGTTAAATATCCTTCAAGATTCAGGTGAATGATGATTAATTTTTTGATTACGTTAATTCAAACCCTCGGTACGGTATTATTTATCGTCGTTATTGCGAATGTTGTGCTGTCCTATTTTCTTTCACCGTTCCACCCGATTCGGACTGCCTTGGGTCGAATCGTGGAACCAATGTTAAGCCCAATCCGGCGGGTGGTTCCTCCATTAGGGATGATCGACTTCAGCCCATTAATTCTAGTCATTCTTATCCAGGTAGTTGAAATGGTGCTGATCATGGTTCTATCTGGTTTAAGGTAAAGGTATGGCTGGAAAAAAGAAACACCGCTTTCATGATGGTCGGTCTGGTTCAGCCATTCGGGTGCATGTGATCTTGATGGCAAGTGAAAATCACATAGAACGGGTTACTGCGGATGGGGTTGTTCAAATAGCGATGAAAAACCAGGTTCTTGATGAGGGGTTAAACAGAGACCTGCTGTCTTTTTTGTCTTGGGTGCTTGGTGTCAAGATCAGCGATCTGGAGGTTATTGGAGGCGAAAACGGGATGGATAAATTGATAACCGTGATCGGGATCAACCCGGACCAAATGCAGGTTATCCTTAACACCGCGCTCAATTAATCTTCGAAAACCCGTATTTAATCAAATCCGGCATCTCAATGCCCGTTAGGGACATAGACCACAAAGCATAAAAGGCGGTATCACGTAATTCGATGCTCGAATCGAACAGCAGCGAATAGAGCCTGGCAATGACTCCTTCGTCGCTGTAATTGCGTAAATACCAGATTGAAGCCAGCCGCTCATCTTCGTTTTCGGATTTTAAGGCTTCAAGTAAGATTGCTACTGGCGAATCGGAGCGGGAGATACCCAAACCGCGTTTTGCGCCGAAGGCAATCAACCAGGGAGAATCGGCTGGATGCGGCAATGGCTGCGGCACATATGGATTGGGTTTCTGCAGGTTTTCCAACGCTTGACCGGCGGCGTTGCGCACCACCCACTGGCTATCTTCCACCGCAGTTTTTTCGAGAATATCCACCACCCAATTTTCATTTATCGTTGACATGCCAAATATCGCAGAACGTCGAACCAATAAATCTTCGGATTGCATCAATTCTCTTAATTTTTCGTGACCGATGCGCGCGTCCATTGCCAATGTTTCGGATGCCGCCAAGCGTAGCGATTCGTCGGCATAATGAATGCAGGATAAACGAGCTTCCAAACCCTCATTGGTATCGAAACAAGCCAATGAAAAACATGCCGCATAACGCACTTCAAAATGATCATCATTGAGCAAGGCAACAATTTCCTTGATGCTTTTGCTTTCCTGCAATGCGCCTAATCCCAGGACTGCCATGCTGCGCAACGAACTTGATGAGGAGGAAAGTTGCTGTTTGTAAAGCAGGGTTAGGGCTGGATCATTGGATGTTGCGCTGGCAGCCAACATGCTCATGCGAATAGAATACGGCACGGTTTCGTTTTGCAGCAAGCCTGCCAGCCGGCGCATCACCTTTGAACGTCCGGGATGGTTTGAAGGTGTATCGCGGATCCAGCGGGCGGATTTGATCAGATTTCGGAAAAGCGGAGGTTGATCGCTTTGTAAGTAGCTATCCAGCCATTCATCGGGGTGGTATACGGTTAGGTAGTGGAAATATTCGGATTCTAAGGCTGAGGATATTTTCGCTGGTGGTGCAAGATCTGCAGATTGCGCTTGACTCGCAGCCAGGAAACCTGCCCATACTGGGGAAGAAAAACTTACCGAATCGTTGTGATGCTCGACCAAAATTCCGGCGTCCAATGCCAGGGATAAAATCCTTCCACCAGAGGTAACCGTTTTGGCTTTTGCGTCCAATGTGGAAGCTTGAGGGGGAGGATTGTCATTTTCTTGTAGGATGGGTTCATCATCCAGTTGAGCAAGTTTGAAGCCGGAGATTAATTTTTCGGCTTCTGTGTAATCCAGGCTGCTTTGGCGTTTTTCGATGATCGCTTTAGCCAGAATGCCCAGCGCTGGAAGGGGAACGCGGTTTTGGGTTGTTCTCGCTAAATGAGCCAGGATTGCATCGAATTCCGAACTGCCGGGTAAATCGCCTGCCAGAGCGCCCCATACCTTGAGTGTCCAAATCAGGGGGGTATGGTACAGCGGATCATGGCTGATCCAATGAGTGAGCAGTAGATCATCCAGAATTTCAATTTTGTTTTGCTGGGCAACATTAACCCCGATCAGATTATTCCATAATTTGCCCCAGCGGCTGATAAAACTTTCAATCTGATCAGGAGTCCAACCTGCCACAACCAGCGGCTCAAATCCCAGACTGGTTAACCCGTCGAGATATTCGTTAGAGGCAGCTACGATCCAGCGGGCTTGCGGGGTAACAGTTATAACAGATTTCAAAAACTTACAGGCATTTTCGAGCAATGGGTGGCTTAGCTCATCCAAGCCATCAATGATGAACAAAGCGCTGCCTTCTATAGCAACATTGCGAATAAATCCGGCTAATTGAGGTAGTGCGGTAACTGGCGCGGATTGAGAAATTGCTTTGATCAGCGGGTCGAGGGTGTCTTTGCGTTCAACCGGTTCAAAGTCTATATCCAGAATGTGCAAATAAATTGGAAATAATTTGGACAGGCTGCCAACCGTTTCGTCCTGCCGCGCGATTTGGGATGCCAGATGTGCCAATGCGGTTGATTTTCCGCTGCCAGCGCAGCCAATTAATGCGATATTACAGCCACCCTGAAGAGATTGGTGCATCCCCAGTCGAATGCTTCCATATCGCGATGCGAATTCGGGGAAATCCGGCTGACATGGAAGAATAACCGAGGAGTATCGTTCAAGATTGAGAGGGGATGCGGGATCGATGCGTGCTGGCGGTGCCAGTAGTTCGGGTTTCACCAAAATTTCATCCAGCGAGAAAAGCGCTGCGCCGATATGGTTGCGTTGCGCGCGGCGAAGAACATCCTGGCGCAAGGCACTTTCGACACCGGACATGCGCTGGCGACGGTTGTTTTCTGCAATTTGCCGCAGGGTCTGTTTGATTATGGGGATGCTTTTCCAAAGCCTGTTTATTAGCAACCAGAAAAGCGTTCCGCCCAAAAAACCAAGCCAGAAAGAAAAGCGATCCAGCGCAAGATTTTCTAATCCAAACATGGATGGTTACCCCGCATATAAGATTCTGCCACAGGAAGGGCAATAAACGATCGAGGCTGGTGAACGGGCTGCCTGGCGTTGGGCAGGGGTTAATCCTGCGCCACAAGCCGCGCAGGATGAGTCATCCACAGAGGCGACTGCGATACCCTGCTTGCGCTGGCGTAAGGTGTTGTATTGGGTCAGGTTGGTTTCGAGAATTTGGGACAACACCGCGTTTCGCTCGATCTGTAACCGTTGTCTGTCATTTTCCAGGCGGTTTTTCTCTCCGGTCAAGCCGGCATGTTCCTCAGTAACTTGAGCCTCAACCAGGGTGAATTGCTGTTGGGCTTGTTGGTATTCGCTGCGTATTTCTTCCGTCTGAATCATTAATTCCAATTGATGATCTTCCAACCCAGAAAGTCCGCGCTTCAAGGAAATTACCTCGTTTTGTAAATCCTGCAATTCTTTAGGCACCTTAATGCGCCCGGAATACAGATTGGATTCACTTTGTTCCAGTTTAAGACGCCGGCTTTCTACTTCATGTTCTATTTTTTTTAGTGAGCGTTGCGACTGTTCGAGTTTCGCGTGGATCTGGCTGGCTTCTGCGCGCGCGGATACCAGCCGGGTATCACTTTCAATTTGCGTCTGAATGGCATGGACTCGCTGGCGAATGTGATCCAGTTGTGTGTCGATTTTTTGTAATTGATACAGGTGAAAGGATTGGCTCATAAGGACTGACGATAACAAGCAGTGAATATCTGGGATTTAATTTACCGATGTTGCAGACTGCACTTATCTCAAGTATACTTCAATTCGAAATCCCAATGGCGCAAAAAGTAAATGGGTTGTTGCTGATCGGAATACTGATTCTCATCGCCGTGCCTTTCCTTGCTGGCTGGTATTTGCAGGGAGAGCAGCATGTGTTTGGCGGGTTTATTCTCAATCCAATTGACGGAAACAGCTACCTGGCAAAAATGCAGACCGGGATGCGGGGTGAGTGGCAATTTCACCTGCCATACACCGCGACTCAGGGGGATGGAGCGTTTCTTTTCTTGTTTTATACTGTATTGGGGCACTTTGCTCGCCTTATGCACCTTGATCCAATTCTGATTTTCCACGCTGCGCGAGCATTTTCGAGTATGTTTCTGGTTATCAGCCTGTCCAGGTTCCTCCACTTGTCTCTGGGTGAGGTTCACCGCTCAGTATTCAATCGGATATTAATATTGATGATTTTTGGCTCCGGGATGGGTTGGCTGGCGGCTTTTGCAGGCGGTTTTACAATGGATTTTTGGGTCGCGGAAGCCTATCCATTTTTATCCATGCTTGCCAATCCCCATTTTCCACTCGGGTTGGCGATTCTGGTGCAATATTTGTCGGATTTGCAGCAGGAAAAACCGGGTTTGCCATGGGTTCAGGGGATTGCGGGAGCATTGCTTGCTGTTATCCTGCCATTTGGGGTTGTAGTAGGGGGCGCAATAACCCTGTGTGTGCTTGTAATTCGATTTGCTGTCTGGAAAAAAATATCCTGGAGGCTACCGGTATTATTTTTCATCCCGGCGGGCGGAATTCTGGTGTATCAATACCTGGCTGTTTTGAATAATCCGCTACTGGCGATTTGGAATCGTCAGAATCAAACTCCCTCACCACCCTTGTGGGATATTATGATATCGCTGGCACCGGGAATTCTGCTGGCGATCATAGGTCTCTATTGGTGGGCAAAGAAAAAGCGCCAGGAAAATCTGGTGGTTGCGGCAGCGTGGTTGATCGTAGGGGTGGTTCTTGCGTATATTCCGTTTGCGCTGCAACGGCGATTCTTGCTGGGTGTGTATGTTCCGGTGGCCATTTTCGCTGGTGTGGGACTGATATCTCTCGTTGGGCAAAATATTCGCCGCTATAGGCGCCTGTTTTGGCTTGTTTTCCTGCCGAGCATTTTGACCAATTTATTTATCTTGATGGGCGGCTTTCAGGCGGCAGTTCAACACGAACAGATGCTCTTTCAGCGACTGGATCAGCGGATGGCGCTCGGTTGGCTGAATGAGCAAGCGTGCTCAAATCGGGCGGTTGTTTTGGCAAACCCCACCATGGGTTTGTTGATCCCAGCCCATACCCATTGCAGAGTAATCTATGGTCATCCGTTCGAAACCGTTGATGCTACCTTTAGAGTCGAGGAAATTAACCAAATCTTTTCGGGAAATGTACATGACAGCCAGCTGAGTGCATTCATCGAGAAATGGGATGTGCGCTACATCTTGGTTGACTCGATTGCCGACCGATTGGCTCTAAATGACTCAGCCCGGGCTGGTTTAGATATGGTGTATGAAAATAATACCGTTCGTATTTTCAGGGTGGAAGCGTTGCCATGAAGCGCAAGTGGGCGCTTAGAATTGCCTTCATCCTTCCGCTAATTCCCTGGTTTATTACAGCGGGATATTTTTATTTTCCTCGCTTTTCGGAATTTTCGGACCTGGCGATTAGTCACTTGCCCAATGCGCTCCATCTGCTCGAGTCAATTCACAATTACGGGCAGATACCTCTTTGGTCGAATGCAATTCTGGGCGGATTTCCGTTTTCTTCAAACCCGTTGGCTGGATTGTGGTATCCTCCTGGCTGGTTGGCTTACCTATTTTCATTCCCGTTCGGATTTAATCTGATCGTGTTGGTTCACATCTTGTGGGGCGGGTGGGGGATGCTGGCATGGCTGCAACGCAGCGGGCTAAAAGACAGCGCAGCAGTGGTAGGCGCGGTCAGTTTTATGTTGATGCCTAAGGTGTTTGCCCATTTTGGCGCAGGGCACATCTCTCTTATTTATGCGATCTGTTGGACTCCCTGGTTGCTGCTGGCAGAACGAGATAGAATCGAAACGCGGAAATGGTGGTTAACCGCCGGCGTGTTGGGATTGATTGCCCTGGCGGATATTCGCTGGTTTGCATATGCCTTCTTGCTGTGGGGAGGATACTCCTTATGGATGTATATTTCCCGAAACATGGGCAGGATAACCTGGCAAAATGCTTCGGGCTGGGTATTTTCTTCCAGCGGGGTTGTTTTTCTGGCGCTCACTCTGGCGCTGATATTGATAATGCCGTTAATCGAGTATTCACAGCAGTCAACCCGGGCTCTTATGACAGGCTCGGATAATTTGAAATATTCACTTCCCATTGAGGAATTGCTGGGTTTATGGGTTCCTGATTTCGGCGGTTTTGCTGAGTGGACATTGTACCCTGGCAGCCTTGTGTTTTTCCTGACAATCTATTGCATTTGTATTCCGGAAGTGCGAAAAAAATGCGCGTTCTGGCTGGTGATTTTGGGCGGGGGAATCTTGGTTTCTTTGGGGGATCAAATACCCGGGATGGATATTCTCGCGCGCTTGCCGGGTTTCGATTTACTCCGGGTCCCAACGCGGTTTTATTTTTTAAGCGGGATAGCCTTTTCCATCATTGCTGGAAAAGCTCTGGATGATTTGCTTGGACGCGAACATATCCACCGCCCAGATCCGGTTTTCTTTATGAGCCCTTTTGGCGCATTTGTGTTGTTTATCGCCGCCGGATTATTTTTGGTGAGGGTGGATATTGCGCCAAATCTGGTTTGGGCGCTGGGTTGTTTCTCGTTTACAATAGTGCTTCTGTCGGTAGCGCAACGGAAACGAACATGGATACGATGGGTTGGGTATGTATTTCCGTTGTTTTTAATTATTGATCTGAGCGGAGTGAATGCCCAAAGTCTTTCCGTTTTGCCAGCCAGGCTTGTTTATAGCCAGGGCAGGTCCGTAGCAGAATTTGTTGCCAACCAGGCGGGGAACTTTAGAATCTATACACCTTCCAACAGTATCCCGCAGCATACAGCTGCCGAACATGGCCTTCGAATGGCGAATGGGATTGATCCCCTTCAATTACAATCCTATTATGGCTACGTGCTCGAGGCGAGCGGGGTGGAGCATGTAGGCTATTCGGTCACGCTGCCACCATTGGAGGGAGAGAATATTAGCACTGTTAACCAAAACGCAATCCCGGATTTGGATCAATTAGGTTTCCTTGCGGTGCGTTATGTGGTTAGCGAATTCCCTATAACTGTGGAAGACTTAAGGCTGGTTTTTCAGGATGGAAACACAAGGGTTTACGAAAATAGCGCGTATCTTCCCTGGGTGCGCATTCAAATGGATGATCAGACCATGCGTGCTGTAGAGTCCTACGAAATGAGACCCGGCAAATACCAAATCGTTGTCAATGGACCGGGATTATTAACAGTTGCGGATGTGGATTATACCGGTTGGAAAGTGTATATAAACGGCGTGGAAGCCCAAAAAATTAGAATGGCTAATGTTGCGTTGGGCGTAAAAGTACCGCCGGGGGAGCATCAGATCGAGTTTAAGTACCACCTCGTCAGTCTCACCGCGGGTGCAGTGGTATCAGCCGTTGCCTGGTTTGGTTTGGTGATTGTGATGATATTTTCGACCAAAGGGGAGAAAAAATTATCGTAACCAGGAAGGGAATTGACCCAGTGGTTGAATTGTTTAACCGTGCTATGCCAAAAATACTTCCGCACATTTTGGTATTCCTCGCTCCATTGGCGTTGTTTTTAATCCCCTTACTTGGTGACCGGGTGCTCTTTTGGGGTACACCAGCGCTGCAATTCATTCCCTGGCGGGCATACGGATTTGGGCTGCTGGAAGAGGGGATTTTCCCATTCTGGAATCCCCTCAATGGGTTAGGCGCGCCGTTGTTAGCCAATTATCAGACGGCGTTTCTTTACCCGCCATCCTTTATCCTTTATATCTTTTACCGGTTTGGAGATGTGCCCGGTTTAGCCTGGGGCAGCACACTCTTGGTGCCACTGCATTTGGGTTGGTCCGGTTTGGGGATGATGTTCTTGCTTGGGCGGCTGGGTGTGCGCGTGCGAGGTCAGGTGGTGGCGGGTTTGGCATTTGGCATGTGCGCCTATCTCGTCGCGCGCGGCATGTTCTTTAGCATGGTTTGGGCTGGAGCGTGGCTGCCCTGGTTGGCGTGGGCAGCAGACCGTGTTGTGACCGAACCTCGCTTGCGCTTGAGACTGCGGAATACGCTCCTGTTAAGTATTGTGTTTGGTATGCAGTTGCTGGCAGGTCATGCCCAATTGACCTGGTATTCGATTATCCTGGCTACGCTTTGGGTTGTGGTCCGCCTGGTTGGCAAGGAGCGATTTTCAGTTGTTGTTGCTCGTTTGGGTTTGTGCTTTGTCGGATCGCTGCTGGCGGCAGGTATTGCGCTGCCGCAACTGCTGCCAACGTTTGAATATTTACAGTTGTCACAACGGTCCAATGCGGTTGATTTTGAATTTGCCATGACCTATTCTCTGTGGGCATGGCGCTTGACGGGTTTTCTTTTGCCGGACTTGTTTGGCAGTCCTGGAAATGGTAATTATTGGGGGTATGGAGCATACTGGGAAGATGTTGTTTTTATCGGCGTTATTCCATTTCTTCTGGCAGCCAGCACGCTGGGTTGGATTATCAAGCGACGAGACATGGGATTAAACACAGACATACAAAGAGTTCTTGGTTTTCTTTGGGCGATCGTTTTCTTGGCGATTCTGCTCGGACTTGGAAAAAACACTCCTGTTTTTCCATGGTTATACCAGCATATCCCCACATTTGATATGTTCCAAGCCCCAACGCGATACTTGATCTGGGCTGCGTTTGGATTAACCTGTCTGGCAGGCATCGCTGCGGATCGCTGGGAACGACCTTCCGGAAAACTCAGAAACGCTTTTAAACGGGTTGTGGTTGTCAGCATGGCGATCATGTTGGGTGCCGGGGCAGCTGGTTTCCTCATGCCCCAAATACAAACCAGTTTTATCCATGCTTTCCTGCGGCTGGCAGTGATTTTATTTTGTGCTTGTGTTTTGGCTTTACGAACTCCTTTCAACAATGAGAATCCTGGCGCAACCCGGTTGTGGACGGTGAGCGCGCTGGGAATAATCTTGTTGGATTTGTGGCTTGCGGGGGCGAATGCCAACCCAACAGTAAAAGCAGATTTTTACAAATCCGCGGTCAGTGACACTACAATTCCCCAAACGCGGGTTTTTATCTCACCAAGCGATGAATACAGGCTGAAATTTAATCGTTACCTTTCCATGGAAGATTTTTATTCATTTATTGATTGGCAGGAAGTGCGCCGGGTGCCATTACCTAATTTGAACATGCTGGATAACGTTGCGATGGTCAACAATTTTGATCCATTGGTCACAGGTTGGTTTGCGCAATGGATGGAAATGCTCGAAACCCTTCCCATGACAACACAGCAAACCATACTGGCGCGCATGGCTGTTGATCGGATCATCCGGGTAGAGGATGAAAATGGCAGCGATTGGCGGGTAGAACAAATCCAACCGAAAAACCGGATTACCTGGAAAACTTGCGAGCTTCGGGTTGATTCACCGGAGGATGCCAGGCAAGCCATGGTTTTACAAGCAGGCAGACAAAACCAAGTGGCTGAGTGTATAATTGTCGAGACGAGCACATCATGCGTTAGTGAGGTTCAGTCTGCGAAGGCAAGCATTAAACCAGTGGAAGACCGGTCGGATTTAATGGTGATTGATGTAAAGGCGGAGTATCCGGGTTGGATCAGGATATCCGATAGCTGGTATCCGGGTTGGAAGGCTGAATTGAATGGACAGCCTGTGCCCATTTCCCGCGCTGATGCGCTAGTAAAAGGAGTTTGTATACCTTCGGGTGAGCATCGTCTTACCCTTACGTATCAACCAACGAATTTTATTCCGGCAGCGTGGCTCAGTCTATCATCCTTGCTCATGTGCGCTGCCGGAGTACTGATATTACGTAAAGGTCAAGTGTAACTGGAGCACTCGATTTAAGGAGCCGTTCATGGAGAGTTCCATTGCGAAAGTGCAAGTGTTTTCACGTAAGATCGCGGACAATTTGGAAACTGTTATCGTCGGTAAAACCCATACCCTTGAGCTTGTGGTCATAAGCCTGTTGTGCCAGGGACACCTGTTGATTGATGATGTCCCAGGCGTTGGTAAGACAATTTTGGCGCGCAGTCTGGCAAAATCACTCGGCGTAAAGTTCAGCCGGATACAATTTACTCCGGATATGCTGCCTAGTGATGTGACCGGTGTTTCAATTTTTAACCAAGTCACGCGGGAGTTTGAATATCGTCCTGGTCCTGTAATGGCGCAAATCGTCCTGGCTGATGAAATCAACCGGGCAACGCCAAAAACCCAATCCGCGTTGTTGGAAGCCATGGAAGAACACCAGGTTACGGTTGACGGCACAACCTACCCGCTGCCTTCTCCGTTTTTAGTGTTGGCAACCCAGAACCCTATAGAGTATGAAGGCACATTTCCGTTACCGGAGGCGCAGCTAGACCGCTTTTTTATGCGGATTAAAATTGGTTATCCTTCACTTTTCGATGAAATGAAAATCCTTGAATTACAACAGTTACGTCATCCCATTGAAGAACTACAGCCGGTCGCTGATAAGGATGAGTTATTGGAAGTTCAACACATTATCCGGACAGTGCATGTCTCCAAGCCGCTTCGCCAATATATAGTCGAATTAACCCGTTCCACCCGTGAAAACAACGATGTGTATCTTGGGTCGAGTCCGCGGGGGAGTTTGGGTCTATATCGGGCGGGGCAGGCGCGGGCAGCGATCCATGGCAGAGATTATGTGTTACCCGATGATATAAAAATATTGGCAGAAAATGTGCTGGCGCATCGCATGGTGGTTCAACCTGCTGCCCGTTTACGCAACTTGAATGCGGATCAAATTATCCACGAACTGATAGCCTTTGTGCCTGTTCCGGGCGGTGAATTGGCGAGTCAGCCTACAAAATAGCATGGTGAAAGTTCGTCCTGCTTTCTTTTTGTTTCTGCTTTTGTTGGGCGGCGTGATTGCCGGCGTTTATTTGACGCAACAGCCCACGGTTTTTGTGTATTATCGCATTATTTACCTTCTCCTGGCGGTAATGGTGTTGGCGTTTTTGTGGACCCTCCTTTCATTGCGCGGATTGATCGTAAATCGCAGCGCACGGGTTCTACGCTTGCCTGTAGGGCAGGTGTTCGAAGAACGATTCGAAATCCGGAACGAATCCTGGTATGGTCGTTTATATGTCGAAATCAAAGATCAATCCTTGTTGCCGGAAAAACAGAGTTCGCGGGTTATTTCAAATATTGGCGCGCGCCAGGTGCGCTCTTATTTTTCGCGCACTTTGTTAGTTCAACGCGGGGCTTTCGTGTTGGGTCCAACGATCATGGTTTCGGGCGATCCGTTCGGTTTTTTTGCGATTCAAAAGGTGTTGCCAACAGAAAAGACTTTGTTGGTGGTGCCGTATATGGTTAAATTAAACGTGTTCCCTGAACCGGCGGGTATTCTTCCGGGTGGGCGGGCATTGAGACGCAAAAGCCTGGAAGTAACCCCATACGCTGCGGGGGTTCGTGAGTATGCTCCTGGCGATCCGCTCAGCCGAATTCATTGGAAAAGCACCGCACGTAAGGAGCGCTTGATCGTTAAAGAATTTGAACAAGATCCGCAAGCCGATGTTTGGATTTTGCTGGACGCCCAAAAGGACACCCATTATGCTTTGCCGGACCGGCGGCGAGTGGATAAGACCAGCCAGTATTGGTTAATCCCGCAGCAATTGACAATTCCCCTCCCTCCCAGCACATTCGAGTATGCGGTATCTTGCGTTGCTTCGATTTCCGATTATTATTTAGCCCAGGGGAGATCGGTTGGATTCTCATGCGCAGCGCAATCGTTTAGCGTGTTGCCGGCTGAAAGGGGTGACCGCCAGCTAGCAAAGATCATTGAAACCCTGGCATTTTTACTACCCGAAGGTGATTTACCTTTACCGGGATTGATCGAGGCTCAGGTGAACCAGATGCCGCGAGGCAGTACGATTGTATTGGTCACTGCGGTGTGCAACCGCAGCCTGGAGCTAGCCCTGGAAGTTATTTTTCGGCGTGACCTGCGACCTGTGGTGATTGGCGTTGATGCGGCAAGTTTTGGTGGACACGATGATTCGTGTGAAACTATCGAAAGGCTGCGCGCCTACGGGATTGCGCTGCGGATTATTCGGGAAGGCGATTCTCTTCAGCAAATCCTTGAGAGCAATTGAGTTGAGCCTATTTTTGATGGGGGGAGTCGTATTTTCAGAGAATTCTTAATCGGTTTGGAAGATTTTTTTATGCCCGGATTCTGCCCGGGGATCGTTGCGGATTAATTCAACTGCGTGTGGAAGGGTTGGTAAAACCACCTCCAAATTTTCCACTGCACCTTTCGGACTACCCGGCAGATTGACGATCAATGTTTGCTTGCGGATGCCGGCAACCAATCGGGTTAGCATAGCGTGCGGGGTGATTTTGAGACTGTTCGCCCGCATGGCTTCCGGAATGCCGGGTACGGATTTATCTATAATTGCCAGCGTAGCTTCGGGTGTCAGGTCGCTCGGCGCAACACCGGTACCGCCTGTGGTTAGTATGATGTCGCATTCATCTTGATCGCACCATTGGATTAACGTTTTACAGATCTGGGCAAAATTGTCTGGAACAGTAGCCGAATTAACGATTTCAAATCCGACCGCGATGGCTTTTTCTGCCAGGGCGGGACCCGAAAGATCCTCGCGTTCCCCGCGCGCGCTTCGGTCAGAAATGGTGAGGATGGCTACTCTGATCATCGTTCTCCATCATCGAAACCAGCAACTTTACGCCATTGTCCGTGAATTCCATCTTCTGTGACGCCAAAGAAGAAACGGTAGTCTTGACCGGTGCGCATAATTAAATCGTAGCGAACAATATTTCCCTGTTTATGCTTTCTCAACATGCCCAGTTCGCCGTGCCATTTCACCTGCGAGGGGTCGAAATTTTTCATCGAGGTGGTGTAACGATCAATCGCATAATGCCATAATTTACGGGCTGAAACACGAGTAACATTTTTTACCACATTTCCGTTGCGAAGATCGCGCATGGTAAAGTAATGTTTGCCCTGACGCTCTTCCGGTTGAAGCACCTCCACGCCTGTGCGCGGTTCGAGTGAATTTTCCTCGCTCGTTGCTCCGACGGGTGTCGCAAGCGTATTGGCTGATGTTTCGGTGGCTGGGGTGATTGTGGGTGGAACGGTGTTTTTGTTTCGTAATACCAGGCTGACAATTTCATCCCGGACAGCCAGGCCGGTTTCGGCTTCATCGCGGACATAAATTTTATTGTCATCAACCGCATAGGGTGGTTCTTCGCCGCGCGGGACCAGGATTCGAATTAGTTTCTTTCCCTTAAAGTCGTGAACGTCAATACTGATATGAAGGGGCGGGTTAATTCGATTATTGACTTCTTTTTCCAAGGCATGGATTCCTTGCTCAAAATCGGTAATCCCGGCAGGAGGCTTTTTTGGATCTTCGCCAATGCCGATATATAAAGTGCCGCCATTGGTGTTGGCAAAGGCGCACACATCTGCAAGGATGGCATACAGTTTTCCGCCGCGAACAGTCATGCTTTCATGGAAATCCTGGATGATGTTGGCGCCTTCTTCGCGCGCGCTTTGAATAAAATCAAAGATTGGTTCTTCTTTGTGGCGGTGAGGGCGGGTACGAGAAAAATCATTTTTCAGGAACAGGTCTTTAAGCGCCTCGAAACTGCATTCGGGCAGCAGCACATCGGTTGCGCGGTCTCCAACGCCGAGGTTCTTTTTTCTAACCGGGTCGGTTGTCAGACGGTGAGCATCGGATCCCTGGATGCAATGCATACGGCGCGGGTATTCCGGTTTGGTGCCGTTAAAAAAAGCGGCTGTTGTTCGGGGTCCCTTTTGCTCGAGGTCGGTCACTTCGAGCGCGTGCAGGTGATGATCCTGAGTAAACGCAATTTTGGTTTGCCCGCCGAAATTAAAACCACGCATTGCGACTCCATTGCTCGAATTTGCATGGGCAGCAATTACCAGACCGCCGTTTTCGTGGACGACTCGATAAACGGTAAGAACATCCTCGGTGGCCCCGACAGTCTGAGACCCTTCATCAAGATGCTCCGGTGGAATATTCAGACTGAGCAATAAATGTTCTAATTCGCGTACCGGTTTTTGGGGTGGAAAGATGCACAAAATGTGAAAACCAAAGGTGGCGGTGAATTCAAATCCTGGCAGCACCTGGATTTTTGACCGCAGCCGGTTGTATTCATCCAACCGGCGTTGCTCGGTTGGCATTAAGCGACCTAATTTTTTTAAAAATTCGAGGGATTGAATTTCCTCGAGCATTTTACGATAACCAGCCACAGTATTATGATCGGTAATGGCGATCATACTTAACCCCCGTACTTCTGCTTTTTGCAGAATATCCAGAATGGTAACATCTGGTTGTTGGAAATCGCTGGAAGCAGGGGTGTGCAGGTGCAGATCAATGGTATACCACTGAGAATTTGAATTATTTTGACGTTTTGCCAAGGAGTAACTCCTTTTTAGGTATAAATTAAGTAGAATAGGTCTTTAATTTGCCAATCAAATCCGCTGGCATGTAGGGTTTAAGCAAAAAATCGTTAGCGCCTGCGAGCAGGCACTCCTGTTTGCGGTCTTCTCCAGATGTCATAATAATGCGGGCTGCTGAACCGCCAGCACACATGGAGCGGATTTCGCGTAGAGCGGCGATACCATCAGCGGTTTTCAAATTGATATCCATCAGGATTATATCGGGCAGCGCTTCATTGACTTTGCTTAAAATGTCGTTGATGCTGCTAATTTCGATTACAGACACTTGAAAACGCTCGATCTCTAATAAGGTCTTGAGCAGCATACGCATGGATGGATCGTCTTCGATTATTAAAATATGTGTCATATTTTTCCAGAAACGAAACAAGAAGCCCGATTTTTAGGACAGTGAATTTTTTGCCTCAAGAGCGTTTGCCAATACCTCATCTACGCTTTCAACGAGGACAAACCGCAAAGCTTTGTGAACCTCCTCCGGAAGGTCTTCCAGGTCTGGGTCATTTTCTTTTGGAATGATTACGGTTTTCAATCCGGCGCGGTGGGCGGCGAGCACTTTTTCTTTAATGCCGCCGATTGGCAGCACCTGTCCGCGCAGGGTAATTTCACCGGTCATTCCAATATCGGGTGACACAAGTTGTCCGGTCAGCAACGAAACCAGCGCGGTTGCCATGGTTACACCAGCAGATGGACCATCCTTTGGTTGAGCGCCTGCGGGAATATGCAGATGGATATCGGATTTTTCGAAAATCGTCGGTTCGATGCCAAGCTGCGCTGCCCGTGAGCGGACGTAAGAAAGCGCGGCTTGCGCAGATTCTTGCATCACTTTTCCCACTGAGCCAGTAGTAATAAAACCTTTACTCCCTGGCATAAGGGTGGCTTCGATAAAGAGAATATCACCCCCGACAGGTGTCCACGCAAGACCGGTAGCAACACCTGGCAATTCTGTGCGGCGTTGGATTTCCTCCGTTCCCAGATGTTTAGCTCTGCCAAGTAATTCCCGTACGGTGACTTCGTCAACCACCTGGGCAGTAACCTTGCCTTCAGTGATTTGGGTGGCAACCTTGCGGCAAATTGATCCGATTTCCCGTTCCAGGTTGCGGACGCCGGCTTCGCGGGTATAATGCCGGATGATAGTCAGGATCGCCTTTGGGGTAAATTTTATTTCTTCTATTCGCAGGCTGTTTTCTTTCAGTTGACGGGGAATCAAATAACGGTGGGCGATTTCACATTTTTCGGCATCAGTGTACCCGGAAAGTTGGATTATTTCCATCCGGTCCAGCAGGGGAGCAGGGATGGTCTCGAGTTGATTAGCGGTAGTGATGAACATGACCTGGGACAGGTCAAAGGCAACCTCCAAATAATTATCCCTAAACTCCAGGTTTTGTTCGGGGTCGAGTACCTCCAGCAAGGCAGATGCGGGGTCTCCGCGAAAATCACTGCTTAGTTTATCAATTTCATCCAGCATGAATATTGGGTTGCGCGATTCAACGCGCCTCAAAGCCTGTAAAATGCGCCCGGGCATTGCGCCAATATACGTGCGGCGGTGTCCGCGGATTTCGGCTTCATCCCGCACGCCCCCAAGGGAAATGCGCACGAATTTGCGTCCCATGGCGCGGCTGATGGATTGCCCGAGGGAGGTTTTTCCGACACCTGGAGGACCAATGAAACACAGTATAACGCCTTCGCGCTGGCGGCGGATGACGTCGGTTGAAATCTGGCTGGCAAATTCATCGCGCCGATCCAGGCGCAATTTTCGTATAGCCAGGTATTCTAGAATTCTTTCCTTGACATCATCCAACCCATAATGATCTTGATCCAGCACTTCGCGGGCGTGAGTTATATCCAGTTTATCGGCGGTGAATTTTGACCACGGCAGGGAGACCAACCAATCCAGGTATGTGCGAATAACGCCATACTCTGCAGCGGCGGTGGGCAAGCGCTGCAGACGATCCAACTCACGATTTGCCAAATTTTGTGCTTCTTCAGATAAGCCGGCTTCCTGAATTTTTTTGCGAAACTCTTCGACATCTGCCATTTGTTCATCGGTTTCGCCCAACTCGCGTTGGATGGCTTTAAGTTGCTCGCGCAAAAAATAGTCACGTTGAACCTTATCAATTTCTGAACGGGCTTCTTTTTGAATCTTTTGACTTAACTCCAACACTTCGCTTTCACGTGTAAGCAGACTCACCAATTTGTGTAATTTCTCTGTGATCGAGTCCAGTTCCAGGATTTCCTGAGCGTCGCTGATCTCCATGCGTTGCAAGTTCGCTATGGTATACACTGTTTGCAGTGGATCTGTTAAAGAGGCTACTGTGGCAACCAGTTCGCGCGGCATGGATGGTATCATTTCGGCTATGTGAGCAAATTGATCGCGGATGTTACGGGCGAGCGCATCCACCTCTAACCCGCTTTCTTCTGTTTCCGGGATGGGTTCCACTCTGGCTTTGAGGTACGGTTCGGTCGCCACAAATTCGACGATCCGAAAACGGATCAACCCTTGAACCAGCAGTCTGATCGTTCCATCTTGGGCGCGAAACATGCGATGGATTAAACCCGCGGTGCCGATTTGGAACAAATGCTCAGGATCCGGGCTTTCGATTTCCGGGTGCATGGATGCAATTAAGCCAAAAATCCGGTCGCCGGTGACGACCTCGTCTATCAGGCGAATGCTGCGCGGCTGACCGATTGTCAGGGGTACGCCGGTCTGAGGATAGACGACCAGCCCTCTCAGCGGCAGAATTGGCAGAATATCGGGCAGTTTAATGGAGGATTCGTCTTGATTGGCGCTAAAATTGCTGTGGCTCTCCTCGAGAAAAACCTCACCTTCACTTTCCTGACCGGAAAGCAATATTTCTTCGAACCCATCCTCTTCGGCGTCGTATTGAAAATAAAATTGATTGGGATCAATATTCCATCTGGATGCTGGCATACCGGTTGGTTAATCCTTGATTATCGGGATGATTCGGGGTTGGGATTTTGGCAGCGTAATTCGAAGAAACCCTTGGTCATAGATGGCTTCGATTCTCTCAGTTTCGATAGGGATAGAAAATAGCAACTCAACGCCAAAATCGCCATACAACACCTCCATTTGATGGATGGAACGAGGCGATTCGTAAGGCGGTTGGCGAATGCCCTGAATGAGCAAAGTGTTTTGGTCAGCGGTAATGGTAAGGTCGTTTTCTCTGATTCCCGCAAGTTCTATTATGATGACGATGTTTTCATCAGTTTCGTAGATGTCCGTTGCGGGCTGCCATGAGCGGGTACGGGTGTTGTGCCGTAGTGTTGCGGCTTTGTTGAAATTGGCAGAGGATTCGCTCAATCCTAAGAAATGTATACGAGGTTTTTTTGTTTTGTAATAAACGGTAACCATTCTACCTCCACCCAAAAATCAGTGGGATTCATTGGCTGTCCTGACAGCCTGCAACACGGCATCGTAATCGGGTTCGGTGCCAATTGTGGGCATGTAAGCAACGTAGGTGATCCGATTTTGGCGATTGACCACAAAGACTGCGCGCCGCATTGCCCGGACTTCTTTCATTAACACACCATATTTTTTACTAAAATCGGCTTCCATGTGGTCTGATAACGCGGTGACCCGCTCCACGCCGGCAGCCGCACACCAATTCTTAAGAGTGAAGGGTAAATCCATGCTGATGGCAAAAATTGCAATGTCAGTGCCCAGATTGGTTGCTTCTTGATTAAACCGGCGAGTTTCGCGATCGCAAACGGTAGTATTTAGCGAAGGCAGCGAGGCAATAACCCGAATTTTTCCACTGGAGGATTCGATGACCGCAACGTTTGACCAGTCCTGTGCCTGGGCAGTGAATTCAGGAGCAATATCCCCAACTTTCAGGTCTTCCCCAATAATGGTGATATCCTTATTCGCGAACGTGATGATGCCATTTCGTTCCGGATAGTTCATGTCAATCATTCTCCTCTGGCTATACATGGCATGGTGCCCCTGGTGAGATTCGAACTCACAGCCGACGGTTTAGAAGACCGGTGCTCTGTCCATTGAGCTACAGGGGCAATGCGATAATTGTATACAAAATTGATTCAGGCGTTCACCCATCTGCTTTAATGAAGCAGTCGGTATTTTTAATATTATAGCATACGCCCGATTCCCCTTTTTCACTCGCTTGTGTATAACCTCATTCAATTGATTTGTAAGGGGCGAATTCCCTGGTAGACGCGTGGGCCGGAAAGCGTTTGCAAGATTTTATCGGGTGGCTTGTTGATGATCTCGGAAAGTTCAGCCGGGGTTAATGGCTTGTTTCCATTGGATAAGAAAACCCGAAAGACGGCATTGACCAGGGTAGTGGTTTCGGATAGAAAACCCTGCTGCCGGGCGCAGTGCGCCATTAAGGCGTGTTGGATGCCGTCTATCCGAGATATTTCAGCAGTTAAAGGATCTACCCAGTCAATGCAGGTGTTTTGGTCAAGGTTTTCGAAAGAACTCTGATGTTCCGCGCAAAGAAAACTGAATAAAAAAACGCGCCAGTTTTGGTCGTGATTTCTCCACCAATCAAAGTCAATATGAAAAGGGGTGTTGATGGTGGGTTTGATCAGACTAAAACGCATCGTTTCGGTCATTGATTCATTCCTCAGTTTCAGTTTCGTTTAGGCGGTAATACAGATCACCCAGGTAGATGATATTGGGCTGATTGGCGAGTATACTCACAATTGCGCCGGGGGGGCAGCGGCGAATGATATTAACCCCGGCATACAATTCCTGAGCGTGGACATGCCCCTGGGGTGAGAGTTTTACCAATTCGCGCATGATATTGATCACAGTTTTTTCCAGGGTGATGCGCTGGCGTTGGGATGAATCCCAAAGCCTATCGAGCGCATCCACATCTGGGATGGCAACCGCCATGTGATCATCGTAGTCGTTGCTGATTTGCTGTTTTAGCATAGTCAGGACAATTCCCCCGTCGGTTCCAACTAAAACTGTACGAATCCATTCCTTGGTCGGACGTTTTTTCAATGCTCTTAACCCTACCTGACCAGGCTGTTTTCCTTGTTTGATAATGAATAAACTTCCGGGGATGATTTCTTTTTCTTCAAACCATTCTCTTAACCCGAGCACATAGCGATTGGGGCGAACCACCCAACCGGGAAATTCTTTGCCGGTTTCTTCATCAATGAATGTGAATCGGACACGCGGGGACTCGTACGCAGTGGGGAAAAGACGCGCAATACTGCGAGAGAGTGGCACTGTCCCTGCCCGCCAGTGAGGAAAAATTAAGCTGACCTCGATTTCTTTGGCTTTGCGTGAAAGATCGCCCTCGGATTCCATTTCGTCAAAGACCAGTTGGTTGAGCGCCTGGATTTGATCGGATGCCTGGGTTGGATCCAGGGGAATTGGTTGAAACCGTAAATAATGAGGGACATTTTGAACCCAACCGGGCTCCAGCCGGCGTAAAAACCACATGGTTTTCCCAGCAGGTCCAACCTCGTCGAAGCGCCCGTCTTCCTGCAAAGCGAGGTTCATGGAAAATTCGGTCAATTTTCGGTTGACGTCGGTGGGTAGTTCTATTTGCTCAAGGATTGCATCGGTGGGTAATGGACCACCTTGGGTCATTTCCAAAACAGCCTCCGCAAGGTTCAGATGACCGATGCTGACATCAACCAAAAGAGAACGGGGAAACCATGCACCAGCGATCCGAACCAGGTCGGCGACCTGCTCGAAGGTTTCGGTTAAGAGAAAGGCGATATTTTCGCCGAAATTTTCGACGACGTATTCTGGATTAAGGGCGGGTTCGGCTGCTTGGGGTTCGATGGGGTGGTTGAGGAGGTGTTCAGGCAGGCTTGCAGCAAACAGTCGGGTGTCCAAACCGTCCAATTCAACTTCAATGACTTCAAATGGCGGCAGGTCGGGATTTATAGATTGGCGAACAGAAAGGACTTTTCCTTTCGCCCAATCCCTGGCTGGAAACTGAAGCAGGTCACCCACTTTGTAGTGGTTTTTTGGCTGGTAGATCTCTCCACCAGCGGATTGCTTCGCCAAAAGGCGTTGAGTTTCACGTTTTATTCGTTCCCGTATCAGAACTTCTGCTAATTCCTTAGCGGTTAGAGGGGTTTCGATTTCTAAAAGATGGTTGTAAAGAAATTCCAGGTCTTCTTCTTGGATTTCTAAATCTTGCCAGTAAGTTTCATGCAGATTTATTGATTTAATTGGCATGTTCCTCTAACCCGCAGGAATTTTTTGTTTTTCAAAATTTCCGATGTTGTTTTTTATTATACCCTGATATTTTTGATTAATATCAGGTTAGGGAAACGAAATGTCCAACCAGTCCAATGGTTCAACTTGTACCTTGTTTGCCCAAACTTCCCAATGAAGATGGGGTCCGGTCACGCGCCCAGTGTTGCCAATTTCTCCGATTAATTGCCCCGTTTCGACCATATCTCCGACTTGAACATTTACGCTTGTTTGATGCCACATACCGCTATAAATTCCCCAACCATGATCAATAATGGTTGACAATCCACGAACCGTTAAATCACCAACAAACACAACAATACCGGGGGCGGGAGCGTAAATATTCAGATTGTTAGCGCAAACGCCATAATCCACCCCAGAATGAAAGAAAATAAACGGGCTATTGTTGTAGGAACGCCGGCTGCCAAACCAGGAACGGATGCACGGCTCGTCCACAGGGACCTTGAACACACCACTCCAGTGTCTGACCGGGGTTGCCGGCTCTGTAATGGAATGAACCAGGTCGTCCTCTGGCTTGGTGATGGCGGGATCAATGGTTTGTGGATCCACCATAAGCGGAACATCCTTGGGATAATTGATGGGTTCAAGAAGGATCGCTTGTTCGAATGCGAATGCTTTTCGATCCGGTAAGGCGCCCTCAATTTTGAATGTGGTGAGTCCGGGTTGAGCCATGGCATGCACACCTTGAATGGCAACATATTCGTTGTCGCCTGTTTGGAAAAATGCCATTGACACATCATTCAATGTGCCGCTAAGAATGAGTGGCTCGGTAGTGGTCACTTTGACTACATGGGTTTTGCCCTGGCGTAATGGCAAAGGAAGGATTTCGATGTTTTCAACGAGTGGCGAACCAAACAGTCCTGGCAGAGGAGGAATGTCGGCGGCATAAATGACCTCGCCGGGTAAATAATCCCAAGTGTTCGTTTTTTTGTTGGCGAATGCCAATTCCCACGGATTTGCGGATAATTTTACAGCTTTCTCTAGGTGGCTTTCGGCATCCGAAAAAATACTCACCGGTTTTAACTGGGGGGCATCTGGATTATCCGGCAAAATCAAGGTCGAGCCGATATAAATTTGCGCAGGGCTGGTCAATTGATTCAGGCGAACGACGGTTTCGGGCGTAACACGGTACTGGCGGCTAATACCTGAAAGGGTTGCACCCAAAGGCGCAACTTCAAATTTTAGCGTTCCGGTAACTCCTTCGAAACCAGGTATCTTCAATGCCGTGCCGATAGAAAGGATATTTGGATTAGCAATCTGGTTGGCGTCAATAATATCCTGAGCCGCGACACCAAATCTCAGGGCAATGGTATTTAGATTATCCCCCGGCTGAACGAGGTAAACAGGTAGTTCGCTGGATGTTTGTGCGTTTACGCTGCCAGCAGGCAGAAAGACAATTACCAGTAGCGCGATGGTCAGAATAAGGTTAGTCATACACGAATTTTACCTTATCCCCGTTGTGAAAGTCGAGGATTCGGCGCGGGTGGGTTTCCAGAATGTAGCGCGCCGGTTGAGAAGGCGCAATCATTGGCTGCCATGCTTTGGCTGTTTTTGAGTCAACGACCGTGTTTTGTGAATTGATCCAAATGGCTGCAATATCGAAACGCATGAAGAACATGTGGATGGTAGAGGATGTAATACTATCTCGGTTTTCTACAAGTAACACGCCCTCATTTTCGGCAATGGATGGATACAGCATTAATCCGCGAAATTTTGACCAAAAATTGGCACAAACACGAGCGTGAATGGGCGGGACTTTGGGGCGGGAAAGATTATATATGATTGCGTAAACTGTCATTTGCCATTGCTGTCCGTTGGTGCATTTTTTCCTTTTTCCCCCATTACTTTTTCGATACTTTCCAGCAATTCCTGTGGTCGGAATGGTTTACTGATGTAATCATCAACACGCGCGATGTGGAGTCCGAGGACGCGGTCTATAGCTTGTGCCTTAGCGGTTATTACGATTACTGGAATTTGGCGCGTGGCTTCGTCTGACTTAAGCTGCTGGTAAACCTCCCAGCCATCCATATCGGGCATCATTAAATCCAACAGAATCAAGGCAGGCAGCTTTTGTTTGACCAGTTCTAACCCTTTTTTCCCGCCCTGTGCGCCAAGGATCGAATACCCGCGCCGGCTGAGTATCATGGATACCAAATCAATCATCTCCTGATCGTCTTCAATGTAAACCACTAGGTGATTCATCTTTGTATTCATAAAAGCCCGCCTCCCTGGCGAGGAGTTTGTGTCCTGCCTTCTATTATAACCATCCCTTGCCAATAGTTTATCACATGCTTAATGGAAAGCAAATGATAAACGTCTTTGAAACAGGTTTCATGTGTCGTAGGTTTGGCATGGCGGTAATTTAATGAGACATCTTTCGGGTAATGCTTTGACTTGTCATGCGCCCCATTATTGACTATACTTCCCGGTGGAGGCAATTATGGGCAAACAACGCATTGTTTTGGTGGATGATCACGAGGTGGTCAGGCTTGGACTTAAAGCCTTATTGGAGCATCACACTCAGTTTGAGGTAATCGGCGAGGCTGGCACCGCCAAAGAGGCGCTCGAACAAGTTGCTCAACTGCATCCCGACGTTGTACTTCTGGATATCCGTTTACCGGGGGCATCGGGGATCGAAGCCTGTGAAGAAATCACTCAAAAATACCCGGAAACCAAAGTAATTATGTTGACTTCCTATGCGGAAGATGAAATGTTATTTTCCGCCATTCGTGCTGGGGCTTCTGGTTACGTGTTGAAACAAATTGGTGGCGAGGATTTGATCCGGGCAATTGAAGCTGTCGGAAGAGGCGAAGCGTTGTTGGATCCGGCGGTTACACAACGCGTATTTCAGGAAGTTCGCCGGGCGGTAAAAGAAGAAGAAGCATCTGCGTTTGCCAACTTAAGCCAGCAGGAAAAGCACGTGCTACTTTTAGTATCGGAAGGCAAGACCAACCGAGAAATTGCGAAAGTGCTTTTCCTGGGCGAAGGCACAGTGCGTAATTATGTATCCAGTATCCTGTCCAAACTGGGAGTCAGCAACCGGGCAGAAGCCGCTGCTTATGCGGTGGAACATAATTTAAAGGAATATTTATAAATTTTCCCAGACCGATTTCATATACAGGGCATCTTCTTCCATGATCGGGCTTTCGCACAGAATCCGCCCGCAACAATCCATTTGATGCAGCGCATTGAAAAGCTCGCCCAATGCAAAATCCGATTCTTGCAGAGGGAGATGATTTTTCTCCCCTTTTTCTCCATATTCGATCCCCGACAAATGGATGTGCAGCCGTTTGAGCGAGTCCGGACCCAATGCCCGCCGGTAGGTTTCCAGGACATCGAGCCACTCTTTCTTGGTGTTCATGGAGCCGTTTCCAGCGCGAGCGTGAAGATGCGCAAAGTCGAGACAGGGTTCCACCCCGGGCGCGGCGCGACTCATTGCCAGGGTATCTTCCAGGGAACCAAGCATGGCAGACTTACCCATTGTTTCGGGGCGCAAGGTGACCTGAATTTGCCTGGCTGTTAATTCCTCAACGCAACCTGCAAGGCGTTCAATGACAACCGGGAGGACAACGTTGGCAGGTTGCCCAAAATACGAGCCGGGATGAAATATGATGTCAGTAGCTCCAGCCAGACAGCCAAAATAAGCGGCGTCCATTAATCGCTTGCGTGATTTTGGCCACTCTTCATCGTCGGCGTTGAGGTTAATAAAATAAGGAGCATGTACGCTGATAGCAATTTCCAATTGTTGGGCGGTTTCGTGAATTTGCGCACAGGTTTGTTCGCTCACGCGGACTGACTGCACCCAGCCAAGCTCCAATGCCGTAAGCCCTAAAGTCTTGGTTTGTTGAACCGCGCCAACACTGCCACCTGGTTTTCTGGGAGTCGAGATGGGCGAACCAACGGTACCAAAGCGGAATTGGGACATTTGCCTTTCCTGTTTATTAATCTTGGAGTCCAAATACCCTCAACAAGGGTGGAAGAAACACGATCGTGCCGAGTATCACAGCGATGATTGCCGAAAAAAGCACCGCTGCGGCGGCGGTATCCTTGGCGATTTTTGCTAATGGATGGATTTGCTGGGTGGTCAGATCAACCAGCGCCTCGATGGAAGTGTTGATGATCTCGGCAATCCACACAAACGCAATGGCGATGATTACGATTGCCCAATCGCTGCGGTCAAGGCGAGCCAGGAAACCTGCCAGAATCACCGCGCCAGTGAAACCAAGGTGAATCCAGGCGTTGCGTTGGGTGAGGAGAAAGTGTTTCATTCCCTCAAAGGCGTTATTGAATGCTGCTATCCGGCGAAGGATGTGGTGACGCATGGTTACTCGGGTAGTTGTTTGATCTCAATATTCAGACTGGCAAGGATATCGGCTTGTTTTTGCCACATGACAGCTTTTTCGGCGGCCGAAAAATGGTCGTAGCCAAGCAGGTGCAAAACGCCATGCACGACAAGCAGACAGATCTCGTTCTGGACGGGATGACCCGCAAGTTCCGCCTGTGCATGGGCGCGCGGGTAAGAAAGAATCACATCTCCGATATAGGTTAATTGTTCGTCCGGGTCAAACTCGTCCGCAGGGAAGGCGAGCACGTCGGTTGGCGCATCAATCCCCAAGTGGCGGCTATTTAATTCTGTTAGAGTAACATCATTGGTGATCACCAGGGTTAGTTCGATATGGTTTTCGGGGCGCTCAAGGCGGATCACTTCGCTGGCACAGGCAAAAATCGGTTTCTCGTCCAGAAGGTTTTGATAAGGCAGGTCAATTTGAAGATTGATCATGTTTATCTACGGTTCGCGGGTTGAGTCGTGAATAATATCAGGGATAGGTATTTGGGTTGGTTTTGTGGTGCTTTCTGGTGAAGCGGCGGATTTAATCTCCGGGTAACGAATGCGAGGGTGATAGGTGTTGCGCAAGGTTTTTACGAACGATTCGGTGATTGTGTTCAAATCACGCAGGGTCAGGTTGGTATGATCCAGTTGTCCTTCTTTTTGGCAGAAGTCCATGACGCTACGAATTAAGGATCGTAATTCATTATCCTCCTTTGGCAATTCCGCGCGGGCGCGGGCTTCGACCCCGTCCGCCAACATTAAGATCGCGGTTTCGCGGGATTGAGGCGCAGGTCCGGGATAACGAAACTTTTCGGCGTCAACCTGGGAGGGATCGGCGCCTGCGGCAAGGATTGCCTGATTGTATTGGTAGCGGGTTAGAAGTGTGCCATGATGCTCGAGGATAAAATCTTGTATTCGGCGTGGGAGGCGATATTTTTGCGCCAGGCTAATTCCATCGGTAACGTGGCGAATGATAATCTGCGCGGCCTCTTCGGGCGGTATATCGTCATGTGAATCAATTTTATTGCCCACCTGATTCTCGATAAAAAAGGCTGGATTGAGTGATTTTCCGACATCGTGATAAATGGCGCCAGCACGGGTGAGCAAAGCGTCGGCGCCGATTGCTTCGGCAGCCTGTTCTGCCAGGTTGGAAACCTGAAGCGAATGTTGGTAGGATCCAGGCATGGTGCGCAGAATGTGTTGCAAAAGCGGGTGGTCGGGTCTAAGCAGGTCCATGAGTTGTAAAGAGGTGGTAATACTGAGTAATTGCGAGAATAAAAATTGAAACAGAAGGGTCAGACTGGCTGAAGCCAATCCATTAAGAACGGAAGCGCCACTCAGCGTTGCAATTCCCAAAAGATCGGTGATTGTATCCGGCAACCGGTATGCCAGGATCACGGCTATGCCAGTAATGCCAATCGCAATGCCCGCCCAAAAGAAATTGGCAATGCGTCTGCCTTTACCCATCACCAGCACGCCGACCATGCTGGTAAGGATGTAATAGAGGGTCAGATCCAGGCTGTTGGGCAGACCATAAGAAGCGAGAATGCTCAAAACGAGCGGAAAAATCAGCCCTGCTTCCAGGCTGTACAGACTGGCGAGAGTGAGCGCGAAGGCGGGAATTGGGAACAGGTATGGGATAATCGTCCGGTTGGGAATAATGATCTTTGCGCCGTAAAGAAAAATGAGAAAAGTTATGGACAGAAGGAGTAGCCCTTTGAGGCTTTCTAACAGCGTTGCTTTACGGCGGGAAAAGTACAAACCAATGAAAACCGTTGTCAATCCAGTCAGCGAGAAGGCTGCCAGGAAGTCTTTTTGTTGGTTTCTAGGTTGAATCAGATTGTAGGCGGTTAAAGCTTCCCAGGTTAGTGGCGTGATGATCTGACCGCGCCGGACGATGGTTTCTCCGGTCAGGTAGGTGCGCGCGATTGCTTCGACCTTGCTGGCTTCCTCCTCGCGCGCCTGATTGGTCAATTCCAGACTAAATAAACTGTTGGCGACGACAAAAGGCGTGACCAACTCGGACACAATACGAGCCTGGTCATCAGGCAAGGAAAAACTGATCAGCGTCGGAATACCTCGGCGGGATTCTTCCAATTGGTCTTCACGGATTGTGCGCCGCATGACTTGTTCGAGCACGGATAGCGACTCCTGTTGGATGGTTTGCCAGCGACTATCGCTCAGCAGGAGGATTGCTTCCGCATGTTCATCTGAAAGCCTCAGACCTTCGAGCGCAGATAAATCCAATATTTTCTGTTCTGTGGTTGCGAAGGTGTCGAAACGGACGGTGGTAATATAGTTTAGCGATAAACGCAACTTTTCAATCTGTCCGCGGGCGATGGAAGGATCAGTTGGCAGGTATAAGGGGGCAATTTTATTCCTGGCATCCTGACGAGCCTGTTCGGTTAGAATTTCACTCGCGAACGACAGGTCAAATGGCGCTTGAATATCCTGGGCGGCGACATCCCCAATTTGGAGGGGAGCGATCGGCTGGCGGATTGACAATGGTAAGACTAGCGCTCCCCACGCCAGTAATCCAGTCAGAATGAGCAATACTAATCGAAACAGGTTTCGATTTAATCGCCGCTCGAGCACACCTTTAACCGATAAATCCATTGCCTTTACTCTTGCAGGATCTCGCGAACCAATTGACTGATCCGGTCGCCTGTAGCGCGCCCTTGAACTTTGGGCATTAGGGCTTTCATCACTTTTCCGGTTTCATTGATGCTGGTTGCCTGTACTTCGAGGATGCTGTTTTTAATCATCGCCCGCAGTTCGTCATCACCTAATTGGGTGGGTAGAAATGTTTCCAGGATCATAACTTCTTTCTGGGTTTCCACTTTAAGGTCTTCGCGATGAGCTTGTTCTGCGCCTTCAATTGCTTCTTTGCGAATCTTTATTTCCTTCTGAATCACATTCAAGATACCGGCATCATCCAGGGATGAACCTTTATCAATTTCTAAATTTTTTATGCTTGCCATAATCAAGCGAATGGTACGCTTACGGGGTTCGTCTGCCGATTTCATCGCTTCCTTCAAAGCATTTTCCAGTTGTTTTTTTAGTTCCATAAACACTCCCTGCCTGATTATGGGGATTCGGATACAACAATAAAATCGCGAATTCCTTCTAAGGTCGCGGGTCCAATACCAGGCACTTTGAGGATATCTTCTATTGTAACAAATCTACCTTGATTTTGCCGATAGGTGATAATGTCATTGGCTTTGCTTGGTCCAATTCCGGGCAGTGTTTCCAATTGTTCGCTGGTAGCGATATTGATGTCAATTTTATTGGTCTGAGGGGGCTGATCCAGCAGAATTGCCTCGGGTGTGATTGTCTCGCTTGTGCTGGGGATGTATAGTTTTTGTCCATCGGCAAGGCGGGCAGCCAGATTGAGGGAGTTCACCTGGGCGTCTAAATTAAAACCTCCAGCAGCTTGAATGGCTTGCTCAATCCTGCTTCCAGGCGGCAAGGAAACCAGTCCTGGTTTTTGGACGCTGCCGGCAACGTGGACCCAAATGTTGGCAGGCGTGCTGGTTGGCAGGACCAGGATCGGCGCATTACGAGCCGGAGACACAATCAACAGGATTAATCCAGCCGCGAGTAATCCAATGACAATGCCCAATGCTAAGGTATAAATGGTTTTTAGCATTGTTTCCCGCCTGAAGAAAAGTTATTGCGGTTCAGTATAACCGGAAAAAACGAACAACCAGATTATGGAAATTATACAAGAAGGTAGCCGTGAGGATCATAACAAGCGAGATGCAATGTTCGACCCACCGCTGGTGGTTATTATTCCTGACCAGGGGGTGAGTAAACCCAAACCACCCGGCGGCAAATTATCCTGGTTGGTTTTGATAGTCGCCAAGTTCGGAGGAAGGCGCTGGTAAATGATCGGGGAGGTCAATCGCGCTGGCAAGTTTTTTCTCCTGCTCCAGCATGGCGTTAAAGGATGCCAGGCTGACTTCCAACATGTCAAGGGTAGGTTCGCGGGTGGTCAACGATTGGAGGGCAAGGTTGGGTCTGATCATCCAGCGGATTAGCGGGCTATCGAGGTGATTGGCGGTCATACGAATGTACTCGTAGGCTATCATCGCCAGGATCGGGATTAACAAAACCCGTGAAAGTAATAGCCAGCCGAGCGGCAGCGAACCAATCAGGGTGAAAACGAAGATCGAAATAATCATTAAAGTCAGCAGGAAGGAGGTGCCGCAACGCGGATGTTCCAACGGAAAGCGCTTGACTGATTCGGGAGTCAGTTCGGCGCCCGCTTCGAACGCGTTGATTGTTTTATGCTCGGCGCCGTGGTATGCAAATACGCGTTGAATTTCTGGTATTCGACCGATAGCCCAAATGTATAGAATAATGCCGCCCAAGCGAATCAATCCTTCGATCAGGCTCATCATCAAAGTGGAAATTCCAGTCAGGGTTTGGATTCCTTTGCCGATTGCAGCCGGTGTCAGGAAAAATAAGACGATGGCAATCGCCATTGATGCTGCAACGGTAAGGAAGAGGGAGGTGCCCTCAATTTTTTCATCCTCGCCGCTTTGTAAATTTGCGGAGCGAGTTAAGTAGCGGGTGCCAAGTCCAAGCGCATCCCAGAGAAGTACCAAGCCGCGCAAAAAAGGAACGCGGGTTAATTTGCTATGGTAAATGCCACCCAGAGATTCCCGTTCGATCACAATTTGGCCATCCGGCGCGCGCATGGCGACGGCAAGTCCAAGTTTACCGCGCATGAGAACACCTTCGATGAGCGCCTGACCACCGTAGCTGGGTAGTTTCAATTTGTTTGTGCTCATTTTGCTCTCTTTATGTCAAGAAAGTTCGGTTTCACTGTAATTGTAGAAGAAATGGATCAAGGTCGAGATGCCCCTGTACCATGTCGGCAGGTGCAATTTTTCATTCGGCGAGTGAATATTGTCGTCCGCCAGTCCAAAACCCGTCAATACCGATTCGACAGCGAGGATTCGTTGCATATTGCCGACAACTGGAATACTACCGCCTTCCCGTTTGAACAGGGGCGTCTTGTTCCAGACAGACTCGAAACTTTTAACCATAGCCTTTGTGGCGGGGTGGTTAATATCGGAAATCGAGGCGGCACCGTATGGCATCTGGATCAGGTCCCAGCGCACGGTTTTTGGAGCATGGGCAAGCAGATATTGTTTTAACTGGTCAAACACGGCTGCAGGGTCCTGGTCGGGCACCAGCCGCATGGATATTTTTGCCATTGCCCAGGAAGGAATGACTGTTTTCTGACCGACGCCGGTAAAACCTGAATATAAGCCATTTACATCCAGAGTTGGGCGTGCGCCAACTTGTTCTACTGGGGAGAAGCCCTTTTCGCCATGCAAGGCGGGAACGCCGGTTTGTTTTAGGTAATACTGCTCGTCCATGGGCAATTGCCTTAACGCGGAACGTTCTTCCTCAGTGAGCGGGCGGACGCGGTCATAGAATCCGGGCAGGGTGATGCGTCCATCCTGGTCGTGCATTCCAGCAATCAAATCGCTCAGAACCTGGGCGGGATTGTGGACAATGCCGCCAAAAAGTCCAGAATGCAGGTCGTGATCGGGACCATAGACTCGGATTTCGAAATACGCCAGACCGCGTAAAGCGTAGGTTATGGTTGGCGTATCGGCTGAAATCATGCCGGAATCCGGATTGAGCGCGACATCACATTGGAGCAGTTCTTTGTGGGTTTCCATGAATCGATTCAGGTTGGGAGAACCAATTTCCTCTTCGCCTTCGATCATGAATTTTACGTTGATAGGCAAGGGAGAACCGTTTAAAATTGACTCGATAGCAAAAATGCAGGCGGCGATCTGACCTTTCATGTCTGATGCGCCGCGGGCGTAAAGGTGATCGCCGCGGGGCGTTGGCTCAAAAGGCGGACTTTCCCACAGATCATCCGGATCCGAGGGTTGGACGTCGTAATGACCGTATATCAATACGGTTGGCGCATCAAGTTTTTTTGCTTGGTTGTATTCACCATACACAATCGGATGCCCCTCGGTAGAATGGATGGCAACATTCTGGAAGCCCAGATTGGTTAATTTTTGAAAAACCCATTCGGCTGCCCGCTGAATATCCGCCTTATTTTCCGGGTTGGTGGAGATGGATGGAATTCTCAGGAATTCATGCAATTCTCCTAAAAATTTATTCCGGCTTTGATTGGCGAAGTTGAGGGCTTTCTGACGGTTATCCATATTGATCTTTTTTGCTCCTGTTGGTGATTGGATGATTATATGTCAAAATCCTGTTTAACGACAGAATCATTGCGCTTGGGCGGAAATCTGCTAAAATATAGATGCAGGTTCGGTGGTCAGTTCAAGACAGACCTTGACTGGCGTCGGATAAGATGGGTGTCCGTCGAAAAGTGCCGCCTTCCTTCCCCACCGATCCTATGCTCTATCTTTTCGCCTACCCCTCCGCTTGCTTCTATGCCTTCTGGCATAGACTGGGGTATTGGTATTCAAAACCGAAAGGAAGACCCTTTCGGTTTTTTAATCCCTCTAATCAATATCGCAAATGGAGGTTGTTTTGATCATTACCAATGGCAAATTTATCACCTGGGAAAAGCCCAATCGTATTCTTGAAAATATTGCCCTGTTTATACAGGGTGGGTTAATCAAAGAGATTGGGAAGGAGGATGCTTTACGAGCAAAATATGGCGCGAGTGAAGTGGTTGATGCGGGCGGTCAATATGTAATGCCGGGTAATATTTGCGCTCATACCCATTTTTATGGCGCGTTTGCCCGTGGGATGGGTATTCCGGGCAGGGCGGCAAAAGATTTTCCGGAGATTTTGGGAAAATTGTGGTGGTCGCTGGATAAGTCTTTGACTTTGGAAGATGCACGGTATTCAGCTTTGGTGTGCCTGGTTAACGCAGTCAAGCACGGAACAACGACGTTAATTGACCACCATGCGTCGCCATCTGCGATTGGCGGTTCGTTGGATGCAATTGCCCAGGCAGTTCACACTGCAGGAGTGAGAGCCTCCTTGTGCTATGAAGTGACTGACCGGGGAGGGGAGCAGGGCGCATTGGATGGAATCGCCGAAAACGTCCGCTTTATTCGGATGGTGCAAAAAAATAACCCGGCACCGGGAAAACTTGCCGCAACATTTGGATTACACGCGAGCCTGACGCTATCTGAAGAGACGTTGGAAAAGTGCCGCAATGCGGCTCCCGATGGAATCGGATTTCACATCCATGTTGCCGAGCATCCGGCAGATGAGTACGACAGCCTGGAAAAATGCAGTCAGCGAGTGGTTGACCGCTTGCACCGGCACGGCATCCTGGGAGAGCGTTCAATTGCCGTACATGCGGTACATGTGGATGTGCGTGAGATCGAATTGCTTGCCGAGACAAAAACCTGGGTGACTCATCAACCGCGTTCCAACATGAACAATGCGGTAGGGATGTCACAGCCGGAAGCTATGCTCCGGGCAGGGGTAAGGGTGTGTTTGGGCAATGACGGCTTTTCCAACGCCATGTGGGAAGAATGGAAAACCACCTACCTGGCGCACAAACTATGGAACCTGGATCCACGGCGAATGCCCGCTACAACACTGGTGGAGATGGCGGTCTATAACAACAGAGCGCTGGCGGAACAGCAATTCGGTGGGGCACCCATCGGGGTAATAACGGAAGGGGCGAACGCGGATTTGATCTTTGTCCAATATTATCCCTATACAGATTTGAATCCCGGTAATCTTCCGTGGCACATTGTGTTTGGTTTTCACGAAAGCATGATTTCCTCCACCATGGTGGCAGGAAAATTCTTGATGCGAAACCGGGAATTGCTGACCCTGGATGAGGAAAAAATTGCCTATGAAGCGCGCCGGCTATCCGGTGAAACCTGGAAACGTTTTCAAAGATTATTCTAATGAAAAGGAGGCAGGGAGAATGGGAACAACACGGCATTGGAAAATTGGCATCATTGGCGGAACGGGCAAGGAAGGTAAAGGACTGGCTTATCGTTGGGCAAAAGCAGGTCATTCCATCTTGATAGGGTCGCGTCAGGTGGAAAAAGCTACTACTGCAGCGGATGAAGTGGGAGCATTGCTTGGCTCGGCGGATAAAGTGCAAGGGTTGATCAATGAGAATGTAGCGGAAATAGCGGAAATAATCGTATTGACTGTTCCGTATGCCGCACATGTGGAGATGTGCGAAAAAATAAAGCCGTTTTCGCAAGGAAAGATCGTTATTGATGTGACTGTGCCGTTGGTGCCGCCGAAAATTACCCGGGTTCAAATGCCGCCGGAGGGCAGCGCCACGCAACAAGCCCAAAAAATCCTTGGGGAAAATGTCCAGGTAGTAGCAGCGTTCCAAAATATTTCCTATGAGCATTTGATGAACGATGAAGAAGTGGAGTGCGATGTACTGGTTTGCGGTGGCGGGAAGGATGCCCGTGAAATCGTATTGAACCTGGTTGAGGATGCCGGGTTGGTTGGCTGGAATGCAGGTCCGGTTGAAAACTCGGTGGTCGTAGAGGGATTGACATCGGTATTGATCAATCTAAATAAGCAATACGGGGTTGGTTCGTCCGGTATCCGAATTACAGGCATCCCGCGTAAACCTGATTGAGCTGAAGGAATGAAGAAACTAGAATTAAGCCCTGTTCCAAATATCCCATTGATTCAGCCCGGAGATGATCTGGTCGAGATCATACTTGACTACCTTTCCTTGGCATCTATTCAGCTGCTGGATGGGGATATTCTGGTACTGGCGCAAAAAATCGTCTCCAAGGCGGAAAACCGCCTGATCTACTTGCCCGATGTTGAACCGTCGGTTCGAGCAGTGGAGCTTGGTAAAACCGTACAAAAAGACGCGCGTTTCATCGAGCTCGTATTGCGGGAATCGCGCGAAGTGCTGCGCACCCGTCCTGGAACGATAATCGTCGAGCACCGGCGGGGTTTCGTTTGTGCCAACGCGGGCATCGACCATTCCAATGTTCGTGGCGCATACGGCGATGCGGATCTTTGGGTATTATTATTGCCGGAAAATCCTGATGAATCCGCTCGGCGCATTCGCGAGGGGATCGAAACGCGCCGCGGGGTTCGAATTGGGGTGTTGATTATCGATTCTCACGGGCGCGCCTGGCGGATGGGCACGGTTGGCGCAGCGATTGGATTATCAGGAATGCCTGGGTTAGTGGATTTGCGCGGCGAGGAGGATCTATTCGGCTATCGTTTACAGGTGACTCAGGTAGCGGCAGCCGATGAACTTGCGGCGGCAGCCTCATTGATTATGGGGCAAGCCAAAGAGCGCACTCCGTTGGTGCATGTGCGCGGTTTTCCGTACTTGTTGCGGGAAGGGTCGTTCGATGAATTGCCCCGACCAGCGCAAATGGATTTGTTCCGGTAATAGGGAAGAGATCATTCGATGAAGGTTGCGGTTCTGGCTGGTGGAGTAGGCGGGGCAAAACTTGCACATGGGTTGTCGCTATGCCTGCCACCGGAACAGCTTACGATTATTGTAAATACCGGCGATGATTTTTCTCATTATGGCTTGAGCATCTGCCCGGATGTGGATACGGTTTGTTATACCCTGGCGGGCATTGCCAATCCGCTTACGGGTTGGGGGATGAGAAATGAAACTTTCAATGCGCTGGATCAAGCAGCATTCCTCAATGGACCAACATGGTTCAAAATCGGCGATCGGGATCTGGGAACGCACCTGGAGCGAACCAGGCGGCTGCAAGCCGGACAGCCTTTGAGCCAGATCGTGATGGATTTTTGTCGGCATTGGCAAGTACTCCCCACCGTGCTGCCGATGAGTGATGATCCGGTTCGAACGATCATCCACACCCAGGATGGCAGGCAGGTACCCTTTCAAGAATATTTTGTCCGCGAAGCCTGCCAGCCAGTGGTAGCTGGTTTTGAATTTGAAGGAGCAGAACAAGCAACCCCTGCTCCGGGTGTTATTCAGGCGTTGGAAAACAGCGAAGCAATTATCATCGCCCCGTCAAATCCATGGGTAAGCATTGCTCCTATCCTGGCTATTAAGGCAATCCAGGAAATTGTTGCCAGGAATAAAGCCGTCGCGGTCTCACCAATCATTGCTGGGCAAGCCATAAAGGGTCCTGCGGCGAAAATGTATGTTGAATTGGGGATTGAACCATCGGCGCTGGCGGTTGCCCGGCACCATCAATCCCTTTTGTGGGGGTTTGTTTTTGATGCTCAGGACGCGGAACTCGAATCGCAAATCGTATCTTTAGGTATAATCCCATTGATCGAAAATACTATCATGCGATTCGACCAGGATCGGTTGATTCTGGCGCAAAAGATACTTCAATATATCGAGCATCATCAAAAGAGAAGGGAGAAATGACGAATGGGCTTATGGGCGATCGTCCCTGTTAAACCCTTGCGTCGTGGTAAGTCTCGGCTCGCTGGAGTTTTGTCGGAAGACGAACGGGCGTTGCTAAATTTCACCATGTTAAGCAGTACCCTGCGAACCCTGCGTGAAGTGGATGAGATCGAGCAAATACTGGTCGTAAGCCGAGACCCGGCAGCGTTATCACTGGCGCGTGAATTTAATTCGCGCACTGTTCAGGAGGATGGACAACCAGAATTAAATACAGCCTTGCAGCGAGCGACTGTTGTCGCCCAGATGTACGCAGCACAGGAAATCCTTATCCTGCCAGCGGATTTACCTTTACTTTCAGCGGGAGATATTCGCAAGATTCTTGCCTATGCAAAACAGCCGCCGGTGATTGTCATTGCGCCTGACCGTAGAAATGACGGCACCAATGCCCTTTACATGAATCCTGCCGGAATTATCGAGTACCGCTATGGACCAGGTTCGTTTCACCAGCACACGGAGCAAGCAGCAAAAAAGGGCATCCGGGTGGAGATTTGCCAGTTATCCACCCTGAGCCTGGATCTGGATTTGCCGGAAGATTTAGACCTTTTAAAACAAATTGAAGCATTAAAAACAGAACCGTGAAAGTTATTTCCAAACCCCAGGAGGCAACCATGTCTGAACGAGTCGCGTTGTATTTGCAGGATGCCCATGATTTACGGGATGGGCTGGATTATGTGCAGTATGCCGAAAAACGAGGTTTCGAGGCGGTCTGGCAGGCGGAAAGCCGGTTAGTGCGGGATGCAATTGTCCCGATGGCTGCATACGCGGCTGTGACTGACAAAATCCAAATAGGTTCCGGTGTAATCAACAACTGGACTCGAAATATTGGATTACTGGCGTCAACATTCCTGACGCTGGATGATCTTGCGCCGAACCGGATTATTTGCGGGATTGGTGCATGGTGGGACCCCCTGGCGCGCAATGTGGGCATTGACCGCAAGAAACCGCTGACGGCAATGAAAGAAACAGTGCTGGTGTTAAAGCGGTTACTCAACATGGAAAGAGTAACGTTTCACGGAGAGTTTGTGCATGTGGACGGGATCGAATTAGATGTTGTTCACGGCAGACGCGAACCGCGCCACGTGCCGGTGATGATTGGCGCAACCGGGGATATGATGATGGAATTAACTGGGGAAATATCCGACGGCGCGGTATTGAATTACTGTGTTCCCCCTGAATACAACATCAAAGCCTTGGAATTGCTCGAAAAGGGCGCCAGGAAAGCAGGCCGGATGCTTGATGATATAGACCGCCCTCAGCTGGTGGTCTGTTCGGTGGATCATGACCACGAGAAAGCCATTGATACTACCCGTGAACTGCTGACCCAGTACCTTGCCCAACAGCCGCACATCGCCAAAGCATCGGGCGTATCGGAGGAGGTGGTTCGTAAAATTCAATCCATTCTGGGCTGGCCGGCTACCCACGAGCAAATCCAAAAAGCTAAACATTTGGTGCCGGAGGATTTGATCCACCGGATAACCGCCTCGGGCACCCCGGAGGAAGCCCGCGCGAAAGTGCTGGAATACCGCAAATATGGCTGCACGTGCCCGATTCTCTATCCTGTGGGCGGGGATGTAAAACTGCTGATTGATACCTTTGCTCAGCAATAAAATGGGTTATTCCCGGTTATGCCCGGAGGAGGTAATCTGAATGATTCAGGCTTACTATAGACCAAAAACACTCGTTGAGGCGGAAAGACTGCTTGCCGAGCCGGGTGAGCGGCGGGTTCCCCTTGGCGGCGGAAGCGTAGTCAGCCGCGCCAAAGATCAGTCCTATGCCGTTGTGGACTTGCAGGATCTTGGCTTGGGCAGTATCGAGCAGGAAGGAAAGCGGCTTGAAATTGGCTCCATGGCAACGCTGGAGAGCATGGCGCAATCCAGCCTGATATCCGCTGAATTAAAGCAGGTTTTATTGCTTTCCGCGAGTTTGAACATTCGTAATCAAGCGACGATTGCTGGTTATCTGGTGTGCGCGGATGGTCGCTCTCCGCTGGCGGTAGCATTGCTAGCGCTGGACGCCTCAACAGTGTGGCATCCGGCAGAAAAGCGGCTATCTCTGGGGGATTGGTTTACGGTAGGGCGCGCACAGGGTTTATTCATAACGTCGCTACAGTTCAATACGAACGTTGTTATTAAGTACCGACAGGTTGCCCGCTCACCAATGGATCAGCCAATCGTTGCGGCAGCAATCGCCCGTTGGGAGTCGGGAAGGATGCGTATTGCCCTGGGCGGCTTTGGCTCTAAACCAATTTTGGCTTTGGACGGGCAGGGCGCAGCCGGCGCAGCGGAGGCGGCGCGGAGTGCTTTTGCAAATGCCGAAGATCACTGGGCAAGCGCTGAATTTCGCCAGGATGTGGCTGCGCGTTTGGTCACGAGGATGATAGAAGAGCTGACTGGATGAAGGTGAAATGAGATGATCATCAAATTTTCAATCAACGGTCAAGAACAGGAATGGGAAATCCAACCTGGGGAGACCTTGCTTACAACTTTACGAAGGTCAGGTTATTTCGGGGTGAAGTATGGTGGTTGCGAGAAGGGCGAATGCGGTGCCTGCACGATTCTGGTTGATGGTGCAGCGGTTAATTCGTGTACATTACTTACAGCCCAGGTTCAAGGAAAGCAGATCGAGACCATCGAATCGATGGGCGAGCATCCCGAACAGGGCTGGAAAAAAACGGAAGGTCTGCATGTAATTCAAAAAACACTGGTAGATAGCGGCGCAATCCAATGCGGATATTGTACACCAGCCTTTGCCCTGGCAGCCAAAGCGCTGCTGGATCGAAATATATATCCCAGCGAGGAGGAAGTTCGTGAAGCCATTGGCGGGGTATTGTGCCGCTGTACCGGGTACCTCAAGCCGGTACAGGCGATTCAGCGCGCAGCGGCAATATTGCGCGGCGAAGCGGTGAATGAAGATTGGGGATTAAGCACCGGAGAAGGCGGCATACCTGTGGATTGGCTTACTTCAAGCCATCCGGAAGAACCTACTCCAACAGCGGGGGTGGATATTCCCGACAGCGCGACATTGACCAGCCGGAAAGTCTTTATGCCGCGGATTACTTCGCTGCCCGATGCGCGCGAAAAACGGATGAGCAGAATCGGAAAGCCGGAACGCAAAGTGGATGCAGTAAAACTGGTGCAAGGAAAGCCGGCATTTACCGCTGATATCGAAAAACGCGGGATGTTGATTGCAAAGGTTTTGCACAGCCCGGTAGCCCATGCACGCATTAAACATATTGATGTCAGCAAAGCCCGCGCTTTACCCGGCGTGGCTGCTGTTTTGTGCTACCGGGATATTCCCAGAGTGGTGTATTCAACTGCCGGGCAATCCGATCCCATCCCTGGACCGTTGGATACTTTTTCCCTCGATTCAAAGGTGCGTTTCGTTGGTGATCGGGTAGCGTTTGTCGCGGCAGAAAACGAGCAGATCGCTGAACAGGCTTTGAAATTAATCGAGGTTGAATACCAGGAATTGCCTGCCATCCTCGATGCGCGCGAGGCAATGCAGCCAGGTGCGCCAATCCTGCACGACGAACCGGAATATGTCAATTTCGCCGATTCCGATCCGAAAAGAAATCTGGCGGCGGAAATCCGGATCAACATCGGCGATGTGGAAAAGGGGTTTTTGGAAGCGGATCGAGTATATGAAGCCGAGTACGTTGTGCCGAAGGTGCAGCACGCTCACATTGAGCCTCATGTAGTGGTGACCTACTGGGATGAGGATGACCGCCTGGTGATTCGCAGCAGCACCCAGGTTCCTTTCCATGCCAGGCGCATCCTTGCCCCGGTTTTAGGGCTGCCGATTAAGCGCATCCGGGTAATTAAGCCAAGAATTGGGGGTGGTTTTGGCGGTAAGCAGGAAATCTTAATCGAGGACGTTGCTGCCCACCTGACCATTGCGACTGGCAGACCGGTACTGTATGAGTGCACTCGTGAAGAAGAATTCATCGCTGCCCGTTCGCGCCATCCGATGCGTATTCGAATGAAAACCGGGGTCAAGATGGATGGTACAATCACAGCCAATCAGATGGAAGCGCTTTCTGATACTGGAGCTTACGGCTGTCATGCCCTGACTGTTACCGGTAACACGGGTCATAAATCCATGGCGCTGTATGTGGGTGATGGTGCCTACCGGCTTTCGCCCAATATCCGATTTTATGCTGACGTGGTTTATACCAACACGCCGCCTTCAGGGGCGTTTCGCGGATATGGCGTACCGCAGGGTTATTGGGCGGTTGAACGACACATGGAGCGGATTTGCCGCGATTTGGGTCTGGACCCAATCGCTTTTCGCTTGAAAAATACCTTGCGTCCTGGCGAGCTTCATCCATTCAGCACTGCCTGGAGCGAAGGGCGAGAACCACGCCCGGAAACTGTTCATACCGTGGGTTTGGAGGAGTGCGTCCGCCAGGGAATGGCTGTGATTGGTTGGGATGAAAAGTATGCCAATCGGGATTGGCGCGTCGTCCCGGGAAAACCCCATCTTCGCCGCGGGATTGGAGTAGCCCTGGTGATGCAAGGGACAGCCATTCCTTACCTGGATATGGGCGGGGCGAGCATCAAAATGAACGATGATGGCTCGTTCAACCTGTTGATTGGCGCAACCGATTTGGGTACTGGATCGGATACCGTGCTGGCGCAGATGGCGGCAGAAGTTCTGGGCGTACCGGTTGAGGATATCCTGGTGTACTCGTCAGACACGGATTTTACGCCGTTCGATAAAGGCGCTTATGCTTCTTCAACCACTTACGTCTCTGGAGCAGCGGTTGTCAAAGCCTGCGAGGATGTGGCTGAAAAAATAAAACAACGCGCAGCGAAGATGCTCAACAGCCGCAGCGGGTACGCAACCTACTCAGCCGATGAAATGTTGCTCGAAGAAAGCAAGGCAATTGCCCCAGACAATAGTTTTGTGACCTTGAGTGAAATTGCGCTGAATTCGCTGCACCACAACGATCAGGAACAGATTATGGGGATTGGCTCGTATTATTCGCCGGTATCGCCTCCGCCGTTTGCTGCCCAATTTGCCACAGTGACGGTTGACATTGAAACCGGGCAAGTGACCGTTGATCAGCTGGTTATGGCAGTGGACTCGGGGATCATTGTCAACCCGATCACTGCCTCCGGGCAGGTTGAAGGAGGGATGACTCAGGCTTTAGGTTATGCGGTCTGCGAAGAAATGGTGTATGATGAAAAAGGCGTTGCCCGCGAGAAGGATTTGGTGGATTACCACATTTTCCGGGCGAACGAAATGCCGGCATTGGATACGATATTCGTTCAGACCTTTGAGCCTTCTCACCCCTTTGGGGTTAAGGCGGTTGCAGAAATCCCAATGGACGGAGTGGCGCCGGCGGTTGGCAATGCGGTTCTGGATGCCTGCGGCGCAGATATTTTCGAAAATCCGATCACCCCAGAGCGAGTTTGGAGGGCATTAAACCGTTGATCTTATCCGGTAGAGGATAGACCATTTTGAGGGCTTTCATGACTATTTTCGAGGAAATTACACAAGCCATCGCAAATGGCAGGGCAATTGCCGTATGCACCATCATCGAAACAAGCGGTTCCACGCCGCGTCACGAGGGCAGTAAACTGTTGGTGTATGAGGATGGCAAAATCTCTGGATCGGTCGGCGGAGGTGAGGTGGAGAATCGCGTCATCACCGAAGCGTTGGGCGCGATCCAGGATGGGAAAACCCGCTTATTGAGCTATAGCATGGTTGATCCACAGCAAGGAGATCCGGGTGTGTGCGGCGGAACGTTGGAAGTGTATGTAGAGCCAATATTGCCAAAACCAGTGCTGGTCATCATTGGCGCGGGCCATGTGGGTAAAGCTTTGGCTCACCTGGCAAAGTGGCTGGGTTTCGTTGTGGTCCTATCCGATGATCGGGTCGAATTCTGCAATCCGGAGGCTAATCCGGATGGGGATTTCTTCTATCCGGTCAAGATGGATGAGCTGCCAAAACATGTGAACTTTACGCCGCACACCTATGTCGTGCTGACCACCCGGGGCAGCAACGTGGATATTGAAGGTCTGGAACCGTTGTTAAGAGTTAACACTGCGTATATCGGCGTTATCGGGTCGAAGAGACGCTGGCTGACCACTCGTAAAGCGTTGCAAGCAAAGGGGGTTGCTGAAGATGCTTTGAACCGGGTGTATTCGCCTATGGGCTTGGAATTGAATGCAGAGACTCCCGAAGAAATTGCAGTTAGCATCATGGCGGAAATCCTGATGTTGCGAAACGGCGGCAGCGGTAAACAAATGAGGATGTAAGGAGCAGCCTATGTGGCAAAGTGTTTTTAGCGCAGTAAAAATAGATCAGGTGCTTGAAATCCTCGCGGAGAAGAAAGAAAAATCCAGGATCGTTGCCGGCGCAACGGATTTAATTCTTGAGATCGAGCGAGGGTCGCGGCGCGGCATTGAAACGTTGGTTGATGTGTCGCGAATTCCCGATCTGGATCACATCTGGCTGGATGAAGACGGATATATTCACCTGGGACCTTTAGTAACCCATAATCACTGCGTGGCATCGCGCCTGATCGTTGAACGCGGGTTTCCACTGGCTCAGGCTGCCTGGGAAGTGGGTTCCCCGCAGATCCGTAACCGCGGCACTGTTGCGGGTAACCTCGTCACGGCCTCGCCTGCCAATGACACCATAACCCCATTGATGGCGCTTGGCGCAAAACTGACGCTCCGGTCAACCAGAGGAAGCCGGGTGGTGCCATTGAACCAGTTCTTTTTGGGTGTGCGAAGCGTAGATTTAGCACCAGACGAGATGCTGGTTGATATTGCTTTCCCGGCATTGTCACCTAACCAGCGAGGCATATTTCTTAAATATGCGCTTCGCAGGGCGCAGGCAATCTCGCTGGTCAATGCAGCAGTGGTTTTATCGCTCGATGGTGAAATCGTCACCTCGGCGAGTATTACTCTGGGGGCAGTTGCGCCAACGATCATCCATGCGCCCGCGGCGGAGGCTTACCTGGTTGGCAGGAAGCTGGATGAAAAAAGCATCCATGAAGCAGCCCGATTGGCTACCGAGGCTGCGCGACCGATTTCCGACCTGCGCGGATCTGCGATGTATCGCAAGCGGATGGTCGCGGTTATTATCCGCCGCACGCTTTCTGCCCTTGCTTCTCGCGCCGAGAAAATTACATTTCCTCAGTTTCCAGTGCTGCTGTGGGGATCAGAATACCGCCCGCGGACATCGCTGCAGAATGCAATTCACCACCAGGCGGGCACCGTGATCGAAACAACGGTCAATGGTCAGGAGTACCGTATCGAAACTGGGCAGGAAAAAACCCTCTTGCGATTCCTGCGTGAGGATATCGGTCTGGTGGGAAGCAAGGAAGGCTGCGCCGAGGGAGAGTGCGGCGCGTGCACGGTCTTTTTGGATGGGATCGCGGTGATGAGTTGCATGGTTCCGGCCGTACGGGCGCATCAAGCAAAAATTATCACGGTAGAAGGTCTGGCGAATGAAGGTCGGCTACACCCCGTACAACAGGCTTTTGTTGATGAGGGCGCAGTTCAATGCGGTTACTGCACTCCCGGATTCTTGATGTCGGCGGTCAAGCTGCTGGAAGAGCACCCCAACCCGACTCGGGAGGATATCAAGCAAGCGCTCACCGGTAACCTGTGTCGTTGCACCGGTTACTATAAAATCATTCAGGCGGTTGAAAATGCCTCTCGTTTGAGCAGCAATGGAGGGAAAAACGATGTCCAATAAGTATGGTTCCTACCAGGCAAAACAGCAGGAAGCAATTCGGGAAGCGCGAAACTACGTCCACCCTATCTGGCGCGGGGTGGGGTTTCTATTGATGATTATCACCCCGGTGCTGGGGTATTTCGGCGCTTTGGTCTTAATAGAACAAAACGCCAAGCAAAATTGGTTCACAATTCCCCCTGAATTCATCGCGCCGGGTCAGGACCCAATGCTGTACCTGAAAATTGGCTTAACCATCCTGATTGCCTTTTTATTATTCTTCCTGTTTCAATTGATCAGTTTGATCCTCTTGAGAGCGTTTGGTCCTTCGCGTTATGGACCTTATGATGTCCCTCCTGTTGGCTACCGTGGGAAAAAATATAAACGTTGATCTCAAGTGGGATTGAGTAGGAGTGTGTATCCATGACGATTGTTGGAAAATCGGTAATTCGAATTGATGCGGTCGGAAAAGTGACCGGGGAAACACCGTATCCTGGGGATATCAATTTACCTGACCAGGCTTACATGAAGATTTTGTTTGCCAATCGTCCGCACGCGATCGTTAAAAAGATTGATACCTCCCGCGCCGAAAAGATGGGGGGCGTACTGGGGGTGTTTACCGCTGCGGATGTACCCAACAATGAATACGGGTTAATCATACCTGATCAGCCGGTCTTGTGTGGCCCCGGCTCGAATAAACCTTTCGGCGACCGGGTGCGTTTTATCGGCGACCAGGTAGCGCTTGTCGTTGCAGATAGCGAACAGATCGCAGCCCGGGCGTGCGGGCTGATTGAAGTGGAATACGAAGACTTGCCGATTGTGACCGATGCGCTTTTGGCAATGCGCGATGATGCCACGCTGCTCCATCCCGACCGAGATTCGAATGTGCTGTGTCACTACCGAATCCGTAAGGGTGACACAGCACAAGCCTTAAAGAAGGCAGAGGTTGTGATTGAAGGAGTATACGATACTCCTGCCCAAGAGCATGCCTATTTGCAGCCCGAAGCCGGTTTGAGTTACATAGACGAAGAAGGACGGGTGACGGTTGTGGTTGCGGGTCAATGGACGCACGAAGACCGCGAACAGATCGCTCATGCGCTGAATCTGCCTGAAGAAATGGTGCGGGTTATTTACCCGGCGATCGGCGGCGCATTTGGCGGAAGAGAGGATATGTCGGTTCAGATCGTTTTGGCGCTGGCGACATGGCGGCTTCACCAAAGAGGCATTAATCGCCCGGTGAAAATTGTCTGGAGCCGGGAAGAATCGATTATTGGTCATCATAAACGCCACCCGTACCATTTCCGCGCCCGCTGGGGGGCGACGCGGGAGGGGAAACTGGTTGCAGCCGAGATGGAAGTGATTGCTGACGGAGGAGCATATGCTTATACATCCACCAAGGTGTTGGGCAATGCAACCTTGATGTGCACCGGTCCGTATGAGTTTCCAAACGTAAAGGTTGATTCATACGTTTTGTACACGAATAATATACCCAACGGTGCTTTTCGCGGTTTTGGCGGACCTCAGGCTGCTTTTGCGGCAGAAATGCAGATGAACAAACTGGCTGAAGCGCTCGGTATGGATCCGGTTGAAATTCGGATGAAAAATTTATTGGATGAGGGAGGCTTGTTATCGGTGGGCACACCCTTACCAAAAGGGGTCAGTATCAAGAAGGTGGTAGCAGAATGTGCCCAGGCTGCTGGCTGGCGAGAGGGCGAAACCGGCTGGCAGCGACCAGAGGGTTTTGCCATTGAAAGCGGACAACCGAACCTTCGCCGCGGAATTGGGTTTGCCTGCTCTTTCAAGAATGTGGGTTTCTCGTTTGGCGCGCCAGAAAATTGTTGGGCAATTATTGAGCTGCACGGCGGCGCGGATATTGAAAAAGCGGTTTTATATCATGCATCGGCAGAAGTTGGGCAGGGAACCCATACCGTGATGGTGCAAATGGCGGCAGAGGCGCTAGGGTTGCCGCTGGACAAGGTAGAACTGGTCGCTGCCGATACAGCCGTGACGAAAAATTCCGGAAGCGTTTCCGCTTCCAGGATGACTTTCATGTCCGGGAATGCAATACGCGGGGCTGCTGCTTTGGCATTGGAAAAATGGGGCAATGAAGAACGACCTGCCCGGGCGGAATTTCAATACCGCCCGCCGAAGACCACGCCATACGATCCGGAGACTGGCAAGTCGGAACCGAATTTTGCGTATGGTTATGTTGCCGAAGCGGTTGATGTTGAGGTTGATACCGAAACCGGACAAGTCCGGATTGTCAAGGTGATTTGCGCCGATGATGTCGGAAAAGCGGTGAATCCGCAGCAGGTACAAGGACAAATCGAAGGAGCGGTCGTTCAAGCGGCGGGATATGCCGTGTTGGAAAATTTCATTCAGCAAGATGGTCAGGTGCTGACAAAGACACTATCCACCTATCTAATCCCCACCATCTTGGATATTCCCGAATGCGTGGAATCGCTCGTGCTGGAATATGCCGACCCAATTGGTCCCTGGGGCGCGCGGGGAGTTGGTGAGATGCCATATCTTCCCCTCACCCCAGCCGTTGGCGCGGCAATTCATTCAGCAACGGGTAAATGGTTCGATCGTTTCCCATATACCCCCGAACGAATTTTGTTCGGGTTAGAAGAAGCATGAATTCTGGCGGATTTTAATGGGCTTGCGTGTGGTAATCCGCGGCGGCGGAGATTTGGGCAGCGGTGTCGGGGTGCGTCTTCACCGGGCTGGGGTCATCGTTTTGGTGTGCGAACTCCCAAAACCACTGGTGGTGCGGCGGTATGTTTCTTTTGCCGAAGCGGTTTTTAGCGGTGAAACCATGGTTGAGGAAGTGCGGGCAAAAAAAATCTCCAACCGGACAGAAATTTCCAGATATATCCAGGAAAACGTTGTCCCGGTTCTGATTGATCCCGCAGCAGAGTGTCTGACCTGGTTCGATGCGGATGTGCTGGTTGATTGCCGCTTGCGAAAATCCCCGCCGGATTTAGGTTTGAATGCAGCAAGGATGGTGATTGGGCTTGGTCCGGGTTTTATTGCGGGAGTGAATTGCCATGCGGTGGTTGAAACCAAGCGCGGCGCGACGCTTGGACGGGTGTATTGGCGGGGCACATCAGAAGCCGATACGCGTATGCCTGAAGCGGTTTATGGATACGTTGAAGAACGGGTTTTACGAGCGCCGTGCGCGGGTATCTTTAAATCCCTGGTTGGGATTTGTGATTTTGTCAGCCAGGGGCAGGTTGTTGGGCAGGTGGAGGATTCGCACATTCTGGCATCTTGTGATGGGGTTGTGCGCGGGTTGGTAGTTGACGGACTTGAAGTGGAAGCAGGAATGAAAGTGGGAGATATAGATCCTCGCAATGATCTGCGTCTGTGTAGCCTGGTTTCAGACAAGGCGCTGGCAGTTGGCGGGGGAGTATTAGAGGCGATCCTTTCCAATCCGGATATGCGCCGCCGTTTGTGCGATACTCAAGCATGAATATCTGCAACGGGCTGCGCATCGATTCATATACTCGCCTGGCGCTGGTTGGCAGCGGCGGTAAAACGACCATAATGTTTAATATTGGCCGTGAGCTGGCAGCACCGATTGTGCTGACTACCACAACCCACCTCAGCATGGATGAAGTTGCCTGCAGCGACCGGCATGTAATGGCGCTGAAAGAACAGGATATCGAACGCACTTTTAAACAGCCGGTGGAGGGTGTATTGCTTTTAACGGGCGCGCCCACCGAACAAGGTAACCGGGTGCGCGGATTGTCCGAAGCGATGATGGATGTTTTGAAAAACGTGTGCGATCAAAAAGGATTGCCCTTGCTGATCGAGGCGGATGGCTCGCGACGTTTACCGCTCAAGGCAGCCGGCGAATACGAACCGGTAATTCCGCAATGGGTGAACCAAACCGCCGTTGTTGTAGGCTTGCGGGGTTTGGGAAAGAAACTAGGGGAAGATACTGTCTTTCGCGCGGATCGTTTTGCGGCTCTATGCGACGCCCATTTGGGGGATGTAATCAGCCCGGATTTGCTCGAACAGTACCTGCTTTCCCCGCTGGGAGGGCTTAAAAATATTCCTGATCATGCCGTGAGCACTATTTTTTTTAATCAGCTCGACATCGCCCCGTTGAGCGATGAAACCCAACAAGCATGGGCAAAGCGCTTTTTGGGACGCTACAATCGGGTTTTGTGGGGATCAGCCAACAGTACGATAGAAACTCAGCGCGTTGCCGCCAGAGATGAGGCAATTACTGCCATTGTGCTTGCGGCAGGCAGATCGAGCCGATTTGGGCATCCCAAGCAATTGCTGGAATGGCGTGGCCAACCTTTTATTCGTCATGTGGTCAATCAAAGTCTGCAATCCGGAATTCAATCCGTGATTGTGGTGGTTGGGGAAAAGGGCGCTGAAATCGCATCCGCGATTCAGGATTTGAGCGTAGAAATCGTATATAACCATGAATGGGCGCAAGGTTTGAGCCAATCCATAAAGGCCGGATTGGCTGCGTTACCTCGTCATGCAGGAGGGGCGCTGTTCTTGATGAGTGATATTCCCCAAATTCCCGTTGCCCTAATAAATGCTATAGTGGCAACGAAACGCAAGGAAGAAGGATTAATCTTTGCGCCACGAACAAAGGAAGGGTTTGTTAATCCGGTGCTGTTTGATCGCGCGTGTTTCGCTGATCTGATGTCGCTAACCGGCGAGCGGGGCGGAAAAGCACTTTTCCAGCAATACCTGGTGCGGGAAGTACTTTGGGAACATGAAGATGAACTCCGTGACATTGACACGCCCGATGATTACGCATGGTTGAAACAGTTGGAGTGACAGGTTGCGCATAGCCAAGGATGTCGTGGCAATTGTTCTGGCTGCGGGGTTATCCACCCGGATGAACGCGCCGAAGATGCTGCTCCCGTGGGGAGAATCAACTGTGTTACAGACAGTCCTTTCCACGCTGCGGGCCGGTGGGATTGAAAAAATGGTTGTAGTTCTGGGAGCAGCCGAAAAAGAAATACACCGATTACTGAACGAAACGCCATTACCAATCAGCCGTGTAACCAACCCGAACTTTGCTAATGGAGAGATGTCGGACTCGCTAAAGATTGGCGTGGGTTCGGTATCAGTAGAAAACCGGGCGGTTCTCATAGCACTTGGAGATCAACCACAGATTGAAGCGGCAACAGTCCAGGCGATTCTCGAACGCTTTCAATCCGAGGGTAGCCGGTTGATCGTACCCAGTTTTAACATGCGGCGAGGTCACCCCTGGCTGGTTGAAAAATCATTGTGGTCTGACCTGAATATGTTGAGTCCGAATTTTACGATGAGGGATTTTTTCCGCAAGTACAATGCTGAGATTGATTACCTTGTCGTGGATACCCCGTCAATTTTGCAGGATCTGGATACCCCGGAGGATTATGCTCGCTACCAATCCCACGCTGATCAGGGTTGTGGAGAAGGCTGACGATTAAATACTTCCAGCGCGGACTGCAAATAGCGGGCATTTAGCGATTCCACTGGTTTGTTATCAATCCAGATATCCGGAAGAACACCATGATCTTTGATCGGTGGTTCAAGATCGGGAACAGACCATCTCGCAGAGGTAATATGCAGGGAAGAGCCATCTTGGAGATCAAAGACCAGTTGAATGCTGTCTTTACCATAGGACGGCATACCGATGACCACTGCGCGCTGGTGCGCTTTAAGTGCGCCGGCGACAATCTCAGCCGCGCTGGCCGTGTTGTTATTGATCAATACGGTGAACGGCAGGTCTATAAATTCTCCATCACGCTCGGCAGAGAGCGTCTGAACAGGTTTGTCCCGATACTGCTGTTCGAGAATGGCTTCACCTTGACGAAGGAAGAGGCGAGCGATATTAACCCCGGCATCCACCAAACCGCCAGAATTGTTTCTTAAATCAAGAATAAAAAATCGAGCGCCTTGTTTGGTCAGATCATGGATAGCGCTGGAGACCTCATCGGCGGTAGTGGCGGCAATTAAATTGATTTGAATCAAACCCACGGACGGATCTTCTGAGGTCAGGTTCCAGGTTACAGAAGGCAGCGGAATATCTTCGCGAATAATTGTAAAGGTCTTTTCGATGTTATCTGGCTGGCGTAATACCGAAATAACCACCTGCGTTCCTTTATCGCCGCGGAGCTCTGCAAGAACAACTTCGCGGGTAGTGTCAGCAAGAATATCAACCTCATCTACGCGGATCAGTATATCCCCATCCATTACCCCGGCTTTTTTCGCAGGGGAATCCGGGAAAGGGTAAAGCCGGTAGCGGTTGTCTGCATCCTGTTCGATGCGCGCGCCGATGCCGCCAAATTTGCCGTGCAGCTGGTTGGATTGCAATTCATGTTGGGGAGGTTCGACCAGTACGGTATGTGGATCATTGTAAACCTGGAGTAATCCACGAATCAATCCATGTTCGATTATCGCCTGCTCTGGTAATGGTGACAATCCATATTGCTCCAGGAGGCGATATGCCTGATCGAGCAAGGGGTAATGCGATGGGAAAAATAGAGACTGGTGATCATTGAACCAATAACCTGCCAGAAACGAAATTCCAACCAATAAGATAAAACCAACAATGGTCAAAATCACAACCCAGGGTGGTGGTTTGATATTTCTCTCCATATCGTTATACCTCTATGGTTGATTGTAAATCATAAGAGTATAATCGAGCCAAAATAAGCATAGGGTTGACCGAATTGACGCAGACGATAGAGGCATATCAAATACTCCTTCGAGACAATGAAATGATCGCTCAAGAATGGCGTGAAGGCTCGAAGGTTTGCTCTCTGGATGAAGCCACCCGCTTGCTGCCGGCTGGAGCATATACGACTTTTCGCACGTACCACAAGACTGGCGTGCTTTTGCTGGAGGATCATTTTAAACGCCTGGAAGAGTCTGCTCATTTGGTTGGAGCAGAGTTGCACCTGGAGCGCGAGCCTATCCGCGCCTGCTTGCGCAAGATAATTGACGGGTTTCCGTTCACCGAAGCGCGGGTGCGGATATGTATTCCGATCATTGAAAAACAATGTTCCGGTCTGTATGTTATGGTAGAGGAATTGCTTTTACCTGATGATGCTGTCTATAAAAATGGCGTACGAACGATTACGAAAACCATGAAACGCGATCAGCCCGCCGCAAAAATGAGCAGCTTCATCGAAACAACCAATGTAATGCGCCAGGCTATTTCGAATGGCGTTAATGAGATCCTGATGGTTGATGTGGATGGAAAATTCCTGGAAGGCTTCAGCAGTAATTTGTTTGTGGTTTCCAAAGACATTATTTACACAACAGGTGGAAATATTCTGGCGGGTATTACGCGAAAATTTGTCCTGGAGATCATTACTGATTTAGGACTGCCGCTGGTTTTGGAAGGATTCCCATTCAATAAACTGGATTTGATCGAAGAAGTTTTCATCACCAGCACCAGCCGCGGGGTGATGCCGGTCAGCCATATCAACGATATACCAGTTGGCAACGCAAAGCCGGGCAAGATAACCCGGCTGATCGCACAGCAATTTGAACAAAAAATTGGGCGTTATTTGGATGAAATTTAGTCTAGAGAATCGTCCGAGTAAGGTGTGCTCTCATCATCGGAGGTTTCCAGTTTGCCATTTTCCATCGCATCGAGCAGCTCGGTGGCTTCGGCAAATTGTTCCTCCGGGACATACAGCAGCACTTCCCCAAGCGAGCCGACTGTTAGCCCGTACACTGCTCCCGCACTTTCGCGGCGCGTCACAACTTCGATGCCGGCCGCTTCCAACATAAGACGAACCATGTCCGCTTCGAGTAGTCCGTAGGCGGTATAAATCTTTTCAAATTCACGTGACATTGTCTGCCTCCTTAGGAAAGTGAGGTTCGAGTATCTGTCTGATCAAAGCATTGATTTCGTCCAGTCTTTCTTTGTAGCGCAGATAGGTGCCCGACTCGCGCTGGACATCGGACTCCTGGCTTTCGAGAACTTCCTGGAGCGCGAGTTGAAGCTCATCCCTTCTTGGGAAGGGTGAATATGAGCCTGCTCCGCGAAAGGTTGAAAATATCGCATTGCTTAAATGCTCGTCGTATTGGCGAATTAGATCATACAACCGCTCTAATAACGGAGAATGCTCGGGCGCCAGTAAATGAGTGGATTTTTGAATGATGACAATCCGCTTTAATTGCTGAATTGCTTCGCTTTGAGTTTCGTTCATTGCGCAGCCACATCTCTGCGAGCGTTGATTTTTGATCTGAGCCGATGGATGCGGTGCTCAATTTCCGCCCGCTTTTGCTTTTTCGCGTATTTGGGTAAAGGACATTCATCCAAATGAGAAAGAGCTTTAACCGCCCAAACGATCGCATCCTCAGGGTTCTTTTGGCGGTGTTCGGCGTGTTTCGCCAGTTCAATGCAGGCTTCCACTTCATGGTATTCGGCGGCTTTCGACCACAGCTGTTGCGCCTCTTCCCAACTGCCCGATTTGCGGCGTAAATCGGCAAACCGATACAGAGTCTGGATAAAATAATGACGCGGGAGACCCATGTTTAAACTGGCTTCATATAAAGCAACGGCTTTGTCAAAATTTCCGAGTTCTTCGTATAGACGGGCGATGGCAGCGGTATCCAGGCTTTGGGGATGTTCTGAACGCAAAGGATCCATTAAAAGGTCCGCCAGGTGGAGGAATAGCGCTGATAGGGAGAGGATATCCATTTGGTTGTGGTAAAAGACCCCAGAAAGCGGGCTGGCATTGCGAGTTTGCAAGTATTGAAAATACAATTCGGGCACCATCCAGCCTGGGATTTCCTCTTGCCCGCGCGAAACTGTGAGGATTTCCTGCTCCAGATTGCCGAGTGAGCGGCTCTCCAGCCGGTTGCGCCATACTCGCCGGGTGAGCGAGAGTAAATCAATGTGGTGTTTTTCGCGCAGCGGGGATTTAAACCCATTAAGGATGAAACGGTTATTTAGTAGTGGCGCATCGAATGATTTTCCGTTATATGTCACCAGCACGGGAAAAGCGGTGATAATTTCTTCGAGCGCGGTTAAGAATGACGGTTCTTCTTCTGGATCTCGTAAAAATAACTGGGTGAGCCGGTATTCATCTCCCTGCCAGTAGCCCAATCCAACCATAAAGACGATCGTACCCGCGCCCCCGATCAAGCCTGATGTTTCGGTATCCAGAAAAAGGAATTTTTCACGCAAATTTAAGCCGCTATCTGATAATCGCGACCAGTTCAATAGAGCGGTCAAATCAACCGGATTATTCATGGCGATATTGCCATGGCTATAACTGGCGGGATAGCAATTCTCGACCAGATATGTGCCGCCGAAGATGGTGGGGTATTCTTTGCCGGGCACCACATTTTCGATCGGGATTGCCGTCGCATCCTTTTTTGAAGGTGGCGTTGATTGGCTGGCGCCTAATTGAACTCCCAGTGATTTTAAACGGTTAAAGAGAGATTCATCCATATCGCAGTCATTGTATTATATCTGAAGGGGAATTCCGTTGAGTAAATATAATAATGCCAGGGTTTCAGGTTTTCCAGCGACCCCATTAATTCCGGAAACGCCAACGCAGGAAGGACAGCCCTCCGAGCAGGAACAATGCTGTGCCAGTTCCAGAGCACCGGATAATATGCTGTGATGAGATTGGAACAGGCTTTCGGATAGACCGATTCCAGCAGGGGCGTTGTCGTAAATGAGGACAACTGGATTTCCATCGGTGATCGGAGATTGCGGATCGCTGTGCGCGCCAAGATCTCCGGGATCGCACAATATGTAGAGGGGCGCCATTTGTGCAATCAGGTAGCGTAAACCCGCCAACCCGCTGCGAACGCGAACGATCCCCTCTGCTTTTCGATGGCAAGCCGGGCACAGGGTGATCAGGTTTTCCGGGTTGTTGGCTTGTATATAATTGGTAAATTGGCGGAAGGGTAATTTATGATGGACATGGTGTTGCATTTTTCCTTCCTTAACTCCACATACCTGGCAGGTGTAGTTATCGCGGGCGCGCACCAGTTTACGCTGGTTTTCCCAATTTGGGCCGTAATTGATCGGCGCGCTTGCCCACAAGTTATTTTCTGACAATGTTTTGACGATTTCCGAAGACAATTCGATCCAATAACCCATTGTTTGGAGTTCGCGAGGGGGCAACAACAATGGTTCTACGGAGAGGGTCTCGTGGGTTTGCCATTGAATTCTCCGAAACCCTGCTACCTGGGAAATGACGTTCACTTCGCCGAAATGTTTACTCCCGCCAGGAACCAATTCGCGCTGGTCATCGGTCATTTTTTTAATGGTCTGATCTATTGATGGTTGGGTGTAATAATCGCATTGGATCGGTGTTAACCGGGCAATATTATTGTCGAAATCCAAATCCTCTACAAAAAACGACTGACCCTGGTGGAGATAAATTGCCTGGGGATGTACCATCCAGTCAGCACTTTCACGATCTATCTCACCGATCGTCGTGATTCGATCCTCTTCGTGACTTTGCAGAAGCACTGTTTGACCGTGTGCGCTGCGAAGGGAGACTGCCTCTGCCGGGTATTGAGTGCCGCGCCAAATGTAACGGTTGGCAGTGGCGAGAACATCCCCGCTGTATTTCAACACTTCCAGATAGGGCGCAATAACGTCCCATCGCAGAACACCGAAGGAATCGTTTTCTTTGAAGGGGAGTTCGAAAGTTGCGCAGCGGAGATGTTGTAACAGGATTAAGGGATTATTTGGATTGATTAAAGCCTGCTCGGGCGACCTGTTGAACAAGTACTCCGGATGTTGAATCAGATACTGGTCTAGAGGATTCGCAGAAGCGATCAGGGTGACAAGGGCTGGTTGCAATCGCCGTCCAGCCCGGCCAGCCTGTTGCCGCGTTGCAGCGATACTGCCCGGATAGCCGCTGATCATAATGGCATCCACGGCGCCAATATCTATTCCCAGTTCCAAAGCGTTGGTAGCAATTACTGCCAGCGCATTCCCATTTTTTAAGTCCTGCTCGATGCGGCGGCGTTCGGCGGGAAGATATCCGCTGCGGTAGGCAAAAACCCGCTCGCTTTTAGAAGGATTCTGATCGCGAAGATATTTCAATCCTATTTCTACGCTGCGACGGGTGTGGGCAAAGAGAAGCGTCTGAACATCTTTGCTTATCAAGTCTCCGGTTAAGCGGGTAGCCTCTGACAAGGCTGCGCGGCGAATGCCCAATTCATTGTGTATGATGGGTGGATTGTAAAGAAGAAAATGTTTTTGACCGGAGGGGGCTGAATTTTCTTCAATAGAATCGAAGGGTTCTTCCGCCAGGTTGTGGGCATGAATCTGTGGGTTTGCGATAGTTGCTGAGGTGAAAACAAATTGAAACTTGTTGGTGTAAAAATGCGCGATACGCTTGACGCGGCGAATTAGATTGGCGATGTGGGAGCCAAAAATACCACGGTAAAGATGAATTTCATCCAGCACAAAAACGGATAATCCCCGAAAAAAGGTTTCCCAATTTGGATGGTGAGGGAGGATAGCATTGTGAAGCATATCCGGGTTGGTTAGTAATATGCGAGTGCGTTTGCGAATTTCCGAGCGCAGATGGGAGGGTGTATCGCCATCATAAATGGCAATACAGGTATGAAGTTCTTGTGGGGCGATGTCTCGAAGTGACCTGTATTGGTCCTGAGACAAGGCTTTGGTTGGAAAAATGAGGAGTGCTGTACGTTGGGTGGATTTCAACAATTGATCCAGTATCGGAAGGGAAAAACACAAGGATTTTCCACTTGCCGTGCCGGTGGAGATAACCAAATTGTTTCCGTTAGCGATTGAGGTGATTGCCTTTGCCTGGTGTTCATATAGTTTTTGGATTCCCAGACGAATCAGTTCGTTATGGATTCGCGCATCCAGTCCGGAGGGCAAAGCCGCAAAGCGCCCTCCTACTGGGGGATCGTTGCGAATCAGCGTGATGCTATCCGCTATCGCCGGATCGCTGCTCCAGGAATCCAAAACCCTGAGAATTGTATCGGTGGAAGAGGTCATTTTACAAAAAATTAGGTAATAAACCGCCGGGTAATCCATTCATTTTTACTTGATTCTGGTTTAAATCGCAAGCCGACTGCCTGGGGCTATCCCGGCGGGCTATTTTACCACCGGAATTCAATATCCTTTTTTGGCGACATTCGTTATACTTTCTCTACATCCTGACCCTTTAATAATCCGATTCCAAGGAGGAGTTTTGATGAAATCGTCTGGACGGTATCGTTGGTTTGTGCTGGGGGTGTTTTTTGTTTTTATGCTCCTACACCAAGCCGATAAGTTACTAATTGGACCGCTCACAACGCCGATTATGGAGTTTTACCAGATTGACGAAGCACAAATGGGGTTGGTTTTTTCCGGCGCTCTTCTGGTTGGTGGAATTTTTTACCCATTATGGGGATTCTTGTATGACCGCTTTGCGAGAGCGAAATTGCTGGCTCTGGCGTCTCTAATCTGGGGTTTGACCACATCGCTGAGCGCGATGGCGAGGACCTTTGGGGTGTTCATCGTCACGCGCGCTTCGACTGGTATAGACGATGCCAGTTATCCCGGTTTATACTCGCTGGTCTCGGATTATTTTCCGCCCAAAACTCGCGGAAAAGTGTATGGTCTGCTACAAATAGCCAGTCCGATGGGTTACATGATTGGCATGGTGCTGGCGCTAACACTTGCCCAGGCGTTTCACTGGCAAGGGATATTTTTGCTGACCGGCTCGTTGGGCGTGGTTTTAGCAATTATCATTTTCCTTACAGTCAAGGAAATGCCCCGCGGTGGGGCGGAGCCTGAATTAGAGAATATTGAACAACATACGCATTACCGCTTTGACTGGAAAACGGCCGCTGCTCTTTTCCGAAAGAAGAGTTTACTTTTGTTGTTTGTACAGGGTTTCTTTGGGGTATTCCCATGGCAAGTGATCACATTCTGGTTTTTCCGCTATCTGGAAACTGAACGCGGATTTGATCCCTCTGAGGTGATGATTACCATGGTGATTGCGGTGTTCTTCCTGGCGACGGGGTATCCGATAGGCGGAGCATTGGGTGATTTTTTGTTCAAGCGTAACGTTCGCGGCAGATTAATAGTTGCGGCATCCGGGGTTATCACAGGAGCGTTGCTGTTGTGGTTTTCATTGAACATTCCGGATAACAGCGTGATGTTTTTTACCATTTCCATGGCGGTGACTGCGATCTTCATCCCATTTGCCTCACCCAATGTTCTTTCTACCGTTTATGATGTCTCGCTTCCGGAGGTTCGTTCGACAGCCAATTCGATCCAATATCTTATCGAACAAGGCGGATCTGCCGTTGCGCCAGCGCTGGCGGGTCTAATCGCGGTGCAAGCATCGCTCAAGGACGCCATATTGATTATTTGTGTGGGAGCCTGGATTCTGTGTTTTTTGTTTTTCCTTGGTGCGATTTATTTGCTGCCCAAAGATATCAACGATTTGCGTGCTCAACTGGCTGAACGAGCCAAAAAAGAATTGGCTTACCAGGGGCAGGCGGCTTCACAATCTGCGCATCCAGATTTTACTCCATAGATAACGAATGGTTGGCAGCGCGATTGAATTCGTATTGACAGTTGCCGGCGGCTGGTTGTGCGGCATGGCATTAAACTATCTTGAGGATGTGCTTCCGCGAACGCGGAAGCTGAGCCTGCCTATCTGTCAGCACTGCGCCAGTTCAATCCCTGCGTGGGATTACCTGGCTGTTAAGCCATGCCGCTCGTGTGGACAAACAAGGTTGGCGAGAACCTGGATTGTTCAGGGTTTCTCGTTGGTTTTGGTACCCCTGATGTTTTATTTCCCTCCGCAACGGTTCGGTTTCTGGATTAGTCTTCCTTATTTTTTTTACTTTGCGCTGGTTTTTATCATGGACATGGAGCACCGCGTCATTTTGAACGAAATCAGCGTTGCCGGGGTTGCATTGGCAATTCCATTGGGAATTTACTGGAATGGGCTTGTAATGACAGCCATCGGTGGAGCGGTTGGTTTTGGGATAATGATCGTCTTGTATTATTTTGGCATTTTATTCAACCGCGTGATGGCGAAGCGCCGCGGTGAGCCGATGGATGAAGTTGCGCTTGGCTTTGGCGATGTGAATATAAGCGGGATTCTTGGTTTGATCCTCGGCTGGCCGAAAATTGCCATCAGCCTTTTCTTTTCTGTGGTCTTGGGCGGAGTGATTAGCGGGTTGTACCTGTTGTTCAGCGTATTAACTCGTTCGTACCGCCCGTTTACCGCCATTCCCTACGCGCCATTTCTGGTGATCGTGGCGGTGGTGTTATTCTATCTGGCTTGAGGCCGAAAATACAGCCAGGCAGTAATATGTCTGCCAGGCTGGTGGATTCTTTCCGCTTATTTACGGGGCGGGCTGTGAAGAGTTACCGACCTTTGAAAACCAATGCCACAAGACATCGGATGCGGGTTTACCGCGGATGGAGGATGAAGGATCTTGTAAAGCGGCTGGAGGGTAGTAACCTCGGGATACAAAACCACTTATCCAGTCCCGTTCGTTGATTACGGTCATCCAGGCGGTATAAATATCCGCCTGTTCCTGCATATCCATCTCGAGCCCGGCAATTACTTCAGCAGATGGAATCTGGCTGTCCCATAAAGGACACAATTCGGGCAGGCATTCCATTGCTGCTCCGTTGTAGGAGGGGTAATTTACGGCTATAAAAACCGGTTTTTGAATGGTTTGGTGGATAGGGAGCAAGGTTTCATCCAATACTGAGGCAGCCCGCAGGCTCAAATCGTCCAGACTCGCGTTCGCTGAATCTGCCAATGGGGCGGAAACCAGCACATACAGCGAATCCACCATATCCAACCAATCGGGCGGTTGGATCCCGTCTTGATCCAGGGGCAGTGCCCAGGCAACTTGACCAGTGTAGCGTTGGCGGACTTCGCTTAGAATCTGGCGCCATCGTTCTGCTGCGAAGGGTGGTACGCCGGACGACGTTCCGTCATCTAATTTTCCATCTGGCAGCGCAGGGATGACCTCGCTTCCACCGAGAATGAGAACCGGCGCGTTTGTTTGGGCTGCCAGGTCTGCCATGTGGATTGCAAAGATCCGGTATCGCTCAAACCAGTTTTCCCACCACGAGAAATCATCTATGGGTTGGGACCAGATTTCGGCGTTGGGTTGAATACGCGGGAACAACCAGGGAATCAGATTGGCTTGGCGGGAAGTTTGCGTTGCTTGGGTCAAGTCTATCCATAGTGGATCTTTTCCCGGCACCGATTCGAAGACCGGAGGAGATGTGCGTGTGTAACTCCAGGTTGGGCTGATGATCACCGTGTTAGCCTGTAAGAGGTTGACCGCATTGTAACCCCAGAAAAGATAGGGCTGCCAGGTCGGTTGATAATGCGGACTGGTTTCGATCCCGGTGACAAATTGGACAGTGCGGGGGAGAATTTCCGGCGAGATGATCTGGGTGGCGTTGGTTGTGGTATTCCACCATTGCCAGGCTTTAATTTCATCGCGGATGGTTTGGGATTCGGTGGTGATTTGAAGCGGGTAACCGCTGGCTTGATGACCGGACGTGGCAATATCGTCGGCGAATCCACATTGATCATTGCGGCAATACCGGTATTGGAGAGCGGAAAACATATTTAGTGGGCTGTAAAGGACATATAGCCATTGATTGTTACCCAGTGACCACATGGGAATAGGAGATGTCCATGCGTATGGATTGAATTGGATAGAGACGGTATCTTCAACTGGCGTATTAGCAGGCGACTGGACAATGAATGTTATCGGCGCAGATTCACCGCTTTGCCAGGATTCGACCCTGTCGTTAACGGTAAGATCATTGGGGGGGATGATCAACTGTCGAATGACAAAGCCGCCATTACTGTTGTGCTCTGCGTTCCAAAAACCGTCACCAAGTGTGTATTTGTAACGAAGGTCTAATCCAACTGGCAGCCGCAGGGTAATAGCATAGGTATTATCAGCCACAATGGACAGGAGTGGCGCACGGGCTGCAATAACGCTTAAGCCGCCTCCAAGGTCTGCAAAAGTATTTCCAAGGGAATAAATATTCCCTGTCATTCGCACGGGTAGTCCACGCAGGTTAGTTTCAGGCGTTTCCAGGATGAAAGTAACATTCACAAACTGGGATTCGATGACCGGAATACTTGCCGGGGTGGTTGCGCTTTCCGCCACGAGCGCGCCTTGTTGAAATACTTTAAAACTTCCGTCCAGGCTGTACACAACCAGGTTATGGGTTCCGGGCGGGAGGCCTTCAAGCAGAAATGAACCATCCGATGCTGTGAGAGTCTGGTAGCCCCCAGCACTGACCAGCGCATTCGGAAAGGGTGAATTATTGGCAGCGTTGAATACCTGTCCTTTTATCCGACCCGTGGCTCCAGAATAACGAAAATCAGTCCAGGAAGAGATTAGGTCTTCGATTTCAACCGGTTCCGAGATCGAGGCAATTCGGTAGCGCACCTGTTCCCCCCGGGCATTATATTCGACGGCAAAGGGAAATTCGCCCCGCAAAAAACGGTACTTAATGACCGAACCAAGCGGAAAAAGAAGCTCGAGTTCGTATTTTCCATCCCCTTTGGGTGTCATCTCGTAGCGCTGCGGGTTCATTGCCAGTCCGGTAACCTCATCCAGGATTTCCAACGTTAGATCACCGGGAGGTGAACCTGCTGGGGAGATTGCCCGAAAAACGACTTTGCCGAGGGGTAGAATTTGTGAGGAGACTGCCGGTGGTAATTGGGGAGTCGGAGCGAAAAAGTTAAGATCAGGAAGATTTACTGAACAGGATTGCAGGGGAAAGGCGAGGAGTAAGAGTAAAAATATCCATTTTTTTTGGTGAAGGAAAAAAGGTATTCGCATGCGGCATTCCCTGGATGAAGTGTTGCACCTGGTTTGACAAAAAACGCTTCTGATCGGTTTTACTCCTGACGAGTGGTTTTTTCGTCTTTTGATGAGGCGTTATTATTGAATTTTTGCCTGATCTCGATCTGGCGGTTGGCAAGGCTGCCCAGAACGCCGTTGACAAAACGCGGTGTGCTATCGGCACCGAATATTTTAGCCAGTTCAATGGCTTCATTGATTGCCACTTTGACGGGCGTGCAGCCTTCAACGGCAAATTCCCATAAGGCAATTCGAAGGATGTTGCGGTCAATCACTGCCACCTGGTCTAGCGGCCATTCGGGAGCGTGCTGGGCAATAAAATCGTCCAACTGTTTGGTAATTGGTAAAACCCCATGAATAATCTCGTTGACAAAATTGATTAAATTCGGTTCGAGATTTTCGTTCATCAGGCGTTCTTCAACTGCCACCTGCGCAGGATGATTGGTCAGGTCGCATTCATATAGTACCTGCAAGGCTATGCTTCGTGCCTTGGTTCGAGGTTTCATTTCACCTGTGTACTGTTAATTTTCAAAATATTGACCTGTTCGATCAATCGGAAAATTTCATTTTTTCAATCAATTCGGCGCAGCGCTGGTGTCAATGTCTTCGATATGAACGTTGACTCGTCCAACTTCCATGCCAACCAATTCAGAAATCGCGCGGGCAACTTGATATTGAATGGTACGACTTACTTCCCGCGCCTCAACATTACGATTGAGGATCACGTAAAGGTCAATGTAAACCAAATCATTTTCGACGATGATCTTGATGCCTTCACTCATTCCGCGGCTAAAAAATCGTTCCACCTCGGATGGGATGGTTGCCAGGCGGTTAACGCCATTTACACCCAGGGCGGTCAATCGAGCGATAGAAACCAAAACCTCAAGAGCAACGGTCGTTTTTCCGGGTGGTCTCGAGTTCTCTGTCATGCATCCTCCATTTCGCACAAAAATGCTCAATCGGGTATTGATGAATATTATAACCCTATCCTTGCCCATCCAAAAACAAATCGAGCCAGTAGCTAGTTGTCGTCATCTGCGGTGATGCCCGTTGAATCGCGCTGGCGGCGCAATTCCACCGAATTCACAAGCCTGGCCTGGTTTTCTCGACCGGTATATTGTATCTTGATAACAATGCACAAAACCAGACCCACAATGGCTTGAACGCCTGCGGTGATGAAAGCCAGCGCATAGCTGCTGGTGAGGTCAAATATCAAAGACCCTAAAGCTGGCGCGAGCGCGCCGATCCCGAAAGCGGTGAACACCAAGCCGTAATTGACCCCCAGGTGCTTGACGCCGAAGAAGCTAGAGGTGAGCACCGGGAACAAGCCTAACGTTACTGCGAAGCCCCAACCCAGCAGCGCGGAGGCAAGGTACAAACCCGGTTGGGTGACGGCAAGCACGGGAAAGCCCAGCAAGGTTGCTGCCTGGATGATATAGGAGGCTATCATCACGGGGAGGATGCCGTAGCGATCAGCCAGGAATCCCGCTGCTGGCCTGCCGAAACCGTTAAAGGCGGCAAAAACAGAGATTGCCAGAGCAGCCTCTGCGGATGTCAGTGCGATTGAGAGCCCATAGGCTGGGATCAGCCCAATCGCCATCAATCCGCCGGAAATCATTGATCCCAGGGTTAGCCAGATAATCCAGAACAATGGAGTGGCGATCATTTCCCTGGGGGTGAGATCGAGCTCTGCTAATGTAGTGTTGGTTGGCGTTTGAGCAGGTTTCCAGCCTGGGGGCGTCCAGCCCGTGGGTGGATCTTTCAATGTCCGGGCAGCCCACAGAGAGACCACTAGCGTCAGCCCTCCGATGATGAGGAAGGTTCCTTCGATGCCGTGAAAATAGAGCAAATACTCTGACTTGATTGGAGCGACCGCCAGCGCAGCCAGACCGAAGCCCATCAAGGCGGTTGAGACGGCGAGCCCTGGCTTGTCGGGAAACCACTTGCGCGCCGGCGGCGCAATGCAGGCATAGGTCAAGCCACATGCCGCTCCACCGAGCATACCGTAGGTAACGACCAACCACCAGGCATAAGGGAAGTAGCCGACCAGGGAGGACAGCCCATACGCCACCAAAAAAAGCACCGCGCCGAGCGTGGAAACCCTTCTGGGACCCCAGCGATCCTGCATTCTACCCGCTGGAACCATGACCAGGGCAAACGCTACCATGAACGCAGTGAAAGGCAGGGAAGCCTCGGCTTTAGTCCACCCAAACCTTTCCATGATGGGTGCCACAAGAACGCCCCAGGCATAGGAAAATCCTCCCATAAAAGCCAGTAGGAAGCCAGCCAAAAGAATTCGCCATCGCGCACCGGCAACGGTTGTTTTAAGCAGCTGTGGAGGGGTTATGTTCGTCATCGCCCCATTATAACCCTATCCTGACATGTCCAGGAATGGAACGACAAAGGCTCAAATTAGCCGCTGGATAAAGTTGTGAGCTATTGATTTTACCTGGTTCAGTTCGCGATCAAGGAGGAGGCAATGCCCACTCTCTTCCAGCCAGATCAAGGTTTTGTCGGTGGAACGAACTGCGTTGAAAATTTTCTGTGCGCCGGCTGCATCCACAGTGCCGTCCAATTTCCCTTGAAATATTAAAATTGGCTGAGCAACTTGATCTAATCGAGCATTTATGATTTTTTGAAGTGTTGCCAATTGAGCCACAGCAGGCAATGTAAGCACGTTATAACCTTGCCAGGGAAGTTGATCCTCTGTGCGGTTGTTTGCCTCTTTAAGATAGCCTTTTGGCATAATTTTTCTGAAAGGCGCGACCCATTTAGCCTGCCAGATTCCACGGATAATCAACGCTGGAGCGAATAATAATATTCCGGTGATCTCAGGGTGATTGGCAGCCAGGAGAAGAGAGAGCAGCCCACCCATGGATTCACCACCAACAATAATTTTCTTGCCGGGTTCGGCTAGTTTTTTATAACCTTCTTCCGCAGCCTGATACCAATCCTCCCAGTGAACGCTGATGAGGTCCTCCGGGCGGGTGCCATGCCCGGGCAGCAGCGGCGCAAAAATGGAATGCCCTGTGGAATGAAGAAATTTTGCCAGGGGGCGGACTTCGACGGTGGTTGCGGTGAAACCATGTAGCAAGAGGATATTGATATTCCCTGATCCGGATAGAAAAAAGGTCGAGCCGTCCAGGTGAGGGTTTTCAAAGATCGGTCGTGTCATCAAAACACCTGTTTAGACTTTTAGGATGGGTATTGTCGCAGTGGCAAAAGGCAGGACAGCAATCCGTGAATTTGCGGAAGCATTGTCCAGCGCAGCCTGTAAGCCACTGCTCAAATCATTCACTGGGATTAAAAAGAACCTGGATACTACATCAGGCGCAAGTTCGGATACCAAAAAGATTTTATTGCGCATTGATTGCAGTGCTACCTGATACACTTTATGGGGTCCGATTTTAAACCCGGAGCGGGAAAATTGATCAATGGCTTGGGTGGGATCGTGGACTGTTCTGGCGAATTGCTCGGCATGGGCGCTGCCAATTCCCTCCGGGCAGGCTGCAACCAACAGGATTTCGCCGCCAGGTTTTGCAAACAAGGCTGCATGTGAGATTGCCTTTTGCGCCTGGTACAGGTTGATATCCTTTGGATGACCACCTGCCGAGGCGATGACCAGATCGTATGGTGAGTTAATCGCCGTGAACCAGAGTTTTTGGGCGCGGTCAATCCCAGCCCGCATGACTTCCAATGGATCACCGCTGAGCACGTCCAAAATTTCGTGATTTGAATTGATTAGAACATTCAGCGCAAAATGAACGCCGATCAGTCGCCCAATTTCTTCTACATCTTGACGCATTGGATTGCGCTCGAACTCGCCTATGACAGAAAAAGGATCGCCTAACATGGCATGGTTTTTGTTGATCGTCTCGCGACCGGCAAGCCCAATAGCCGCACTCTTAACCCCGCCTGAAAACCCCATAAAATGATGGGGTTCGATAGTGCCCGTAACAATACGCAGATCTGAATTGTGATACATTTTATTGACCCAAACCGGCGTGCCGCGCGTGGTGAGTCCGAGGTATACCAGTTTGGCGGGATCGTCACAGTTGTGCGGTACTATTTCTATTTCCGGACGAGACAGTACCGAGGCAGGAAGAATCTGCTCGATTTCGCGACTGTTAGCCGGTGCATGGGTTCCGGTTGCAATGATCAGGGTAATATTTTGGTCGGCTATGCCAATCTCATTGAGGCGGTTGAGCAGAGGCGGCAACAAGTGTTGGTACGGAACCGGGCGAGTTTTATCATTTACCGTGATACTCGCGGTCTTTGCCCCGCGGAAAAACTCGAGGCGGCAATCGCCAACCGGATGATTCAGGCTTTGAAGGATTATCTGCGCCGGGTTGGCGGGTATAACCTCTGCTCTTGGTATGAATAGATCATAAGGTGCCTGTAATTGCATTGGCAAGGTTGTATTACCATAGGGCAGATGAAGAATTGACATGGGCAACTCACCGACCAAGAGGTAATGGAGTGGTTTTAAAGCCCTCCAAAAAGCGTGGAGAAAGTATTCAACACTATTTTACCCGTTGCGCACCTACCTGGCACGGGTATCAGGCTAATTAACTGCAGACGCATAATGACTTGCATTTATTAGAGGGATTTGTAAAATAAATACATACTTCTTGCTTATTAAGGTACGGGGGCTGTTTGTCTTTTATTAATCCTCACTGGATTACAGGGTTATTATTTTGAACTTGCGAGTCGGGTGATGCTTCACTTTCTCCGCGGGATGCGTTTCAGACTGACTCTATTGATACTGATGGCAATCTTGCCAATGGTTCTTGCTGCCGCGTATTTTGCGATTAATTGGGGATTGGAAATAATCCATAATATTGAAAACCAAGCCAATCTGGTAGTCAACAGCATGGCTGAACGGCATGTGTGGTCATTAGAAAAAGCACAAGTATATATTTCTGAAATGAACGCAAAAATGGATCGAGATGATCCAATTCAGCCCGAGGACTGCCAAAATTTATTGAATGAATACGCATCCATCGGGGGATTTGTCAGCATTGGGGTGTTTAAGGAAAATGGTGAAGTGATATGTAGCGTTCCATCAATAATCAATGAGGATGATCGTTACGATCTGGTTGATGTCAAGGCAGCTGTGATCGGTGATCAGCCCTATGTTGGCAACGTCCAAATTGATCCAATATCTGGAAAAAATATTATTCCGCTCATCATTGCTTTAAATACGGACAGTCCAGCGGATTTCCTTATTGCCGGTATTTCTTTAGAGGCGTTTCAACAAGGAGTATCCAGGGCGGGAATACCTGCCGATTTGGAGCTGGTGTTTACCGACCTGAATGGGGCGATTATCGCCATCTGGCCGGAGCAAAACAACTTGCTCGCCAGTCAGGATCCAACATTTTCGTTTTGGGCTCGCCAGATCGAAATTAGCCCGCAAGGGAAAATCACCACGGGCGGTATTGATGATGTGCAACGTTTTTTTGCTTATCGAATGTTGTCCTTTGGTAATAATGATTACGGGATCATCCGCAGTGGTTTGCCGCTCGAAAATGTGTTCCTGGAAATTCGACGGCTAATCTATACCATTTTAGTTTTATTAGTTAATACCTTCGCCAATTACGGCGATAAAACCGGTTGTTTGACCGGGTGAATGCGCCCTAAAGCAGCCACTTTCCAAAAGAGCTGGAAAACTAAATTGCAATCGGGTTTTTGCGGAAGCA